>CAYWET010000055.1:0-22232 GCA_964457245.1 uncultured Chryseobacterium sp. | reverse complement strand
TCATTTCCTTTCCCATTCGGGTAGGAGAGGCAGGTTGCCCGTGCGTGCGCGCCAAAAGCGGAATGTCATTCCATTCAGACGCTAATGACTTCAATTTGGCAATCAACTCTTCCAACAAAGGCAAGTACACGTTTTCGGTGGCTTCCTTCATCATTAAAGGAGTAGCCGTGTTGTTGATGTCCTGACTGGTCAGACCGAAATGCACGAATTCTTTCTGGTCGCCAATGCCAAGGTCGTCCATCTTTTCTTTGATGAGATATTCAACCGCTTTCACATCATGATTGGTGGTCTTCTCAATCTCCTTGACGCGGTTCGCATCTGCTTCAGAAAACTCCAAATAAATTTTTCTGAGCGTGTCAAACTTTGATCTGTCGAATCCTTCCAATTGAGGTAAAGGCAATTCGCAGAGTTCGATGAAGTACTCGATTTCCACACGAACGCGATAGCGTATCAGCGCAGCTTCGGAGAAATATTCAGAAAGCGATTTGGTGTGTCTTCTGTAACGACCGTCAATCGGAGAAACGGCCGTGAGAACATTGAGTTCCATACGGTGTTGATTAAGGCGCGAATTTAGCGATTTTTGCCCGCGACCATTTGACGATTTGAACGACAAAATCAAGATATCAGCAGTCTCTTACGCGAACTCCTTTCCGTTCATTTACGGTATTCAGAATCATGATGTGAGCAAGCAGATTGACCTGCAGTTAGATATGCCTTCTGATTGTGCCAGAAAATTGCTGAGCGGAGAAGTCGATCTTGGTCTGGTTCCAGTGGCCATTATTCCAGAATTGGAAGAGGCACATATCGTTTCCAACTACTGTATTGGTGCAGATGGACCTGTGGAATCGGTCTGCCTTTTCAGTGAAGTTCCACTGGAAGAGATTGATACAATTCTGTTGGATTATCAGTCCCGTACATCAGTTCAGCTTGTCCAGTACCTCGCGGCAAACGCATGGAAAATCCAGCCCAAATGGCAGGCGGCCGATTCCGATTTCATCGATAAAATAGGTGGGAATACTGCTGCGGTGGTGATCGGTGATCGAGCGTTTCCACTACTCGATAAATATCCGCACGTTTATGACCTTGCCGAAGAGTGGCAACAGCACACTGGTTTGCCTTTCGTTTTTGCGTGCTGGGTGAGCAACAAAAAGTTACTGGAAGACTTCATCAAGGAGTTTGAAGTAGCCTTGGAATCTGGCCTTTCGCAACGCAAGCAGGCCGTGGAACAAATGGCGAACACCGACCATGAAAATCTGGTACGATATGTGGAAAGCGTGATCAGTTACTCGCTGGATGATAAAAAGCGCCAAGCAATGAAACTTTTTCATGCTTGGTTAAGTAAGTCAATATAGCTTGTTAAAATCAAGCCGTTGACTTCGCTTTTTGCCTAGCTCGAATTACTAATTTAGACGCAAACACACGACAATGAGACCATTGACCCTTCTCGCCATCTGCCTTTTATTTTTCAGCGTTCACACCGAGGTGAATGCCCAAATTTTGAAAGGGCCGGATAAAATCAAAATGCTTCAGGCCAAATCGAGCATGACGGATGGGGATTATAATGGAGCGTTGCGAATTTATCGTGCGGAGTACACGGACAATGGAACAGACGCTATGCTTAATTATCGAATGGGCGAATGCTATTTGGCGTTGAATCAGGGTCAGGATGCGCTGGCTTATTTTCAGAAGGCTGAAAAGTACGATGCAGGTATTGACAAAGAATTGCAGTACAATTTGGCAAGTGCATATCGTATGGTAACCTACCAGAAAAGAGCGATTGAAGCTTTGGATAAATACTTGGCCAATGACAAGTTGCCAAAAGCGGATGTTGAGAAAGCAAACTCCTTGAAACACAAATGCGAGGTGACTATCGAAATGATGGCCAACCCAGTTGATGTGAAAATTGAATCTGCGGGTGCTGGAATCAACACTGATGATAATCACGAATATCACCCAACCGTGACCGCTGACGGCAAATTGATGGTTTTCACATCTCGAAGAGAAGATACCCAAGGAGGTGCGCGATACGAGGGAGATAACGACTGGTATGAGGACGTTTACATCAGCTATTGGAGCGATAGTTTGAAAGGCTGGGCACCTGCTGTGCCAATTCCGGGTATGATCAATACCGAAGGACATGATGCGAACCTGAGCATCTCACCTGATGGTCGAATGTTATTCGTTTTCAAGAACAAAAATGCTGGAGACATTTTCGTGTCGAAAACCCGCATGAACAAAGGCGCAAGCGAGGCTATTGCGGATGGAAGTCCTGATGCAGCTAGATTGATGAGCATGAACAAATGGTCAAAGGCTTATTCGTTGGGTAAGAATGTGAATAGCGGTTATTTCGATAGCAACGCATCTGTTACTGCAGATGGAAATACCATGTATTTCGTATCGGAACGCCCAATGGGAGCGAAGGGAAACGGAGATATCTGGGTTTCAAAGGCCGTTTCAACCACGTCTTGGGAAAAAGCTGAAAACCTTCAAGAGTTGAATACGGTTGAGGACGAAAAAAGTGTGTTTATCGCGGCAGATGGAAAGACTATTTTCTTTAGCAGCAAAGGACATGACAACCTTGGTGGCTACGATATTTTTAAATCCGTTCTTCAGGAAGACGGGACTTGGAGCAAGCCACAGAACTTAGGTTACCCGATCAACACTCCGAACGATGAGGTTGACTTTACCATTACTGCAGATGGTAAGACTGCTTACTACAGCACCAAGGGTTCTGCCAACGGGAAATTCGATATTATGAAAATCGATCTGAGCAATTATCCATTGCTACAGTCAACAGCCCCAGCCAAATAAGTTTATTGGCCAGAGTTGTACAGATCTGTTTCGTCAGAAACTTTCTCTAGAGCAACATCTTCAAGAACACTATCCAAGAACTTCTCAAAAGCTTTGAGGTTTTCTGGAGCATTGTGTCTATCAATCACCTTTTTGCGGTTTCCATTCAAACGAGCTTCTGTAATGCAAGAAGGAAAATCGCTGATCTGAGTTGGGTATAAGCTATCAAGACCGAAGTAATCGTATTCAGTGATTTTCTCTTTGATGAGTTGAATATCGCTAGCTTCAAGAAGTCCTTTGTACGTGCCGATGTTTTCAACGAATCGTCTTCCGATGTAAATCACCTCACCATTATCCATGAAAGTGGCCTTGTAAATTGGGCATTGCCCATAGCAAGCGGTGCGATGGATGGTTGCCAACATTTGGGGTTCCGTCTGCATTTTAGTGGCTTCAGATTTTGAAACTGAGCTAGTGGCAGTAGTTTTTTTGCTGCTTTTACAGCCGAACGTTACTATGGCCAGCGCAAGAATCAGCAAAGCGGGAAATAATTGTTTCATAACTAAGGTGTTTGGTGCTTCCAAAACAAGAACCTGACCAGATCAGGTTGCTTACTTCTTTTTCGGTGGTTGATAGCCACGTTCTTTGGCCATGTCCTCCAATCGCTTCTGGAAGTTTGATTTCTTCTTCGGCTTTTTCTTGTTCTCTTGAAGCTTTTTGTGGACAGCTTCGTCATCCACAAGCTTACGGAAAGCGAAATTCTGTCCGAAGGTGACCATGTTGGCCAAGAAGTAATAGTAACTCAGACCTGAAGCGTAACTGTTAAACCAGCCAAGCATCATGACAGGCATGAGGTACATCATCCATTTCATTTGCTCCATTTGAGGTGATCCAGCTTGCATACTCATGTTCAATCTGGTATAGAAGATGGTTGAAATGGTCATCAAGAGTGTAAACAGACTTACGTGATCACCATAGAATGGGATATCAAACGGAAGGTCAAGAATACTATCGTAACTGCTGAGGTCGTCTGCCCACAGAAAACTTTGCTGTCTAAGCTCAATAGAAGCAGGGAAGAATCGGAACAATGCGATGAGAATCGGCATTTGGAAAAGCATTGGCAAACAGCCGCCAAGTGGATTTACACCGGCCTTGTTGTACAACGCCATGGTGGCCTGTTGCTTGGCCATTGGGTCATCTTTGCCTTCAAACTTTTTGTTGAGTTCATCAATCTCTGGTTTAAGCACGCGCATTTTTGCCGTACTCATGTACGCCTTGTAGGTAAATGGCATCAAAACCAGCTTGATGAGAAGTGTAAGAATCAGAATGATGATTCCGTAACCAAGCCCAGTGTCTTTCAAAAGATTGAAAACCGGAATTACGGCAAACCGGTTTACCCATCCGAAAATTCCCCAACCGAGAGGAATCATCTCTTCAAGACCTAGGTCGAGTTTCTTAAGCGTACTATAATGGTTGGGGCCGAAGTAAAACTGAAGCTCAAATTGCTCCATTGGCCGATGGCCGTAGGGAATTGTAAGCTTCGCCTCGCAGGTCTTTACAATCGAGTCTGAAGCTTCATCATGTGTGGTCTCCAGATCGGTTGGGCTTTCCCATCCATCCTTCGCAATAAGTACCGTACTGAAGAATTGCTGTTTGAACGCAACCCATTGCAAGTCATTACGAATCTCTTCCTTTTCATCTGAACGCTCTGAAAGATAATCCACTTCATCATCGCTGTGACGATAGTAGATGGTGGAGGTCATTCGCTCGTTTTCCAAGCTTTTTTCCTGGCGAGGGAAATCATTTTTCCAGTGAAGGTCCAGCGAGGTGGCGTTACGCTCGATCACATTATCCATTCCAACAAGGTTGATGTCAAAGTCAACCATGTAAGAATTTCCGGTAAGCGTGTAGATGTACTCAATGTACTTTTCTTCTCCTGCCGAAAGGCGCATGCTCAGTCGATTGCTCTCTTCGCCACTTACACTGAACCCATCTGTTGAGGGAGTGAAATACAGGTCTTGGGTTGAAATAGACTTGTTCTTGGTCCAGAAATCAAGTGCAAACCGATTCTCATCGCCTTTGAATAGCAACAGAGGAAGCGAATCATAGGTCTGATAATCCTTTAGCTGAACAGAGATCGGGTGGCCACCCTTCTTTGAAACGTTTACGACAAGCAACTCATTTTCAATAGAAATAATGCCGTCTTCACCAGTAGCCGCAGCACCAAAATCACCGAATTCTGCTTTGCGCTGAACTTCGGCAATTGAATCATTTACAACAGCAGTTTCTACAACGGTTGTGTCATTGCTGGTTTGCTCGGCAGTGGTAACCGCTTCGAGGAACGCCTGCTCTTCTTCAATGATTTGAGCTTCTATTGCAGCAATCGAATCCTGAGCACGTTTTTTCTCAGCTTCGGCACGTCTTTCAGGCCCGAATTGAAAAATCTCGAAACCAAGGAAAATGAGAATGATGAGCGTTAGCCCAATGACTGAATTCTTGTCCATTCCGACTTTTTAATTGGGCCGCAAAGTTAGCGTTTGAGTTTTCAAACCCTAAAGCGGTTCAAAAGTTCGTTCAGCCCTTTAACGCAGCGCCTACGAACTTGGCAAAAAGTGGATGCGGATTGGCCACAGTGCTCTTGTACTCAGGATGAAATTGAACACCAATGAACCATGGGTGATCTTTCAGTTCAACCATCTCGACCAAGTTAGAGTCCGGGTTAATGCCCGATGGTATCATACCAGCCTCTTCGTAATCCTTCAAGTACTTGTTATTGAACTCGTAACGGTGTCGGTGGCGTTCTTTGATGTTGGCAGTTCCATAGACCGAGTAACCTTTTGTACCACGCGACAATTTGCACGGATAAGCCCCCAAACGCATGGTTCCGCCCTTTGCCGTAACCCCTTTTTGCTCTTCCATTATGTCAATGACAGGAAACTTGGTTTTCGGGTTCATTTCGGCACTGTTCGCTCCTTTGAAACCAAGAACATTTCTACCGAACTCTACAACTGCACACTGCATTCCGAGGCAAATTCCCAAGAACGGGATGTTGTTCTCGCGAGCGTATTTCACCGCTTCAATCTTTCCTTCAATTCCGCGGTCTCCAAAACCTGGGGCAACAAGAATTCCCTTCAATCCGCGAAGCTTCTGTTCCACATTACCTTCTTCAAGGTCTTCGCTATGAATCCATTTTACGTTCACCTTGCATTCGTTTTCTACTCCTGCATGAATCAATGCTTCAGCAATGGATTTATAAGCATCTTGTAACTCAACATACTTGCCCACAACACCGATTTTTACCTCGGCAGTTGGGTTTTTAAGAATACCTAAGAAGTGTTTCCAGCTGGTTAGGTCCGGCTCCGATTTGGATGAAAGTTTCAGCTTGCTGATAACAACTGAATCGAGCTTCTCTTTCAACATCAAAAGCGGAACATCGTAAATGGTCTCTGCATCCAACGATTCAATTACCGCATTCTGCGTGACGTTACAGAACAGTGCAATCTTCTTTCGCTGCTCGCGCGGAATTTTTCTATCGGCACGGCAAACCAGAATGTCTGGCTGCAATCCGCTCTCCAGCAATGTTTTTACAGAGTGCTGCGTGGGCTTCGTTTTTAACTCACCCGAAGTGGCTAAATATGGCAACAGCGTGAGGTGAATTACAAGGTGGTTGTTGTTGCCAACTTCCCAGTTAAACTGACGAACCGCTTCTATATATGGTAGCGACTCAATGTCACCAACTGTTCCACCGATCTCGGTTATAACGATGTCGTAATCGCCCGTTTCGCCCAATCTGCGAATGCGATTCTTGATCTCGTCAGTAATGTGCGGAATTACCTGAACGGTCTTGCCGAGAAAGGCACCTTCGCGCTCCTTATTAATTACGGTCTGGTAAATACGACCGGTTGTAACGTTATTGTCCTGACTTGTTGGAACACCCAAAAACCGTTCGTAATGACCAAGGTCGAGGTCAGTTTCAGCACCATCATCCGTCACGTAGCATTCCCCATGCTCGTACGGGTTCAGTGTTCCTGGGTCTACATTAATATAGGGGTCGAGTTTTTGGATGGTAACGCGGAAACCACGCGCTTGCAAAAGGGTAGCCAAGGAGGCCGAAATGATTCCTTTTCCGAGTGAGGAAGTTACTCCTCCAGTTACAAAAATATACTTGGTTCCCGCCATCCTTAGGTCGTCTCTTTTGTTGATGAACGGGGGACAAAGCTACGAATAATCCTTGCGGCCAATGGTTGAAAAACTGTGAATCTTTAATCATTATCAACAGCTTTTTGGCTTTCCATATCCACTAGCTTTGACCTACCATGACCCACCTACAACTTTACGAGAGAATTAAGAAGAAGAGGAGTTTCCTCTGCATCGGTTTGGATACCGACCTCTCAAAAATTCCGCCCCATCTGCTTAGTTATCAAGACCCCATCTTTGAGTTCAATAAGCGGATAATTGATGCTACACATGACCTGTGTGTGGCCTACAAACCAAACATTGCCTTTTATGAAAGCCGAGGTTTTGAAGGCTGGCTTGCGTTGGAGAAAACGGTGCAGCACATTCCAGATACGATCTTGAAATTGGCGGATGCCAAGCGAGGCGACATTGGGAATACTTCGCGGATGTACGCCATGGGCTTCTTCAATAAGATGAATTTCGATGCGATTACGCTTTCGCCTTACATGGGGTCTGATAGCGTATTACCGTATTTACAATTTGAGAATAAATGGGTGGTGTTGTTGGCGCTTACCTCTAACGTTGGGGCAGAAGATCTTCAGTACTTGAATACAGAAAATGGAATGTTATTCGAATCTGTGCTGCGAGTGGGTAAAGAATGGGGCTCCATTGATAATACCATGTTTGTTGTAGGTGCTACCAAAGCGCGCCTAATGAAAAAAGTGCGGAAGATCGTACCTGATCACTTCCTTTTGGTTCCAGGTGTTGGAGCGCAAGGCGGAAGTTTGGATGCAGTTGCCAAAAATGGACTTAATGATAAGTGCGGGTTGCTTGTCAACTCTTCGCGAGGAATCATCTACGCAAGCAAAGGCGAAGATTTTGCAGAAGCTGCCCGAGCCGAAGCCTTGCTGATGCAACAGCAAATGGAAAGCATTCTGGACGAGGCTGGGCTTTAAGCTTACTTGGTTTTGGTAATTGAGGGTAGCGGCCCTGACCAGAAACTCACTATCTTCACCAAAGAGGTGACTGAAAGGTGAGAATTCTTATAATATATCTGACGTCTTTGTTTTGGTCATCCTGCATTCTTGCTCAAGCTCCCTTGGATTGGGTTCAGACCTTCGGCAATGACGGAACTAATCAACACGATGAGCTCCATGATATGGCAATTGACGGCCAAGGGAACATTTATGTAACGGCCACGATTGTAAATGCCAGCTCCGGTAATCCATGGCCTGCTCCAAGTTACGGTTCAATAGACATCATCATCATGAAGTTGGATGCCGGGGGCAATACCATTTGGGTAAAACAGATTGGAGGACCAAGTGCGGACAGTGGTGGAACTTTCCCCTTCTATCATCTTACAAGAACTTGGATAAGTATTGTTAAGGATGAGTACCTGATAATCAGTGGAATTGCTGGCGCTGAATGCGACCTTGACCCAGGAACCGGAACTTTCTTGACATCTTCTGGTGGCAACCAACCATTTATTATGAGAATGGAAGTAGATGGTGATTTTACTTGGGCAAAATTTTGGGAGTCACAAGAAGATGTCACCTTTGAATGGCAAATGACCACCGATACCAGCGGTGGAATTTATATGGCATTGGATTATAGTCCTTCTCTGGTAGATTCAATTGATGTAAATCCATTTCCTGGTCAGGAGGTTTGGCTTTCCGTTAACGATTACCCAGGTGATAGGACGGGAGTTATTGTAAAGTTCAGTCTAGATGGAGACTTTGAGTGGTTTGGAGTATTGCCAGGCTGGTCGGACGAATTGAACATTTCGTCTGGTTCAAGTAATGATATAGATAGACCGTTGACCTCCTACAAGGAGGGCATCTTGACTTCGCGATGTTTTGATGGGGAACGGATTATTGCTCTACCCAACGATACTGTACACCTAAGTTCGCAAAGTGGATGCGAGCCTTTCTTAGCTTCAATTACCTCTGACGGAACCCTAGACTGGTACGGACAATTCGGTGGAGATAGCTTACATAGTGTAGTCAACGCTATGTCGCATGATGAGGGCGACAACGTATTTCTGTTCGGAACATCATATCGTAGCGATGATTTGATTGATATAGACCCGGGAACAGATGTTGACATGCAGATTTTTAAGCGCGGTGTGTTTGCAATGAAACTGAATGACGGTGGAAACCTTGTCTGGTATTCCTCAGTGGTAAACAGCTTGAGCCCTTTAACTAATGTTGTTGTTAATGAGAATGGAGTTGTCGGTACGGGTTATTTCTACCAAACCATGTCAGTATCAACGCTAAATGGTGTTGTAGACATGACAGGAGGTACATCACATCCAGATGAGTACATGGTTATGCTTGATTCGTCAGGAACGGTTCACTGGGCTGGTGAGTATGATACTGGAGGAACGGCTTATTATTCGGCTTGGATGCCCGTACGCAACCATATTAACGGTGGTCTTTTGGTGGGAGGGACATTTGAGGGTGAAGTGGACCTTAATCCAAACTCGCAGGTGAACTTGTACACTTCAAGTGGAGGATATGACGTATTTGTTGAACGTTTGGAGTTTCCACCGATAACCGTTGTTGAAGAGACAATGGGAGCTGAGGGCTTTGGAATATACCCAAACCCAACCTCGGGTCACGTTATTGTCAGTACCAAACAGAACCGATTATCCAAAGTTCTTCTGTTCGATATGCTAGGCAAACATTTGCTCAGTTACTCGATCAATGGAAAACAACAAATCGAACTTGACCTGAACGGTTATCAGAGTGGAGTTTATTTGGTTGAGGTTGAATCGGAAGATGGCGGTAAAGAAGTAAGGCGGTTGGTCATCCAACGCTGATGTGTCAGCTTCAACATTCCATTCTCAAACCTTGACATCTCACAAAACGGAATCAACCATGGTTGCGTTGGATTGGCAGAGACACCCGTTGAAGTCAACGAGACTCTCCTCAGCCACAACAGGTCATTCTCCAGCTTCAACAAATGAAGTGTTGATTTCAACATGCCTCATGTTGGTCGTAAAATGGAATGTCAGAACTGACATGCTATCATGTTGAGGTCGAAAAGTGTTTCGTTAGCTTTCACAGGAGTTCCGTCAACTCTGACGAAACACTGGTTGATTCCGTTTTGTCTCTTGTCGAATCCGAATTATCATTTGTTGAGAGTAACAAATAAGATGTAGAAAATGGTCTGTCATTTAACTGGTCGGTCATTGGGCTTCAATTCTCATGTCAAAATGTTTGTTTCGTAAATTTGAAACATGAACGTGCTTCTCCGAAATAAGGCAGATGAAATAAAGGCCATCTGTGAGCGGAATGGTGTACAAGCACTGTTTCTGTTCGGTTCTGGTTTAGCGGATGAGCTGCCAGCGGATAGCGATGTTGATTTTGCTGTTGTTTTTAAAGAGGAATTGAGCCCTTTGGAGCGTGGCGATGCTTTTTTCGAAGTTCTTGGTTCATTGGAAAAGCTATTGAATAGACGGATAGATCTGATTTCGTACAGTGTTATAAAAAATCCAATTTTCAAGCAAGAGATAGACAGTACAAAAGTTGCGCTTTATGCTGCCGCGTAGACGAATTCCAAAACTTTTGATGGATATCGAATCCATAATTGATGAGCTGGAGAAGATCATCCAGCACCACAATCGAGATTTCCATGACTTCAGTGCCAATTTTATTTCTGTTAGGGCTGTGGAACGCGACCTGATGATAATCGGTGAGGCCGTCTCACAGATCAAAAAGTTGGACAAGGAATTACCCATAACCAGTGCGGATCAGATAATTGGGCTCAGAAACCTAATTGTTCATGCTTATGATTCTATTGACCCGGCCGCTCTTTGGAGAATTCTCATCAAAGACCTACCGTTGTTAAAGGCAGAGGTCAAGACTTTGAAAGCCTAGTAGGTCTTTTTTCCCATCTTTAGTTCATGCCTTACATCAAGGAAGAACTACTTCATCACATTTGGCAACACCGGTTGTTCGGTCAGCATGAACTGAGAACGGTTGATGGTCAACCAATTGAGATTTTGAAGGTTGGTTTACTCAATTCCAACGCAGGCCCCGATTTTCAGAATGCGAGGATAAAAGTAGGTGCAACGGAGTGGGCTGGGAATGTGGAGATTCATATCAAAAGTTCGGATTGGCTGCGGCACAAGCATCAATATGATGCGAACTACTCCAACATTATTTTGCATGTGGTTTTTGAAGACGACCTGAAAGAACCATTGGGCAAATTTCCAACACTTGAATTGAAGCATTTGGTTTCTGATCAAGTGCTGAGACGCTATGAGAATCTGGACACTTCTTCAGACGAACTTCCTTGCGGAAAGCTCTTGTTTGAAGTTCCAGAATTGGTGCGTTCTGCTTGGTTCGATTCGCTTTTGATTGGTCGGTTACAGCGCAAATCGGAGTGTATGAGCCAGTTGGTTGATGAATGCGAAGGCGATTTGGAACAGGCGTTCACGGTGGTGGTTTTCCGAGCGTTCGGAATGAAAGTGAATGCCGAGTCATTTGAGCAATTGGCTAAACGTATTCGGTGGAAAGTGCTATCCAAGCATCAGGACAACCTATTTCAACTCGAAGCTTTGCTTTTTGGTACTGCAGGTTTTCTTGCTGAACCAAAGGATGACTATCAGAAAGAACTGAAAAAGGAGTTCGATTTCCTTTCGCACAAATATCAACTCAAGCCTTTGGATGCTTCCGTGTGGAAATTTCTGCGGTTGCGCCCTGCAAATTTTCCCACGGTTCGCTTGGCGCAATTGGCAGCGTTGTTTCAGGCAACTGGAGCGTTTTTCAAATGGTTTTCCAACCATCAGGAAATCGACCTGAATTTGATGATGGTTGAGCCATCATCCTACTGGAAGACGCATTACAATTTCGGGACGGACTCTAAACCGAAATCAAAGCGAATTGGTAAAACCATGGCGCGGAACATCATTATTAATGCCGTTGCGCCATTCCTGTTTGTCACAGCTCATCGCGAAGTAAAACCAGAATTGCAAGACCACGCTTTGAACCTCTTGCAGCAACTCGAACCAGAGAGCAACGTTAAGGTCAATGTGTTTGCAGAACAGAGTCTGGAAGTTCAAAATGCGGCAGAATCGCAAGCATTGATTGAGCTCAAAACCCACTTTTGCGACCATAAAAAATGTCTAACTTGCAGTATTGGCGCTAATATTCTGAAGAGAAATTCATGAGTTCTGAAGAGAAGAGCAAGGTCGTTTCGTTGTTTGAATTTCAACTGTTCGGGGTGTGTTCTTGGCTGGGCGATAAGCTCGGAATCAAGGCCACTAGCATCCGTATGTACTTCATTTATCTGTCATTCTTCACGTTCGGTTCGCCCATCATCGTGTACTTCATCGCCTCGTTTATTCTCGAACACAAACACTTTTTTAAACCGACCGTACAGCCAAAGCGCAAGAGTGTTTGGGATCTATAATGTTTCTTTGAGGCCGTGAACAGGCAGATTCGGTCCATTTACTTTCCATTCATTGTGATTATGGTGCTATTCCTAACGGGAGTGGCCGGGTTCATGACAATTGAAGGGTTCACCTTCTGGGATTCGCTGTACATGACCGTGATCACCATCAGTACCGTGGGATTCAGCGAGGTGAAGCCGCTATCGTTCGAAGGGCGGATCTTCACGGTGTTTCTCATAATGAGCAGTTTCGGTACATTCGCGTACACCATTACTGAGAT
The DNA here is from genome assembly GCA_964457245.1 of uncultured Chryseobacterium sp. Classification (GTDB taxonomy): domain Bacteria; phylum Bacteroidota; class Bacteroidia; order UBA10329; family UBA10329; genus UBA10329. The sequence goes on along the minus strand of CAYWET010000055.1, from coordinate 9,591 downwards.
AACGAAATACGTTATCGATGGCGAATTCAGACGACTGCTTTTACACATCCGCGTGGATAGAACAATCGGGAAACTTAAGGACCACACCATTATTTGCGGCTATGGCCGAAATGGAAAACAAGCGTATCAGACGCTAATAGAAAGCGGTGTTACTTGTGTGGTTGTGGAGAAGGACAAAGAGATTATTTCGGAACTGATGGAGGCAGACGATATCCTTTACGTTGAGGGAGATGCAACGCAAGATGAAGTGTTGGCCCGTGCTGGAATCAAAGACGCTGGAGCGCTGATAACGGCTTTGCCTGCAGATGCTGACAACCTTTTCGTTGTGCTTACGGCCCGGGTCAGTAACGATAAGATCAAGATCATTAGCCGTGCATCTGAAGATAATTCTGATACGAAGCTCAGACATGCTGGCGTGAACAACGTTATTATGCCCGACCGTGTTGGTGGTGCGCACATGGCGCAACTGGTTGTAAAGCCAGACGTGGTTGAATTTATTGATCTGCTTATCGGTCAATCATCTGTGGAAACACACATTGAGGAAATTCCATGTCAGGCGCTTCCAAAAAGTTACTTGGGCAAAAGCATCATGGATCTGGATGTTCGAAAGAACTGGGGTGCCAATATTGTTGGGTTCAAGACGGAAGAAGGGGAGTACGTTTTTAATCCATCGCCAGACATCCTGATTCAGAAAGGGTCGAAACTCTTCGTGCTTGGCACAATGGAAGAGATACGGAATATGAAGAACGATATATCTCAGGTTTCGTGAGGAGGATTCTAGTAACAGGCTCTAACGGTCTTCTTGGGCAAAAGCTCGTTTACAAACTCAAAGATCGGTCGGATGTGGAGTTGATTGCCACCGCAAGAGGTGAGAATCGTCTACTCGATCAAAGTGGTTATCAGTTCTTGTCTATGGACATTTGCGATAAGCAAAGTGTTGATGAAGTGATTGATCAGGTAAAACCTGACCACATTATTCATGCTGCGGCCATGACCCAAGTGGACGCTTGCGAGTTGGATCATGAAGCTTGCGATAAGGCAAATGTGGAAGCTGTACAATATATGGTAGATGCTGCCGAGCGAAACAACTCCCATTTCATCCATATTTCAACCGACTTCATTTTTAATGGAGAGGAAGGTCCTTATGATGAAGAAGGCACTCCTGATCCACTGAGCTATTATGGAAACGCCAAGTGGAAAGGAGAGCAGATTGTTCAGAACAGTAAATTGCGTTGGGCAATTCTCAGAACCGTTTTGGTTTACGGAATTGTGGACAATATGAGCCGAACTAATATTGTTCTGTGGGCGAAAGGAGAGCTTGAACAAGGAAAATCAATTAATGTGGTTGATGACCAATTTCGTTCTCCAACCTTGGCCGAAGACCTTGCTGAAGGTTGTATTCTGGCTGTGGACAAGAATGCGTCTGGTGTGTTCAATATATCTGGCAAAGACCAAATGTCCATCATTGATCTAGTACGGACCGTAGCAGATTATTACGGATTGGATAAAAGTCTGATCAATCCCGTTTCTTCCGCAACGCTTAATCAACCAGCAAAACGACCGCCTGTAACAGGATTTGTTTTGGATAAGGCCAGAAAAGTTTTGGGTTATGACCCGCACAGCTTTGTTGAAGGCATAGCCATTATGGAAAAGCAAATGGAAGCAATGAAGAACTAGTCTCCTTCATTTCTGCTTGTCCCATTCAAACCTTTACATTTGTTCGTAACCATCAAATCACAAAAACTTAATACAGTTATATGAAGCGATTTTCAATTCTCCTATCCGCATTGTTTTTTCCAATTCTGACCATGGCCCAAGAAGAAATGGGTTTGGATCAAAAGATCGATAAGGTCTTTGGAGACTACACTGGCTGGTTTGTAAACGGCATTTTTGCCAGCATTCCGATGGGTGAAGTCAGCGTTCCGTGGGTGCTTTTCCCACTGATTCTGGGTGCTTTGTATTTCACAGTAATGTTCAAAGTTCCGGGCGTTCGGTTATTCGGAATTGCCATCAACACGGTTCGAGGAAAATACGAGCATGTTGAGGAAATGGAGTCTGACCTGAATATCGTAGAGGGAGATGAGCCAGATACCATCCGAATTGAGGGTGCTGATGGCGAGGTGAATCATTTCCAAGCGCTTACAGCAGCACTTTCTGCTACTGTCGGTCTTGGAAACATTGCAGGTGTGGCCGTTGCTGTGGCAATTGGCGGTCCTGGAGCTACATTTTGGATGATTCTGGCAGGATTGCTTGGGATGTCTTCCAAGTTTGTGGAATGTACACTGGGTGTGAAGTTTAGAGAGGTTGATGCTAACGGACGCGTTTATGGAGGTCCGATGTATTACCTGTCAAAAGGGCTTTCTACTAAGAACATGGCTGGGCTTGGAAAAGTGTTGGCAGCCCTGTTTGCTATCATGTGTGTAGGCGGCTCATTCGGTGGAGGTAATATGTTCCAATCAAACCAAGCGGCAAGTATTTTCTTGAATTCCATGGGAATTGAATCTGCATATGGTGGCACTGTTTTCGGCCTCATCATGGCAGTTCTTGTAGGCATCGTAATTCTAGGCGGAATTCAGCGAATTGCTTCTGTAACTGAGAAGATCGTGCCGTTTATGGCGGTGATTTATGTTGGAGCTGCGTTGATGATCATCTTCATGAACTTTGAGCACATTCCAGCGGCATTCGGAGCCATTTTCTCTGGTGCGTTCACAGGTGCAGGAATCATAGGTGGTGGTATCGGAGTACTGATTCAAGGATTTAGGAGAGCAGCATTTTCCAATGAAGCTGGAATCGGATCTGCGGCCATTGCTCACTCAGCAGTAAAAACAAAACATGCTGCTTCTGAAGGGGTTGTTGCACTTTTAGAACCGTTTATTGATACAGTTGTAATCTGTACGATGACCGCATTGGTAATTGTTATTTACAACATTGAAGGAGCATTTGCTTATGGAGATGCGGGTGGTAACGCGGTAATTGATGGTGTTGGAACACTATCTGGAGTTGATCTGACCACTCACATTTTCGAAAGTGCTATTCCGCACTTCTCAATCGTGTTGACAATTGCAGTGGTTCTGTTTGCATTCTCTACCATGATTTCTTGGTCTTATTACGGACTTCAGTCATGGACGTACCTGTTTGGAAAATCTCAACGTAACGAGATTATTTACAAGGTGTTGTTCTGTCTTTTTGTAGTTGTTGGAGCTGCATCAAACATGGGTAGCGTGCTCAACTTTTCCGATGCCATGATCTTTGCCATGATGGTGCCGAATATGATCGGGTTATTCATTCTAGCGCCTTATGTTCGAGAAGAATTGGGTAAGTATTTAGGTGCAATCAGGAGTAGGTAACAGAATAACATCTAATCAGGTTGTGGCTTGTTGAATTTTTCAACAATTTGTACATTTAGTTCAGGAATTAGCCCTGAACTGTATGTTGCCCAAGTGGTTCAAAGAATATCTTTCGTTTCATAGATCGGAGAGAAGAGGGGTTATCGCATTATCGATAATTCTACTTGGCCTTATCTGTTTCAATCTATATCAGCGTTTTTTCTGGAGACCGGATTTCGAACGGATACAACTGGAGTTTGGGCCAAGAATAGTGGAATTCACGGCCAAACATGATTCGTTGGATGAGAATAAGTTGGAGAAGAAACCTTGGCTACCGGAAAAGGTTAACTATTTTCAATTCGACCCGAATACGCTTGACAGTGCTGGTTGGGTTGAACTTGGTTTCAGTCCAAAACAATCCGTTGCGATTTTAAAGTATAGAAACGCTGGTGCGGTTTTTAGAAAGCCAGAAGATGTCAAGAAACTATTCGTGATTGATGAACAGAAATATGAGGAATTAGAACCCTACATTTCTATTAAGCCACTTCCTGAAAAGGCCCTGTATTTCAAAGAAGAAGAACCGCTCAAGCTCAAAGAGAAAAGGAAGTTTGAAACGGTAGTTGTTGAATTGAATTCAGCTGATACCGCTCAGTTACAAAAGCTATATGGAATCGGCCCTTCATTCGCGAAGCGAATTGTGAAGTACAAAGATCTACTTGGTGGATACCGAACCAAAGAGCAGGTGCTTGAAGTGTATGGGATGGACTCATCTAGATACAGCCTAATAGCTGAAAGCTTGTTGGTTGATACAACTTATCGTGTTCGAATAAACATCAATACGGCCGAGTTCAAAACGTTGCTTCGTCACCCATATTTGAGTAAGAATCAGGTGAAGGCCATAGTCAATTATAGGAAGCAACACGGACCATTTGATTCAATATCGGATTTGGAGAAAATACATCTGTTAGGTAAGGAGGAAGTCAAAAGACTCAAGCCTTATTTCGTGGCGGAGTAGTTCTGATTTGCCTTATGTATTATGATTCGGAGTCTTTGTTCATTTTATTGGAACCGTATTGAACGCGGAATGCATTCACCAACAGTTACACATCTGATAATCTATATTTGAGAAACCTTTAATTCATCTTATTCATGAGGAAACTTTTACTATTCGCTGCAATCATTCCAACTATTAGCTTTTCCCAAACAAACACAGCTGGAGATATTTTTGACTTTCAAGTTGGCGATGAGTTCCATTACCACGAAACCTACACTGAAAACAATAGCACGGGACTTACCACAGAATACTCGTACGATGTGTTCCGAATCTTGGGTAGAACTGATGGCTCTGACCAGGTTGAGTATTCTATTGAGCATTTGGTTTTTGAACAGTCAGGTAGTTGGGCCTTGGTTAGTGAGAGCACTGATGACGTTACCTATGATGATTTAAGCACCCTTATTGATGAACATAGTTCTGTAGTGTCAGATTTTTCTGGGTTTGGAGATCCCACTTATAGTTCGTCTTCGGGTGCTGTTGGGTCATGTAGCCACACAGCTGATAGGTTTCATAAGTATAACTCAGACCAATCTGGAAGTGCTTCTAGAACGTATCAGTTAGCACCTGGATTGGGCTACGTATCGTCAAAGCGAACGTTTACAAACAACAACCCTTCAAATAGCACCAACAGGGAGTCAAACCTTGTTTACTACAGAAAAGGGAGTTCAACTTGCGGAGAAGTTGGAATACCTACCACGCTGCTAGATGTTGATGCGGCAGATCGGCAATTCGTGTCAACATATCCTAACCCTACAGAAAGCTCGGTACGATGGAACGGAATTAGTGCCCAAACTGTTGAGGTGTTAGATAACACTGGCCGGGTGGTAGTGAATGCGACTCAACCTAACGGGTCGATAGATGTTTCACACCTTGCTGAAGGTGTCTATATTATGATGTTACATGTAGAAGACGGTGTTTACACTTCTACGGTGGTTAAACAATAAGGAAACGAGACGTTATTTGGTTTGTAGATTTTCTAAATGAATTGATGAATTTCCCAGCTGCGGATCACTTCGGGGTGTTCTTTTGAGACATATTTATGAAGCCACGAAGCCCCTATTGTTGATACACAACATGAGCTTACATCAACTATTCACCGGTCGCTTTTCACTATTCACTTTTCTTATTGTAAAATTGCACCCTATTTGACGGTGCAGTAATGCTAGAACAGCGGATTAAACAAGCCATAAGAGACGTTCCGGACTTCCCAAAACCAGGGATTCTGTTCAAAGACATCACACCTATTCTTCTCGATCATAAACTCAGCATTGACATAGCCGAGAATATGGCCACTCAGGTTGCAGACTGGAAGGTTGATGCCATTGTGGGAGTAGAAAGCCGAGGTTTTCTTTTCGGTATGATGACGGCACAGGCACTGCGGATACCTTTTATTCCAGTTCGGAAAAAAGGGAAGTTGCCGTATGAGACCATTTCTCATGAGTATGAGTTGGAGTACGGAACGGCAACCGTTGAAATGCATACAGATGCGATTAAGCCTGGCTGGAATGTGTTAATTCATGATGACCTGTTAGCAACTGGAGGAACCGCTTGTGCCGCAGCAGAATTGATTCAAAAACAAAACGGAACGGTGGCAGGTTTTGCCTTCATCGTTACCCTCGATTTTTTAAATGGAAAAGATGAGCTCATGAAGTACTCGAACAACTTCATCAGCCTTGTAAACTATTGATATATGGATTTTTCACAGAGCGAAAGCCAGAAGATGATTGCAGACATGTGTCGCGATTTTGCCGAGAAGAACATCCGCCCAAAAATGATGGAGTGGGATGAAAGTCAAGAATTCCCTGTTCCGCTTTTTAAGGAAATGGGGAAGCTTGGTTTGTTAGGAATTCTTGTGCCAGAAGAATATGGTGGTGCGGGCCTTGGCTACTTCGAGTACGTAACTGCCCTAACTGAGATAGGTAGTGTATGCGGAAGTATCGGTTTGTCCGTTGCTGCTCACAACTCGTTGTGTACCGGGCACATTCTTCAGCATGCTAACGAGGAGCAAAAGAAAAAGTGGTTGCCGAAACTGGCTACGGGTGAGTGGATCGGAGCTTGGGGATTGACAGAACACAACACGGGTTCAGATTCTGGAGGGATGAATACCACTGCAGTGAAGGATGGCGAGTATTGGGTCATAAATGGTGCTAAGAATTTCATTACCCACGCTATTTCTGGAGATATTGCTGTTGTGATGACCCGTACGGGTGAAAAAGGGGATTCGCACGGAATGACCGCTTTTGCCATTGAGAAAGGGACTCCTGGATTTTCGTCTGGTAAGAAGGAGAACAAGCTGGGAATGCGTGCCTCAGAAACTGCTGAGCTTATTTTTCAGGATTGTCGTGTTCACGAAAGCAATATGATCGGACAAGAAGGTGAAGGTTTTATCCAAGCGATGAAGGTTTTGGATGGTGGTCGAATTTCCATTGCAGCGCTTTCTCTTGGAATTGCACGTGGAGCTATTCATGCAGCAACCAAATATGCCAAAGAGCGTGAGCAGTTCGGACAACCAATTGCTAACTTCCAAGGTATTGGCTTTAAGCTCGCAGATCTTTACACCGAATATGAAGCAGCAGAATTGCTCACTTTCCAAGCGGCAGATATAAAGAACCGCGGTCAGAAAGTGACCACTAAATCTGCCATGGCCAAGTACTACGCATCAGAAGTTGCGGTTAGAGCAGGAAACGAGGCGGTGCAGATTTTTGGAGGTTATGGATACACCAAAGATTTCCCTGCGGAGAAGTATTATCGCGATAGCAAATTGTGCACCATTGGCGAAGGAACTTCTGAAATACAGAAGGTGGTGATTGCGAAAAATCTGATAAAGGAGTCGTAGAAAGATAAAATACTTATTTTTGCGCCCCATTTCGAACAAAAGGAGGTAAAAGACATGTTGATCATTCCAGTAAAAGAGGGCGAAAGCATTGAAAGAAGTCTGAAAAAATTCAAACGTAAGTTTGAGAAAACAGGTACAATGCGTCAGCTTCGCAGCAGAAAGCAGTTCGAAAAGCCTTCTGTAACCAGAAGAAAAGAAATTAAGAAAGCTGCTTACGTTCAGAAGAAGCGAGAGGCTGAAGGAGAATAGTAACCTTCACCAACAACAAATAGTATAAACTCCAGTTAGTATTCAACTAGCTGGAGTTTTTTTATGGAGAAGGTTGTAGCGGGGTTTATTTCTTACATCAGCAAGGAAAAACGATTTTCCCAACACACGGTTGCGGCCTACTCCAAAGACCTTGATCAATTTCTTCATCATGTTCAAGATAATCTTGAGATTACTCAAATAGAGGAGGTTGACCATCATGATATCCGCTCATGGATCATTTCCATTTTGGAAGACGAGAAACTACAAGCGGTTTCGGTCAATCGGAAAATCTCCTGTCTAAGGTCCTTCTATAAATACTTGGTTCGCAATGATGTGGTAACCAAGAATCCAATGGAGCGTATCACATCGCTCAAGATGAAAAAGAAGTTACCGTTGTTTCTAGAGCAGAAACAAATGGAGAATCTGCTTGATCAAATGGAGTTTGGAGACGACTTTGCTGGCATTCGCGACAAGCTTATCATCGAATTACTCTATTGTACCGGAATGAGACGTGCGGAGCTCATTGGCCTACAGTCGTCAAATGTTAATACATCTAAAAAAGAGCTGAAGGTTCTTGGTAAGCGAAATAAGGAACGAATCATTCCGTTGTCAGATGTAAGTATGGCGTTGATAGAGGAGTATGAACAATTGCGAAACACGCATTACCCTGATTCAAATTCGGTGAAATTTTTATTGCTGAACGATAACGGAAATCAGATGACCGATGGATTTGTTTATCGAAAAGTGAATAGGTATCTTCGATTAGTAACAACCATTGAAAAGAAGAGCCCACATATACTGCGACACACGTTTGCAACGCACATGCTTAATAATGGTGCTGACCTCAATGCCATTAAAGAATTGCTTGGACATGCAAATCTTTCAGCCACGCAGGTCTACACGCATAATTCAATTGAGAAGTTAACACAGATATATAAACAAGCCCACCCAAGGGCATAAAAGAAGAATGTCATGACAGTTAAAATTCAATCCATTCATTTCGATGCAGATAAGAAGTTGTTGAACTTCATAGAAAATAAAGTAGGAAAGCTGAATACCTACAGCAATAAGATTATTGACAGCGAGGTTTACTTGCGGTTAGACAAAAGCAGTTCTCATGAAAACAAGATAGCGGAGATAAAACTTCTTGTTCCTGGTAATGATTTGTTCGCCAAGCGCCAATGCAAGTCATTTGAAGAAGCGACAGATTCTGCTGTTGAAGCTTTAAGACGTCAGCTTAAAAAACAAAAAGAAAAGGCCATGCCTTAACTTGAAATTGAGGCGGCCCACAGGTCGATGTGAATAAAATCCGACACGTATTTATTTCGTGTCGGATTTTTTTGTTGTAGCAATCATAAAGTATTACATTTGCAGTCCTTTTTCGAGGGGGTTCGAGGTGTTAAAAGCGCTGAAAGCCTTGTGGATAAAGGAAAGTAGAGTAAAAAGCCGGTGTAGCTCAGTTGGCCAGAGCAGCTGATTTGTAATCAGCTGGCCGGGGGTTCGAATCCCTCCACCGGCTCGGTTCTTTGAGAATAATGATAAAAGGCTGGGGAGATACTCAAGCGGCCAACGAGGACAGACTGTAAATCTGTTGGTTTTTACCTTCGAAGGTTCGAATCCTTCTCTCCCCACCAAAAGAAAAAAGCGGGAGTAGCTCAGTTGGTAGAGCATCAGCCTTCCAAGCTGAGGGTCGCGAGTTCGAATCTCGTCTCCCGCTCATTAAATAAAATTACCCCAATAGCTGCGGGGTGTGAAAGCCGATGTAGCTCAGGGGTAGAGCGCGTCCTTGGTAAGGACGAGGTCGGGGGTTCAAATCCCCCCATTGGCTCAGCATTGCGGAAGAGGAGAGAGATTTTAAAGTAGAAATAGTAATAATCAAATAGTAATAATCAATTAACAATTAACCATGGCCAAAGAGAATTTTGATCGTTCCAAGCCGCATGTCAACATTGGTACTATTGGCCACGTTGACCACGGAAAAACAACATTAACAGCTGCTATTACGCAGGTATTGGCGAAAGCCGGTCTTTCTGAAGAGAGAAGTTTTGATTCTATTGATAATGCCCCTGAGGAAAAAGAAAGAGGTATTACAATTAACACTTCTCACGTAGAATATCAAACTGCTA
>CAYWET010000054.1:0-22745 GCA_964457245.1 uncultured Chryseobacterium sp. | reverse complement strand
TGAAAGAATTGGTTGCGGTTTGCAAGGAATTCAATGCTGATATAATTGTTGATGAAGCGCATGCGGTCGGGCTCTTCGGAGAGGGCAGAGGACGGGTTTCGGAACTCGGTTTGGAGGATGAAGTTTACGCCCGTTTAGTGACCTTTTCCAAGGCACTTGGATGTCATGGGGCAGCGGTGCTTTGCAACAACAATCTCCGACAGTTTTTGGTGAACCATGCACGGTCGTTGATATTCTCCACTTTCACGTCAAATCACTCGCTTTTAAGTGTGAAATGCGCGTATGACATGCTGTCATGTATCAATTTTAATAAATTGAATATCAGGTATTTGATTGACTTATTTAATCAATCAATAAAAGATGTGTCAGATGTTCAAGTTATCGGTGGTGAAAGCCCGATTTTGGGTGTGATAGTACCTGGAAATGCAGAGGTAAGAGCGGTTGCTGCAGCCATGCAAAATGATGGTTTTGATGTGCGTCCGATAGTCTCTCCTACAGTCCCGAAAGGCACCGAAAGAATTCGCATTTGCTTGCATGAATTCAACACCGAAGCGGAAGTGAAAGGATTGATCGCTTCGCTGCAAAACGCCATGGCGCATGTCGGCTAAAGGGCTGTTCATAACGGGCATCGGAACCGATGTCGGGAAGACCGTTGCTGCGGCTGTAATCACCAAAGCATTGGAGGCTGATTACTGGAAACCTGTGCAATGTGGCGATCTTGATAATTCGGACAGTATCAAGATTGCTCAACTAACTGGGCTGAAAACACTTCCAGAAACGTTCAGATTGAAAGCGCCAATGTCGCCACATGCTGCGGCTGATTTGGAAGGAATTGAACTCAGTACTGCTCAAATTGAACTCCCAAAATCTGATAAACCGATTGTGGTTGAGGGTGCTGGCGGTGTAATGGTTCCGTTCAATTCTAAGGAAACGTATCTCAATCTGATGGTTAAATTGAACTTGCCAGTTGTGCTCGTGACACGTCATTACTTGGGAAGTATAAATCACACCATGCTCAGTTGGAAAGTGCTGAAAGGAGCAGGTTTGAATGTGGTTGCGCTGGTAATCAGCGGAAAGGCGCACGAAAGCACGGAAAGTCATTTCGAAGCGCAGATGGATGTTCCGTTCATTCGAATAAATGAATTGGAAGACGTGAATTCGGAGACCATTGTTGCTGAAGCAGAACGATTGAAGTCAAGCATAAAAGCGTTGTTGGTATGAGTGATTGGAGGGAAAAGGATAGAGAAGCGGTTTGGCATCCGTTCACGGCAGTAAAGGAGGATACGGTCAACGTGCCGATTGTGCGAGGAGAAGGAGCTTGGCTCGTTGATGCAGACGGAAAACGCTATTTGGATGCGATTTCGAGTTGGTGGGTGAACTTGCATGGGCATTCGCATCCGTACATCGCAAAGCGTGTTGCAGAACAGGTTCGGCAATTGGAACATGTAATGTTCGCTGGCTTTACACACGAGCCAGCGGTTGAGTTGGCTTCTCGCTTACTGGAGAAAATGCCAGTGCAATTCACGAAGGTCTTCTATTCTGATAATGGTTCGACCGCTGTGGAAGTTGCGTTGAAAATGGCGTTCCAATATTGGTTCAATCAGGGTGAGCCGAGGAAGAAAGTGATTGCGCTGGAAGATGCTTACCATGGAGATACGTTCGGAGCTATGGCGGTCGGTGGAAGAGGTGTGTTTTCCAAGCCGTTCGACCCGTTTCTGTTTGAGGTGGAATTTATTCCTACACCTGTTCCAGGAAACGAAACTGAGACTTTAGATAGATTGTCTCAAATAATTGAAAAAGAAGAAGTTGCTTCTTTTATTTATGAGCCATTAGTGCAAGGAACTGCTGGTATGCAGGTGTATTCTTCTGAGGTGTTGGACAAGATGATTTCCATGTGCAGAGAGAAGGGAATTGTCATCATTGCAGATGAGGTAATGACAGGTTTCGGACGCACAGGTTCCATGTTCGCGATGGATCAATGTCAGGAGAAACCAGACCTGATTGCATTGAGCAAAGGCATAACGGGAGGGTTCCTTCCAATGGGCGTGACGGTCTGCACCGAGGAAATGCACAACTCGTTCTGGTCGGATGATGAAGCAGGGAAGATGAAAACCTTCCTGCATGGTCATTCCTACACGGCCAATCCGTTGGCTTGTGCCGCAGCCTGTGCCAGTCTTGACCTGATGGAGAAGGATAAAACGTGGGAAAACATCAAGCGCATTGAGAGGCAGCACTCGGAGTTTGCCAAAGATGCCGCAGAAATAGGCGGTGTAGCGGCCGTTCGCCATAAAGGCACCATCTTGGCCATCGAATACGAAACAGGCGCTCAGACGGGCTATTTCAACTCTCTACGCGACCGTTTGTATGATTTCTTCTTGGAGCGTGGCATTATTCTTCGTCCGTTGGGGAATATCATATACATCATTCCGCCTTATTGTATCACGGAAGAAGAGTTGAATTTGGTTTATCAAGCGATAAGGGAGTTTAAGCCATGAGAACGCTGCTTCAACCAAGTGATTTCGAAAGCATCGTGGAACGACTGAACTCATTGGATGGTTCGGAAAAGCGACTGTGGGGAACCATGACCGAAAGTCAGATGCTGGAGCATTGTCGTAAGCAAATTGAAATGGCCATCGGGAAAATCCCGACCAAACCACTTTTTCCTCGTCCGTTGCAATGGCTGACCAAGATCACCTTTGGATACTACATTCCATGGCCAAAGAACTTGATTACTGCACCAGAAATGGTGGCTAAAAGTGAAGAGGAATTCGAAATTGAACTTGAAAAGTTACTTGCAGCGGTTTCAGCTTTTCTTGAAGCTGAAAAACTCCATCCTCATCCGATTTTTGGGAACCTTACCAAAGAGGATTGGGGATTGATCATTTACAAACACCTCGACCACCATTTGAGGCAATTTGATCGGTAACCGATTGAAATTGTGCGCGTTCAGCTTCGTGCGTATCTTTGCAGCCCCAAAAAAGAAACCATCATGACGGGAAACATTGAAGTTATGAGTCCAGCTGGGTCGTTCGACTCGCTAATGGCGGCCATTCAAGGCGGTGCGGACTCGGTTTATTTCGGCATTGAGCAGTTGAACATGCGTGCGCGTGCAGCCAACAACTTCACGTTCGATGATCTGGAGAAGATTGCTGAGATATGCGAACCGAAAGGCGTAAAGACCTATCTCACGCTCAATACCATCATTTATGATCACGATCTATCGTTGATGAAGCGGATTGTGGATGGCGTGAAGAAAGCTGGAATTACAGCAATCATTGCTTCCGACCAAGCGGTAATCAACTATGCGGCAAAGACGAATGTGGAAGTGCATATCAGCACACAAACGAACGTTACCAACCTTGAGACGGTGGAGTTCTTCTCAAACTTTGCGGATGTGATGGTGACCTCGCGCGAGTTGAGTCTGAAGCAGGTAAAGGACATCACGAAAGGGATTGAAAGGAACGATGTTCGCGGCCCTTCTGGAGAGTTGGTTCGTATTGAGATTTTCGCGCATGGCGCACTTTGTATGGCTGTTTCAGGTAAATGCTACCTGAGTTTGCATACGAACAACTCTTCGGCCAATCGTGGAGCGTGCGTACAGAATTGCAGAAGAACATACACGGTTACTGATGATGAAGGAAATCAGCTGGAGATTGATAATGAGTACATCATGTCTCCGAAGGATCTTTGCACCATCGGTTTCTTGGATAAAGTAATTGATGCAGGAGTTGAGGTGTTGAAAATTGAAGGCCGTGGTCGTGCTCCTGAGTATGTGAAGGAAGTGACCAGGTGTTACAAAGAGGCGGTTCAATCCATTCAGGAAGGAACGTACACCAAAGAGAAGATTGAAGGTTGGAATGAGCGTTTGGCTACGGTTTACAATCGTGGATTCTGGGATGGATATTATCTCGGAAAAGAGTTGGGAGAGTGGAGCGAAGGACATGGGTCTCAAGCCACAACCAAGAAGAAATACATTGGAAAGGGAGTGAAGTACTTCCCGAAAATCAATGTTGCGGAATTCAAAATGGAATCTCACTCACTCAAAGTAGGAGATAAGATCATTGTAACTGGCCCAACAACAGGGGTTGTAGAGAAGATCATTGAAGAGATGCGCGTTGATGACAAGTCGGTTGATGTTGTTGAGAAAGGTGTGAGTTTCTCAATTCTAATTGACGAGATTATTCGTCCTTCAGATAAACTTTACAGAGTAGAGCCTGCATGATCAGAATCACACAACAGCGCGATAAATGCATTGGGTGTAACTACTGTGTAGAAGCGGCACTTCATCGGTGGCGTATGAGCAAGAAAGACGGTAAGTGCACGCTTATCGGTTCTAAGGAAAAGCGCGGTTTTCATTCCGTAATTGTGGGCGATGACGAGTATGATGAGAACGTGGTCGCTGCCGAAGTCTGCCCCGTCAAGATCATTAAAGTAGAACAATTATGATCGGTATGTTTGTTGTAAACAGACCACCATTCTTATTCAAAACCGATTAAATCATGAAAAAAGCATTTGCACTATTGTTGGTAATTGGAGTGGCCTTTAATTCCTCAGTTCAGGCACAGAAAAAAGGTGATGACAAATACACCCATTACTTCAAAGATGTTGAAGAAGCCATTGAATCAAAGGCAGTTGTAGTTGAGTTGACCAACGGAATTTCCCGCAAGGATTTCCTGAAGTTCAAAGCCAAATACACGAACAACACCAGCGATTTCTTGTTGGTCGACCCTTCAAAAACCAACATCACACTTGGAGCGGTAACAGTTAATCCGAGTGAGAAAGCCTTTATTCTCGATCCCAGCGATAAGAAAAGTAAGACAATTGACATCAAGGATGGAGCTGATTTCATGGTGGAATCGTTTGAGGTTGCTCCAGAAGGATTTGCCATCATTCCAACTGATGGAACTCCAGTAAAAATGCCAGAGTTCAAACTTCCAGCTTCTACAAATAATATTGAAGCTGGGAATTTTGAAGTGAACTTGAAGCGGGTCAAGCAAGAAACCAAGGAAACTTGGGCCACGTTCACAATCAAATACACTGGTAAAGATTATGCGATCATTGATCCAAGTAGAATCAGTGTCAAGACCGAAAAAGGCGAGCAGTACGCCAATGAGTTCCGCAAGTCAAAAATGATTCTTCTTGAGAATGGAGACAAGAAGAATGTGGATGCGGTTTTCCATATTCCGGCCAAGGTGGTTGATATGCAGTTTGCAACGTTGTTTGTTCAGTGGGGAGAATGCATGACCGAGACCAAAGCAGAACCATTTGAACTTGGAGAAAGCGCCACATTTGAGTTGGATGAAGCACTGACAGCAGAGAAAAACAAGTAGAAATACCTACTTCAGACTAAAAATCCCGTCTCAATTTTGAGATGGGATTTTTAGTTTAGGAGCAGAAAATAATTAACATGAAAAACCTACTCAGCATTTTGGTTCTTGCAGTAATCAGCCTTACAGTTTTCGCACAGGCTGAAGACCATCCTCATCATGAAAAGCATTACGCTGATGTGGAAACAATTGAAACACCCGAAGTAAAGATTGAAATAATCAAGCCGCATTCGCAGGTCAATTTTTCTCAATTTACCATTAAGTTATTCAACAAGACAAATGATTATGTGCTTATGAAAAAGCATGCTATCACCTTTCAAAGCGATGAGAATGGTTATGGTGAGCAACACCCGAAGGAAGATGTTGATTTTGTCGAGCCTGGAGGTGATATTACCCGACAGATCAAGGTTGAGGGAGGAGTCGGATTCAAGGTTGACAATCTGAATATCTCTTTTGAAGGTGTGTTCAGTCGAGCACCACTAAAGGGAAAGCCAACTGAAGGGGGCCAGTTCAGAATGAAACCTGACAAGAATAGTATCATGATGGAGCCGTTTGCCGTGACCCTCAAAAAATGGAGGTTCAACACGAAGGAACTATCTGCTGATTTCAAAATTCGATATCGAGGCGAAAGCATTGGAATCGTACATGAAGGAGAGGTGAAGATCAGAAAGGAAGATGGAACTATTCTAGAAAACAAGGAGGACAGGCCTAAACCATTTATTATCCCACCTATGGCAACCAAGACTGTTACGGTGGTTCGTCCGTTCCAGAAAGACGCATTGGATAAGAAAGACTCTGTCTTCATTGTTTGGGATGATGCGTTAGAGGAATCGCCAAGCACACCTATCAGCGTGTCGGGCATTTCGTTGACCTACGATCCGGAAAAAACGAAGCGGGAGAACAAGTAGCCAATTTCGAAGGTTACTTTCGCGGTATGAATGAATTGCAACTTGTAGAATGCCCGCGCGATGCCATGCAGGGCATCCGCGATTTCATTAGTACCGACACAAAGGTTGAGTACATCAATGCATTGCTGAAATGCGGTTTCCACACGTTGGATTGCGGCAGTTTCGTCTCGCCAAAGGCCATTCCGCAAATGGCAGATACGGCAGAGGTTCTGAACCGTTTGGATGAAGATTCCGACACAAAACTCTCTGTAATTGTGGCTAACAAGCGTGGTGCGTTGGATGCGGCCAATCATTCGCGAGTAGACATTCTCGGTTTCCCGTTTTCGGTTTCGGATGAGTTTCAGAAGCGCAATACCAACGCTTCGCGCGAAGAAGCTTTGGATAGAGTAAAAGAGGTTAAAGAGCTTTGCGTTAAGCATGATAAGGAGTTACTCATTTATCTGAGCATGGCTTTCGGAAATCCTTACAGCGAGGCTTGGAATGCGGAGATCGTAGCAGAATGGACCGCAAAATTGGCCGCGCTCGATATTCAACTTTTCATGCCTTCCGACACCATCGGCTCTTCCAATAAAGAATCGATTGCTGCGGTTTATGGCTTGCTCAATCAGGAGTTTCTTGATTTAGAAATTGGAGCGCATTTACATACAACACCAGACACTTGGAAAGAGAAACTGGATGCCGCTTGGGATAACGGTTGTCGCAGGTTCGATTCTGCTTTGAAAGGTTTTGGTGGTTGCCCAATGGCCAAAGACGACCTGACCGGAAACATGCCTACGGAGCGCGTGCTTCAGTTTTTGGAAGGAAAACAGGTTGAAACTGGAATTTCTCAAGAAGCTTGGGGTAATGTCATGATGCTTTCTGGGAAAGTCTTCCCGTTGGATTGATGGAAATTGCCAACTTCGCGGTGACCAGCTATGCGTAATCAACAGCATATCAGCATTCTACTAATTCTCATATTGGTTATCCCAACCATTGGCATGTTTGCTTGGTTGCAAGCTCAAAAGCATGCGGTGCGTAAAGAAGTAAAGCATCAGCTCATTGCGCAAACAGACCGTTCAGAACTGGTTCTGCTCAAGTTTCATCCTAACGAAATGGATGAAAAACTAGAGTGGGAGCATAGTCGGGAATTTGAGTTTGATGATGAGATGTATGATGTGGTGGAACGGGAAGTTCGTGGAGATACCACGTATTTCTACTGCTGGTGGGATCATGAGGAAACAGCTCTTAACCGTCAGCTTAACGAGCTTCTGACTTTAGCTCTGGGCCAAAACAAGGACCATCACCAGAACAAGCAACAATTGCAGCAGTTCTTTCTATCGCTTTATTGTTCAGAGAATGAGGTAGATGTTCCCATTGATGAAGTTGAAACAGATTTGAGCGCAAAGCGCGAATTCCATTGGAAATCACGCTCTACCAAGCCTTTGGTGCCACCGCCAGATCTGAGTTGAGCTATGCAATCATGCTGACCCGAGTTAAGGGGTTCAGCAACTTCCAATCAACTTAAATCTCCATTAAAAAATGAAACAAACCATAATGCTATGGTTGCTTCTGTTGTGGTGTGGAATTACCACGGCACAGATTGTAACCATTAAAGATCAAGAATCAGACGAGCCGATAGAAATGGCTACGCTGATGACCGATAACGGCAAAACATTTGCCGCTACAGACGATAACGGCCAGGCCAATATTTCCGATTTTGAAGGAGCGGATAACATAGAGATTCGTTCGCTCGGATACGAAACCGTTCAGGTCAGCTTTGCGGAAATCAAAGCGGCATCGTTCGAAGTGCAACTCAACAGCACCAACGTCAACCTGGATGCTGTGGTGGTTTCCGCTACCCGCTGGAGTCAGGAAACGCGTGATGTTCCATCTAAGGTCGTGTCCATTTCAGCTAAATCTGTGGCTTTGCAGAATCCACAAACCGCAGCCGACCTGCTTACCGTTTCGGGAAAAGTCTTCATGCAGAAAAGCCAGCAGGGTGGTGGAAGCCCCATGATACGTGGTTTTGCTACTAACCGTTTGCTTTACACGGTTGATGGCATTCGAATGAATACTGCCATTTTCCGAGGCGGGAATATCCAGAATGTCATCTCATTGGATCCATTTGCCATGGAAAGCACCGAAATATTCTTTGGAGCGGGTTCGGTCATTTACGGTAGCGATGCCGTTGGTGGCGTTATGAGCTTCAGAACGCTTACGCCTCAGTTGTCTTTAACCGACAAACCGCATTTCAGCGGGAAAGCTGTAACGCGCTATTCCTCAGCGAATAATGAGTTTACGGGCCATTTCGATTTTGGTGTTGGTTGGAAGAAGTTTGCCATGGTAAGCAGCGCAACTTATACCCGTTTCGGTGATCTTAAAATGGGAACATATGGCCCTGATGAATACCTGCGTCCGTTCTATGTAGCACGACAGGATAGCATGGATGTGGTCGTAACGAATGACGACCCACGTGTTCAAAAACCATCGGGCTATACGCAGATGAACGTGATGCAGAAATTCCGCTATTCGCCTACTGATAAGTGGGATATTGAGTACGGATTCCATTGGTCGGAGACGTCTTCGTATTCACGGTACGACCGTCATATTCGTTACCGAAATGGATTGCCTCGTTATGGAGAATGGAGTTACGGACCACAGAAATGGATGATGAATTCTTTGAGCGTTACGCATAAAGGAAACAACGCTGTTTACGACCAAATGAGCCTGCGGTTGGCGCATCAGTTCTTTTCAGAAAGCCGTATCAGTCGTGATTTTAATGGTGACCAGCGCGAAACCCGTTTGGAAGAGGTTTACGCTTATTCAGGCAACCTCGATTTCGTAAAATCTATTGGCAACAAGAACAAACTCTATTACGGTTTGGAAGTGGTTTGGAATGATGTGCATTCATTGGGCATTGACGAGAACATCTCCACTGGCGTTGAGTTTGAAGGAGCTGCGCGTTATCCAAGGTCCAATTGGTCGAGTTATGGCGTTTATGTTTCCGACCAGTATCGTGTCCATAAGAAAGTCACACTGCAAGCAGGGTTGCGGTACAACCACTTTATGCTGAATGCCGATTTCGACACTACATTCTATCCATTCCCGTTTACGGAAGCCAAACTGAGCAACGGAGCATTGACAGGGAGTTTCGGACTGGTCTATCGCCCAAGTAAAACGTGGGTGTTGAGTGCCAATTTCGGTACCGCTTTCCGTTCTCCGAATGTGGATGATGTAGGTAAAGTATTCGATTCAGAACCAGGTGCCGTTACGGTTCCAAATCCTGACTTGAAAGCCGAATACGCGTACAATGTGGATGTGAGTATTGCCAAGGTCATTGCCGATGTGGTGAAACTTGACCTGACGGGATATTACACCATTCTGACCAACGCGTTGGTGCGTAGAGATTACACGCTCAATGGCTTGGACAGCATTACGTATGATGGTGAACTGAGCCAAGTGCAGGCCATTCAGAATGCGGCAGTTGCCAACGTTTATGGTATTCAGGCTGGGGTAGAAGTGAAGCTGCCACTTGGTTTCGGGCTGTCATCCGATTTTAACTGGCAAGTTGGGAGAGAGGAGCTGGATGATGGAACCACCAGTGCTTCGCGCCACGCGGCTCCATGGTTTGGAACTTCGCGGTTATCGTATCGTTACAAAACCTTCAATCTTGAATTGAATAGCCAGTACAGTGGAAAGGTGAGCTATGAGAACTTACCCGTTTCTGAACAAGGAAAAACGGAGATCTACGCCACGGATGATAACGGAAACCCGTATTCGCCAAGTTGGTACACCGTCAATTTCAAAGCTTCTTACCAGTTCTTGCACCACTTTACAGTTAGTACTGGAGTGGAGAATCTTACCGACCAACGCTACAGGCCGTACAGTTCTGGTATTGTTGCTCCAGGTAGGAACTTTATTCTCTCGCTAAAGGCAGGATTCTAATACGAAAAGGCCGCCACGCGAAAGCGTGGCGGCCAAAACCTACAACCTCTTCCTGGTTACTTCATTACAATAGGTGTGGTGTCGTATTCATTCCGAACAGAATGTTCGAATGAATTCAAATATCTCGATGCTGATACGGTCATCTCACCTGAAATCAATTCTTGAACATAGATTTTGTTTCCTGCCGCTACATAATAGCGTTGATGCGTTCCAGCATTGGTAGCGTAGGTCAGCTTTCGAAAGAATGATTCCTTTTCATGACCTGCTGTAAATGTCGCATCTGTGTTGTCATCAACGAGTTGAACCTGCTCTGTTCTACTCAATTTTTGATGTTCGCGATTTATAAAGGTGTTGAAGAAAGCATAGCTTACCTGAGGGCCGACCTCAATAACTCTTGTAGCATATCGTGAACCTTGCTTTTTCAAGTTGTAAGTCGCCTCGTTTCGGTTAACCGTTAAGGTTGGTGTTTCCGGCCATTCCACAGTTACCGGGGAGTTTTGCAATTGAACGAGACTGCTTCCATTTACGTTTTCCAATACACGTGCCTTTCTTGTTTGTTCTTCTGTCGAGACATAAACAATGCTTCCTTTAGGAATATCGTTGATGGAGTAGGAGTCTGAGAAGAACTGGCCAGGAACAGAAAGTTCTTCATGATGTGCATACATGAAAATGGTCAGCACGTCTTCGGTTGCAATTGCATCGATATGAAATTGAGCATATGCACCAGAAGCATCTGCTGTAAGCGATAGATGTCCATTTTCCAGTTCTATGTCGTTCCATTTTACTTCTTCGATTGGAAGCTTATAAACCCTTTTCAGCTCATCGGTAAATTCTTCTGTTCGGCAGACAATGTCATAGGCATCCGGATTTTCCAACTTCGCAGCGATGTACAATTCATCCTTGTATTGCGCAGCGGTCATATAGCCGTAGGCGAGGGTGCGAATGGCAGGTTTTTCAGGGAACTCGCAACGGAGCCCCGTTTCTGGCATTTCCAATTTGTACGACCAGCCCCAATCGTACTTCTGATGTTTGGTTATTTGCGCGCTGGCCGAAACGGCTAGCGACAACATGGCTGTTGCAGCTGCTACTCTTGTTTTCATGATGTATCAGTCTTGGGTGAGGCCTTGATAGCAAGGCGCGAAAAGATGGCAGTTTGCACCGCTCAGGTTTTCAGTTTTGATATGTGACAGTGTCAACATGATTGGACAGCCTTTAACTGACCAATAACTGAAAGGGTTACAATTTTCTTTCGAAGAGGGGTGGGAAATCTTCGATAATATCTAGCTTGGTGAAGCTGAATCGGTAAAGAACACTGGAAGTTCTTTTATGTGAAAGTTGACTGGTCAGCTACCAGATATCATCAAAGTCAACGGTAACGTTTTCCGTTTTTGGATGCGCTTGGCAAGTTAGAACAAGACCTTGCTCAACTTCTTTGTCTGAAAGAGAATAGTTGAGTTCCATCGAAACTTCGCCTTCTTTAACTCGTGCTAAACAAGTGCAGCAAACACCGCCCATGCAGCTGTAAGGAACATCAAGGCCAGCTTTGTCGGCTGCATTAAGAATGGTCTCCTTTCCAGGTTCCATTTCAATCTGGAACTCATCACCATCCATAATTACCTTAATGTGGCTTTTTACAGATTTATCTGATTCGGGCTCGGAAGTTTGTCCAAAGCCGGCTGTTGGATTCGGGGTTCCGAAAAGTTCAAAATGAACACGGTCTTGGTCAACACCTTTCTCAGTAAGCACGTCTTTGGCTGCGTGAATGATCTGTTCCGGTCCGCACAGATAGAAAGCATCAACCAGACTTGGGTCGAAAAGCACTTCGCTGTACTTTCTGATCTTATCCGCGTCAATTCTTCCACGGAAAAAATCAGAACCCATTTCTTCCTTGCTCATCACGTAATGAACTTCCAACCGCTCAGGAAAACGATTCTTCAGCGCATTGATCTCATCCAAATAAATAATGGTGGAAGCATATCGATTACCGTAAAAGCAGGTGAATTTGCTATTCGGCTCGGTTTCCAAAACATGCTTCATCATACTGATGATGGGCGTAACGCCACTCCCAGCACAGAAGGCCACGTAATGTTTCTTGTTTTCAGGAGATGTTTCAATAATGAATCTACCTCTCGGAGCAAGCGTTTCCAGCACGTCTCCAACTTTCAATTCTCGATTGGCAAATGTGCTGAATCGTCCATCAGGAACCTCCTTTACGCCAACTCTCAATTCGCCTTCGTTAGGAGATGAACTGATGGAGTAGGAGCGCTTCAATTCTTCACCATTAACCGTGTGTTTGAACATGAGATACTGACCTGGAATGAACTTGAATTCTTCGGCAAGTTCCTCAGGTATTCTCAGCTTAATGGAAACCGCTTCAACAGTTTCTCGCTTAATGTCAACAACTTCTAATGGATGGAATACGGCCATGTGCGATATTTGGGGCGAAAATAAGGCTATTCACTCCTAAAGTTTCAATGATTCAGATCATAAGACGTTTACCACACTTGGTGTTGCTGGGGATTTTGATGTGTGTGATGGTGGTTTCCTCTCATGGCCAGAACGATTCCATTTACACCGAAATTCGATACTACGGAACGGGCTGTTTTACCATTCAGCGTGGCGATAATGTGCTTTTTACCGATCCATTTATCAGCAATCCATCTTCAACTCAGGTTATGTTTGGTAAGGTGAAAACCGATGTGGAATACGTTGAACTCTACATCAATCCGGCCACGTTGGGAAAAGTCAAAATGGTCATTGCTGGCCATGCGCATTACGATCACCTGATGGATATGCCTTATCTCTCAAAGTACATTCCTGAGGAAGCAATGATCGTATCAAACAAAACGGCAAAACATATTCTTGCATTTTACGATCTACCGCAGCAGACCTTTGCTGCAAATGATCTTCTGGGCTCGGATAAGCAGGAAGGTTTTTGGGTTTACAATGCTGATGAAACCATGCGTGTAATGGCTTTCAAAAGTCAGCATCCACCACACTTTGCGGGTATTAATATGATGAACAAGCGATACACGCAAGACCTTGTTGCTGAGCCGCTTATGATGAAAGATTGGCAGGAAGGAAAAACGTTGGCCTTCTTGGTAGATTTTATCGAAGAAGACACCATTGCTTATCGCATGTACTTTTCTAGTTCGTTGGCAAAAGCACCATTTGGATTGTTTCCGAAACAGCTGCTTGATGAACATCCAGTAGATGATCTTTTTATAAGTGCTGCCCTGTTCAGCGATTTTGAAAAGGCACCAAAACCAATAGTCGATCTCTGTCAACCAAAGCGTGTTATTCTAATGCATTGGGAGAATTTTTTCCGTTCGAAAGAGAAGGAAACGAAAGCATTGAATAAGAAAGAGCTGAACAAGCTGATCGGTATGTTGAAATCAACATATGGTGACCGAATGGAAATCATCAAACCTGAACCACTCAACTATTACTAGAAGCTCTTGTTATTGAAGATGGACATTGACTGCGGTCAGTGCCGTATCTTCATATTTGACTAAACTTGTTCTCAAATTCTGAACCATGGGCGAAGAGAAAGATCTGCAAGCAATTTTCGATAAGAAAATTGAGCAAGAAGTAAAGATTGAACCAAAGGACTGGATGCCAGATGACTACCGCAAAAATGTGTTGCGTCAAATGGCACAACATGCGCATTCTGAGGTAGTTGGTATGCTTCCGGAAGGTAATTGGATTACGCGTGCTCCAAGCCTAAGAAGAAAAGTGGCGTTGTTGGCCAAGGTTCAAGATGAAGCTGGCCACGGATTGTATTTATATAGCGCAGCCGAAACCCTAGGCAAAGACCGCGATACCATGGTGCGTGAATTGCTGGAAGGAAAAGCCAAATA
Organism: uncultured Chryseobacterium sp.; assembly: GCA_964457245.1. Lineage (GTDB taxonomy): Bacteria > Bacteroidota > Bacteroidia > UBA10329 > UBA10329 > UBA10329. Next base: position 8,726 of record CAYWET010000054.1, on the reverse strand, counting down.
CAGCAGTATTTTCAATTACCCAGCGCTGACGTGGGCTGACATTGGTGCCATTGGTTGGTTGGTTGATGGCGCAGCAATTGTCAATCAGATCATGTTGCAGAAAACCAGTTACGGACCGTATTCTCGAGGTATGATTCGAATCTGTAAAGAAGAAAGTTTTCATCAGCGTCAAGGCTATGAAATTCTTCTCACGCTGTGCCGCGGAACCGAGGAGCAAAAGGCCATGGCGCAAGATGCTTTAAACCGTTTTTGGTGGCCAAGTTTGATGATGTTTGGTCCTTCAGACAAAGATTCCGCTCACTCAGCACAAAGTATGGCATGGAAGATCAAGCGAATGGGCAATGATGACCTGCGTCAGAAGTTCATTGATCAGACAGTTCCACAGGCAGACATTCTTGGTTTGACAATTCCAGACCCAGAATTGAAGTGGAATGAAGAGAAACAATCATACGATTGGGGAGAGATTGATTGGGAGGAATTCTACAACGTTATTAAAGGAAACGGACCTTGCAATAAGGAACGTTTGGCGGCACGACAAGCAGCTTATGATAATGGTGCATGGGTTCGCGAAGCGGCTACAGCATACGCCAAAAAGAAAGCAGAACGAAGAGATAAAGACGCAGCATAATTGAGACGTCAGATGCAAGATTTCAGAAGAGAGAATTTACTCGGTCTGGAATCTGAAATCTGAAATCTGAAATCTGAAAAAATGGAAAGAAAAGATTGGCCTCTTTGGGAGGTTTTCATCAGAAGTAAAGCGGGTTTAAGCCATAAACACGCAGGTAGTTTGCATGCGCCAGATGCCGAGATGGCCATCAGCAATGCGCGTGATGTTTACACCCGTAGAAATGAAGGTGTCAGTATCTGGGTTGTGGAAAGCAAGCACATTCATTCTACGCTGGAAACGGATGCAGAATCCATGTTCGACCCGAACGAGGACAAGATCTATCGCCACCCAACGTTTTACGATTTGCCAGACGAAGTAGGCCACATGTAATGATGGAACAGAAAGAAGCACTTTTCAACTATTTACTTCGGCTTGCCGATAACGCTGCTATTCTCGGTCACAGATTGAGTGAGTGGTGCGGTCACGGTCCAGAATTGGAAGAAGACATCGCCATCATTAATACGGCCTTGGACCTTTTAGGTCATGCTCGCTCTCTTTACAGTTATGCGGCTGAAGTTGAAGGAACAGGGAAAACCGAAGATGATCTGGCGTATTTGCGTGAAGAACGATTCTATCGCAACGCGCTACTTTGCGAACTTCCTAACGGACATTACGGAGATACAATAGCGCGGCAGTTTCTATTCGATCAATTCAACTTCTTGTTGTTCTCAGAGTTGGTAAACTCGAAAGATGAGACGATTGCTGCCATTGCCGCAAAGGCCATAAAAGAGATTCGTTATCATTTACGAAGAAGTACCGAGTGGACGCTTCGTTTAGGCGATGGAACGGAGGAAAGCCACAACAAAATCCAGGAGTCATTTAATAGTCTTGGGGCTTACACAGGCGATTTGTTTGCTCAAGATGAAAGCGACAAAGTCGTAATTGATGCAGGCATTGGCCCAGACCTCGAAAAGCTTTATCCAGTTTGGAAAGAAAAAGTGAAGGAGGTTCTGACCGAAGCCACGTTGCAAATGCCAGAAGGTACTTGGATGCAAATCGGAAGCAAGCAAGGCCGACACACAGAACATATGGGTTTTATTCTTGCTGAGTTGCAATACATGCAGCGGGCATATCCAGGCTGCGAGTGGTAATTTGATTGATAAACGATAAATGATTGAGGATTATTGACGAATTGAATTCGATCAAATAATCCTTAATCCTTAATCAGTAATCTTTTGAAAGAACAACAACTTTGGAACATACTCGATGAAGTGATGGATCCTGAGATTCCCGTTCTCAGTTTGGTTGATCTTGGTGTGGTTCGAGAAGCAAAATTCATAAACGGTATTCCAGAAGTTACAATTACACCAACGTATTCTGGTTGCCCAGCTATGAAGGTTATGGAAGAAGACATTGAAGCTGCGCTTCAAGCCATTGGTTTTGATGAATACGAAGTGAAAACCGTGCTTTCTCCAGCTTGGACAACCGATTGGATTTCAGAGAAAGGAAGAAAAGCGCTTCAGGAATACGGTATTGCTCCGCCAGAACAATCTACTTCAGATAAAGGTGCGCTGACGGGCCATCCGAAAGAAGTTACTTGCCCGAATTGCAAAAGCCGTAAAACAAAAATGTTGAGCCAATTTGGCTCAACACCTTGTAAAGCATTGTATCAATGCAACGACTGCAAAGAGCCGTTTGATTATTTCAAGTGTATTTGACGTATGTACTTGGACACAAGTGGTGTTTAATTGTTTTCCTAAGAATTGTAGCTTCGGATTTCAAAGAGTAATCCAATGAGTCGAGTGTTGATTTTTACATTTTTATTGATAGCTAGTTCAGCTTCTTCACAATCATTACGTGATGTGTCAAGGTCTAAACAAATAACCTGGTATGGCATTGATCAATCCATGTTGCGTTTGTTTGGTTTTGAGAATAGTGAAAAACAAAAGTTAGTTTCTGAGGTATTACCAGCAATCGATTTTACACCGTTAAATGATGAAGATTTAGCTAAGCTGAACCGATGGTTTAAAAAGAGAATTTCGTCATCGAACACCAGTGGTACGGAAAGTCGGAATGCAAGTGTATCGGCTCAAAATGCTTTCGTTGATGAAATTGACTATCTCGATTTTGAAGATATTGAGAATGCCGTCAAGAACCTAAAACTTACAGGTAAAGGGTTTGGATTGATTGTGTTTGCTGAAAGCATGGACAATAAAACTCGGAAAGCGTCCTGTTGGATAGTATACTTAGATGAAGCCAGTGGCAAGATTATTCATGCTATGCGCTACAAAGAACTGTGTGACAACCCTTTTGGGGCTGCTTCGCAGATTTTTATTTGGAAATCGGCAATCGAAGCAAATCTGAAAAATGCAGGGTTTGATTTGAAAGTTGCAAAAAGGTATTAACAATAAATCTCAAGAATAATGAAACAACAACTCTTAACTATTGGAATTTTCATCTGTGGGATGATGTTTTATGCGTTTGTCAATGAACCATCTGATGCCGAGTCTAAATCCTATGAACAACTGTTTTTAGTTACCAGAAATGACAACTTAGACTATGTTTTCAAGAGCATAGATGGCGCTTCGTACGAAAGGTCAAAATTGGCACGGCAGTCTCAAGGAACTTGGGATTTAAATCCGCTATTGAATATGATAGATCAATACGAGCGTGAGGGATGGGTACTGATGTCTACACCTGGCAATATGGGAGAGTACAACCTTTTCTGGCTTAGACGAGAAAAAAAGTAACATGACATTTGAAGACTTAGAATTTGAGGTTACCGATGGCGTTGCAGTCATCACACTCAATCGGCCTGATAAACTCAATAGTTTCAACAACTCAATGGGTTCGAACCTGCAAACAGCGTTGGATCATTGCATGGAAAACGTTGACGTTCGATGTGTTCTGTTAACTGGTGCAGGTCGAGGTTTCTGCGCTGGGCAGGATCTGGAAGAGGCCGTTTCTGGTGTTTCCGAAATTGAAGAACATGTTGAGAACAAATACAACCCGTTGGTGCGGAAAATACGCGCGATTGAAAAGCCTGTGATTGCAGCCGTAAATGGCGTAGCAGCGGGTGCTGGCGCAAACCTTGCTTTCTGCTGTGACATCATTTTGGCAACAGAAAGTGCCAAATTCATTCAGTCGTTCGTCAATATTGGGTTGATTCCAGATACGGGAGGAACGTATTTCTTACCCAGATTAGTTGGCTTGCACAAAGCATCGGTTATGATGATGCTTGGAGAAAAAGTTTCTGCTGAGGAAGCAAAAGACCTTGGCTTGGTTTACAAGATATTCCCTGATGGCGAGTTGATGGATGGCGCAATGACTTTGGCAAAGCGAATGGCGCAAATGCCAACCCGTGGAATCGGCCTGACGAAGAAGGCCTTGAATTACTCGCTTCGAAATACAATGAACGAACAGTTGGCGGTAGAGCGCGACCTTCAAGGTGAAGCTGGAAGAACTGCTGATAATGCTGAAGGAATCAACGCATTTTTGGAAAAGAGAAAACCCGTTTTTAAAGGAGAATAACCAATAAACCTCCTAGGTTTCTAAAACCTAGGAGGTTTGGTCACCGAATGTTTAAGATGAGCGAACTAATAATCGGAGTAGTAGGCGCAGGCTCAATGGGAGCTGGAATTGCCCAAGTTGCCGCACAAGCTGGGCATAAAGTCTATTTGAATGACAGTTTTCCAGATGCATTGGAACGTGCGGCAAAAGGACATCAGAAGATTTTCAATCGGTTGGTGGAGAAAGGTAGAATGACCTTTGATGAAGCAAACGCCTGCGCTAAACGAATCACTTACACACGAAGCATCGATGACCTGAAACGCTGCGGCTTGGTCATTGAAGCAATCATCGAGGACCTTGAAATAAAGCAAGGGCTTTTTCAAGAGTTGGAAATGATCTGTGATGATGAAGCGATTTTGGCTTCAAACACATCCACATTACCAATTGTGGCAATTGGCGGAAAACTCAAAGACCCAAGCCGTGTTGTCGGTGTTCACTTCTTCAATCCCGCGCCTTTGATGGCATTGGTAGAGGTTATTCCGAGTATGCTAACGCGAGATGGCCTTGCCGAAGAGATGAAAGACCTGATGAAAGCTTGGGGCAAGGTTCCGGTCATTGCAAAAGACACACCCGGATTCATTGTAAACCGAGTGGCCAGACCATTTTACGGAGAAAGCATCAGAATCTTGGAAGAAGGAATTGCAGATGAAGCCACCATCGATTGGGCGTTGAAAGAAATTGGAGGATTCCGAATGGGACCGTTTGAATTGATGGATCTGATCGGAAATGACATCAACTTCGCGGTTACTTCAACTGCGTTCAAATCGTTTTTCTACGATGGACGGTACAGACCTTCAGTCATTCAGCAACGATTGGTTGAAGGCGGAATGCTCGGTAGAAAATCAGGACGTGGTTATTACGATTACTCCGAAGGAGCCGAAAAACCAGAACCCAATACGAGTAAAGCCTTAGGCGAAATGATTGTCAATCGTGTGCTTTGCTTGCTGATCAACTCGGCTATTGATGCGCTTCATTTTGGAGTTGCCTCAAAAGAAGATCTCGACCTTGCCATGACCAAAGGGGTCAACTACCCCAAAGGGCTTTTGGCGTGGGGAGACGAACGTGGATTGGAGAATGTCCTGAACAGAATCGACTCTTTATATGATGACTATCGCGAAGACCGTTATCGTGCTTGTGTATTGCTGCGAAGAATGGTGAAAGAAGGCAAGAAATTCTACAATTGATGTCTGAGGAAAAATCACTTCCAACAAGAGTTGTTGACCGCATGTACAACAACGATCCGTTCAGTAAATGGCTCGGAATTGAACGTGTGGAAGATGGTGCTGGAAGTTCAATTCTCCGAATGACCGTTCGCAAGGAAATGCTAAACGGTTTTGACATTGCTCATGGTGGAATTACGTACAGTTTAGCAGATAGCGCGCTAGCGTTTGTCTCTAACAGTCACGGCATTCAAAGCGTGAGTATAGAAACATCCATTTCTCACACAAAACCTGTGAAAGAGGGTGATGTTCTGATAGCAAGAGCCATTGAGAAGAACTTAACGAACAAGATTGGTGTTTACGAAATTGTGGTAACGAATCAGAACGAAGAAACTGTAGCGCTTTTTAAAGGGACGGTTTATCGAACTGGAAAAAATTGGAAAGTATGAAAGACGTATTTATAGTTGATGCAATTCGGACACCGATTGGCAATTTCGGAGGAACATTAGCCCCGGTTAGAACAGACGATTTGGCTGCTATTCCTATTCGGGAGTTGATGAAACGTAATCCAAATGTGGATTCTGAAGCCATCGAAGACCTCATTTTTGGTTGCGCCAATCAGGCGGGCGAAGACAACAGAAATGTAGCTCGAATGGCATTGCTTTTGGCAGGTTTACCGTGGTCGGTTGGAGGAGAAACTGTAAACCGACTTTGTTCATCTGGAATGGCTTCAACCATTAATGCAGTACGTGCCATTCAAACAGGAAATGGTGATCTCTACATTTCAGGTGGCGTGGAACACATGACCCGCGGACCGTGGGTAATTTCAAAGGCGAGTAAACCATTTGGTCGCGATAGTCAGATGTTCGACACCAGTTTCGGGTGGCGTTTCATCAATCCTAAAATGCAGGAATTGTACGGTACGGAAGGTATGGGGCAAACAGCCGAAAACTTGGTTGAGATGTATGGAATTGAGCGTGAATCTCAGGACCTTTTCGCCTACAATTCGCAGATGAAAGCCGCCAAAGCTCGGGAGAGCGGAAGGTTGGCTGAGGAGATTGTGGCGGTTGAAATTCCTCAGCGCAAAAAAGACCCAATTGTATTTGATCAGGATGAGTTCATTCGTCCAAATACAACGCTCGAGGTTCTAGCTAATCTTCGCCCCGCATTCAAAAAAGAAGGTGGTTCGGTTACGGCTGGAAATAGTTCTGGTCTGAACGATGGAGCTGCAGCCATTCTAGTTGCTTCCGAACAAGGCTTGATTGATCACAACCTCGATCCAATGGCTCGGATTGTATCATCTGCGGTTGCTGGTGTTGAACCTCGAATCATGGGAATAGGCCCAGTTTATGCTTCCGAAAAAGCATTGAAACGTGCTGACCTGACTTTGGATGATATGGATATCATCGAATTGAATGAAGCTTTTGCTGCACAGTCGTTGGCCTGTACCCGAAAAATGGGATTGGCGGATGATGACCCACGAGTGAATCCTAATGGAGGTGCAATTGCTATTGGCCATCCGTTGGGAATGAGCGGTGCGCGGATTCTGCAAACTGCTGCCATCGAACTGCAGAAAACGCAGAAACGCTATGCGCTGGTTACCATGTGCATTGGTGTGGGGCAGGGTTACGCAACCATCATTGAACGTGCTTGACCATGAACCCGAAAGTTGATGCATACATAGACAAGAAAGCCAACGATTGGCAACGACCGATTTTGGAAACGCTACGCCAATGTATTCTTGATTGCGGGTTGAAAGAAGAAATCAAATGGGGCGCGCCAACTTACACGCATCACGGAAATGTGGTGGGTTTTTCTGCATTCAAGAACCATTGTGGCCTTTGGTTTTTTGAAGGAGCGCTGCTAAAAGACAAGTCGAACGTTCTACTGAATGCGCAGGAAGGCAAGACGCAGGCATTACGCCAATGGCGATTTGTCGAGGGCGATTCAGTTGATGAAGAACTGGTGAAGCAATACGTTCGCGAAGCTGCTTTGAACATGGAAAAAGGCATTAAAACACCCAAGAAGACGATTGAGGTTGTGGTGCCGAAATTGCTTCAAGACGCGTTGGATGCTGAACCGAAAGTGAAGGAATTCTATAATTCCATGGCACCATCTCACAGGAGAGAATATGCCAATCATATTTCCGAAGCCAAGCAAGAAGCTACCAAACTAAGAAGGCTTGAAAAGTGTATGAACATGCTTCGTGAAGGCAAAGGTTTACATGACAAATACAAAGACTGTTGAAACTGGTTGACAGTTGATAGGAATCCGTTGACGGTATGAAGGATTACAAGGAGTTGGACCTATGGAAAGAAGCGAGAAAGCTTGTTTCCGATGTTTACAGATTGACTTCTGATCTACCTTCGGATGAAAAATTTGGTTTGAAGTCACAGCTTCAGCGAGCCGCAGTTTCAGTTCCTTCAAATATTGCAGAAGGATTTGGTCGGTCGACTTCTTCTGATACGCAACGATTTTTGATTATCGCAAGAGGTTCTTTATTTGAACTTGAAACGCAATTATACCTCTGTTCAGATTTAAAATTGATTTCAGATACTGAACTCCAAAATGTCAATGGCCAAGTTCTTGTATGCATTCGCTTACTCAACGGATATTTGAAATACCTGAAATCGAAGTAGAATCACCGTCAACCGCCAACTGTTTACCGTTAACCAAATATTTTAGCTATGATCTACGAGTTCCAAGGAATGAAGCCTCAGATTCATCCTAGCGCTTTTGTTCATCAAACCGCAAGCGTTATCGGAAATGTTCAGGTCGGGAAGGATGTTTACATCGGTCCAGGAGCGGCCATCCGTGGCGATTGGGGAAGAATTGTGATAGAGGGAGGTTGCAACGTGCAAGAAAATTGCACCATACATATGTTTCCAGGAACTACGGTTTGGCTGCATGAAAGTGCACATGTCGGTCATGGTGCCATCATTCATGGAGCAACGCTTTTACGGAATTGCCTGATTGGAATGAATGCCGTGGTAATGGATGATGCCGAAGTAGGAGAGGACAGTATTGTCGGAGCGTTATGCTTCGTTCCTGCTGAGATGAAAATCCCGTCTCGGAAAATTGTGGTTGGAAATCCTGCTAAGATTATCAAGGACGTTTCTGACGAGATGATTGCTTGGAAAACGGAAGGAACTAAGTTGTATCAATCGCTTCCAAAGGAAAGTCATGACACGTTAAGAGAGTTAGGGTTGAATGATGTTTTGAGTTCCGATGCAATTCCACAAACAGACCCATATAATGGGCAACAACAGGCGCTCTTTGAAACTTGGAAAAAGACTAAATAAAAAGGTCCGCTTGCCATGGAAAAACAAGCGGACCAAACTAAAGCAGACCCCATTTACTGCCTTATGTTAACCTTATACAAGTTTACC
>CAYWET010000053.1:0-23219 GCA_964457245.1 uncultured Chryseobacterium sp. | reverse complement strand
TGTGCGATGACAAGACCGAAGATTCGGTTTGGTGGGGCGATATCAACATCAAATTTGATGGGGATAAGTTCGATCAACTTCATTCAAAGTTGGTGGCTTACCTACAGAACAAAGAGGTTTACGTGCGCGATTCTTACGCATGTGCCGACCCAAAACACAGATTGAACATCCGAGTGGCAACTGAATTGCCTTGGTCGAATCTGTTTGCAAACAACCTTTTCTTGCGTCCTTCTAAGGAAGAGATTGAAAACTTTGAGCCAGAATGGAGAATCATTTGTGCTCCTGGTTTTTATGCTGACCCTGAAACAGACGGCACGCGTCAGCACAACTTTGCGGTATTGAACTTCACCAAGAAGATGATTCTTATTGGTGGAACGGCTTATACGGGAGAAATCAAAAAAGGAATCTTCTCGGTGTTGAATTATGTGCTTCCGCACGAAAGAAACGTGCTTTCTATGCACTGCTCTGCCAACGTTGGTAAAGACGGTGACACGGCTATTTTCTTCGGTCTTTCTGGAACAGGAAAAACCACGCTTTCGGCCGATCCTGAAAGAAAATTGATCGGTGATGACGAGCACGGTTGGGATGGCGATACGGTCTTCAATTTTGAAGGTGGTTGCTACGCGAAGTGTATTGATCTTACTCAAGAAAAGGAGCCGCAGATCTGGGATGCCATCAAGTTCGGTGCATTGGTGGAAAACACCAATTTCTACCCAGGAACATCTACGGTTGATTACGCCAATGTTGACAAAACGCAAAACACGCGTGTTGCCTACCCTATCCATCACATCGACAATATTGTAGACGATGGCTACGGCAAGAATCCAAAGAACATTTTCTTCCTAACGTGCGATGCTTACGGAGTTCTTCCTCCGATATCTAAGTTGACTCCAGGTCAGGCGATGTATCACTTTATTTCTGGGTATACGGCCAAGGTTGCCGGAACTGAAGTTGGCGTTACTGAACCACAGGAAACTTTCAGCGCATGTTTCGGAGCTGCTTTCTTGCCATTGCACCCAACAAAATATGCTGAGTTGCTTGGAACAAAAATGCGAGAGCATAGCGTGAACGTCTGGCTAGTGAACACTGGTTGGAGCGGTGGCGCTTATGGAGTTGGTAGCCGAATGAAATTGAGCTACACGCGTGCGATGATCACAGCAGCTATGAACGGTGAATTGGCTGATGTTGATTATGTGAACCACCCAGTTTTCGGTTTGGCGATACCACAGACCTGTCCGAATGTTCCGAACGAATTATTGAATCCTAGAGAGACTTGGGCTGATAAAGACAAGTACGATGCAACGGCTGAGAAATTGGCCAAATCGTTTGTGAAGAACTTTGAGAAGTATGCAGACAATGCCAATGACGAGATCATGGCTGCAGCTCCAACGGTTTCGCAAGAGGCTTAAACTGTAATTGATACTTTAATGAAAACCCTTCTCGGAAACGGGAAGGGTTTTCTATTTTTCGGCATGCACCTTTTCTATCAACCTGAACTGAAAAATGGCCTTCTTGAATTGAGTCAGGAAGAAACACGGCATGCCACAAGAGTTTTACGTTTAGGTGTTGGTGATGAGGTTGAAGTGACTGATGGAAAAGGAACGCGTGCGTTGGTGGAAATCACAGAGATTTCAAAACGGAATTGTTCTTTTCAAATCCTGAAGGAAACAACTGAAGCAAAACCCGTTCTGCCAAAAGTTGCCATTGCCCCGACTAAAAGTATTGATCGTTTTGAGTGGTTTTTGGAAAAAGCTGTTGAAATCGGTGTTTCCGAGATCTGTCCGATTCTGTGTTCAAATTCAGAACGAAAGATCATTAAGCAAGAACGTAGCGAAAAGGTGCTGCTAGCAGCCATGAAGCAAAGTCAGCGGAATTGGATTCCAAAATTGCATGCACTGACCTACTACACTGATTTTATCGCGCAAGCCAAGGAACCTTTGCTCATTGCGCATTGTAGAGATGGAAAGAAAGTTTCTCTCAACGATAAATTGGAAACTAAGAGTTGGATATTGATCGGGCCTGAAGGAGATTTCAGTGAACAGGAAATTGAATTGGCACTGAAGAAAAATGCCACTGAAATAGAATTAGGTAAAAGTCGTTTACGCACCGAAACCGCTGGAATATTTGCACTTTCGGTAATGAACTGGGTTTCGAATTACGAATGAAAACGAATATGCGAATACTTCTAACGATTGCTTCGTCCTTCGTCCTCGCAATGACGATTGGGATTTCTGCTGTTCATGCTCAGAACTTCAAACTCGCTGTGCTCAAATACAACGGTGGTGGCGACTGGTATGCGAACTTGGCCACTTCACTTCCAAATTTGATTCAATACGCTAATCAGCAATTGAAAACTGGTATTGACACAGAACAGGACGTGGTTGAAGTCGGCTCGAAAGATCTTTTCAAATACCCTTTGGTTCACATGACAGGGCACGGAAATGTGATTTTCTCGGATCAGGAAATTCAGAACTTGAGAAAATACTTGTTGTCTGGTGGTTTCCTTCATATTGATGACAACTACGGAATGGATCAATTCATACGAACGGAATTGAAAAAGTTGTTTCCAGAGTATGAGTTGACGGAACTCCCTTTCTCCCACCCTATTTATCATCAGAAGTTTGATTTTAATAACGGATTGCCCAAAGTGCATGAACACGATAAGAATCGTCCGCAAGGCTTAGGGATTATTCACAACGGAAGACTTGTTCTTTTCTACACCTACGAGTGCGACCTTGGCGATGGCTGGGAAAGCTCTGAGGTTCATAATGATTCTGAAGAAGCCAGAATCAAGGCGCTTCAGATGGGAACCAATATTCTTCAGTACGTGCTGATGGGTAATGATCCCGACCAGTTCGGATCAGACATTAGGTAAGACCGCTGTCATCAGCCATTTTTTTGTATTGACCATGTGCGGATGCATCTGCTCATCCTCTTGAAGAAATGGAACAAGCTTTCTGTATTCTTCAATGAAACCTTCAATAACGGCCGAACTCTTTTTCGGACGTCTAAAATCTAAAGCTTGAGCAGCTGTGAACAATTCAATCGCCAAAACTTGATAGACATTCTCAACAACTTCGTAAAGTTTGGTAGCCGCATTTGCGCCCATACTTACATGGTCCTCCTGGCCGTTTGAGCTTACAATACTATCAACCGAAGCAGGACTACACAGCTGCTTATTTTGACTGACAATACCCGCAGATGTGTATTGAGGAATCATGAACCCAGAGTGCAAACCTGGCTTTTTGACCAAATAAACAGGCAATCCGTTTTTGCCCATAATGAGTTGAAAAGTTCTTCGCTCAGAAATATTTGCCAACTCAGCTAAAGCAATTGACAAGTAATCGTAATTGATTGCCAATGGCTGTCCGTGAAAGTTTCCTGCTGAGATGATCTTGTCTTCGTCTGGGAAAATCAGCGGATTATCTGAAACAGAATTCAACTCTCGTTCCACAACCTGCTTCACATGCTCAATAGCATCAACACTTGCGCCATGCACCTGCGGCATACATCGGAAAGAATATGGATCTTGAATATGTTCTTTCTGCTCATTCGCTAAAGGGCTATCTTCCAAAATGGTTCTCAGTCTTCTTGCAGATTCAATCTGTCCTGGGTGCGGACGAACTGCATGAACCGATGGGTCAAAAGGCGCTGTCAAACCTCCGTAGGCGTCTAACGCTATTGCACCAATAAGGTCTGCAAGGAAACCCACTCGTTCAGCATGAAAAACACAATAAGCGCCATAAGCCGACATGAACTGAGTTCCATTAAGCAACGCTAAACCTTCCTTCATTTTTAGCTGAAGGGGTTTCCATCCCAAGAAATCCAACGCCTCTTTGGTTGGTACTTCTTTGCCATCAAGAATCACATTTCCCTCACCTATAAGAGGCAAACACAGATGTGCCAAGGGCGCCAAATCACCGCTCGCCCCTAACGAGCCTTGCGTGTAAACTACTGGAAGTACATCGCGATTAAAGTGTTCTACTAATCTCAGTACAGTTTCTTTCTGAACACCACTATTACCGTAGAGCATGTTCCAAACTTTGAGACAAAGCATGGCTCGAACTATGTTCTCTGGAACTCGCTTTCCAGTTCCACAGGCGTGAGATAAAATGAGGTTGGACTGAAGTTCCTCTAAACCCTCATCCTCGATTCTAATATTACTGAGCGAGCCAAATCCTGTGTTGACCCCATAGACGGTTTCATTGGTTCTTCCGAGTCTTTCTTCTAGGTAAGAAGATGATTTTTCAATCTTTTCTAGGGAAGATTTCCAGATATCAAGGTTTCCTGAGCCGAGAAGTTCAGAAAGATTGGCGATAGTAAGTCTATCCATTCGTGTTCTTTGCCTTCAGAATTTCATGCAAAGGTCGTTCTTCTATTTTGGAATCCACCCAAGACACGAGATCCAAGGTAGAGAGTGCATTTCTTTCACCTGGCTCATAACCGGCATCTAGAAGATCACTTTTCAATTTGATAAAAACATTCTTATCCTGCCTAAGCGTATCATTTTTTGAAAATCGCTTCATAAAGGCAAGCATAATTTCTTCAAAGCGATATAGACCTTCCAGTTTATTCAAGAAACGATAAGTAGACCTAGCCAAGTATTCTAGTAGTTCGCTTCTTCCTAATTCAAACTGAAGAATCATCGTCAGAATCCTAGTAGAAGCATGAAGGTCTTCGGCCGTCTTAATGTCCGTATCATTCAAAACCCGGTTTAACCAACGAATGGACGGAGAATACTGCCCTACTGTAAACAGGAAGTACGCAATATTAAAGTAAAGATGAAGCAGTACATACTTTCGATGGTACAGGTCAAGTTGTTCTTTCTTTTTCTCAAGCTTTCGAACAAGCGCTTCACCTTCATCTCGCATTCCTAATCTCGCATACATCGCCAACTTGGCGATTGACCCTTGCAATACGATTCGGACCCGAAGCTCATCGGAAAAATGTGTTTTCAATGATTGTTCTTCAATATTTTCCATCTTGTCAATCAGGCTCTGAACCTCATCCCATTTTCTGAGTCTGGTGCAAATTGGAATCAGGTTATTGATTGCCACGAAATACCGTTTAACTATTTCTCTACTGAATCCTGACCCAAACTCCCCTTCTACAAGATTTAGCAACTCTTTCCTGTATTCATACGCTTTTTCCCAATTACCATTTATTTTGTTGTATTGAGCGTGTATGTTCAGATAACAACACTTTGATCTGAAGGTTAAAGCTCTTTCCGGGTCTTTGAGTGCAAACTGATTAATTATCTGGTCGTTGGTCTTATGATCCGTCCCTCTTTCAATTCCAACCTTATAGTAGTTATTAAAAATTTTGGACTGCAAATCAACATATTCACGCTCATTCTGAAGCGCTCCCAATACTTCGTAGTACTCCTCAGAAACTGCATCAATGTCATTCTCATCCTTGCCAACATAAAATCCTTCCGAAAGAAGTTTTGATTCCCACTCAAGCACACTTAATATGACCAGAAAGCAATCATTTTTAACAGCAGCCTTTCTTACCTTTCTGAGCATAATGCTTGATTGCTCCACCAAACCTTTCTCATACAGAAACTGTACATCCTGAAGCATTCCATACAACCTAAAATGAATGGTTCGCTTTAAGTGATAGAGCCTCATCGCTCTCAGAATTGAATCATAAAGATGATTTTGAGTTACCGCCAGCTGATCCAGGAATTTTTGTCCTCGAAAGCGCTTTCGTAATTCATCCTCATCAAAGCGTTTGGAATCAACGTAATAATCAAACAGCTTAGCCAAATTGCTGTCCTTCTTCTGTAGAGAAGCCTGTAACTTGAAATATCGTTTCTCATTCAATTCCAGTGAATGCACAAGACGGTAAAGCTTATCTCCCTTTGACATGACAGTAACGTTGCTGAAAATTAGAGAAAAAACTGCAGCTATTGCAATTTGAAAATTAAATTAATAACAGGATTAATATCGATTCATCGATTAATAACCTTCACTTATCGACCTGTAGCAATCGTAAATCCTATTTTTGCTTTCAGCCATTTGGCACAATCTCAATAAGCACGAGTAACCATTACAACATGATTAGAAGAAATTACTGCATTCTGTTTTTGGCCATTTTGTCAACAAGTAGTTTGATGCATTCTGAGGAAGTTTTCTCCCAGGCTGTTTCAATAAATGCTTCAGGAGCTGCACCTGATGCTCAGTCAATTCTTGATGTTTCCTCAACAAGTAAAGGAGTTCTCCTACCCAGAATGACATCCGCTCAACGAACTGGTATTTCGGTAGCAAACAATGCCGACCACGGATTGGTGGTGTACGATACTGATACAGATTCATACTGGTATTGGGACGGAGCCTCGAGCGGTGCATGGAAGGAAATTCCAAATACAGATGGTATTGCATCCAGCCTGGATGATGCGTACGATAACGGAGGTGCAGGTGCTGGAAGAGTAATTACTGGTGATGAAGGACCGGTAGTAGTTAGCGGAACTCAGTCTGGTAATGGTACCGGAGTTGCATTGGAAATAGATGGAGGCATTCAGGTAGCTGAAGATGAATGGATTGGAATTGGAAGCACCATTGAAAGAATTGAATTCGATGGTTCATTGAATCGTATTGACATTGAGAATGCAGATTTGACAATGAATGACGGCAAATGGATTGGTATCGATGCCTCAAGTCCTCGAATCGAGTTTGAGGATGCCAGTGGAAGATTGAATATGCAAAATGCTGATATCGAGGTTGACAACGGTGCGTGGATTGGAATTAACGCCTCGAACCCTCGAATCGAATTTGATGACACAAATGATGAACTCAACATATTGAATGCAGCCCTTGGGGTTGGCACTACGGCTCCTGACAACCAGTCTTTGGCAGATTTTAGAAGTACAAGCAAGGGTATTCTATTCCCAAGAATGACCACAGTTGAACGAGACGCCATTGGACAAGGAACAAACACGGATTATGGTCTTTGGGTTTATAACGAGGACTCCGATCTTTATAACTTTTGGGATGGAGATTCATGGGAGGTGATTCCTAGCGTAAGCTCGATTTCCGGTAACACTCTAGATGAGGCTTATGATGAAGGCGGTGCTGGCGCAGGACGTACCATTACTGCAAGTGATGGTGCCGTGAACATTGCTGGAGCCGATGGTCTTACCGTCAATGGTAATGTTGGAATTGGAACGCTTGCACCTTACACTAAATTGAGAGTGGATGCACAATCGAACGGCTTTAACATTCCATTAGTAGTTCGAAACTCAGCAGCCAACACGGTAGGAGATGTGGTTGGTGTTGGATTGGTAAATGAATCCGTGGATTACGGCAACTTTTACAAAGCCGCCATGGTTATGGAAAGAACCGCGGGGTTCGGTGTAGGAAAATTGCATTTTCTGGTTGATGACGCTAGTGATGCCAATAGTGCCACACTTGCTGAGTCGCGAATGACCATCTTGCCGAATGGTAATGTTGGAATTGGTGTGACTGCGCCATCGGTCAAATTTCAGGTGGCTGGAGATGCAACCATTTCCGGAAAGTTCAATTCGAATGGCATTCAGGAAAGTTCTGATGTCCGATTCAAGAAAAACATTACTCCTCTCTCAGATGCACTATCCAATGTGATGAAACTTGAAGGCGTTAGTTACAACTGGAAACAGGGGGAGTTCCCAGAAAGAAACTTCGGAGACCAAACCGAAATCGGTGTAATTGCTCAAGAAATCGAGAAGATTTACCCAGAGTTGGTGAATACAGATAAGGATGGTTATAAGTCAGTTCAGTACAGTCATATTGTACCAGTACTGATTGAAGCAATAAAGGAACAACAACAATTGATTTCGCAACTCGAAACTACCGTTTCTGCCACCAACAACCAGCTCAATTTGTTGGAATCGAATCTCAATTTACTGGTTGAAAGGCTAAATAAGGTCGAGAATGAAAGCACAGGAATTGGAATGACCAAATAGCTATAGCTATTCCGAAAGCACTTACTAGGAGATAAACCCTGTAAGTGTTTCGTATCCATTTGGATACATCCTTTCTGAGGGTAAATATGTAGTTTAACATGAAACCCAATGTAAGATGAACATAAAGATTCTGTTACCTACACTCGCTTTGTTCTTTGGCTTTAATGCATTAGCTCAAACAGACGGTGTTTTAATTGATTATTCAGGAACTACTCGGGACAATTCAGCTGTATTGGATGTTCGATCCACCACACAAGGGATTCTACTACCTAGAGTTACGACCGCCCAAAGAACTGCAATTTCCTCACCCGCGGATGGTCTTCTTGTTTATGATTCTGACCTTAATGAGTATTACCGATATGATTCGGCCAGTGGTTCTTGGAAGGTAATATTGAGCGGTAATACAGGATTTGTCCAAAACCAATATAGCTCCCAACAATCTTCAAGTGAATTTTGGATAAGTGGTAGAGGCCGAATAGATGGTACTCTAACCGTTGGTGGTGGAACAATCATTGATAACGGTAACACAAATACAGGCACGGTTGCCAACGGATTCCTGGCATTTGGAAACGCATCTGGTGAAGGAATCGGTTCCAAGCGAAATGCTGGTGGCAACCAGTTTGGACTTGACTTCTACACCCAGTCAACGAATCGTATGGCAATAACCAATGGTGGGAATATTGGTGTTGGTACGACATCACCAGGAGCTAGGTTAACAATAGGCGATGTTAGTACACCTGGATACAAAAATTTCATGGTTGGTGACGACTCATACTTTACCGATGTGGATGTTGTAGATTTCATAGGTCTTTATGGCAATACAAATTCAGACCAAGGGGGTCTCAGATTGGGATCTGATGGTTCTTACATCTACGGTGACGGAGGAAACATAGGAATAGGCACTACTACTCCAAGTGCCAAATTGCAGATCAATGGATCAACAGTAGTTCAGAATGCATTAGTTGTTGACAATGCCAACGGCAACACAGGTACGGCTGCTTCCTCGTTGACTTTTGGTAATGCTTCGGGAGAAGGATTGGGATCCAGAAGAAACTCCGGATCCAATCAATACGGCTTGGATTTCTATACTCAATCTGCGAATCGAATGGTAATTACCAATCAAGGAAACGTGGGGGTAGGAACAACTGCTCCCGATGCTCCATTCAATGTTATTCATCCGACTACCAATACCACGCCTACGGCTCCAACAGGATATTGGGCTGCATTGATTGAGAATCACTATGATGCGAATGATGGAAGACACGGTCTCTCTGTTGCAACGCGGTGGGGCTCACCAACTTCGAAAGTATTTGAGGCAGCATCTTACTGGAATGGCTCATCGCAAGCTTACACTCCTATACTTACAGTAACCGGTAACAGAAGGGTAGGAATTGGCAACACATCGCCAAGTGCTAAACTTCATGTAACGGGAGTCGGAGATGCACAATCGGTTAGTTACGGATATTTGAACCCTGGAGGGTCAACTGGAACCTCGGGTCCCAACAATATTGATTATTCTATCCAAGCAGACGGGCGAATCCGTGCTCCTGAGTTCAACGCAATTTCTGACCAGCGAATTAAAACAGTTGTAGAGCATACTAATCCGAAAGAGCTTTTAACCTTGGTAAATAAGTTAGAGGTTACTAAGTATCAATACATAGACAAGGTTGAACATGGTGAACAGGCAAAGCAAGGTTTCATTGCCCAGCAGGTCGAATCTGTAGTTCCTACTGCGGTTAAGATCTCTCAAGATTACGTGCCAAATGTCTTTGCCCTAGCAAAGACGTTTGATTATAACGGAACCTCTGGCATTTGTACTGTAACCACTGACAAACCACATGATTTTACTATTGATAGTGAGATTAAGATTTTCGTTGATCAAGGAATGACGCTCGCAAACGTTGAACGTGTAATCAATGCAAATCAGTTTTCAATCAAGCTTGAAAGCAAGCCTGATCAGGTTTTCGTTTACGGTAAAAAAGTGGACGATTTCCGAGCAGTTGATTACGATCAACTCTTCTCTATCGGTATTGGAGCAATTCAAGAATTGTCTAAAGAAAATCAGCAGCTCAAATCTGAAGTTGAATCACTGAAAGATCAGTTGAAAAACATGGGTGACCTTAAAGCTGAAATTGAAAGCATTAAAGGTCATTTGAACTTGGATGTTTATGGTTCCACAACGGAATAATCATAAAATAACTGCTCCGTTTGTCTGAAGAAGTAACGGGGTATTGTCCTCTTCGTTCAAAACACCAATTATTTTTTCAGAGATTTTTGGACCGAAATTATTGGCAACTATGATTTGGTCGGTGGTCAGCTGTGGTATCTGATTGACTTCATTCCAGCCAGATTCCATTAGGATAGCGAAATCCAGGGTTTCTATTTTCCTATCAATTTCCAGTTGCCCATTCTCTTTTGATTTAAGATCAACCAGGGCAAATTTTTGGCCGTTAAAATCTATGATTCTGTTTACAATCTCTTCATCCAATTCTAAGAAATTTTCGGTTTCAACACCCCTCCTCCACCAATGATGACGCACATGAAATAGCATTGATTGTTCATCATTGTACAATTTACTTGAACCAATGAAGTCAACGCGAGTTCCATCGAACAGAGCTACCGCTGCTTCCCCTCTAATGTTGTAAATCGTAACGAATCTCTGGTATCGCTGTTGATGAACCTCAGCAATCTGGAACATCATAAAGGCAATTGCCATGATAAGTGACGTATAAAGCCCAAAACGAACTTTTTGCATGATGAATAAGAGAACTCCAAATATCATTGCGTAGATCATTAAAGTCTCAATTGTTGAAATATCGATACCTGACAAAACCGAATAAGGGATGTTTTCAATCCAAACAACAACTTGGTTCAATATGGAAATCAGGCTATCAAGAAGAAACCCAAAAAACAAAAGTGTTGGTTCCCAAAAGCTGAAAACAAAAAGTGAAAATCCCAGGTAAAGAATTACCGTTGCAGCTGGAATTACCAAGAGGTTCGATATCCAGAAGAAGTTTGGAAACTGATGGAAGTACAACAAACCAAGCGGAGCAGTAGCAATCTGAGCCGCAACAGAAACGCAGGTTATAGACCATGCCCAATCGAGTAATTTGCTTTGAGGTATTACTACCAAGTTAAAAAGTCTGGGCTGGATAATTACAATTCCAATAACCGCAGCGTATGACAACTGAAACCCGACCTGCATTACAATCATCGGGTCAAAAGCCATCAGCACAAACGCAGACGCAGCCAGCGTATTGAAAATGTTTGTGTCCCGCCTTATTGCTTTTCCTACAGCAACAAATGAAAACATGGTCGCTGCCCTAAAAACGGAAGCAGAAAGGCCAGTCAACGCAGCATATCCGAAAAGCAGTAATATCAGAAGTACGGTTTTGAGAATCTTGGTGCTCCTACGTCTATCCATAAACTTGAGTAACGTGTTCAGAATCACGTACACGATTCCAACATGAAGTCCAGAAACTGCAAGTACATGCGTTGCTCCAGCACCCGCATAAGCACTCATCAATTCCTTGTCTAAATCTGCTCGATAACCTAAGATCAATGCAGAAGCAACCGACAATTCATCATGGTCAAGTCTCGAATCCTTAAGCCTTTGAATCAGCTTTCGCCTGATGGTATAAAAATGCCCCCAAACTCCAGGATTGTTGGTTGATAGGACTTCAGACTTCCCGCTTGCTACATATCCTCTATAGGGAATTCCATGAAATCGTAAGTATCGTTTGTAGTTGAACTCATTCGGATTTCCTGGATTTTCGACTTTATCCAACTTCGTTCGAACTGTGAGAATATCACCGTATTTCAGATTAGAATGAATAGAATCATCGTTAAAATAAAGCAAGACTTTGCCGTTGGCCGAAAGCGAATCATCGGTCAGTTTAGCAACTACCTTAATTGAACGTTTCTTTACTTGAGGTTCATCAACAACCCGAAGGATGTAACTCTTTTCTGTTGATTCTGATAAGTCACCGTGGAAACTGTCTGGAAATATTTCGTTTGAAACAGAAAGTGTTAAAAACGACCCAAGTACAAGCATGAGCGGCCAAACAACCAGTCCGAATTGAATCTTACTAGAACTAAATGAGGCTAATACAATGGCGCCAATTACTACTAAACCAAGAGCTAAAAATGTTGCAAATAGAACTGTTTCACTCCATTGAATAGTTTCGGTTATAAATGCTGCACCAACCACCCCCAACAGAAAAGGTGGAAAAATGCGCAACATTGGAAATGAGTTCCAAAACCTCATTGATCGATAATTTCTTCTTTGTTATGAATATAATAATTCCATTGATCGTAATTAACAACTCGATGCTGAAAACTGTGATTTTCAATGACTTATAACCGATGATCTCGATCGTAATTTGCGTTCGATGATTTCCAACTCTTCGTACACACAACTAAAAGCACTCATTCAATTGTTGGATGACCCAGATGTTGATGTTTACGAAAACGTACACGGAAAACTAGTCTCACTCGGCAAACCGGTCATCCCTCTTCTAGAAACGGAATGGGAACTTAGTGGACGCAATCAGATTCAAGAGAGAATTGAAGTTATTATTGACGAGATTGAGTTTGAAACTGGTAAAGAAGCGCTACAATCTTGGGTTTCAGGAAACACCTCAGGCCTTCTGGAAGGTGTATTGCTGGCCAATTCATTTCAATATCCGCATACAGATAAATGCCTCATTTCTGATGTAGTTGAAAAGCTTAGAAAGGATGTTTGGATTGAGCTCAACGAAAATCTCACTTCACTTGAAAAGGTGCGGGTTATCAACCATCTTGTTTATGATGTTTACCACTTCAAGCCAGATTCAAAGTATCACGATTCTTATCATAGCTACTTCGTAAATTATCTGTTCGACCATCTTAAAGGAAGCCCAATTGCTTTGGGAATTCTTTACAAGCACTTGGCCGATCTGTTGGAGCTTCCAATTGTAGG
Source organism: uncultured Chryseobacterium sp. (assembly GCA_964457245.1). GTDB lineage: Bacteria > Bacteroidota > Bacteroidia > UBA10329 > UBA10329 > UBA10329. The sequence goes on along the minus strand of CAYWET010000053.1, from coordinate 10,317 downwards.
GTTGAATCTACCGTATCATTTCATTCTTGGGTATCAAGACGTTAATAACGACACCGAAAATGAGATGCTGTTCTATATCAATCCATTCAGCAAGGGAGCGGTTTTCGGTCGTGGTGAACTGGAACGTTACATAGAAAAGGCCGGTATAAACATGCATTTCTCTGAGCTGAAGCCAATGAGCAACACTCAAATCGTTAAGCGTATGCTAAACGAGATGAAAGGCTGCTATCAGCGGCTTGGCAAGTATCAGAAACTTGATCAGGCAAACGCATTGGCACAACTGCTTTCCAAAGGCAATATTTAGTTTCGTAGGCCGTAACAGAAGCCATGAACAACAAAGAGATTTTCAAAAATTGGTGCGAAAAACACTCTGAAATCCCTTTGTTTTTGCAGTATGATTGGATAGTCACGATAGTTAGACCCAATCAATGGGATGTTGCCTTGGTAGGATCTGAGAATGATGTTCTGGCTTTCATGCCATACTTCAAGAAACGGAAACTTCAGTTCAACATAATCACAATTCCAGCTTTCACTCCGTACATGGGGCCATGGATTCATTACCCTGAAGCTCAAAAGGAATCTACTCGCCTTTCTTTTGAGAAGAAAGTAATGGAACAGTTAATTGCTCAACTTCCAAATACAGACAAGTTCACCCAATATTTTCATCCAGCTATTACAAACTGGCTGCCTTTTTACTGGAAAGGATTTGAGCAATCAACCCGATACACATACATTATCGAAGATCTTTCGGGTCACGAAGTGTTGTATAACAACCTCAGTGGAAACATTCGAAGAGAAATAAATAAAGCCAATAAGGCATTGTTTGTTTCTGAAGTTGATAGTATTTCAAGTTTGCATCAACTCATTCTGACAAGTTTCCAAGCTAAAGGCGAAGAGGTCAGTTATAACGAATCGCAACTCGAAGGGATTTACCAAATGCTGACCAAAAAAGGCGCAGGAAAAGCTTGGGTAGCAGAAGATGAGAAGGGGAAAGTTGTTGCCTCTCTACTACTCGCTTGGGATGCAGATTCTGCGTATTACTTGGCTGGCGCAACCGACCCAAATAAGAAGAATACGGGTGCGATGAGCTTACTTATGTGGACAGCCATTCTTTTCGCGTCTAGCGTAACAAACAAGTTCAATTTTGAAGGAAGCATGGTCGAGCCAATCGAGCGTTTCTTCCGTGCGTTTGGAGCTAAGCAAACACCTTATTTCGAGATTCGAAAGGTTGACTCTAAGCTTCTAAAATTGCTGTAATCAAAAAGGGCCTGCCGAAGCAAGCCCTTTCCTAATTCACTAATTACCTAATCGGCTAACTCCCTACTTCGCGTAAGCCACAGCGCGTTTCTCTCGAATTACGGTTACCCGCACCTGACCAGGATAGGTCATTTCATCCTGAATCTTCTGCGAAATCTCCATCGCCAAGGCATCAGACTGCGCATCGCTTACTTTCTCACTTTCAACGATTACACGCAATTCACGTCCTGCTTGGATGGCATATGTTTTGGTAACACCAGGATAAGAAAGTCCAACTGCCTCCAACTCATTGATACGCTTGATATAGCTTTCCACAATTTCACGTCTTGCACCTGGTCTTGCGCCCGAAATCGCATCACATACCTGAATGATCGGAGAGATCATCGATGTCATCTCAATCTCATCGTGGTGAGCTCCAATTGCATTACAGATATCTGGCTTTTCACCATACTTCTCGGCCAACTTCATACCAAGGATTGCGTGTGGCAATTCTGGCTCCTCATCAGGCACTTTTCCAATATCGTGGAGCAGACCTGCGCGCTTGGCTTTTTTCGGGTCAAGGCCTAATTCTGAAGCCATGATAGAACACATGTTTGCTACTTCACGCGAGTGCTGCAAAAGGTTCTGACCATAAGAAGAACGATACTTCATTCTTCCCACCATTCTGGTTAATTCTGGATGTAAGCCATGAATTCCAAGATCGATAGCGGTTCGCTTTCCGATCTCAATGATCTCTTCTTCCAAACGCTTCTTGGTCTTAGCTACAACCTCTTCAATTCGTGCTGGGTGAATTCGACCATCAGTTACCAACTGATGCAACGCCAAACGGGCCGTTTCACGTTTCACAGGGTCAAATCCAGAAAGGATAATCGCCTCTGGTGTGTCGTCTACGATAATCTCAATTCCAGTGGCTGCTTCAAGTGCACGAATGTTCCGTCCTTCACGACCAATGATACGGCCTTTCATCTCATCACTTTCAATGTTGAAAATCGAAACCGCATTCTCAATCGTATGCTCGGTAGCAACACGCTGAATCGTTGAGATAACGATTTTCTTCGCCTGCTTATCCGCCTGCATTTTCGCCTCTTCAACCGTTTCGTTTATGGCGGCCATTGCTGCCGTTTGTGCTTCAGCTTTTAGCGTTTCTACCAACTGGGCTTTTGCCTCTTCAGCTTTCATTCCAGCCACTTTTTCAAGTTGCTGAACTTGCTTCTCGCGGTCTTGCTTAAGTTCTTCCAACTTCTTGTTATAAACCTCCAACTGACCATCAAGCTGCTGCTGTTTGCGCTCCACGTCCTTGCGGTCGCGCTTCACTTCTTCAAACTTTTTGTTTAAAGAAGCCTCTTTCTGCTTTACACGATTCTCGTTATTCACCAACTTCTGGTTGCGAGATTGCACGTCTCTATCGTGCTTGCTTTTCAGTTCAGAGAACTTGTCCTTCGCCTGCGCGATCTTCTTCTCCTTTATCACTTCGCCTTTCGCCTTCGCCTCTTCGATAATGCTCTGCGCCTGATCACTCACAACTTTCTTGTTGTAAAGCATCATTCCAACACCACCGAGGATCACTCCGACCAAAGCCGCTACTAATCCTACTACTATTGTCATCTTTCTACTTTGTTTTTATTCATAAAAAAACCCGCACAGATCCTTGGCTTAATTAAACTCCAATTAAGACATATATGAGACTGCCGGACACATCAGAAGTCCACTGTTCCGATAATTCGGAAACCACACCTAAGCATGGTTGAGGCCTTTCTTTAACACCCTGAGCTTGATCCCAATTTTTTAAACGTTGAGTTTAACAAACGATCGATCTATGCGGGAAATCGTTGTACAGGCCGTTAAACCTGCACGTATATTTTATGTAAAGAACGAACTAATCAAGTGTGGCATCGAGCACCTGCTCAATGGCCTTTAACCTGTCCATCACATCCTGTTCCACATTACCAGCTCTCTCCTCGCCTTCCAGCGCCTCTGTGGCAAATTGCAGCACACACATGCTCAACAGGTCTCTAACATCTGTAACGGCATATTTCTCCTCGTACATCTTCAACCTCTCTCTTATCTGCCGTTCTGCCTTCCGTATGGTTTCTTCTTCCTGAGGCGACTCAACCGTCATCGGGTAACTCTTCCCTGCTATTCTAACTGTTATTGCCTGAGTTCCCATTCAGAAAGAACCTTCCTTAATTATTCAGAAGTGCTATACACTTGTCAATCTCCCGCACCAATTCATTCAACCTCTTCCTCTGCTCCTTGCGGTCATCGTCATCTTCGGTAACCGCCTTTGCAATTTTAACAACTTTATTCTGTTCCTCTAATTCGGTCAACGCATTTTTTTGCTGCGTTACCAACTGTTCCAATTCATCGTTTCTCGACTTCAATTCCGTGTTCTCATCACGAAGATCCGACTGCGTTCGGGCCAACTTTTCCACCCGTACCGTCAGGTCATTTATGTATGAATCCAGATTCTCCATCGAAACTTTGAAGATACAAACTTAGCGTTCTAATGCACTCGTTTTCTTTTGGCGTTCCCTTTCAGGTCGGGCTTTCCGCTTTTACTCCTCGCTTCGCTGTGGGGTAATCACTGCAATCCCTAACGCGCGCTATCCTCCAACGTCATTGCGAAGAAAGAATGACTAAAGCAGTCTTCTGCAAACTGCAATCCTCTTTTTCTCATATCTCAATACTCATATCTATCATCTATTTTGGTGCAATCCTTGTACTTTGCCAATCATGAGATTCTTGTTCATCAACGTTATCTTCTTTTCAATATTTTCCTCAGCGCTTGGTCAGAATTACGCCAACCCGCTGGATGGTGAACTCATTCTTTCAGGAAACTTCGGAGAAGTGCGTGGCAATCATTTCCATTCTGGACTGGATCTGAAAACTGGAGGTGTTGAAGGAAAACCCGTTTACAGCATTGCTGATGGCTACGTAACTCGGATTGTTGTTTCTCCAACTGGCTTTGGAAAAGCCATTTACATCAACCATCCAGATGGAAAGACGTCTGTTTATGCTCACTTACGTGATTTCGCTCCTGAGATTGCCGCTTACGTGAAAGAGCAGCAGTACGCCAAGCAAGCCTTTTCGGTCGATTTGAATTTGTCTGCTACCAAATTCCCCGTCAAACAAGGACAACAAATTGCTAAAAGCGGCAACTCAGGCAGTTCTGGCGGTCCTCACGTGCATTTCGAGGTTCGAGAAACACTTGGACAGATTCCAACAAACCCACTTAACCATGGATTCAAAGTGAAGGATCAACGGCATCCTGAGCTGAAAACACTTTGGGTTTATGAACATTCCGAGAATGGTCATGTGGAAGGTCTTCTGGATGAGAAAAGCTTCAAGCTGAGCGGCAAATCAGGCAATTATTCTGTTGTTGACACCATTCGTGCACAAGGCGCATTGAGCTTTGGAGTTGCAGCTTTGGACCGTTTTTCAAGTTCCAATAACGTTTGTGGCATTTACTCTATGAATATGAAAGTGAACGGAGAAACTATCCACCAACAGCAGATTGACAAGTTTCCATTCTCCAAAAAGCGAATGGTCAATTGCCATGTGGATTATGACAAACGTGTAACCGAACGCGAAAATGTTTACCGCTCATACATCGCTTCTAAAAACACGCTCGACCTGTACACTTCCATCAAAAATGGAGGAATCGTAAGCATTGAAAAAGGAAAAACGTATTTCGTTGAGATCGATCTTTCTGACCATGCTGGAAACACCTCCAATTTCAGTTTCGTCATTATCGGGCAAGAACGAAAGGGGACAATTCTTTCGAAAACCGAGAAGATCACAGATGTTTTCTATCCAGATAGAGAGAACAGTTTCAGCAACCATTCACTTCGCATCAACATTCCAAATGGTTGTTTGTACGATACGCTCAAATTCAAATACAATCTGAAGCCTGCTTGCGATGATTGTATCTCGCCAGTTCATTCGATCGGGAAACTTTCAGACACTCCGCTCGACAAATACATGACCGTTTCTATCAAATTGGATAAGGTTTCTGAAGCTGTTGCAGAGAAAGTCGTAATTGTGTCTTTCGACAAAAAAGGAAAACCGATTGCAGAAGGCGGTTCCGCAAAGTGGAATTGGATAACCACCAAAACGCGAAGCTTTGGAGACTATGCGGTAATGCTGGACAGTCTGGCACCTGAGCTTCGTACAAAGAATTTCAGCGACCAAACTTCCACGGCTGGAATCGACACCCTAAAATTCCATTTGGAAGATGACCTTTCGGGTATCAGTTCTATTTCAGGAACACTAAATGGCAAATGGGTTTTACTGGAACATGACCCGAAAAACGACCTGCTCTTTTACGTCAAAGACGAGCACTTCATCAACGGACAGAACACGATTCGAATTACCGCAAAGGACAAGGTTGGAAATGTGAAGTTTCTCAATATAACGACCAACTAAACAATCTTATCCTCTAATTTGCACCTAGTTATGTTTAGTTACATTAGTGAAGGCTTAACCATAAATACCATGACGATAAGAATAAGGACATTTTTAATCTCTCTCATACTCAGCTCTACTTTATTTGCCTGCAAAAAAGATAAAACAGAGTGTTGCAACTGTCCGCCCGGTTGGGCGGGCGGCATCGGTGATGAATTTGAAATTTGTGATGACACACCGTATTCTGGAGAAGAAAACCCAAATGACTTCGAGTACGAATGGGAGAATCTTGCTCATCAGTTAAATGCAATCTTTGGGGATAACACTTTTACATCTTGGACATCGCTGAGAAATGAACTTGAAAATAGTGGTGGTTGCGAATGCGGAAATCAATAAGCACCGTTGCGCTTCCTTACAAACCACTCCAAACTGAGCAATCCGAGAATTAGGAAGAAGATCCATTCTAAGTGAATGGCCTCTTTGAACCAAGATTGTTCGTACACCACACTTCGGATGTCTTCTCGGTTTTTGATAGCATCGGCTAATTGCTGCAACTCACGCGGATAGAACATTTCGCCACCTGAACCATTTGCCAGTTTGTACATCAACGAATGGTCCGCTGTGGTTCTGGTCGTTTCCAATTTCAAGGCCGCCACCATAAACTGTCCCTCGCTTTCGAACACTTTTCCAGCATTAGAAACACGCGCTTTGTAGCGGTAATTCCCTTCCTTGAAACTTCCCGCATTCAAACGGTAAGCGTTATCCGTTCGGTTGAACTGATACTCGAATGATTTCCCTGCTTCATCCGTGATGGTCAAATCGACCTCTGGCTCATTGATCGGCTCATACGTTTCGTTATACAGTTCTGCATTGAACACAACGGCCTCATCTTCGTGATAACGATTCTTGGTGGTTACTCGGAAAAGGCTTTTATCAGTCTTCAACGCCAAGAACTGCACGATCTTGGAAAGCATTCGATCAAAAATCTCGTGCGATCCGTTCTCTTCATAATCGCGGATGCGCCAACGCCAAATGCCATCTCCGACCAACACGCCCATTTTCCTTCCAGAAACATCATTAAAAAGCAACAGCGGGTTATCGGTATCCACGTTCCCGATGCGCTGATTGAACAGCGTTTGAGCCGAACCATTGGCTGAATATTCTCCAAAAGGCGCATTGAGCGGTGGACAGCGCTGTACCATTCTGCGCACATTCTCATCCATGGTAAAGAGCGAGAATCCATTCGCAAAAACAGGCAACACCTCATTCTTGCTTTGCCGTGCTGCGTTTATCTGCAACCCGAAGTTCATATCGTTGAACCAACGCAGGTCGGTCTTTCCGCCCACAATACAGAAAGCAGGAACAGAAGACGCACGAACCTTGTCCATTTCTGCACGACCCCGACCGCCTGTTGCTGGCAGTTGATGTAGAATAATCAGGTCGTATTTCTCTGGTGTGAATTCCTGATCGCCCAACACGAAAGCCTCCACTTCATAATTGTCGTTTCCGCTGATGCTGCGTTTGATGGCAGCAATATCTGGATGTGGATTGGCCGCCAGAATCAACACTTTCTGTCTTCCGTCTAGCACCTCCACAAAGAAATCCTGAGAGTTATTGCTTCGCGAAAGCTCTCCATTCAAAACAGTAACACTAGCCCGAATTCGGTTCAGGTCTGGAATTTCTGCTTTCAGTTTGGCTGACACTACCTTTCGGAACGAATTGCTGTTGATGTTCACATTCTGTTCCCACAGAATTCCTTTCTCGCCAGAAAGTTGAACCGTTACATTCTTTCCTTGAAACTTCTCTGCTTCAATGGTAATCTCAACTGGAAACTCGTTACCGAGATATGCATAGCGGTTGTGGTCAACCTTCTTCAGAATCACATCTCGTTTGATGCTCGTATCTCCCAATGCTACGGAATAGATTGGAGCATTGAGATGTAACGGGCTGTAAACTGGATCGCGACCACGGTTGTACAATCCATCGGAAGCGAGGACTACGGCTCCGACATTTCGATTAGCGTAAACATTATCGAGCTGTTCGAAAAGCTCAGAAATATCCGTTCGTCCATCCGTAAAATCAGCGGTTTCTGATTCATTGATCTTACTCCCGAAAACGTAGCTTTTCACTTCATAATCGCCTGAAAGTTGAGACCGTAATTCATCCAACTGCCGTTGGTATTCGCCTTTGTAAAATGCACTATCGGCATTCAGCGGAATGGAAGACGAATTATCCTGCGCAATGACAACAATCGGCTTCTCTGTTCGCTTGGTGGTGGATTTAATGAGCGGTCCGATGAGAAGTACCACGATGATGAAAACCGCTAATCCGCGGACAGCCGCCAAACCACGTACCATCCAAATTGGAAACTCGGAAACACGCTTTTCGCGATAGTACATTCCGAGCGCGTAAGCCGCCCCAGCGAGTACCGCCAGCAGCAAAAACCAAGTTGGATATTGAAAGACTATGCTCACTTAATTTCCCTCAAAACCTTTATCAGAACAATCCTCCGCCTCGTTCCTCGACACCTCCTTTCAAAGGAGGATTGCACCCCTTCCCCCTTACAAAGGGGGTGCCCGAAGGGCGGGGGATTTCTATGTGTGGCCAAATTCATGAATTACGTCAACATTCCTCCACACACAGATATTGCCTGACCCGTGACATAAGTGCTCATGTCGCTGGCTAAGAACAAGGCTGCGTTTGCCACATCTTCGGGTGTTCCGCCACGCTTTAGCGGAATCTGCTGCCGCCATTCTTCTACCACTTTTTCGTCCAAAGCATCTGTCATTTCCGTTTCGATGAAACCAGGTGTAATGGCATTACAGCGGATATTTCTAGAACCCAATTCCTTCGCAATACTCTTTGTAAAACCGATGATTCCAGCTTTGCTGGCCGCATAATTGGCCTGACCAGCATTACCTTGAACACCAACTATCGAACTTATGTTGATGATGCTGCCGCTTCGCTGCTTAAGCATGGTTCGTTGAACCGCTTTCGTGATATTGAAAACCGACTTCAGATTGGTGTTGATCACATCATCCCAATCTTCCTCCTTCATGCGCATCAGCAGGTTGTCGCGTGTAATTCCAGCGTTATTGACCACCGCATCCAACTGTCCGTACTTCTCTACTATTTGATTGATGAGCGATTCGGCTTCTTCCAATTTCGAAGCATCTGAACGAACTGCCATCACCTCTACTCCATTTTTGCTCAGTTCATCTGCAAATGCGTTTGCTTTCTCCTCCGATGACAAATAAGAGAACACCAGCGTTGCACCTTCTTCAGCGAACTTCTGGCAGATGCCTTTGCCGATTCCTCGCGTGCCTCCCGTTACCAACGCTACTTTTCCATCTAACAAACCCATACGAATTCGATTTGCGCCAAAGATAACAGGGATGGAGAACCAAACTGGAAATTGGACAACCCCAAATGGAACAGTTTATAACCGAGTGAAGAAATGCTCCTCTCGTAGCCTTCTACGACTCCTTCTGAAGAATCCGTGCTATCCGATTGCAAACCACTTCGGACACGTTCCACAAATACAGTTTGCGGTCAGTTGTGTTCGTAAATAGAACAACCACCGCATCCGTTTCCTCGTAGTAGTTCGCGAAGCTCATATACCCAGGCACCCAACCAGAGTGATTGTACTTATACAGAGACGAATAGATATCGTTTTCGTCTTTATCGAACAGCGTTCCATCATTCAATGCTCTCAGGAAAATACCGACATCTTCGGCTGTTGCCACCATTCCAAGATCATCCGATTTAAGATCGTGGGGATATCCTACATGATACCCGCTCATCATATCATCGGGATTGACCCCCGTAACCGACCTGAAGGTGTTTTTGAGTTCCAATCGATCAAGAATTTCCTGTTGAATGAAATCAAAGTGAGGGTAACCGAGAACCTGATCCATGATCTCTACCAGCAAGAGGTAATTCGTGTTGCAATACTCGTAGTCTTGATCGGGTTCGAAATTGGCAGGTTTATCAAGAATCAAAGCCAGCTTTTCTTCGCTCGTTGCTTTTGGCGCAGCCCAATAATCAGGTGTATCGGTAAAGTTGGGAATGCCGCTTCGATGCTGTACGAGCATCCGCACCGTAATCTTATCAGCATATTCGATTCTGTCTTTCACCTCAGGAAAGTAATCTGCCACGGTCTTGTCAAGAGACAGTTTGCCGCTACTGGCCAATTTGGTAATCGCCACCGCAGTATAAAGCTTGCTGATGCTTCCTATTTTAAAGTAAGCATCAGCTTTTGCAGGATTTTTTGCCTTAGGATCATGCCAGCCTGCCGTATAGAAAGCCGGTGGGTTTCCAGCCTTATCAACGTAAACGATAACCCCATTCAATCCGAGCTCGACCACCTCATCAACCTGCTTCTGAACGGTTTCAGGCAAAGGCAAAATCCAAGCCTTTACAATGACCCATGGCACAAAATACAATGAGACAACAGTGCCAATGAGAAGTGCTATTCTAACGATGTATTTGGTTTGTGTTTTGGTCATTTACCTAAGTTGGTTAGTACTAAAGTTTACTCAATGCCTGCTTCATAATTGGTCGATAAGTTGCTTCATGGCCACATTTGCTTCTTTCATTAGGGGCAAAATAGGCCAAATGTGCGGCATGTTCTTTCCCTCAATTACCTCTAAATCT
>CAYWET010000052.1:0-25630 GCA_964457245.1 uncultured Chryseobacterium sp. | reverse complement strand
CCATAGGGTGCTTGCTCGAGCACCGTTCTAAGTCTTTTTTCACTTAGCATCAGCTCCTCTATGACCAGTTTGTGTTGCATACGTAGCCTATGACGGTCCATGGCTGTTTCAATGGCACTGGGCAATCTATGAAGACGGTCTTTGAGAATGTAGTCATCCAATCCCAGCTTAAGCACTTCAGACGCAATTCGATCTTCCAGCGTACCAGTAACCATAATAAATGGCACATCTATACCAGCCTTCTGCATAATTTTAAAGGCATCTGTACCTTTGAATCCAGACAGGTTATAATCTGAAAGAATGATGTCTGGGCGTTTTTCTCGTTTTATGGTGTCTACAAACTCAGACTCAGTTTTTACCGCATCATAATTCATTTCTGGCGTGACCTTACTTAGCTGGCGAACCAGAAGTTTAAGGTCATTCATATTGTCTTCTAAGATGAGATAGTGCATGCTACTAGAATTTACAAGTTAGCGATTGCGTGAAGCTCGCAATATAATTACGTGTATCACGTAATTTTTAGACGAAAACATTGTGTTTATAGATAATTGAATGTTAGTTGTCGACTAACATTATTGTCTCTGATTTGACAATTTTACTTTGTAGCGTCAAATCAACCATTTTACCATCCTACCAGTTATAGAATGAAACTAGAACCACCTTGCCGAGTGTTTCTTGCCAATACAACCAACAGTTTTAAGGAAAGTGCAACTTTTGACGTTCTACAAGTTTCAAAAACTGATCATCTTATATTGAAACTAGTCAATTCAGAGCCAGAACAAATTTCGAACCCTGTTGGCATCTTTATTCAGGAATTAAGAAAATTGGGAGATACCGAAAGCTTGCAAAGACCGCTTTCAGAACTCAATGAAACAATGCTGGAATTTGAGGCTAACGGCTGGAATGTCAGGGTTCTACCTTTTGAGAAGAATCTATTTTAACTAGACAAAATGTTCAAGAGAAATGCTCTTGAATGATCTTTCTCAACTCTTCCTCAGACAATGGTTTTTTGCTGTAACCACCTATTTTGCGCTCCGCGGCACGTTCCTCATCATCTGGATTCATAGAAGTAGTTAGCATAACTACTATGATCTGTCCCTTTATATCTTCAGGCAGCTTTTCATACTCGTCCAAGAAATCCCAACCTGTCATTACTGGCATATTGATATCCAGAAAAATAAGTTCTGGTTGAGGGTGAGTTCCATCTTCCGTTTTAGAATTCAAATAATCGAGACCTTGCTGAGCGCTGGTACATGTCTCAACATGGTTGGCGCACCCTACCAACTCAATTATTTTCTTATTGTAGAAGTTGGTTGGAATATCATCGTCTATAAGGAGAATCCGATCAAGTTTCTTCATAGTTGTTCTTCAGTAAAAGGCAGTGTAAAGTAAAAGGTTGTTCCATTTCCTACAACTGACGAAACCCATATTTGTCCTCCATGCTGCTCTACTATTTTTTTACAATGGGCCAGACCAATGCCTGTTCCTTCATATTCAGTTTTACCATGTAGTCTTCTAAAGATGATGAAGATGGCATCCAAGTGTTTTTCGGCAATACCGATACCATTATCGGAAATGGCGAATTCGAATTCTGACGGGTTTTTCTTTACGCTTACTCTTACTTCTGGAGTCACATCCATCTTTCTGAATTTCACTGCATTACCTATCAGGTTTTGAAACAACAGCCGTAGGTCTGTTGGAAATCCGACCACAACAGGCAACCGTTCAGACAGAACCTGAGCGTTGGCCTCATTTATTCTCACAGAAAGATCAACAAGAACATCATCCAGAACCTTATTCAGATCCACCATTTGCATCTCCTGCTTCTTCCCTATTCTTCCGTAATCAAGTAAGTCTATGATCAGACGTTCAGAACGTTGGCTTGCTTCTTTTATGAATTTTAAATACAGCTTACCTTCATCTTTGATCTGATCAGCATAATCCATATTAAAAAGATCCACAAAGCTTCTAATGGTTCTAACGGGTTCTTGAAGATCGTGAGACGCCACATAAATAAATTGTTCCAGTTCTTGGTTTTTGCTTTCCAACTCGGCTGACCGTTGTTGTTCTGCGTCCTCAGCCATCTTTCTAGCATGTATGTCAATAATGGTTCCCACCATTCTGTCAGGCTTTCCGTCATCATCCCATGTTGCTTTCCCTGACCCCAAGAACCAACGGTATTTGCCTGACTTATGTTTGAGCCGATACTCCACAACAAAAGGACTTTTCTTGTTGAGGTGCCGATCAACCATCTTAAAGGTCAGTTCTTGGTCTTCTGGATGCAACAGATCCTTGAACGTTCCAAGCGTTGAAGGAATCTCTTGGTCTTCGTAACCAAGAAGATGGTAAAACTGTGATGACCACCATTCTTGTTCTTCATTAACAGAGATCCAATCCCAAAGCCCAGCAGTTGTTCCCTCTACCGCAAGCTTGAACTTCATATCGGCTTCCCGCTGTTTTTCATACACCCTTTTGAGGAAATAGAAGATGAGTGCCGCTATCCACACGGCAGTTATACTCATAAATCGATTGTAGCTAATTGCCTCCTGTGGCAAATACTCAGTTGCTAAAAGGATGTCGATAATGATAGAAACAGTGCATAGCACTGCAACTACAAGAATGTGCTTTCTATTCTTAAAATACCATGAGGCCAGCAGCGGCACTACATACAATAGCCCAACGGCAACTCCTTGGGGTATCTGTAGGTCGATGAAGAATACGGTGACCAAAAGAATGATCACATAGGGCCATAGTTGGAATCTGCTGCGCTCTAAATAGCGTTTCTTCGGTATTATGGTGACACCAAGCGCTCCACCAGCAAGCAAGAAACCAACCGATGTATGCAGCGCCATTTGAGTATACTGTCCCCAATTGAACCCCCCATCAAAGTTGATGGCATAACCTGCAAGAGAGATGATGCCAAGACCAGTGACCACAGCCCCGAGCCATGCTGCTAAGTTGATTCGAAAAGTTCCTTTTCCACTAAGGAGAATTAATGAAGTAAAGGCTAGAATGTGTCCAAGGGCGGAATTAGGGGCCATTCTTCCTGGATGTGCCGTTGGCACTAAATCTTGTGTGTTCATCAATAAAAGGTCAATACGCAGATCAACCTTCAGAATATACTGCAACAGGGTTATTAATGAAAGGAGTAGTCCTACAACACTAATTCCAAAAAGCAACCACTTATATCTGAACTGGTATGCAAATCCTCCAACCCCAAGCAACAGAAAGCAAAGTGCGTTATTGAATTGCATGGGGGCCAATTCGGGCAGCACCCGAACGAGGACTTCAACACCAAGAAACCAACCAACCATGACGACCATGCCCATTGCCCCAACCAAAGAAAAGAGCAACGTGTTCAGGTACTCATCATAATCTATGTAGCGTTTAATGTCCACCTGGTAACGCTAATTAAATGCTTTGGAAGCAGTGTGTACTGCCATTTTCGGAAACAGTATGGTAAAAGCACTTCCTTTTTCAATTTCTGATTCAACATGAATTTCAGCAGCATGCAATTCAGCTACCTTTTTTACATGTGTCAACCCAATACCTGTACCGCCATATACCGACCGTGGATGCAGTCGTCTAAAGACCGTAAATATCTTTTCAAGATCTGATTTCTTCATTCCTATACCATTATCAGAGATCGTAATGGATACTCCTTTATCTGTAGATGAACTACTAATGGTGATCAGAGGCTTTCGGTCATTAACCACAAACTTCGTGGCATTCCCGATCAAATGGGTTAGCATTAATCTTAGCGCATTTCTGTAGCCCTGAACCTCAGGTAATTCTTCTCTTACAATATTGGCGTTGGCTTTTTCTAATTGACTGCCAAGGTTACTGACCACCTCATCTGTCAATTCCTCAAGACTTACATTTTCCAGCATCTCGTCTCTACCGATTCTGCTATGATCCAAAAGGTCAGTGATCATTTGAGAACCATGCTCTCCCGATTCAGCGATGTACTTCACATACATTTTCCCGTCTTCAGTCAGCTCATCAGAGCAGGTTCGGACCAGCAGTTTGCCAAAGGCGGTCATTGTATTTATTGGTTCCCTAAGGTCATGAGATAGAACGTAGACAAAATCCTTCATCTCACGTTCACATCTGATCAGTTGATCTTGCAATCTGGCAACCTCAGTGACAAGCTCTTCTTTCGTTTGAGCTTCTAGTCGAGACTTCATATTGGAATCCTGTCGGTGGTCGGCCATAAGTCAGTAGTGATTATTTCCTGAAACCTTCTGTCAGAACCTGTTCCAACAGATTGGCATCAAGTGGCTTCCAATAGTAGCACTCCACCGCACCTTCGTCAGCTTTGATCACATCTTTTATGTCTCTTGAATTGGTCAACACAGCAATACAGGTGCGTTCGGCATCAAAACCATCTAACATACTTACACGTTTGGCAAAATCATGACCATCCATATCTGGCATATGAAGGTCAACAAAGATCAACTCTGGAAAATCCTCTACCTGAAGAATCTTACTGAGTTCAACAAGTGCCATTTCAGCACTTAAATGGAAGGTTACTTCTTTGGCCAACTTGAACTCTTCTGCCAGTTTCTCATGCAATATGTTGGTAGGCTCATCATCGTCTACAAAAATGGCTCTATGTACCTTGTAGGGGAATGCGGATGGTTGTTTCATGGTTCCTGTTTTCGTTTTAGGTTTTAAAATTCACCTTAAGCGAAAAATAAGAAACATCTCCAACAATGTCTTGAAATCCATACTCTATTTTGCCACCGGCCTTTCTGGCCATATCTACCAAGCCCAGACCTGCGCCTCCTAACGCACTCACTTGTCCGTCAGATAGAACCTCTTTGTACAGATTTCTTAAACCATTGATATCCACCGATTCAATTTGTTCAAACCGCGCTTTTAGTTCTTCAATCTTGGACGACTGAATTGGGTTTCCTGTCAAAATATAAGGACAGCCTTGCTGCTTACCTATTACCAGCAATGAAGAAATATCCTCGTTGCTCTTTACTCTATTGCCGTGGCGCTGAATATTCTGTGCACACTCCAGCATGATGTGGAACATACGCTTTTGTGTTTTCTTCTCCTTTACCAGATCCGTTATTACCTGCTCTGCATTGATTAAATCAGCCTCGTAACTCCCTTCTTCAAATGAATCTTCAATTACCATCAGAAGTTCATTGTCATTCACAATAGATTCTAGCCCGTAAGTATCACTTAGGATTTTAAAGGGCCTCTTAAGGTTTTTCAATAGCATCGTAGAATATTTAATCTAAAGTTACGTGAATCACGTAGATTAGGTTGCCTACGTCTGCTAATTATGCCTGTAACTTTTTAGTTCCTCTCGCTTATCATTATAAGACCATTCCAATTCCGAGTTCCGTAATAGTTTTCGCAATTAATGGCCTGTTGCCTGTCATGTTTTGCTTCTCAACGCTCGTATTACTATTCTGAATGGTCTTATACTTTAAACAAGTGCCCGGCCAAACCCACCAAGCACGTTTCAAACCCATTGTCCGTTGACAGAACCATTTCATACATCTGGACTCCAACCAGTAAAACCACCATCTCAACATGGAACTTTCGCTCTTCTTTCTTGTTCCAAATTTGTTCTGAACAGAAAAACAGGTATTCGTTATAGAACTATCCATTTTCCACACAGACAAGCCCCTCTTCTTTCCTCTATTGCTTACTTACTATTTGGAAAAATGATTTTTCAATACAGAAACATTTGTTTCCAACGTTACTGCATTCAATTTCTTAACTGATTTACTATCAAAACAATACATATTGTGTTATACCCGTTATTAGAAGGAATAAGTGCAAAACGTGATGAGAAGGGTTGTATTGAAATGGAGTAAGTTGCCTGTATTGGACAGGATTGACATTGCACGGTATGTGATCAAGCAAATGGCAGAGAATGCAGCCGTATTCCCTTCTCCCAACCCTCCCCTAGCAGACATGGAATTCATGGTCAATGAGTTACATGATGCGCAAGTAGCTGCTGTTGATGGTGGTAAAGACCGCACTCGAAGGCGGAATGAGAAGCTAGAGTTGCTGATAAATGCCATGAACCTTCAAATACTGTACGTGCAAACCGTTACTCATGGCGATGAACTAAAAACAATGATGGCCGGCATGGAGGTTAAATCCAAAGCACACCGTTGGCCTATGCCGGAAAAGCCAAAGAACTTCAAAACTAAACTTGGGCCGTATGTTGGTTCTGTTTATCTCACCTGCTCATTCACTAAGTATAAGAAGCAATATGTATTTCAAATGTGGGATGAGGATGGCGGAACATGGAAAGACATACAAACTCAAAGCAGTGGGAGGTATCTGCATCAAGGATTAAAACAGGGTCAGGTCTGTCGTTTCAGAGTGTATGCCATAAACTCCAGAGGCAATGGCCCAATAAGCAATGAGTTCCGTTGCGTTGCTAGCTGAATACTTCCGGTCCAGCATAATCACTAGACACAATAGCTTTTAGTACATTCCGAAATGAACTTTTTAAAAAGCGCATTCTTCGGTCTGATTCTCTTCTTAGTACTATTTGCAGCCGGAGTGCTAACGTGGTACTATTTACAAGGTCCAGTACATGCGGGTTTGAAATATTCAGATTTCAGTGATAAACCGTTTGAATTAGCAGAGATTGCAGATGTTGAGTCTGTAGCTGATAAGCCGAATATCGTTTTCATACTGGCGGATGATCTTGGATACGGTGATGTTGGATTCAATCAGCAAACGGTAATCAATACACAGCATCTGGATTCGTTGGCAAAGCAAAGCGTTGTATTTACAAATTTCTATGCGCCAGCGTCTATTTGTACGCCATCTCGGTTCGGATTCCTGTCTGGTAGATATGCTTTGCGTCAAGGTTTGGCATATCCATTTCATCATGTAAATCCCGGTTTGATCATGAACATTGGCAGCCGATTTGCCAACTTCCTTGGTGCAGTTGATATGCGTGGCGAGCACAACATCATCAATGGAATTATGCCTTCTGAAGTCATTATTCCGGAATTACTGAAATTGGCCGATTACAAGACGGGAATTGTTGGGAAATGGCACTTGGGGACCATTTCACAGGACGACCAATTCCACCCGTTCAATCACGGTTTCGATTATTTCGTTGGTTTAGAAGCTTCGAACGATGATTGGCCTGTGGCGTTTTATGAAAATGACCAGAAGATGCTCGATGATATCGGTCTGAACCAAGAACATTACACGCAACTTTTTACGGATTCTGCCATAGCATTCATTTCTCAGCATAAGGATGAGCCTTTCTTCCTGTATCTCGCTCACAAGGATCCGCATCAACCATTCTTTCCATCTAAAGGATTCAAAGGGAAATCAAAGGCAGGAGCTTATGGCGATGCCGTGGAGGAATTTGACCACAGTGTTGGACAGATTCTCAGTCATTTGGACAACCTCGAATTGACAGAAAACACCATTGTTATCGTGACTAGCGATAACGGTCCTTGGTTTGAAGGAAATCCGTGTGGACTTCGAGGAAGAAAAGGTCAGGTTTATGAGGGAGGTTATCGAGTGCCGTTCTTACTTCGATATCCGAAGAAATATGCTGAAGGTTTTAAAACTGATATGCCTGCCATGGGAATTGACCTCTTGCCTACGCTGGTCGCAGAAGCTGGTGTATCTGTTCCGAAAGACCGAAAAATTGATGGTAAAAACTTGCTAGAGTTGTTAGCAGATAGCTCCGAAGAAAGCCTAGCCTATTCTCGCCCCCTATTCTTCTATCATGATTATGCGTTTGAAGCTGTGCGCGTTGGCAATTGGAAGTTCATTGAAACCAACTACGGCTACACTTGGCCAATTCCTTTACAAAATCCGAACTATGTCACAAACGAGTTTGTAGGGAAGTATTCTCCTGAAAACAGTGATACAGCCGTAAACCGTCTCGATAATTGGCCCAAGCTCTACGATCTATCTCGCGGACCGCATGAGTCTTACAATCTTCATACGCGAAATGAACCCAAATCGAAGGAAATGCAAAATATCCTCAACGAGTTCAGAAATGATTTTCAGAAGAACCCACGAGGTTGGATTGACTAGATGCTGATTCTAAATCGGGTTATCGTTTTGTCACGGCCATTTTCATATGCGGTGCAGGGCGCATGGTAATAAGTGGTTCCTTTTTGAATTGAAAATCTTTGGATTTTGATAGTTGCAACGCACGAACAACCATTGGAACAATGACCTGCATTTCCATCAATGCAAAGTTGTTTCCGATACAAAGTCTTGGCCCTCCTCCAAAAGGAAAGTAAACGAACTTGTGTCTTCCTTTCGAATTCTCTTTACTGAAACGTTCTGGGTTGAACTTATTTGGCTCGTCCCATTGTTTCGGATCGCGATGGATGTAATAGACCGGAATAAGGCAATTTGTATTCTTAGGAATACGATAGTTGCCTAACTGATCATCATCCAGCGCGTGCCGACCAATGATCCAAGCAGGCGGATAGAGCCTTAGCGTTTCATCAATTACCATTCGGGTGTATTCCAAACTTCGTAGGTCTTCCAATTGCGGAGTACGTCCGTTGAGCACTCGCTTCTCTTCTTCCAACAGTTTCTCAACCACTTCTGGATTTTCATCCAAGCAATGCATAAGCCAAGTGAGCGCAACTGCCGTGGTTTCGTGTCCGGCCAAAAAGATAGTTATCACCTCGTCCTGAATTTGCTGATTGCTCATCTTCTCCCCTGTGTCGGCATCCTCAACTTCCATTAGCATGGAGAGCAGATCATCATATTTCTGCGTGCTTTTTCTTCGTTTATCAATAATGTCAGATACCACATTTTTAATGGCCTCGTAGCTTCGTTTTTCTCGTTGCACACCTGGCAGTGGCATCCACAGCGGAATGGGAAACGGACTAGTTATCCGCTTGATCATCTTCTCGTTAGCATAGTCGAATTCGTGGTGTACAACTTCCATGGCATCTGCCACATCAGAGCTGAACATAGCCTTCGAGACAATATTCAGTGTAGCTTCCATGAACCCTTTCGAAACATTAACCTCTGCACCATTTTCAAGTTCGCTCCATTCATCAACCAATGCTTGTCCGAACTCAACATAAGTATCGACAAACGATGCCAGTCTATCGCGATGAAAACCTGGTTGCATCAGCCTACGCTGTTTGCGCCAAAAATCTCCCTCACTTGTTAACAATCCTTCACCCAGCAACTCCTTCAACACCTTATAACCATGACTTTTGATGTAGTTCTTGTTGTTGTCGAGCATCACATGCTTCACCATGTCTGGGTCGGCAACAATTACCATGTGGTCAAAATCTGGAATAAGCGGAAAGAAGATGGACCGAATCTGAAAAACACCTCCGTATTTCGGAACTGATTTCTCAAAAAAAGCCAACGAATCCCGAACAAAATCAAAAGCACTTCCGATCGGGTACTTTCCTTTTGCCATTGGTGGCAATGGTAATTGTTCTACGGTTTGTTCTTCCATTTCAGAGCGTTTTCGGTATGTGTAGATCAGTACCTAAAGTAGCGTTTAGTTTCTCTGTAAAGTATGCTGCCAACAAGGGCGATTCCAATTCCACATTTTGATGAATGAAGAAATCAACCTCTTCAATTCCCTGTTCTTTCCAAACCTTCAACCGACCGATCCAATCATCCAAACGCGTGTAGTCTGAAGGATGGTTTGCTCCTGTATATCTCACGAAACAGCTCGGAGTCGTCAATCGCATGTGCACCATATCACGTCTTCCGGCAGTGTCGGTAATGATGTTTGAAATATTATGGGTTTCGAGCAATTGATAGAGTTCTTCGGCAACTTTCTTGTCTCCGTACCAATCGGGATGGCGAAATTCCATGGCCAACGGAACGGACTTTGGCCAATACTCCACAAACTTCTGAACTCGGTCAAAATCCGTGGGCTTGAAATCTTCTTTCAGCTGAAGGAATGCGCGACCGAGTTTCTCCTCAAATCCGCCAAAGGCGTGAACAACTTCATCCACTACCCTTTCCACATCTTTCAACCTTCCCCAATGGCTAATGTTCTGAACAACCTTCGGAAAGAAAACGAAGTTATCAGGTGTTTTCTCTCTCCATTTTTCAAACTGAGCCTTCGGGAAAATGCGATAAAACGTGGCGTTCAATTCAATGCAATTGAACTGAGATGAATAGTAGATCAACTCGTCTTTTGTACCGCGAGGATAGAAGTTCTTAAGATCCTGTCTGTTCCACTTGGCACAACCAACATAAACCTTGAAGTCACCATTACCCTTTGCAAGAACTCTATTTGTGTCGGGATGATCTTCCGGCATGGTGAAGTCAACCAGACTTGGGTCTTCTACTTTTCCAAACTTCATGGGCGGTTCAAGTAAGCTAGAGTTTCAACTACTTGTTCTTCATTTGAAGCAGTGGCTCTTGCCGCAGCATCAACTTCCTTCAACGCATGGTTGAATTCTTCTGGATGAACAACGATATACGGTTTGCCTAAAGCAGCGCAATAACCAGCATCAAACGCAGCATTCCATTGGCGGTATTTCTCACCAAACTTTACCACAACTACATCTGCCGATTTAATTCCGTTGGAAATGCGAATGGAATTGACTTTTGCCGACTTGTGATCTTTCCAGAAAGCATTGTCTTCTGCTCCAAGAACATCACCAGCATCATCACTCATTTCATGCACGGTTTCTGGTTTCAGAAATTCGATTTTCAATCCTTTTTCCTTACACCCGTTTTCGATGGCTTCCCGCCAGTTGCTGTGTATCTCTCCCGATAAATAAACTTTCATGTTCGCAAATTAGCGAATAGTCAAAATTGACCTGCGAACAGTTGTTTCAAACAGTTCAACGCAAATGAATCAACTTGACTGTTTCAATATTACTCTCGGTTTGGACAACCGCATG
This sequence comes from uncultured Chryseobacterium sp., assembly GCA_964457245.1. GTDB lineage: Bacteria > Bacteroidota > Bacteroidia > UBA10329 > UBA10329 > UBA10329. The sequence goes on along the minus strand of CAYWET010000052.1, from coordinate 14,768 downwards.
ATAAACACCTTCAGAGAATTCCTCCAAATTCAATTGAACGGAAGTTCCAGACAATTGCGATTCAAAAACCAGTTTGCCTTCTGAATTGAACAACCGAACTAAAGTTTTGATTGGTCTGTTCCAAGTAAGATTGAATCTACCAGAACTAGGATTCGGAAACACCGAAACCGCGTTTTCAGATGTCTTCTCTCCTATTCCCAAGGTGTTCGGGATCTCATTCAACGAATCAACCACTTCCAATGAGTTTCCAAGTTCATAGAAATCCACCGTTGGGAAGTTGGGGAACTTACTTGCTTCATCTTCGCATTGTCGAGCTCTCGTGTAGAAATAGTTGAACTCGTTTGCTTGTTCGGCTAGGTCAGTTCTGCCAGTTCCCAGTGTTGGGTCTGTGGCAAAATGATTGAGGATAAATAGGTCACTGTTAGGATTACCTCGATTGAATTCGCAGTCGAAATCGCTCAGGGCATTGTTTTCAAAATGCGTTTCTACCGCATAACTCCACATGTAGTGATACCAGTCCTGTCCGGCTTGGCCGTTGTTGTGATCGGAGAAGAAAACCAATCGCTTTCCGGAGTTGATCATTTCCTGCAGTGTTGGCCAAGGTTCTCCGAGCTGCTGAACGTGCAGCATTGGCAACAATCCTGCCTGTGTCAGTTCTTGTTCCATTAAATTGGCACTGATGTAGGTTTCGAACAGAAGTGTAACCACCTCATTAGGATTGGCATCGAGAAACGCCTTTATCTCATTGAAATTGGACTGCAGCGTTGTGGTGCCAAGCCAAGTAAATCCATGATAAACGGTTGCCTCACCACCTTCGTCATGGACATCCAGCATCAATGCGCGAACACCATCATTCAACTGTCTCGTAATACCGTAAGTATGATTGGGGAGATTGAAGTTGTCTTCTTCTACATTGTAGGCATTATGTGTGGTGAGATAAGCAACCTCATTGTAGCGTTTGTCGCACAACGACTGATGACCATTGCATTGGGAATAAGCGGTATTTCCAACAAGGGTAAGCACCAATAACCACGGACTTTTATACCAAGAACTATACATCACCCGAAAGTTAGGATAATATAAACCGAGCGTTTGTCGGAGTGTTGTCAGAATAGCCGTGTTTGCTTTGAAGATCTTGCAAACAAACTCGAAGTAAGCGTAATTACTTCATTGTTTTTGAAGAACTTACGCTTACCTAAGTGATAACTCTGATTGATCTGTTCCACGAGCTTTCCTTCTCCACGCATTCGAGTTCCGAAACGTGAATCATTTACCTTTCCGCCATGTGCTTCAGAAACCTGATTGAGCACCTTTTCTTTCCTATCTGGATAATGCGTTTCAAGCCATCTGGAGAACATTTCCTTCAGAGAGCCATTCAGTCTAAGTATGATGTAACCTGCACTTTTTGCACCACGGTTTGCAACTTCCTCCATTAGTGCAAAAACTTCATGACCGTTGATTCCTGGAATAAGTGGTGCCATTAAAACATTGACGGGGATTCCCGCTTTACTCAGTTCTTCAATTGCTCTGAGGCGGCTTTCAACAGATGCAGTTCTTGGTTCTAGCTTCCTTCTGAAATCCTCATTAAGGGTGTTTAAGGAAATGTTGACCATGGCCAAATTCTTCTCCGCCATTGGTGAAAGAATGTCAATATCGCTCAGCACGAGATTGTTCTTGGTAATGATTCCAACGGGATTGTTGTATTCAGCACAAACTTCAAGCATTTGTCGTGTAATTCTGAACTTACGTTCCGCAGGTTGATAGCAATCCGTGTTGCCAGAAACCATCAGCGAACCTCCTTTCCAACTCTTTTTGTTGAATGCTTCGCGAAGCAATTCAGGCGCATTCTTCTTAATCAGAATTACAGACTCAAATTCCAAACCTGCACCGTAGCCCCAGTATTCGTGCGTTGGTCGCGCATAGCAATAGGAACAACCGTGTTCACAACCTTGGTATGGGTTTACGGAGAAATCGCTCGGCACATCAGGACTCGGAACCTTATTGATAATGGTTTTCGGAAAGATGTCGATGAACTTGGTTCTCACCTTTTCTTCCGCTCCAGGCTCATAGCCTTCCTCCCATTCCACTTCCTGTTCAAAGAAGCGATTCTTGGGGTTGTATCCTGCGCCACGGCCTTTCATGATAGGAATTTAGTGTATTAGGTGATTAGTGAATTAGGATTTGTGCTCAAAAATGGATTTAAAGACCGCAACCTAAATAATAAGCGAAAAGTTTACTTGCAACCAAGCTAATCACCTAAATCCCTAACAGCTAATAGCTACTTTTGCGCGCCCAAAATCTGAGCTATGATCAATACAGTAAATGTTTCGCTTCAGTACGGTAAGCGCGTTCTTTTCGATGATGTGAACATCAAATTCACCCAAGGCAATTGCTATGGTGTAATTGGTGCAAATGGAGCTGGAAAATCCACTTTCCTAAAAATCCTCTCGGGAGAAATTTCTCCGAATTCAGGTTCAATTCACATGGAACCAGGGAAGCGAATGGCTGTTCTGAAGCAGGATCACTCAGCGTATAACGATACAACGGTGCTTGATACCGTGATGATGGGGCATGCGGTGCTTTGGGAGAACATTCAGCAACGGAATGCCATTTACGCCAAGCCAGATTTCTCTGAAGCAGACGGCATTAAAGCATCAGAATTGGAAGAAGCTTTTGCCGAAATGAACGGTTGGAATGCCGAAGCCGATGCGGCTGCTATGCTCAGTGGTTTGGGAATTGAAGAAGCCGACCATTACAAAGTGATGAAGGATATGCCAGGTGCGTTGAAGGTTCGTATCCTTCTGGCTCAGGCGCTTTTCGGAAACCCGGATCTTTTGATTCTCGATGAGCCTACCAACGACCTTGACCTGCGAACGGTTCAGTGGTTGGAGAATTTCCTGATGGATTTTGAGAACACCGTTATCGTGGTTTCTCACGACCGTCATTTCTTGGATACGGTTTGTACGCACATTGCGGATATCGACTTCAAGAAGATCAAGGTTTACACAGGCAACTACTCGTTCTGGTATGAGTCGAGCCAATTGGCATTGCGACAAAAGCAGGCGGCCAACAAAAAGGCTGAAGACAAGAAGAAAGAACTACAGGAATTTGTGGCGCGATTCAGTGCTAACGCATCAAAAAGTAAGCAGGCCACAAGCCGTAAAAAGCTTTTGGAGAAGATCAATGTGGATGAGATTCAGGCTTCTTCTAGAAAGTACCCTGCCATCATCTTCAAGCAAGCAAGAGATGCTGGAAACCAAGTATTGAGCGTTCAGAATCTTTCCAAGTCTCTGAATGGCGAACCACTTTTCAGTAACCTGACATTTGAGGTGAATCGCGGTGATAAGATCGCGTTCATCAGCAAAAGCGGATTGATCACCACTACTCTATTTCAAATTCTGAATGGATTGGAAGAAGCAGATTCAGGTCACTTCAATTACGGACAGACCATCACTTCAGCATATTTACCTACAGAAAACGGGCATTTCTTTAACACAAAAGACAATCTGATCGATTGGTTGCGCGAGTATTCTGAAGACAAGAGCGAAATCTACATCCGCGGATTCTTAGGCAAAATGCTTTTCTCTGGCGAGGAAGTTTTCAAGTCTGCGAGCGTTCTGAGTGGTGGCGAGAAAGTTCGGTGTATGCTTAGCAGAATGATGCTGAACGAAGCGAATCTCCTCATCATTGACGAACCAACGAATCACTTGGATCTTGAGTCGATTCAAGCATTCAACAATGGATTGAAAGATTACGATGGAACGGCACTGTTCACATCGCACGACCACCAATTCGTGCAAACCGTAGCGAACCGAATTATCGAAGTTGGGCCGAACGGTTTCATTGATAAGTTGATGGAATACGACCAGTATATTGATGATGAGCGTGTGGCTGCTCAGCAGGAAAAGCTTTACGCTTAGAACATTTCCTGTATATCCCGAATTGTTCTTTTTTCGGAAAAGACGCATATTGCCGATATGAAAGCTTTGTGTTTAAGCGTGTTCGTAACGCTGTTTCAAACGGTTGTATTTGCGCAGTCTGCCGCTGAATATCATCGATCAGGAACCGAATTGCTGTATTCGGGAGATTTCGAACAAGCTGTAACGGTTCTTTCTGAAGCTATAAAACTCGACCCTGAGTTTGCCAGTGCCTATGTTGACCTGGCCATTGCAAAGCATGAAATGAATAATCTTGACGGTACTCTAGCTGACCTAGACAAGGCACTAAGCATAGACCCGAATCTGGCAATTGCACACAGCAACAAAGGCATTGTTCTGGAAAAGCAAGGAAGGCATCAAGAAGCACTGGATGCGCTTCAGAAAGCTGTGAAACTTGACCAGTTAGATCCAGAAGCGCTGCTAAGCAAAGGTTATGTGTTGTCCAAGTTGTCAGATAATAAAGCCGCGCTTGATGACTACAATGCTTCCATTAAGCTGAATGACAAGAATGCCAGAGCGTATTATCTGCGTGGACTTTTGTTCGCAAAGCAGGAGAAATACGAGGTTGCCATTAAGGATTTTACAACTTCTATTGAGCTTTCGCCAAGAAGCCCAATGGGATATTCGGACCGAGCCGTTGCATTGGAGAAAACTGGAAAATTTGAAGCCGCTTTGGCAGACTTCGATAAAGCCTTGCAATTGGACCCAACCAATTTTATGAGTTATCGGAATCGGGGTATTGCCAAAGAAAAGGCAGGGTTCCTTGATGGAGCTTTGCAAGACTACAGCAAAGCCATTGCTCTTGACCCCGAGTTTGCCATGGCTTATTTCGACAGAGGTGTTGCCTACTTCAGAAAAGGCGATAAATCATCCGCTTGCAAAGACATCGCAACTTCTGCGGAATTGGGCTACGAGCAGGCAAAGATCTCTGCCGAAACCATGTGTGAATAAGGCTTTTTGCTAGCCTTAGTCTTCGCGGAGTTTTGGGTTGTATTTACTTGGGTCAGCGGCAGTAATTCCTGAATAGAATTTCTCGATGTAGGCAAAATCTGCTTCCACGTCATCGGTTGGGTAGAACACCTCTCCCATTCCAACTTCCTTTTTGCCAAAGTCCATGTAAGCCAACACAATTGGAACACCAGCCGTTTTAGCTATGTAATAGAATCCGGTCTTCCATCGCGGCAGCAAAGCTCTTGTACCCTCTGGAGCAATTGTCAGATAGAATGTGTCAGCATCTTTGAAAAAGTCGGCCGCCTGCTGAACCATGTTCTTCGAGCTTTTACGGTCGATTGGAACTCCACCAGTTGCTCTGAATATGAATCCCATGGGGCCATCAAACAATTCCTTCTTCGCAATAAAACGAGCTTTTAGACCAGATGTGTACCAAGCACCAATACCTACTGGGAAATCCTCATTTGCTGTATGAGGAGCGGCAGCAATCACCGCTTTCTTGATTTCCTTCGGGAATGGAGTCACAACTTTCCACGGACCAATACGATACCAGAAAAAGTGAGCCAGCCAGTAAAAGAATCGTCCCATGGGTGCAAATTGAATTGCACCAAATGTAATCACGCAGAAAGAAATCAAAGATTCATATTTCGTTGGCCTATTCAATAGGCTAAATTTGCCGCATGGCAGAAGGCGTTTTAGGAGTTGCATATCCTCGAGCAGCGCTCATCGGAAATCCGTCTGATGGGTTTGGTGGAATGACCATCTCATTCGTGTTTAGCGATTTTCATGCTGAAGTTCGATTGGAAGAACATGATTGCATTGAGGTCTTACCTGGTCGTGTTGACCATTTGCAATGGAATAACCTTCAGGAATTCAAGACCTCTGTCAGTTCCATGGGTTACTATGGAGGCTTACGATTGCTTAAAGCAACGTTATTGGTGTTCGTGAAGCATTGCGAGGAACATGAGATCAAGCTTCACGATAAAGGCTTCAAACTCAGCTACGAAACAGATATTCCCGTACTGCTTGGTCTTTCGGGTTCTAGCGCTATCATTTCTGCGTGTTTACGCGCATTGGGCAGCTGGTATGGTGTAAAAATGGAGCCTTGGTTGTTGGCCAATTTGGCTTGGCAAGTAGAGACAGAAGAGCTCGATATTCCAGCTGGTTTGCAAGACCGGGTTGCACAAGCCTACAATTACCCCGTATTCATGGATTTTGATGAGAGTCACTTCAACTCAAAACCGCACGGCAAGTATGAGAAACTGAAGCGACCTCTGAGGAATATCTTCATAGCCTACAGCGATACGCTTGCGGAGGGTTCTGAGAAAACGCATAGTAATCTCAGAACTCGTTTCAATAATGGCGAAACCGAAGTGTTGGAGGCAATTGAAAAATGGAAGAGTCTGACCTTGCTGTTTTTGGATGCGTTGGAAGCAGATGACCTGGATGCTATGTTCGATTGCATCGACACTAATTTTGACACACGTAATCTCTTAACCGAACTAAAACCAGAGCAAGTTGAACTGGTTATGCTTGCCCGAAAATCCGGAGCTTGTGCCAAGTTCTGTGGATCTGGCGGTGCCATCATTGGCATGTATCGCGATAGCAGAATGCTTAAGCAATTGGAGTCTGACCTTAAAAAGGCCGGTGTGAACATCCTTCTACCAAATATCGTTTACGAAGAATGAAAGTGAAGAAGGCAGTTATTCCTGCGGCAGGTTTCGGAACCCGCATGCTTCCGATAACATCGGTTGTGCCCAAAGAATTACTTCCAGTTGTTGGCCGACCTGTGATTCAACACGTGGTTCAAGAGGCCGTTGCTGCTGGCATAAAAGAGGTTATTCTGGTGCTTAGCGAAGGGAAAGAAGCTGTTGCCGATTACTTCAGGCCCAATAAAAAGCTTATCGACCAACTGCTTAAAACAGGCAAGCATGCTGAGCTTCAACAGTTGGAGCGCATCTGGGATATGGTAAGAGTGACGGTGGTCTACCAACAGGAGCAGTTGGGACTTGGTCATGCTGTGCTGTGTGCTAAAGATGCTGTTGGCAATGAACCATTTGCTGTATTGCTGGGTGATTGTATTGTACAGACAGATGACTGCGAATCATTCACCAAGAAATTGGTGGACTCGTATAAAACCTATGAGCGGTCTGTGGTTGGTGTTGAACCTGTGGAGGAATGCATGATTCATCGGTATGGCATTTTTGAAGGTGCGGAGTTTGAAGACAACATTTACCACGGAAAGCACGTGGTTGAAAAACCTGATCAAAGCCAGACCGATTCTAACCTCGCGTTTTGTGCTCGATATGTCTTCTCCCCTGCGCTGTTTACGCACTTGGAGAATACAGCGCATGGCGTGAATAACGAGATTCAACTGACCGATGCCATGGAGTCTTTACTCAAAAGCGAAGGACTCAATGCCGTAAAATTGGAAGGCGAACGCTACGATGTAGGCGACCCTAAAGGCCTGCTCTATGCGAATATCAGCCTGATGGAAATTCAGTGCGGGGAGTAAATTGTCACTTCACGAAATACATCTCCATCAGACCTTTACCCTTTACCTCAATCTTACCTCTAGAAGTACACTCAAACTTGCCTTTTATCAAGTTATAAGTGGCCTCTGAAATGTTGATTTTCCCAGCTTCGCTGTTTGTCTCCATCCGAGCAGCAAGATTCACAGCATCGCCCCATACATCATATGCAAACTTCTTTTTGCCTATTACACCCGCAATCAACTCTCCTGTGTGCAAGCCGATGCGGGCTTCCCAAACGTCTTTTCCTGCAAGTTGTCGTGCTGCATTCCAATGATTAATCCAATTTCTCATTTCTATTGCGGCTCCAACGGCATCCTCCGGGTTTGTGCTGTTCTCCGTAGGAATTCCGCCAGCACACATGTAAGCATCCCCAATGGTTTTGATCTTCTCGAGATTGTGCCGACCAATGATTTCATCGAAAGCGGTAAAACATTCATTCAATGTACTTACAAGTTCCTGTGGTGTGATATTCGAAGCCGACTTGGTGAACGCTTGAAAATCTGTAAACAGTATCGTTACCTGGTCGTAATGTTGTGGTGTGGCCTCTCCACGATCAATCAACTCCTTGGCCGTTTCCCTAGGTAGAATATTGAGCAGCAATTCTTCGCTCTTTTCCTTCTCTTGTCGGAGTTCCTGTGTCCGCTCTTCCACCAATTGTTCCAACTCACGATTGTGACGTTCTAGCTGGCGGTTCTGAATCTCTAACTGTTTATCCTGATAGAAACTTCGGATAGCTTCCTTAACCGTGAGCACCAGATCTGTACCGTCCCAAGGTTTGGCAATGTAGCGGTAAAGGTCGGCATTGTTTACAGCCTCGGAAATGGCCGAAATGTCCGATTGTCCAGTGAGGAGTATCTTGAAAGTTTTCGGAGAGGAACGATGCACCTCAATGAGCAATTCGTGACCTTTCATCCCTGGCATCATCTGATCGGTAATGATAACCGGAACATCACGCTCTTCTTCGCGAAATTCTTCTAGCAATTCCAAGGCCTCTTCCGCACTTTCTGCCAGTTCTATCACATACTCACTCCCGAAATCGCGAGACAATTGTGATTGCAACCCATTGAGTACAACACGCTCATCGTCCACACAGATTATGGCAGCCTCCTTCATCAGTTTTTGATCAGCGACATCAGGTCGTTCTCATTCCAAGGTTTGTAAATGCACCTGATACCTTTGCCCGATTGTTCTATCTGCTTCACAACCTGATTGTCAACATGACCCGTCAGTAAAATGGTCTTAACGTTGGCAAGCTTCCCGCGTACTTCGGTCAAAAGTTCATCACCTTTCATACCTGGCATTAGCCAATCAGAAATGACTACATAGATTACTTCGTCATCGTGGCCGGAAATGTCTTCAATGACCTCCAACGCCTCCTCTGCGGACTCGGCAAATTCGTAATTGTAATGGCTACCCAAGTTGCGAGTGAGTTGTGAGTTGAGACTATCGAGAACGATCTTTTCATCGTCAACACAAATTATATGGAGCACCTTATTCATGCGGATGGATTTATGGGGAGTTTCACATAGAAAGTAGTTCCAATACCTTCTTCTGATTTGAACGATATCTTGGCCGAGTGGTCGTCTAAAATGCGTTTGATGATATCCAGTCCAAGGCCGCTACCCTCTCCTGATACCTTGGTGGTAAAGAACGGATCGAATATCTTGTTTTGGATTTCTTTCGGAATGCCTTTTCCTGTGTCCTTGATACTGACCGTCACATAATCACCTTCATTCTTGATGCCGATGGTAAGCGTGCCTTTATTGTCCATAGCCTGAACCGCATTCACTATCAAATTGGTCCATATCTGGTTCAGTTGATCAGGAAACGCCATCACCTCTGGAACAACCTCATAATTCTTAACCACTTTCACACCCTGTTTCAACCGGTTGTGATATATGGTTAGCACGGTTTCCATGTTTTCTTTGATGTCCACTGGCTCAGGGTCTTCACTTCCTGTGGTATGCAGGTAACTTTTTAGTGCCTTCACAACGCGCGAAGCTTTATCCACCGCCAACTGAATGGTCTGATTGCTCTTTTGCTGGTTAAGCACGTTATAGGTAAGCATTACCAACCGTTCAAACTCTGGTTGCGATGACAACTTCTTTAACGAATCATTGGCTTCATAAATCCCCACCTGAACCAGACGGTCGGCCAAAAAACGGGCCTTCTCAACATTCAATTCCTCCAACTGCTCGCGCAGGTGTTTCTTCTTTTCGCGCTCCTCTCTTGTAGAAAGTGCCTGTGTCTCTGGAATGGATGAAGCTATGAAGGCAATGAACATGTCCTTTGTCTCAGGATCCAGATTGGAAGCCAGCCACATGAAAGCGGCCATAATATCATTGAAGGCCTGTTGCGACTCCTCGGCTGAGGATTTGATAGCGCCTAGAGGCGTGTTTACTTCATGTGCTACACCTGCAGAAACCTGACCTAACGCGGCCAGCTTCTCTGAGTTAACCAGCTTGGTGTAGGTCTGGCGTAGCTTATCCATGTTCGTTGTGTTCATGGTAGCGAAATAGAGTGTTAACCCGAACACGATACCTGAAACACAAAGAATGTTTACCACAAGAAAGACCAACGAAACATTCTCTGTAACCCCCATATTGAAATTAGCTTCGAAATACGGGTCTAGAATGAGTGAGAACAACGTTAGAATAACGAACGCTACTAGCCAGAAAACAGAAGAGCGCACATTCTGATACGAAACGGATGAGGTCAGCGCCAACACCGACCAAAGCATCACACCACCCGACTCGGCATAGCCGCCCAATGCCCATTGTAGCATAAAGGGCAACAAGAGACTGATGGAGGTCTGAACGTTCCGACAGATGACGAAATTCTTCGTCCGGTTGAACATGAAAAAGTTGAAGATGGTGATGACGGTGTATCCGAACGGTATGATTGAAGGCAACGGGTAGTTGAAAACGAAAAGCAGCGTTCCCCAAAGAATGCCACCCATACTCATGGCCGAACCCTGATAGACCAGAAACTGCTTACGCAATACTGTGCTATCGTCCTCTCCAGGAACAACACCGATAAGCGAAAGGTCGGCAAGGAGCTTTTTCATAGGGGCAGGTCAAATTTGGTAAAACAATCTATTAGATGAAAGCCCCATCCATGCTTGTGGTGGACGGGGCTGTTTTATTTGGTTTGATGAGTAGCTAGTATTTCGTAGCAACGATGATTCCATCAACTGCTTCCCACGGGTCGTCACCTGAATGTTTGATCTGAAAACGGAACCAGAGCGTTCCGGTACAAGGAGCGGTTATTACATCCAAGTAGCTTAAGGTCGTTGGATTATCATGCCCTCCATCCTCATCAAACCGGATAATCTTTTCCTCGGAGTTACCCGTAGCGCAGTTGCCGTAGGTAACACGCATATAGAAGTCGTCACTTCCAGAACCGCTTGTAAAATTAACAATGGCCTCTGCTCGTAAAGTAATGATGTCTCCGCTTTGTACATTCAGGGTGGTACTGGTAAGCCCCGCAATGTTGTTGTATGAGTTGCTGCTACCGCTGAAACTTAGAACTCCGGCCTGTTTGTGATAGGCAATAAAGCTGCTCCTATCTGTCCAGGTCATAGTACCATTGGCATTAGAGACTGCCACCTTATCTGCCCCTTGGTTGCCATCAACCATTCTGATGGAACCCTCCACGTGAAGTTCGTCTCCCGGAGTTTCGGTACCCACGCCAATGTTGCCTCCATTGTCTAAAACCAGTTGGTTGACGTTTATAGCTTTACGAAGCACCAGATCATTATCGGAATTATGATAGATCAATGAGTTGGCGGAGCCTTGCGTGAGTTTGATGCCCGTTGCATCTCCTGTTGAAGTGCTTTCTACGTGAAGTTGAGCACTCGGAGCCTCGGTTCCAACACCCAGATTTCCGTTGATCCCAACAATATCATTGTCGAACTCGCCATAGATAAGAGGCGTGATCGAATTGCTGTTTTCAATGTATAACTTGTTATTTCCACTCTCGCTTTGTCCAGCAGCGTGACCAAGAAAAACGTTGCCTGAGCCTGTGGCATCCTTGCCGGCAGATGATCCCACAATGGTATTCTCACTCCCTGTAATTGACTGACCAGCACGCGAACCGAGTGCTGTATTTCTTACGCCCGTGTTATTAGAATACAGCGTCCAATTGCCGAAGGCGGCATTGTCATAACCGTTTCCGGAATGGAAGGCGCGTGTTCCTACTGCGGTATTGTTGTAGCCGGTGCTTACGGTCAGACCGGTTTCAAAACCTACCAACGTATTGTCATTATCGGTAAGGTCATCCGCTGCTCCTGCATTTTCGCCAATTCTGACGGAGCGGCCAGAGTTATGGACGCCCAACTGTGATCCGTTCATACTGAAATGTTCGGTGCCCGCCAGGTCAAACCGGATAATATCCTCATCCGCACTTTCCTCTACTTGAATTTTAGTGTCATTATCAGCATCGACCAATACGTTGACTCCGTTAATGGCAGATGGCGAAGACCAGGTCATCTTTCCATTGGCATCCGAAACAGGAACATAACCGGCTTGCTGATTCCCATCTGACATTTGTATTGAACCGGCCACATGCAGTCTCTGACCTGGGTTATTAATGCCAATACCAACGTTTCCGTTATTCTTGATTGTCATTCGCCTGACACCAGTGGTACTTCCACTTGGAGTTGTGTGAAACCCGATAAGTCCTGGAGAATCTCCGGAAACGACACCATCTGTATTCATATGAATACTTGCACTTTCGTAAAATCCAACACCATTATAGATCTGTGCCGAAATGCCACCAATCTGAGCCCCAGGCCCAACTGATAAAGGAGAAGCGAGGGTTCCTCCAGTTCTCACAAAATAGTGGTACGGCACACCGTTTTGAGAGCTGACCTGATAAATGCTCGTGCGGTTAGCAGCGTCACTTCTAATATCTAAAGCTGCGAACGACCCTGGGTTAGATCCTGGGGAAGTTGTCCCAATGCCAACTCTACCACTGTTATCAACAATCATGCGCTCAGTCCCACCCGTATAGAACCGAATGCGATCCTCATCTACGTTCTCCTCCACCTTAACCTGTGTGTCTCCGTCCGCATCTTTCAATTCAGATTGTGTTGGAATACTTACAGTCCCACCACCGTTGCTCAGCGTAATATCATTACCTGAGATACTCAATGTTTGAAGTTCGTTAGAAGCATCAGCATCGGCATCATCAACCAATGCGCCCAGATTCACTGAAGCTGATGAGCCGTCTTCAATATCAATCTGCAAGGTTGTTCCGGTAAGTGTTGCTCCCGTAAGGTTCTGGTCGTCAGTTCCAGTACTTGCGGCTTGCCAAGTGGCATTGCCCGCGCCATCAGTGGTCAGCACGTATCCGTTGCTTTGGTTACCATCTACAAATCTTAACGATCCATCAACATGTAGCGTAGCAGACGGTGTGCTTGTGCCTATGCCCGTGTTCCCATTCTTCAGGATAGTGAATGCATTGGACCGACTTAAACCCCCAGTGCCGTTTCCAATGCTGAAAAGCCTATCGGTAGCTTGCCATGAGGTTGTACTTGATGGAATATAGACCGAATTATACCGACCTAAAACAATTTCATAGCCTGATAAGGCATTGACCTTATGACCAAAGCTGATGGAGCGTTCGCCCGAAGCGATGACATCGTAACCGATTGCCGCTGCTTCGTAGGCGCTTGCTACCGCATCATGGCCAAGTGCAAGCGCAGATTCTGCCGTTGCGTTTGCGTCCTTTCCCAAGGCAATGGAACTCGATGCCGTGGCGTTAGACTCTGCACCTACGGCCATGCTGTATTCTGCACTTGCATTTACGTTGGTGCCTACCGCATAGCTGAAATCGGCCGTGGAAAATGCCAATCGGCCCAAGGCTAACGAACCTTCTCCCGTGGCCTGCACATCATTACCCCAAGCAAAACTCATTTCTCCTTCTGCATAGGCCTGCCGCCCCATGGCTATGGCACCGGTTTCGGTTGCCCACGAGCGTTCTCCCAAGGTCATGGAATAATCTCCAGATGCGGTTACGTCATAACCAACCGCAAAGGATTGGTTGCCACGTTTGAAATCATCCCATTGGTCGCCTGAAACCAAACCGGCACGGAAAGCCCCTTTGCTCTTGTCGTAGAAGAAACGGCCATCGTGGTCGGTATCTGCGTCATCATCTAAACTGGGCGAACCGAAAATGAAATCATCGGTTGCCAAGTTGACCACTGTATTGTCCGGTTCTACCTGATTACCGTTCAGAATAAAAGGGGAGCTACCACCTCCGCCACCGAGCGGTATCCAAGCGGCTCCATCCCAGCCCTCGAACTGCCCAGCGCGGAAGCGGATAGTCCCAGCTCCACCAGTTGGTGCAGCGTTACTGTTGTTAATGTCTGTTCCAATTTTGATGGCACCCGTTACATCCAGCATTTCCTGTGGGTTGTTGGTACCAACCCCCATGCCCTGCTGCGCAAAGAGGAGGTCAGTAAAAAGGAAAAAAGAGATAAGGGCAGCAATTGCTACGGTTAACTTTTGTTTCATAATAGGTGCGGGTTTAATTGTTCGGTCAGTCTAATCGGATGGATGTAATATGGATGTCGTCATAGTAGACTTCATCGTCAGTACCATCTAAGTTGATCTGCAAAATCATTCGGTACTGACAAGTGTTGGGTATACTTATGACTCTATGAAAAGACACCAGGTGGTAATTATTCCTAATGTCATTGTAGTTTTCCAACACTCCGGTGGACTCTGAATTGACGCTTCCGCAAGAGGCTGTCTGTGCTTTGACACGGAACTGAAGGTCGTCACTACCAGAACCGCCATCGATCTTCACTCTTGCAGAGACCAATACTAAATAGGTTCCTGGCCCCTGTGCTGTTGGACCCGGAAAATCGGTACTCTGCCATCCCCCTGTTGGAGAGATCAAATAGTCTTCCGTACTCATCGCTTCATGTGTAGCCTCAACCCCACCAGCAATGATACTGGATGGGTCTGTCCAACTCATGGTACCATTGGCATTGGAAGTTGCCACATGACCATTGGTCTGGTTGCCATCCACCATTCTGATAGAACCCTGAACGTGGAGTTCCTCTAGCGGTGTGGTTGTCCCAATACCTACATTATCACCGTCAAGCACCAATCGGTTTGCGCTTACTCCGGATTTGATGCGAACTGCGATATTCCCTCCGGTATTATCTGCAATGTCCAATTGCGCGGTATTACCTATAACATCCCAACCAGCGGCACCATCCTGCTGTAATCGGAGTGTAGGGTTGTCTCCAGCATAGACGTGCAATTCGGTAGCGGGGGACATGGTTCCAACACCCAGATTACCATTTATGCCAATAAGATCATTATCAAATTCC
>CAYWET010000051.1:0-25929 GCA_964457245.1 uncultured Chryseobacterium sp. | reverse complement strand
CAACCTGCGAAGCTTTCGAGACCTTCTTCCAAGGCACGAAGCGTGTTCACATCAATATCGTTGGTCGGCTCATCCAGCAGTAGCACGTTCGCTTCCTGCTTCAAAGTCATGGCCAAATGCAGTCGGTTGCGTTCTCCACCCGAAAGCATTTCCACCTTCTTACCTTGGTCACCACCACCAAAGTTGAACCGCGACACATAGGCGCGTGAATTGATTCGTCTTCCGCCCAATTCCATCTCTTCCAATCCGTCAGAAATGGTTTCCCAAACGGTTTTATTCGGGTCGATGTCTTGATGCTGCTGATCTACGTACGCCACCTTCACGGTTTCGCCAACAGTAAATTCTCCTTTATCAGGCTTTTCCAAATCCATTATCATTCTGAAAAGTGTGGTTTTACCAGCACCGTTCGGACCAATAATTCCAACAATTCCGTTGGGAGGAAGAGAGAAATTCAAATCATCATAAAGCAGCTTATCACCATAAGCTTTCGCAACGCCTTCTGCGTTAATCACATTCGTGCCCAATCGTGGACCATTCGGGATGAAAATCTCCAGCTTCTCTTCCTTCTGTTTCGTGTCTTCGCTCAGGAGTTTGTCATAAGCACTCAAACGTGCTTTGCTCTTAGCTTGCTTCGCTTTCGGACTCATACGCACCCACTCCAACTCGCGTTCGAGTGTCTTTCTGCGCTTGCTGGCCTGCTTTTCTTCCTGCGCTAAGCGCTTACTCTTTTGGTCAAGCCAGCTGCTGTAGTTTCCTTCCCACGGAATGCCTTCTCCTCTATCGAGTTCAAGAATCCAACCCGCCACGTTATCCAAGAAATAACGGTCGTGGGTAATGGCAATCACGGTTCCTTTGTACTGCTGCAAGTGCTGCTCCAACCAATCGATACTCTCGGCATCCAGGTGGTTGGTAGGCTCATCCAAAAGCAGAATGTCTGGTTCTTGAAGCAGCAATCTGCAAAGTGCGGTTCTGCGCTTTTCACCACCTGAAAGTGTGCTGACCTTCTGATCATCTGGTGGGCAACGCAAGGCATCCATGGCTCGTTCCAATTTGTGGTCGAGTTCCCAACCACCCAACTGCTCTATCTTCTCAGAAAGTTCGCCTTGCTTCTCGATGAGTTTGTTCATCTCATCATCGCTCATCGGCTCTGCGAATTTGGCGTTCACGGCTTCGTATTCCTTCATGACATCGGCCACTTCTGCCACGCCTTCCATCACAATCTCCTTCACCGTTTTGTCAGGATCGAGCTGCGGTTCCTGCTCCAAGTATCCAACGGAGTAACCTGGCGAGAAAACGACATCGCCCTGATAGCTTTTGTCGAGCCCTGCGATGATCTTGAGCAAGGTTGATTTACCAGAACCGTTAAGACCGATGATTCCGATCTTGGCCCCGTAGAAAAACGAGAGGTAAATATTATTGAGAACCTTCTTGTTGTTGGATTGGAACGTCTTGCTCAATCCAACCATCGAAAAAATAACCTTCTTATCGTCTGACATGGCTTGTAAAATTGGGGGGCAAAGATAGGAAGCTAAACGTGCGCCCATAAGAACCCGCCAGCTAAATGCGCACCTCTTCAATGGTGGGCACAGATTTCTTTGATGCCGCTGGTACCTACGCTATTTGACAACAATAATTCTGGTACCAGAATTATTGATTACAATCCCGACAACCATAGTTTAGGTACCAGAACTACCTCTGACGGACCCGTAAGCCATAATCTTGGTACCAGAAATGCTGCTTACGACTCCGTAGGTAATAGTTTTGGTACCAGAAATATCGCTTACGACACCGTAGGCAATAGTTTTGGTACCAGTTTACTCCCCTACGGGAACGAAGGGCAGCACCAAATGCAGTTGAATAGCCCCTACGGGTACAAAAGGCAACATGCAGAACTGCTAGAACACCCTTACGAGACCGAATGAGTACTCGCTGAACTCAGTGGGCTACCACAAAACGTCCCGAATGGAGCTTATCTGTATTATCCAGCGCAGCGAAATGATACGGGCCTGCGGCCAGACCATAGACTTCTACCTGAACGGTTGACAGACCATAATCGCCAAGGTTAAGCTCGCGCACCGAACGCCCTCCCATATCATATATGGTAACGACTTTAAGCGCTCCACCCGCAAGGGTGAGGTTTAAATGATCGGATGTAGGGTTTGGATAAACCTTGAACGCTATGTCTTCCGCATCATCAATAGATGTTATGGTTGAACCACCGAGTATGGTAATGTTTCCGTTTGCATCGAAAGGATCGGACCATTTCTCATTGGTGTAAACATCCGTTCCCGCCAGCGTGGTCAAGAAAGCCGCAATGGCATCGATCTCTGCGGGCGTCAGGTTCAACTGCTGACCATTCCCGCCAGGTGTTAAACGTGGGTCGATATTGGCATTCGGAACATTGGTAATGCTGTTGTAGTGCGCAATGGCCGCGCCCAAAGTTGCTGGGCCACCATGGTGCATCATTGGGCCATTTACTTCTCCATTGGTTTTAACCAGATCGCGCAATGAAGGCGCTCTCGTGTTGGTAAAATCCTGCCCACCGCCAATTGAAGTAAGAAACCCATTGTTAAGGGTATTCGGGTCGATATCGAATTCAGGCGCACGATGACAACCACCGCAGCCAGCTCCACCACCAGTTCTTTCTCCCTGCGCGTTGAACTGTGGAGGCGCCAAAAACAAACCCTTTCCCTCGTTTTCCTCTTGCGTGAAATTCTGGAATGGCGCTCCATCATTCGGTGCTTGTGCACGACCTATATCATATTTGGCATCGAAAGACTGAATGCTTCGTACAAACTGCGATAATGCCTTTTGAATACGATGCTCTGTGATGCTTGCATCTCCGTAAGCAGCCACAAACAGATCTTCGTAATACGGCAACGCTTCCAATTCCAAGATCAGGTCGTTGAAATCTGGGTCGCCTTGCGTTCCGCTGTAGCCCATTTCCGCATGGTCTTGAATCGGCATGGTTGTCTGCATTTCCAGACTGTCCGCGCGCTCATCCCAAAAGAATTTGGCCTCATCTGCAAAACGCGCATTGATCAATCGCATGGAATGGCGACCTGTTGTTCCATTTACACCCACACTCGCCACAGCCGTATCGCCAAAGGCAAATTCCTGCTTGTGGCAACTCGCGCAAGCAATTGTATTGTTAGATGATAGATGCTTATCGTAAAACAGCACGCGCCCTAAAGTCGCTCCTTCATCCGTAATCGCGTTTCCGTCCGTGTTGTCCTTGGTTATGTACGGAGGAATGGTTTGACTCTCGTAATTGAAAAGGTTGTTGAGGTCGATGGTGTCTGCCACTAAAGCGAATGTGATCAGCGTAGCAGAGAAAATCAGAATAGTGTTGCGCATTCGGTTAAGGATTTGTTGGGCTAAAAGTCTGTTTTCGGTTTCGTAATTGTCTTACACGATTTACATGAATTCTTATAAAATTTCGGAATTGGACGAAAGAAGCTTCCTTATTATCGAACCGAAACCGCCTCTTTCATCCATCATCGAAACCACCGAAAACGGGTCTGAAATTATTTTTAGAACGGTTCGCAACATTCCGATCTAATGTATAGTATTACCGACTGAAATTTTAATTGATCACGTCATCTGATTGCACGCCATGAGTACTGGAAAACCGAGAGTGGTAAAGGATTATGATAAGCTTGACACTACCGTTCAAGAACAGATAAAATTGGAGTATCCGTTCGGGTTTGAGGACAACCTTATCAAGTTCACAAACGCGGAAGGAAAGCGTGTTTCTGCCCTTCCGTTTGAGGCGGAGGACAAGTATTATCTGGTGCGAATGACCGTTGAAGAAGCGCAGGCCATCATTGAAGATGATGACGATTATGATGAGGATGGCAACCTGACGGACGAGGCTCGCGAGGACATCGAGGAGCGCTTGGAAGACGTAGAAGAAGAGGATTAAAAAACCCGACCCGCGCGTCATCTCCCCATTCAGCGCAAGGGCGGGCAACCACCGAAGCGACCTTCAGGCTCTAACTACCTCCCATGGCCTGAAGACTTTGAATATCATTTTCGATTGAGAGAATAAGCAAGCAAGTTGCTGTGCAGAACACAGGGCTTGTAATGCAATGGTGTCCGTTCCAGCTACCATCGTTGTTCTGGATTCGAATCATCTTTCCTGAAATGTCATCGTACCAGTTCTTCCAAGAATTGTCTTTTGCAATGACCAATCCTTCGCCCGTTTGAAGGAAACTCAGAAACTCCTCTCCTCCGTTATTTCCAAATCCGCTCATCACATCCTGGCGCTGCGCAGTTTGTTTGGCGTTCTGATAAACGTTGTAAGCCGTTGCCTTGCGAATAGCCTCTTCTTCATCGTAACCTAAATCTCGAAGGTCCTCAGCTGTAACCTCCGCATCCTCAGCTCTTGCAGGCATTTCAGCTTGCAGCTTTTCCTTCACTTCGCGAGCTTCCTTAGCAGAAGACCGCGTGGAACCTGAAACCGAGTAAAGCACAATTCCAGCTCCTTTATCGGTTTTCACATTTCCCGTTTTCGCATCGAAATTGCCTTTCTGATAATCTCGGGCACTTTCCAATTTCTTTTGATCAACGTCCGCACCAGCAAACTCAGCGGCTTCCAAAGCGTTCCCAGCAAGCGATGATTGCAAGACACCTGCCCAGCCAGCTCCTTGCGTGCTTCCATCAGCCATCTGTCCATTCTGAATCTTGTAAACGCAAACGTTCAATGCATCGTCAATTCGCTTTTTCATAGCGTGATCCTTTGGAAGCTTATCCAACAGATTTGTAAGGAACTGCGATGCAAGAACCACATCGATATTCTGTCCGAGTTTGGTCTGAATCTGTGTGTTCTGAAGCTTCGTGATATTCAACGAATTCGGGTCTGACTCCTCAACCTGACCGAGAATATATTCGACCGCTTTCTTGAGTTGCTGACTGTATTCTCCTTCATCGAGTGTGGTTCCATTTCTGAGCAAAGCCATTCCAACCATGGAAGTTGTTGCCGGATCTGCTGAAACTGCATGTGGGTCCATTTCTCGCTGACGATAGTGGCTTCCAGCTCCCCAACCACCGTTCTTCTGCTGCGCTTCAGACATCCAAGCGAGACCTTGTTCTAAAGAGGACATGACTTTTTCAGGGGTTTTGTGTTTAGCGTAGTCTTCCGTGTCCTCAATTCCCATCATGGAGTTAAAGACACACCCTTTTTCGGGTTCGACTTCGCGAGGTTGAAAGAAGTCGGAAACTGTGGAATTGATAGTTAGAAAAACAACCATGGAAACCGATGTGATAATTACTGCAAGCATTTTCATTTCTGTAGATTTTTTGGGTTCAACTTGTCTTTTGGATGCAGCGATTTTCTGTTTTCCACAAATGGACTTTTCAAAATTTCAAACACGAAAAGCCCGACCGTATTGCTACAATCGGGCTTCAAAAGCGTTAAGAAACGTTAAGCTGTAACGCCTATCCCTAAAGGGATAGCGAACATTCGATCAGCTGAGAATGGAGTATTTGACCAGCAGTATTCCATCGCGTTTCCAGCGCACCCAAATATCATGGTCAACTTCCTTATCGGGATGCACTTGCAACCAATCATCTTTGACCGAAACGGGATAAAAAATGCCGTTTGCATCCACACTTTCATCAGGACTTGCATGATCCATCGGCTTAATGCGCGGTGGGAAATCGGCCGGATTCAAAAGTTCAACGGAATGAACATTCAATAGAAATTCTGACCATGTTGAATAGCCCACATCCTGACGATAAACCCAATGGGTTTGTCCGCTGGTTCTATTGACAATCACCTCAATCCAATTCTTCTGCACGGTTACAGCAACAAGTTGCAGAATGCCGTAATCGAGTTTCACGTACTGTGGAACGAACCACGGTGGTGCGGTTGCAATGTCCACAAAGTGGCGAGCGTCTTTGAACGTCAGACTATCGGCCGCTTGAAGGTTTTCAGGCAACTCATAATGCTGAGGCTTGCTGTAGAACCGAAGTGATTTTCCAACTTCTGGAGAAATCGAAACGATTCCAATTCCCATTTCGGTTCCATCTGTCAATTTTAACTCGGAAGAAGGCGGTTCAGCAAAATCTTCTGCAAGCGCAGTTGGAACTACGGTTTTGCTAGGTTTTCTTTCTCCGAACAACTCGGCATTCTCTTTTTCACGTTCTAGCTTCCGCTGCTTGTATTGGTAATGGAAAACTCCCCACAAAATCAGCGAAATAGCAAACAGAATTGCGGTTAAAACCGTTTTCGTTTTCTCTTCCAGTTTCCGAAGCAGAACGATTGAAAGAACCAACCCAATTCCAGCTCCTAGAAAACCTGTCATGGCAACGGTTGCGCCACCTGCCAGTCCATCGCCAGGCGAAACAAAGAAGTATTTGGCAATTATTGCTCCAGCAATGAAACCAATGAAAGTCAGGGAAACAATCAAAAAGAAACCGACTGCGAATTTTTTCATGGTTTGAATTTAGCTCGAAAAAGAAAACGAGGAAACCGAAGTTCTAATCTACATTAGACTTTATGAAGTCACTTTTGGACAGCATTTCTCATTGCACAGAATGTGCTGCTTACCTTGAGCCGAACCCAGTTCTGACCGCACATCCAAACAGCAAGATCATACTCATTGGTCAAGCACCAGGATCAAAGGTGCACCGATCGGGAATTCCGTGGGACGACAAAAGTGGAGACAATCTCCGCAATTGGATGGGAGTTGATAAACAAACGTTTTACGCCCCAGAGCAGATTGCGCTGGTTCCGATGGGATTCTGCTATCCCGGAAAGGGAAAATCTGGCGACCTACCTCCAAGAAAAGAATGTGCTCCGCTTTGGCATCAGCAGTTGTTATCGAAAATGAATAAAGTAGAATTGACCATTCTGGTTGGACAGTATTCTCAAGCTTACTATTTACAAGACAAAATGAAAACCAACCTTACGGAAACCGTAAAGTGTTTCGAGGAATTCCTCCCAAATTATTTTGTCCTTCCACATCCATCGCCAAGAAACAACATTTGGCAAGCAAAGAATCCGTGGTTTACCGAAGAAGTAGTCCCCACTTTAAAGCTATTGATATCCAAAACTCTTGATTTTTGACAACTGGCAGTCATCGAATTACTGATAACAATAACTTCATGGATGACCTTGGCAACGTCAACGGTTGTAATCCGTCAAATCAGTATCATTGTCAATGAAAACACCCCACACTAATCGCTGAATGTCCAACCCCATGAGACGTATTCTTAGCGCAGTAATGAGCTCTCTAGGATTCCTATTGGCTCTGATTGTTCCATTTGCCGTATTAGCCCAAGATGTTACCGTACCTGGCCCAACTGGTTGCGGTGCAGCACCAATGGCCGGTGTATTTGAAGTACCATGTGGCGTTACCAATGTTACCGTTGAACTCTACGGTGGCGGTGGCGGTGGCGGTGGACGTGGTGGTGGTAGCAACGGTGGATTTCAAGATACCCGTGGTGGCGGTGGCGGTGGCGGTGGCGGCTACACTATAATAACGGTAGACGTAACACCGGGGTCACTATTTAACTACAGTATAGGTGCTGGCGGCTGCGGAGGAGACGAAGGCCCTGACTTTCAGGATGGCGATAATGGCAGTCCTGGTGGCAACACTACAGTAACCGGAACAGATGCTAATGGAAATCCGGTTAACCTCACTGCCAATGGCGGTGCTCCTGGAGGAGGTGGTGACGGAACGGAAGGACCTGCAGGAAGCGGTGGTGCCGGTGGTACAGCAAGTGGTGGAGACACAAACACTTCAGGAACTGCAGGAAGTAATGGAAACGTTGAAGATGGAGGCCCAGGTGGTGCGGGTGCAGGTCCAGCAGGCGGACCTGGTGGAGCAACACAGGGCGCGCCAGGAACGGCCTTTGGAGGAGGCGGTGCAGGTGGTGGAGATCCAGGCGCAAATGGTGCCGCAGGTGGAATCATGATTACCTTTAACGGTGGCGTAAACCTCCCTCCTGGCCCAACTATCACTTCTGGCGCACCAACATGTACCATGGATGGCACGAGTGCGATTGATAACTACGACCCGACAGAGACGTATACATTTGACCCAACAGGACCAACCGTTGGCGCAGGAGGTCTTATTTCGGGCATGGCCACTGGAACAAGTTACACCGTGGTTTCAGGAACGATAAGCTGTCCTTCCCAGCCCAGTGCTCCTTTCAGCAATGCAGCTGCAACTGGAATGCTTGATGCTCCAACAATTACATTAACAGCAGCTACCTGTCAGGCAGAAGGAACCAGCACCATCAGCAATTATAATGCAGCCTTAACCTACACCTTCGACCCTGTTGGTCCTACAGCTGGTGCTGGTGGTGCAATCACAGGCATGGCCGTAGGTACTAGCTACACGGTAATTGCCAGTGAGGGCATGAACTGCGTATCTCCTCCAAGTTCTCCGTTCAGTAATGATGCTCAACTTGCAGGCCCGACCGTTACCATAACTGGTCCGTTAAGCCATTGCCCAGGAGGAAATACTACTGTCACAGCAAGTGGTGGCGTAAGCTACTCGTGGACAAGTGGAGACATGACGGCAGCTGCAACTTTAACAGCTGGAAATTACACCGTCACGGTTACGGATGCTCAAGGATGTACAAGCACAGAAGATGTCACGATTACGCAAAGCGATGTTCCCGTAGCTGATTTCTCGATTATCGAAGGCTGCTCTGGTACACCCACAACTTTTACCGACCTCTCCACCATAAATAACGGCACTATTACAGATTGGGCTTGGGATTTTGGAGACAGTAATACATCGACCGTTCAAAACCCGACACACACGTATTCGAGCACAGGCACTTTTGATGTGACGTTGGTTGTAAGTGCCGGAAGTTGCACTGATCAAACCACCATCCAAGCAAATGTATTTCCAAATCCAACGGCCAATTTCACAACAGCAAATGTGTGCGTTGGCGTTGATGCTGTTTTCACAGACAACTCTTCCGTAACTGGATCAACCATTGCGCAATGGGCATGGGACTTTGATGGTCAAGGTAATTCCACTGATCCGTCACCAACGTTTTCATTTCCTAGTGCTGGAACTTATAATGTAACCCTAGGAGTCATCACCACTGACTTCTGTGCTGATTCCTACTCAGCTCAAATCACCGTTTATGCAGCCCCAACAGCCGCTTTCAGCTCAACGGAAGTATGTCAAGGAGCAGCAACCACGTTTACCGATCAAAGCACAGTGACATCAAGCCAAATAAGTGGACACTTATGGGATTTTGGCGACAACACAGGAACTTCTCTCAGCGCATCTCCCACTTACACATATGCGGATGCAGGAACTTACTCGGTCACCTTGGGAGTTACATCTACCGAAGGATGCATTGCCACGGCAACTCAGAACGTGACGGTAAATCCATTGCCGTCCGTTGATGCTTCTCACACAGACATTCTTTGTGCGGGACAAACCAATGGAACCGCTATGGCCACCGCTTCGGGAGGAACTGCTCCTTACGGATTTCAATGGAACAACCCGCTGCAATCAAACACTCAGAGTATTGACAACCTCTCTCAAGGTTCGTACACCATTACGGTTACCGATGCATTGGGATGTTCGGCCGACACAACGGTTGTTGTTGATCAGCCATTGCCCATCAATGTTGAGCTCACCGCGTGGGATGACACTTGTGGATATGGAAATGGTGCTGTTCAAGCAGTTATGATAGGTGGAACTGGGCCGTTTGAATACGTGTGGTCTTCTATTGCAGATTCTGCATACATCTTCTCGGAAGACCTGACTCCTTCTGGCTGGAACACCAAACTTGATCCGGGCGCCTATTCGGTTGTTGTAACTGATGCAGGAGGATGCTCTGCCGATGGCACGGCCGAGGTAGGTCAGATCAGTCCGCCAATAGCTGAATTCAGCACGCGCAGTAAACCGGTTGAGTTTGTGGACCCGGAAGTCATTTTCAATAATGAAAGCCAAAATGCTGTGAGCTTTGAATGGCATTTTGGTGATGGAATGATCGGTTATGAAGAATATCCGGTGCATGATTATGATACCAGTGGTGTTTACTTAGTAATGTTAATTGCTGAGAATGAAGCGAGGTTTGGCTGTACCGACACTACCTTCGAATATGTTGAGGTCGACCCATATTTCACCTTCTATGTTCCTAGTGCGTTTACACCAGATGACGACCAAAAGAATGACACTTGGGGCCCGAAAGGCAACAACTTCGAATATGAAAGTTACAACGTGAAAATCTTTACCCGATGGGGCGAATTGATATGGCAAACGGACAACCCTAATGTCTTTTGGGATGGGACCTACAAAGACTCAGAAAAGGAGGCGAAGCAAGGAATGTACGTTTATCAATTTGTTCTCAAGAAGTTCAATACGTTTGAGCCCAAGGTTATTTCTGGAACAGTGACACTTTATCGTCATAATTAATAGCTGTTCAAACCGAGTTAACATTCTTTAGTCTTTGGGTAGTAATTTTTGCTCCAACAACATCCGTTGTATGGTTAATCAATTCATAGTCATGAAAACATCCAACGCTGTAATATTTTCAATATCGATTGTTCTGGCGGCTTTCTTCTTGGGAAATGCTTACGTGGAGCGTGCCCAACGTGATGGAACCATCAACGTAACCGGACTTGGTGCTGAAGATTTTGTTTCTGACCTGATTGTTTGGGAAGGACGCTTTTCGCGTGAAAGTGCTGATCTGCAAGCTGCCTACAACGCACTTGAAAAAGACAAGGTAATTATCAAAGACTACCTTTTATCAAATGGTTTGGATGAAAAGCAAGTTGTTTTCAAAGCAGTTAACACCGTTGAGCAAACTGAACCTCAGTATAGAAACGGAGAATATGTTGGAAATCGATTTGTTGGATACAAACTGACACAATCGGTTGAGATTGAATCTAAGAATGTTGCGAGAGTGGAAGAGCTTTCACGTTCTATCACCGAATTGATGAACAAAGGCGTTCAACTCTACTCAAATCCACCTCGATATTATTACACAAAATTAGCTGACCTTAAAGTTGAAATGATTCGAAAAGCAACCGAAGACGCACGACTCAGGGCAGAAACAATTGCAGCAAACTCAGGTGGAGAATTGGGCGAATTAAAATCCGCCAACATGGGAGTTTTTCAAATCACAGGTCAAAACTCGACCGAAGATTACAGCTGGGGTGGCGCGTTCAATACTGCCGATAAAAGCAAAACCGCGTCAATCACCATGCGGCTTGTTTACGAAGTTGAAGATTAGTCCACTCTTGCAAGAATGTACTTCTCGTCATGCTGGGTCAGATCCAATCCAGCTTCTTCTGCTTCTTCGGTTACTCGAAGTGGAATGATCTTATTTGAAATGAAGTACAGCAAATAAGAACCTCCAAAGGTGAATGCGCAAACGATCACAAGACCCAACATGTGGTTAATGAAAAGCGTCAATTCGCCAGTGACCAACCCGCCATCTAACGCGAAAACCGCGGTAAGGATCATTCCCACGATTCCGCCAATACCGTGACAAGGGAATACATCCAACGTGTCGTCCAACGTTGATTTAGACTTCAAATGAACCGCAATATTGGAAACGATACTTGCGATAATTCCGATGGCTATACTGGCTCCAAAACTGACAAAACCAGCAGCTGGGGTAATGGCAACCAAACCTACAACAGCCCCAATACACCCACCTAAAGCAGAAGGCTTTCTTCCTTGCGATGAATCGAAAACCAACCACGCAAGCATTGCCGCTGCAGATGCCAAGTTCGTATTGACAAACGCGCTTACTGCAAGGCTATCAGCCGCCAAGGCAGAACCCGCATTGAACCCGAACCAACCGAACCAAAGTAATCCGGTACCAAGCAATACATATGGAATATTTACAGGAGTATTCTCAACCTTATCCATATGAACCTTTCTGCGCCCAAAGAACATGGCACCTGCCAATGCAGCCATTCCAGCAGAGATATGCACAACCGTTCCACCAGCAAAATCAAGCACACCCCATTGGTAGAGAAATCCTTCGGGATGCCAAGTCCAGTGCGCTAGCGGTGTGTAAATGAATATACAAAAGAGAACGATGAAGAGAATGTATCCCCAGAATTTCACGCGCTCAGCAAACGCTCCTGTTATCAGCGCAGGAGTGATTATGGCAAACTTCAACTGGAAAGCTGCAAACAGAACGAAAGGAATACTCGTGGCAATTTCCGTATGTGCGGCCGTACCAACATTATCAAACATGAAAAACGTTCGTGGATCACCGATAATTCCTCCAATACTATCTCCAAAACTCAAACTGAACCCAACAACAAACCAGAGCACGGTAATTACTCCGAGTGCCACAAAGCTTTGTAGCATGGTGGAAATGATATTCTTCGAAGAAACCATTCCACCATAGAAATAGGAAAGTCCAGGCGTCATAAGTAACACGAGGCCAGCGGCAGAAATAAGCCAAGCTATATCTCCAGCATTAAAACCATCTCCTTCTGGATGTACTGTCGGATAAAACGCTGCAAACAATCCCACCAAAACCAGAATCAGCAATGCAACTCTAGCGTATGTTTTGCTCATTTTCTTTCCCATGACCAATAATTTAAGGTTCGCGGCAAAGAAAATCACTTTTAAGCAAAGATACCCCCTAAGGAAATACGGGGTTATCAAATATTTTTCACAAAAACTTAATCAACCGGAAAGAAAATCGGGTTACGGGCATTAAACTCGTGGATGTAAAACATGCCTTTTTGTTTTTGATCTCTTCCGGAAATGGCTCTAAATTGCTCCAACAGCACAGGGTCATCTTGAAGAATATGGAACACAAGCTCAACAGGAATATAGCCTAGCTCACCTCGCTTTGCGAGTAGAATTTTACCCGTTTTGAATTCCAAGAGCAGCTGTACCTGCTCGGTTTCCGTAACGGTCATTTGCGAATCGTACATAGGATCGTAACCGACTCCCATCATTGGGCTTGGCCCCATTGTTCGGTAGTAAGATTCCAACGCAGTGAAAAATGAAACAGCCCCAATGCTAACAAGCGGATAGAAATCGAAAAACTCTGGATTATCGAAACTACCATCGGCACCAAAACCGATGAAAACCCGATTCCGCTGACAAAACCCCCAAAGCTCATGAGTGGCAATTGTTCTTTCTTCATACAGATTATCGAAGTAATCCACCGAGTCATGCATTAAAACCTGCTCCAAATAATCTGAATCTCGGATGTCGTAATTGCTTACAATGTGTGTTACCGGAATCGGATTATTGTTCTTGAAATCTTCGAAAGAAATATAGATGCCATCATTAAACTTGAAATCTGGCGTGTATTCAACCATACTCTGCCCATTGGCAAAAACCGGAAGCAACAATAGAATCAGACCACAGCATCGAAGCATATCAATTCAAATTCACAGTATCCTGAATTGAAACCGTGTCCGAAACTGTTTGGTTCATTTCTTCATGTATTGTTGGATGATTCGGCAGGTACCAAAACCACATGGTTAAACATGCCAGCAAAAACGCTATTATGCCAGAAAAGAAGAACAGCCGCTTGAACATGGGACAAAGGTATCGGTTAACAGATTGATTGTCGGTAAATTTGCCACCTCTAGATGAAGAACTACCTATCGCTCGTCAAGTTTTCGCACACGATTTTCGCTATGCCATTTGCGATGATCGGATTTTTCTTGGCCGTGCAATTCACAGCCGCATCGTTCGAATGGCATCTCTTATTGAAAGTGGTGCTTTGCATGGTTTTCGCTCGGAATGCTGCTATGGCTTTCAATCGATACATCGACCGGAATATTGACGAGAAAAACCCACGTACTGCAATCCGCGAGATTCCTGCTGGAATCATCAAGGCCAATGCGGCACTTTGGTTTGTGATATTGAACTCGGTGGCATTTGTCATTACAACGTACTTCATCAACCCACTTTGCTTGGCGCTTTCTCCAGTTGCATTAGCAGTTGTACTCGGCTACAGCATTACAAAACGATTTACCGCGCTTTGTCATTTGATTCTTGGGCTTGGATTGAGTTTGGCTCCGATCGGAGCATACCTGGCCGTTGTTGGAAAGTTCGACCTTCTACCCGTTCTGTTCTCTGCAGCAGTTCTTTTCTGGGTCGGTGGATTTGACATTGTCTATGCTTTGCAAGATGAAGAATTCGACCGCGAGAATGATCTGTTCTCCATTCCAGTTTGGCTGGGAAAGAAAAAGGCATTGATGCTTTCTAATGTGTTGCATGTAACAACAGCCGCAATGCTCTTCTGGGCCGGGCAATTGGGGGAATTTGGTTGGCTCTTTTGGGTTGGTTATGCCACCTTCATTTCGCTGCTAACCTATCAGCACGCCATTGTAAAACCTAACGATCTGAGCCGAGTAAACCTTGCATTTTTCACTACCAATGGTGTTGCTTCGGTGCTGTTTTCCTGCTTTGTGATCGCTGATCTTTATCTACTGTGAAAATTGTCGTTCGATTTCCTGGCGAAGAACTCCCTCAAGAATATTTTGATACCCGTTTTGAGGTTCTCCGAAAACCGTTAGGTTCTCCAAAAGGTTCTGAACGCCTAGCGAAAGATGACGAAGCCATACACGTTTGGGCTGAAACTGATGGCGAGGTGGCCGCTGTTGGTCGCGCTCATTTACTTGGGCCAGAAGAAGATGGAAGTGTTGTTGACGTTGAAGCAAACAGCACTTGTCCTGCATTTAGCCCACTAAGTGCAGATCAGAAGGCGAAATTTGATGATAATGGTAATATAATAGGGCCAGAACTGCGACCTGCCGTTCAGATTCGCGCAATGGGAACTACAGAAGAATTCAGAGGTCAAGGTATTGCTTCAAAAGTTTTAAAAGCTTGCGAGTTGGAAAGCGCCAAGCTGTGGAAGGCCAAAACTGGTTGGTTGCAAGCAAGAGTTACTGCCATTCCATTTTATGAAGCCAATGGCTGGACATGTTTTGGCCCCGAATATCATGTTCCGAATGTTGGTCCACATCGAAGCATGTGGAAGAATTTATAGAACTTGAAACGCCAAATCGATTGATATGAGATTGACATTGATTCTTTGCTGTTTGATTTCAGCAACTGCCTTTGGTCAGAACGCAACCAAAACCTCGTTTGTATTCGAAAGGAAGGCTACCGTAAATATGAATGAGCCAAGTGAAGATTGGAACATTGGTCTTCAGCATCTGGAAACCCCAAAACCCGGAATTGCTGGGCCAAGAGAAGAATTGATGATTAAAAAGCGAGAGATCATGAAACGATTTCCAAGAACGGAAACCAGTTCAATTCGCTCTGGCAGTTCCACTCTAAGTGTGGGCAACAACTTTGAAGGTAATGGTTTCCAAGGAGTACCGAACGACAACGATATGGCCATTTCACGCAATGGCACGGTAGTGTCTGTTACAAACAGTCAGATGTACGTTTTTGATGGTGCAACCGGAGACCAACTAGCCCGCAAATCGCTGGGTGCCATTCAGCAACCACTTAATTTGAATGGGAACAAGTACGACCCGAAGGTGGTCTACGACCCAAATAATGACCGTTTTGTTATTGTCTTTTTGAATGGCACTACCTGGCAAACCAGTTACATTGTGGTTGGATTTTCTAAAACCAACGACCCAACTGGAGATTGGAATCTTTATGCCTTACACGGAAATCCACTAGAAAATGAAACTTGGTCTGATTACCCTGTTATTGGTATTTCAGGGAAAGACCTATTTATTGGAATCAACACATTTACTAACGGTTCCACCAACAATTCTGGTTTTACAGAAACTTGTCTGTGGCAAGTTGGCCTGAAAGAAGGCTACATTGGTTTTGACCTCTCTACCAACTACTTCAGCAACATTCTCCCTCAGAACAGAGCCATTTTTAACATTTGTCCTGTATCGCCTGCGGCAGAATCTGATAGCGAAAACATGTACCTGCTTTCCAATCGAAATACTGATTTACAGAACGATACAGTATTCCTACTGGAGGTTACAGGTCGGGTTACGAATCCTAATACTCAACTCAATGTGACAGTAGTTCATACCGATCAACCTTATATCCTTCCTGTTCCGGCAGATCAACCCAGCAGTGAATGGTTTGACACTAATGATAGCCGAATTTTAGGAGGCTACATTTTGAATGGCAGAATTTACTTCGTACAAAGTTGCACCGACCCAATTAATGGACGTGCTGGAATCTATCACGGTGTGATAGACGATGTAGCTGGGAATCCGACCATGGTTTCTCGGATATACAGTGAACCTGATATCGACTATGGTTATCCGAACATTTCTTGGACGGGACAATCAATTAACGATGAGCAGTCAATCATCAACTTCAACCACAGTGGCAACGATGACTTTGCAGGATTCAGCGCAATACATATTGACGAAAGTTTAATTGCGTCTAACAGAATTACCATAAAAGAAGGGCTAGCCTCAGTTAATGTGATGCAGGATACGCTTGAACGCTGGGGAGACTATTCGGGGTCGCAACGGATGTACAACCAACCTGGCATAGTTTGGGCTGTTGGTTCGTTCGGGAATCAATCTGGCGGACACGCAACTTGGATTGCAGAACTTGCTAGCCCAAATGCTTCTACCGGAGTAGAAACTATGACATCTAGCGATAACCAGGCTTCCATTTACCCTAACCCATTTTCAGAAAGTGTATCGGTAGATTTTAATCTGGAGGATGCCACTTTCTTGAGACTGGAGCTGGTAGATGCAACCGGAAAGCTTATCAGACTACTGCTAGAAGACCGAGTAAAAGCTGGTAAAAATCAAATCTCATTCAGTGAAAGTCACCTTCCTGCTGGCAGCTATTTTCTATTGGGAAAAGGCCAAGGAAAAACACTTTTCAGTAAAACGGTTATCAAACAATAGTGAGACCAAGGCTTATTTATGCCGCTCTTGTAGTTACCTTACTCTTTATTGGGGGCTATTTGTGGGTTCATAGACCTGTTCATATGGACAAATACCCGGTCATTCTTGGTCATGGCGGTATGGGAGTAAGGTCTATCTATCCCCTAAACTCGGTTAGGTCTGTATCGGAGGCTCTTTCTTATAATGTTTCCGGAACAGAAGTTGACGTAAAGATGACGGTAGATAGTATTCTTGTTGCATTCCATGACGCTGACCTTGACCAACACACCGATTGTAACGGAAGCATTGCGACTAAAGCATATGCTGAACTTTCAGATTGCAGGAACAGGAGCTGGTTATTGTCCGACCCTATTGTTGGCTTGGATATTTTACTTGCCAAAAACTGGACAAAAGGAACGCTGTTTTCTTTGGATGTTAAGCCAGACAATGAACTCTACCCTAATGAAAAATCTGTCTTTATTGGTCAACTATCAAAGACGGTGAAAGCTTTCCCACAGTACAAATTCCTTATCGAATCCGGAGATATTGAATTATTGAAAGACATTAGACTTGCACTTCCTACGACCAAGATTTTTTATTACGCGCACAATACAGATTTGGATGTGCAAATAGCAAAAGACAACGGTCTCAACGGAATTTCAATCAATATGTCACTTGTCAATTCAATTGATATTAAAGAATTAAAAAGGAGTGGTCTAGAGATAATGTTGTGGGGAAGCGGATCGGTGTTCAGTAACAGAAAAGCTTTAGAGCACCAACCTGATTACATCCAAACCGATGACCTTTCGTCAATGATGAAAATTCTGAAAGGAGTGTAAATCCGAATTACTTTTCCAGGGTCAGAGTGTAATCTGTGCTCTGATCAGCGTTCTTCAAAACATTAAAGGTGGCCACCTGTTTGTTGCTCGTCTTGGTTATACGTCTCCACTCCATGTCCGATTCCGTAGCCCTTTCAATAATTATAAATTCATCAGTTGCCGACCACCTAAAGGTCCCTGTTTGAAAATACATGGTGTTTTCATAGCTGTAAGAATAATTCTGTTCCCCCTTGCCATTAGAATTAAAAGTAACCGTTCCAGTAGGCATTGTATCTGATTCATTGGCAAAAAGCTGCCCGTTAAGTATTACATCCACCTCAACTTTTTCAACGTTCCAAGTACCCACAAGTTCTTTATCAATACCTTTCCTGCAACCTGATATTAGTGTTGCCAAAAAAATTACTAACGCTGCAAAAACAAGATTCTTCATACCGTAGTTTTGATTATCGCTGGAACCTTCAATGCTTAACAAATCTGGAGCCTATTTGTTGATGATAATTCTCTTGGACAGAACATTTATTCCATCAGTCAAGGAATAAGTATACACCCCAGCACCAAGTGGAGTACCGTCAAAAATAATCCGATTGTCCCCAACAGATGCATTCAGTCTCATACGAGCAACAATACGCCCCATCGCATCATTTACCGTGAAGCTATATTCGCCATTAACAGCCGAAGAAAAACTTATAACCGAATTTCCGGTGCTCGGATTTGGGACACTATTACCCAGTGAGAAAGATATCCCCCCTTCTTCAGAAACACCTTCAGGTTCGTCAGGAAAACAGTTTACGTAGGTTATCTTGATTGGATCTCCGAAGGCATTACATTCGTTACTTACTGATGGAAAATCTCCAGGAAGTGGTGGAATATTGAAACTAGCGGTCACAGTTTGACCTGGGCCAGCAACGACATCAATACCCTCAATCAGGTAAGATTCATCTTCCGTTATCAGATTACAACTGTCCGCAAAATTTATGACTACAAAATCTGGCACAGACATATACATTGCCGTGGTTCCGGTATTGGTCAGCGAAATGGTCCAAAGGCCATTCGGGTCACCCAGAAACAAATCTGTGAGGTTCAGACATGGAAGCGTTCCGCCAGTAGCAAAATCCAGCAAACCTTGATCGATAGGTAACCCAAATGCAATTGCATCATTTACATTCAACTGCGATCCATCAGGAAACGTAAAAACCATCGGAAATATCTCCCAATTGTCATCAGCCGCGTCAAGAGTCGGGCATATCTCAGCAAAAGGTCTGCACCCTTGCAGCGTATCATAGGTAAGTGGTGCTGCATTCGGATTTTCAATTGCGAAAGGCGTAACAAAAAATGATGCAAACTCCATACTATCGTTCAACGTTGGACAAATCCTGGTGTAATCCACAGTTTCACCAAATTCAGAAAGAATTACTGCGTAGTCTGCAGCCGCACTCGCTGAAGCCTGATCGGTAACTGGCCCAACATTTTCGGGTGTTATTGACCACGCAATAGTTGTGTAGGGGTTAATAGCAAAACCAGGTGCTGAGAATGTTACAGTCTCTCCACAGCACAGCGTATCATTGGCCAACGGAATGGCCGCAGTAGGTATGCATACCCAATACTCATTAGATTGCGAAGACTCACAAAGCCCATTATTGAAAAATGCCGCTCTGAAAGGCCCCACTCCACCGTTGGTTGGAAGCGTGTCACCAGTTTCTCCCTGAACCAGAACACCATCATTGTACCACTCCACGTCAAAATTGTTCGTGTTATTGATTTCCATATTTCCAGTAACGCTGTTGAACTCAAGAATTGGAGGTTGAGGCACAGATAGTATTTCCACCAAAGCAGAATCCGATTCAGCTCCACAGTAATATGTAGTATCAATAATCAGGAGGGAGTACCAACCCTGTTCGGCTTGATTGACCCAAATTGCACTGGAGTCAGAAACAAACGAGCCGGAATTGAGCCATTGGTACTGATAGGAACCAGCAGGCGCATCAAGCAAAATAGAATCTGGAGCACAAACCTGCTGAGCAGGCGTAAATGCTATTGATGGTTGAGCAGGAACCGGAAAAACCGAAACCGTATCCGATGTTACTATTACTGTATCCACCTCCGTCCCTATGGTAACCGATCCAAACCCTTCCTGCTCACCATTGACAAACGTGGTAAAATTGAAGGTTCCAGTGGAAGTAACATTGAATGAATAGACCCCAAGGTTATCGTCTGCGGAACCAAAAGGTGACCCATTATCCTCATCCCAAAATTGAAGCGAAACCTGATTGTTCTCAAGTACAAGACCAAGGTTTGACCAAGAAGTCCCAGTGTTGACATCAATATTATCTTGAGTGCTTGATTGCGAGGCTTGATTACCGTTAGAAAAAGTAAAGTACACATCCGGATTACCTTGACAAACACCAGCAAGGCTGGTTTCTTCAATATCTCCACACCAGTTAGACCCGCTCGGGGTAAAATTGACATCGGTAAGGACGTAATTGTAAACCGTTGTGGTCAATTCTGGATAATAGTCTCCTGGAGTATTGTAGTTTTCTGTCGGAGGTGTTGATCCCGTACCGACATCTCCGTTTCCGAAATCCCAAGCATACTCAGTCGGCTGAAGCGGCTCAAAGTTCAATAGCGCTTCGTAATTCACGTCTAATTCGCCACATGCAGATGGTGGATCGTAACTGAAGCAGCAATTACCACCAGGTGCTGGATCTATAACCAGCGGAAGCGTAAAACCTGTTGGCTGATTGATTGTCCCGATAGGAGTTGTAACATTCGCAACTACCTGAATAACAATATTGTAAGTTCCCGGAACCGTTGGTATTCCACACATTTTCACACAACCACGTTGTGTGGCCGGGTCGTTAGTAATTGTGTACGCGCATCCTGGCTGATCGCATTCATAGCTCAATCCCTGCGGCATACCAGTAACGCTAGTAACAGTAACTGAATTCAACGTTACATCCTGACCAGAACCAGAATCTGTAAAATCTCTAGGCATAAAAAAAGTAGCATTTTCATCGTATGGCTGCCCCTGAACACCATTAGGCAAATTGGCCGGACACAAAGCAGGTTCTACCGGATTTAAACCTACCCCACAACTTGGGTCAATGACACATCCTGGGCACTGAGCTTCAACAACTTGAACTTGCAATGCACTGAGAGATACGATTGCAAGAATGAGCGTAAATATCTTTTTCATGGTATGGATTGGATTTAGGCGTAGCGAAAATAGCCAAATAAACACCCTATTGGTGTCGGTACATTTCCCTTTTTAACGAATTGGTAATCAGTGAGACAGACGGTCTGTAACATATAAAGTTGCTTAAGCCCGCTGACACACACCATTGAACTCACAGAATTCGCAACGCTTTGAATCTTCCGTTTGCGAGAAGGTTGCATTTGCGCTGAACAGTTGCTCCAATGTTTCCTGCAATATCTCCTCTGTGTAGTTGGTCAACTCAGCACCATCAAGTTCATCTTTGTTTTCAAACACACTTATGTGTTTTTCAATCTCATTAGACCGAAGGAAAAACCCCATTGCGCTAATTGATCTAGCATCTGGAATTTGTGCTGCCATAAAACGATACAACAACATCTGAAACGCGTTATCCGACTTAGAATCATCAAAATCCTCTTTCTTGATGATTTTCAACTTCTTGTCAAAACTTCCTGTTTTGTAATCGATAATGCGAATGGTTCCATCAGAAAGCCGATCAATTCTATCAGCTTTTCCTTTGACTTTCACAGCCACGGTTGGCGAGCCAACACGTAACTCAATATCTCGCGTTAGCTCATCTTCCAATTTCAGAATAGTGAGGATCTTACCCGACTTAACTGCACGCAAGTCGTGGTCTATAACGCGATTTACATAAGCCGTTGCCGCTTCAAAGGTCAGTAGGTCTGTGCCAGTCAGATCTTCGTTTGTTTTGAGCTGCTTTTTGAAATTATCCAACAGAGCAGCTTTAACCGATTGTTTGGTTTCCTTCAATTCGCTTTCAACCAGCGTTCTTCCTACAAAAGGTGTGTATAATTTCTCCAGCGTATCATGAATGGCCGTTCCGAGTTTGGCGGCATCCATATCTTCCTGAAACTCGTCTGGCTCTTTAACTCCGGCCACATAGCGGAAATAATATTTGAGCGAACAACTCCTGAACGTATTCAACGCTGAAGGCGACAATCCCGATTCG
The DNA here is from genome assembly GCA_964457245.1 of uncultured Chryseobacterium sp. Classification (GTDB taxonomy): domain Bacteria; phylum Bacteroidota; class Bacteroidia; order UBA10329; family UBA10329; genus UBA10329. The sequence goes on along the minus strand of CAYWET010000051.1, from coordinate 4,108 downwards.
GCCAATTCGCGCAGCTTCGATAATTCATCAGGGCCCTTTTCTACCGAAATGGGTGGAGCAACTACGGAATCAGGGATTTCCTGATCAATGCTCCAATCATGTAGGGTGATATTCGCACCATGCTCCATTAGCAGTTGCTTCACATAGCGACTTACTTCACCTCCGCCCAAAGAATCTGTATCCTTATCGTAGATCAAATAAACCCGCTTGGCGCGCTGCATCAACCGGTAAAAGTGGTACGCAGTAACCGCATCGCGCTCGTTCTGGCAGGCCAAACCATAAGCTCTTCGAACATCAAACGTGAAATATGACGGAGAATACGCATTCGATGGCAGATTTCCTTCATTCACACCAAGCATGATCACCTCCTCAAAATCAAGATTACGCGTTTCCAGCATTCCCATGATCTGAAGCCCAGAAAGCGGTTCTCCAACAAAATCAAGCTGCTGGTTTCGAAGCAGTTGCCTCCAAAATGTCTGTAACGTTTTAATGGAATCAATGCTCGAAAACTCAGTAGTGAGATCGATCAACCGTTGAGCCAGCTTATCCAAAAGAAATAGGAATTCCCGTTCGATGGATTCTTCTTCAAGCTGCTTTCCCACTTCATTGAACAGCTCTTTCAAATTGACCAAAAAGCCATCGACCGAACTCCACGATTCGTTAAAAACCAGCTGATGAAGCTTGGTTTGCTGAAGCTGCTCAGCTGTAAAATAAACCTGCTTTGGCCGTTCTTCTTTCAACTTCTCTGTTTGGATCAGTTGAAAAAATGGGTCATTCTCTAAAGCGGAAACATGTTCGTGGTAAAATCGCTTGGCGCTTTCGATGTATCGAGCGTAGAGCATGAACAAGTGCTCCACAAACACCGCACTTTGCGATTGCCGCAAACCGTAACCCATTGTAATGTTAACGCCATCAAGTTCCTCTGGAATTGCACTTAACAGCGGAACGAGCAACTGCTCATCGTTCAGCACAACAGCCATGTTTGTCAGAACGGAATTGCCTTGGTCAATTCGCTCCTTCAGAACCGAACTGGCAATATCGGCCTGCAACATATTGCGTTGCGCAGCGATGAGGTGAATTTCCTTCGGATTGGTTGATAATCGCTCAGCTTTCCAACTAAAATCCAGTTGCAATTTGAGTTGCGATTTTCCAGAAGTGTAGCGTCTTATGTAATGGCCTGCTTCGTGAATATGGTCATCGGCATAAAAGGCATCCATATCCCAAAACAATTTGGCTTTACCCGATGCTTGCCAAGACGATAGAATTTTCTCTTCCGAAACCGTCAGTGCATTGAATCCGGCAAACCAAACCTGTTCCCAATCCGATTTCTTCACAACAGAATCAACGCTATCTGCAACCTCTCTGAACGCCATTCCCTGATAACCGATTCCCTTTCTGGTCAGAGCTTCGCGAAGTTGATTGTAGAACGGATGAAATTGCTCCACGAAATCGAGATGCTTTTGCTGAAACTCCGTGGCCACGGCCTTTTCCGGGTTCCACTTTTTGATGCGCTCAATGGAATACAGCTGAGCGAAAATGTCTTCTGCATCAATCAGATTCAGGTCAAGCTCATTGATGTCTGAAAGGAAGATAGGTGCCCAACCTGCAAACAACTCAATGGTCTGCGGATCTTTGGCGCGTTCCTTATAAACCTCGTAAAACGCGAACAGCAGACTTGTTTGGTCGGCCTTTACCAACGAGCTCAGGCTGAACACAAAATCCTCGATTGAAAGAATGGTCGGGGCCCAAATGGCCTTCTTACTTTGCTTGGAAATGGCGTCTCTCAGAAAAACACCGGCACGTCTGTTAGGTAGAACAATGCAGGTCTGCGAAAAGTCGTTTCCGCCCTGCTTCAGCAACTCCGCAGCTATGTCATCGAGGAATGTTTGCACCGAGGGTCAAAGTAATCAATAAACCTTCTCCCCTTTTTCCAGAAATCGACTCCAGTTCTTGTTGTAGGTGTGCACCTTTTCCGTGGTATCGTTGGTTGATGTAACCACTACTCCATCATGGTTTTTCCAATTGAAAATGCCGCCATGCAGATTGAAAACATGCTTGTAGCCAGCATCTTGGAGCTTCTCGCCAATGCGTTCGCTTCTGTAACCAACCGAGCAATAGACAATAATAGTGTCTTCTTTCGCGAACTGCTTAACGGAACTCATTTCGAAATCATTATATCCTGCCAGCTCAGCATTCGGAATATGGCTCACTTCAAACTCTTCAGGCTCACGGGTGTCGAGCAGAACAGCAGTATTCCATTTCTGAACGTCTTGCATCGATACCAAAGGAACCGTTTTCTTGTAGAGCGTTTTCAGCTCTTCGTCCAAATTCTTGCTTTTCTGTCCACAAGAAACCAGCGGCAGCAAGAGCATCAACACAATTGCGAGTCTACTCTCCATTCAAGTTCCAATCGTAATCAAGGTGTTTCACCTTCGCATCCGAATTAAAATCGCTTTTAGCGAATTGCTTCAAGTATTCTTGAATACTATGACCTTTCGTAAAATCTCCCTTAAACCAATTGAAGATCTGCGAGATGCGGATTTCATCTTTATCGAATTCGTTCTTCGATTCATCATTTATAAAATCAACGGCCTGTTGCTGTAACTGCTCTTCCAGCTTTTCAGCAGTAAACGCCTCATTCAGCAATTTCGGGCACGACTTCGAAGCACAGACAACGGCAAAATGAATGCGTGGTTCTTCAAAATCCTTTCGAAGAATAGCATGTTCGATATGATTCAGATCCATTTTCTCTCCACCGATCTCAAAGTACTTCAGATCCCAAACAGAGTTGATGGTTGGAATTCCCTTCTTGATGTCCTTGATGCTTTTGACGGGATAATTGTCAATGATCAACTTGATGGTAAACGCATTATATGCATTAATCCAGTAAGCCAACTTTTCTTCCTCAGGCCAAGTCTTATTTGGAGCATTCTGCGATAGCTCATTCAAGTAAGCACCAAGCTTGGCGGAATCGCTCAAAAAACCTTTGTAAGAAACCCAACCCGTTTTGCTGACATGCCTCTTCAGCAAATCATCCCAAGTAGCATGATTTACTTGGGCAACTGCGGCAAACGCCAACAGAAGAAATAAAGAAAGTGCCTTGAAAAACTTCATGCAGAAAGAACTCCGCATAAAGCTAAATGTTTTGACAATCAGTGCTTGTGACGGGAATCACGCAATGTTGGTGTACACTGCCTGCACATCATCATCCTCGTCCAGTTTATCGAGCAGCTTTTCAATATCAACCATTTGCTCATCGGTAAAATCAACAGGAGATGTTGGGAAACGCTCTAGGCTTGCTTTAACCACTTCAATCCCCATCTCATCCAAAGCCGAAGAAAGATTCCCGAATGCCGTAAAATCTCCGTGTACATAGATGGTATCTCCGTCATCAACGATCTCTTCCAAGCCAGCATCGATCAACTCTAATTCCATCTCCTCAATATCCATTTCATCCGTCTTGTTTATCTCAAAAACCGACTTCCGATTGAACATGAACTCCAACTGGCCATTCGGCACAAGAGAACAATCAAATTTGTTGAAGTAAGAACGAACGTTGGCTACTGAACGGGTTGTGTTATCCGTAGCGCATTCGACAAAAACGAGAACTCCGTGCGGACCTTTCCCTTCGTAGTTGATCTCGGTATAATCAGCGGCATCTTTACCTATTGCGCGCTTAATGGCAGATTCGATATTGCTTTTAGGCATGTTTTGCCCTTTCGCGTTCGCGATAGCAGTTCTAAGCGCAGCATTCATGTCTGGGTCAGGACCTCCTTCTTTGGCAGCCATAGTAATGGCTTTCCCCAATTTTGGAAACACACGCGACATGTTTCCCCAACGCTTCTCTTTGGCCGCTCTACGATATTCAAATGCTCTTCCCATTCTGTCAGATTTGAGGGGCAAATTTATCCAGTTTTCTCAACTTGAAAATGAGACCTAGTATATTCGGCACTCAATTCAAAAATCATGAGCAAAGTAGAAGAAGCAGCCGAGCGCCTAAAGACATTGACCGAGCGTCCATCAAACGAAGAATTTCTAAGCCTTTATGGTCTCTTCAAGCAAGCAACGGTTGGAGATAACAAAACTTCCAAGCCAGGGATGTTCGATA
>CAYWET010000050.1:24871-26085 GCA_964457245.1 uncultured Chryseobacterium sp. | reverse complement strand
ATCAATTACCTGAATTTCTCCTCAGGGTTATGGTCGATTGTCGAACGTTTGTTGGAAGTTTTCAACATGTTCATGGCTTTGCTTAGCCCTTCCATAGTAAGCGGGAACATACGGTCGTTCACAGCGCGTTTCAGAATCTGAGTCGATTCAGAATAACGCCAACCTTCTTCCGGATTCGGATTGATCCAAACGTGGTGTTTGAATTTCTGCGTGATGCGCTCCATCCACACCATTCCTGCTTCGGGGTTGTTATGCTCAACGCTGCCGCCAGGTTGCAGAATCTCCCATGGCGACATGGTGGCGTCTCCAACGATGATCAACCGATAATCGTCATTGAACTTGTGCATCACATCAAAGGTGGGAGTGATGTTGTTGAATCGTCTGCGGTTTTCCTTCCAAAGTCTTTCGTAAAGGCAATTGTGGAAGTAGTAGAATTCCAAGTGTTTGAACTCATATTTCGCTGCGCTGAAGAGTTTGGAGCACATTTCAACGTGGTCATCCATTGTGCCGCCAATATCAAACAGCATCAACACCTTAACGTTATTCTTTCGCTCTGGCCGCATTTCAATTTCTAGAAACCCAGCGTTCTTCGAGGTCTTCTTGATGGTTGTATCAAGGTCGAGTTCTTCCTCATGCCCCTGACGAGTGAAAACCCGCAATCTGCGCAGCGCCATTTTCAGGTTGCGCGTGTTGAGTTCTTCCTTGTCGCTTAGGTCACGGAACTCACGTTTGTCCCAAACCTTAACCGCACTTCTGTTTCGGCTTCCAGCCTGACCAACCCGATAACCGGCAGGATTGTAGCCGTAAGCTCCAAAAGGCGAAGTGCCAGCCGTTCCGATCCATTTGTTGCCACCTTGGTGTCTTTCTTTCTGTTCTTCCAATAGTTCTTGGAAACGCTTGGCGAGTTCTTCCAAACCGCCCATGGCTTCGATCATGGCCTTTTCCTCATCTGTGAGGTTGTTCTCAGCCATGTACTTCAACCAATCTTCTTGAATCTTAGCCAAATCTGGAACGGAAAGCTTCATACTTCCCGCTACATACTGACTGTAAATGGCATCAAAACGGTCGAGGTGTTCTTCGTGCTTGATGAGCACGGTTAGCGCCAGCGAGTAGAAATCATCCACGTTATCTCCGAAACCGCCTTTCAACGCCTCCAACAAGGTCAGATACTCCCGCAGACTGACAGGAATGCCTTCTTGTTTGAGTTTGAAAAA
>CAYWET010000050.1:0-24771 GCA_964457245.1 uncultured Chryseobacterium sp. | reverse complement strand
ATCGGGCGTTTCTTGGCTTTGATGGTTTCGTTGGTCTCGTAGCAGAAGAACTCCATTTTGTCCAATTCCAAAAGCAGATCGTTGGGGAATTCAATATCTGCCTTGTCAATTTCATCAATAAGCAACACAACCGATTCATCCGAATCAAACGCTTCCCAAAGCTTTCCTTTAACGATATAGTTGGAAATGTCATGCACCTTTTCGTTGCCCAATTGGCTATCACGCAAGCGCGAAACAGCATCGTACTCATACAATCCTTGTTGTGCCTTGGTGGTTGACTTAATATGCCACGTGATGAGTTTCTTGCCCAACGCATTGGCAATTTCATGGGCCAAAAGGGTTTTTCCCGTTCCAGGCTCGCCTTTTACCAAAAGCGGTTTCTCCAAATGAATGGACGCGTTAACGGCCACTTGCAGCTCGTTCGATGCGATGTAAGTTTTAGTTCCTGTAAAAGAGTTCAAAAGTTTAATTTTTTGTGGTTACGAATAGCGAAATCCGCTACGCGGTACGAATATGCGAATGTTCTTCGAGCAAAGGATGACGTCATTCGTCATATTCGTGCTCATTCGTAATTCGCAACCCTAACTATTCCAGATCTTCCAGCTTTCCTCTGCCTGTCTTTCCAACATCTCAAGTCCGTTAATGGTTGTGGCGCCCCGTTTTCGGCCATGCTTTAAAAATACGGTCTCCGCAGGATTGTATATCATATCGTACATCAAGTGCTCTGGCGTGATGGATTCGTAGGGAATGTCGGGAGCGGCATCCATGTTCGGATACATGCCCAAAGGCGTGCAATTAACGATAATGGAATGCTCCCAAACATCTTCGGTTGTCAGGTCCTCATACGTGAAATCACCTTCATCGTGCGTGCGGGAAACGCATTCGCATTCGATGCCCAGGTCTTCTAGAACGTGAAAAGCGGCTTTTGCAGCCCCACCTGTGCCCAGAATCAATGCCATGTCATGGCCTTTGATATGCGACTCAATGCTTTCCTTGAATCCGATCACATCGGTATTTGCTCCCAGAAGATTGTAATCACTACCCACACGATTGATGCAAACCGTGTTTACGGACTGAATGGATTGCGCACAGTTTCCCAGATTGTTGAGCAAAGGAATGATGGCCGTTTTGTAAGGGATGGTCACATTCAGACCAACAAGATCAGGCTCGTTTCGAATAATGGCGTCCAACTCGTCCAGCGATTCAATGGGAAAATTGCAGTATTCTGCATCCAATCCCTCCGCCTGAAACTTGTCAGTGAAATACTGCTTTGAGAACGAGTGGGAGAGTGGATATCCGATAAGTCCGAATTTCCTCATCCTTTCTGTGCGGCCATTTTCTCCATGATGAATACCACCGCAAATCCGATAACGCAAAGCGCAATGGCCAGCCAAAGTTGTGCGGGTTCGCCATAGAGCTCTTCAAATCTCATCGGGCTGATGTTCGATTGCAGGAATGGAACTTCCTCGCCATGACTGTTGATTCTGAATTCTGTGGTCTCTTTCCAAGGCCAAACTTTGTTCAATGAACCGATCATAAAACCGGTCAATAAAGCCATGGTCATGCTGTATGCTTTCTTGAACATCCACGATAGGAAATTGGAGAAAGCTATGATGCCAATAAGACATCCAAAAGCAAAGACAGTTAGATTAGTTCCGAAATTTATAATCATCTCACTATCAGTAGCTTTTAATCCATCAACTAATCCACTGATTGACCCCAATACAGTTGCGTAAGCTCCAAGTAAAAGCAGGATGAAACTGCCTGAAATTCCAGGCAGGATCATGGCGCAAATGGCAATCATTCCAGCAAGGAATATGTATATCAATCCATCAGGAATCTGTGATGGCGCAGCGATGGTTACGTAGTACGCAATAGCTGCTCCAGCAAGCAATGAAGCAATGGTGTTCAAGCTCCATTTCTTGATGAATTTGGCGATGATGACGCTGGATGCAACGATCAATCCGAAGAAGAACGCCCAAAGAAGAACAGGGTATGTTTCGAGTAGAAACGTAATTCCCTTTGCAAGACTGATGACACTGGTGAAAATGCCAGCAAAAAGCACCGCTAGGAAGGTAGCGTTTGTCTTCTCCCAAGTGGCTTTAATACCTTCTTGCTTCAGCGTTTTGAGTACGGAAAGGTTGAAGCCTTTGATGGTATCCAGCAATTCCTCATAAATGCCCGTGATGAACGCAATGGTTCCACCAGAAACACCTGGTACTACATCGGCAGCGCCCATGGCCATACCTTTAAAATACAGGAAAGCGAAGTCCTTAGCGCTTCGCGATTTGGTCTGTTCAGCCATTAATACTTTTCCAAACTATCGTCAATCTCATCAGCCCAAGCCAAGATTCCTCCAACGAGGTTGTGAAGGTTCTTAAAACCTTTTTGCATTTCCAATGCGTTGATCACATTGGCTGAACGCTTGCCGCTTCTGCAATGAACAATCACTGGAATATCAGTTTTGATTTCTTCGGTTCTCGTTAGGACTTCACCCATTGGAATGTGGTCAGCGCCAATACTGCAAATTTCAACTTCGTAAGGTTCTCTAACGTCAATGAGCTGGAACTTCTCGCCAGCGTCCATCATTTGCTTCAATTGCTGAACCGTAACTTCTTTCATTTCTGTTTTTTCTTCTTCGATTTGGCAATCACTTTATTCACGTCAATACGTTCAGGCAGGTGGTTGAAAAATGTATCGCCACGCACACCTAATCGCAAAGTTTCCAACGGAATTACTTCATTCGGAGCGATGTTTCCAAGGTTGACGTTAGCACCCAATTGGTTGATAAACCAAACTTGTTGCGCTTTCTGAGGTGCTTCCCAAAGAATGCTGTCAGATGGAATGACCTCTAGAATCTTGCTAATAAGCGAAACGTGCGCAGAACCATTCGGGCGGTAAATACCCACATTTCCACTTTCTCGCGCCTCTGCGATCACTTTCCAAGAACCCGCTTCCAACTCAGCTTTCATCATGTTCTTCCATCTGCTTGGATGAATGATGATTCCAGCTTCTTTTGATCCTACTTCCGACAAAACGCGGTAATTCTTTGCGAGTTCGGTAATCAATTCGCACTTGAGGTTGTGTTTGAGTTCGATGGAACCGTCAGAAACTTCCAATGTTTCCAACCCAAGTTTTTCCAGTAACCGTTTGTAGTCATCGAGTTGTCCTCGGATTAGAAATGCTTCGAAAAGCGTTCCTCCTAAGTACACTTTGATACCTGCATCATGATAGATCTTGACCTTTTCTTCAAGATTTTTTGAAACCAGTGAAGTGCCAAAACCAAGTTTGATGAGGTCGATGAGATGATTGCTAGATGCAATAAGGTTTTCGGCCTCTCGCAAGCTCAAGCCTTTGTCCATTACCATCGTCAAACCAGCCTCGCGTGGCTTGGCGGTGCGTTCAGGAATGTGGCTGAGTTCGAAGTTCATTACTGTCCGTAGATCTGAATGAGATCCATTACCCGCGGAATGTTGGCCGCATCGGGAAATTGCTCGAACAAAAGTAGATGTTTGTTGTAATCCAATTCCAATCCGTTCTGAAGGAAACTCAATCCTTCTGAAATCTGTCCAGAAGCAAGTAGAAATGCTGCTTCGCGATAGTGCAACTCGGCATTTTCTGGTGTCACTTTCAGCGCTTCCATCAGTACTTCTGAACCAAGCTCTCTATCAACATGTAAGAATACCAATTGTGCTTTAGATATCCAGAAACGAGTATCCTCAGGATGTAGCTCGGTTGCTTTGTCCAACGCGTCAATCGCGTCTTCGTATTCACCGAAATAGGTTTTCACATCCGCCATGAAATTCCAGTATTCTGGGTCGGAAGAATCAACTTCCAGAGCCTTCTCGATGTACGGAATACACTCATCGTACCGTTCTTGCTTCTCACGAACAACGGCCATTCCGTACCAAGCTTCGGCATGAAATGCATCCATGGCGGTGATTTCCTTGTAGCGGTCAAAAGCGAGTTCGTAATCTTTTCTCCCTTCGGAACATTCTGCAATTCCAATCAGCGCATCAATGTTGTCTTCATCAATTTTCAGCACGTCTTGGAAATGCTCCTCGGCCTTATCCCAATTCTCCAATTCCAAGAAACAATCACCGACTTCCTGATGCGCCATAATGTGGTTGTCGTTCACTGCTAAGCACAATTCCAGCGCCCAAACGGCTTCAGGGAAGTTCTTCTGCTTGATGTAAAACGTGGATAAGTTGTACCAAGCGTTGTACTGATACGGATGTTCGTCAAGATACTTTTTGAAGAAGGCGATGGCCTGTTTGGTTTCGCCCATCATATCAAACAGGAAGCTGATCTCATAGATCAACCCCTGATCGGTTGGCGATTCCTTCAAGCCCATTTTCAATTGGCTTAATGCCTCTTTCTTGTTGCCAAGCGATTGGTATTCGTAGGACAGCAACAGACGTACATCACTCTTGTTTTCAGCATTTTCCAACACACGATTATAAATCTCAACCGCCTGTTTGTGCTTGCCCGTTTTACTAAAAATGCTGCCTTTGGTGATTAGCATGTCTGGATTATTCGGAGCAATGGCCTCCAGCAGATTGATGGATTTCATGGCAGCCTTGTAATCACCTTTTAACGCAAGAATGTCGGCCCTTTTGAGTTCAAATTCGCTGCTGTGCGGATGTTGGTTTGATGCCAATTCAAGCACTTTCCAAGCTTTCTCAAGATCAAGTCGCTCCATGTAGTGCTCAATGAGCCCTTCCAGATCTTCTACGTCAAAGTAGTACTGGTCGTCATTGGCAAGCATGTGCTCAAAACGCTCCAAGCTCTCGTTCAGAGGCTCTTCCTCATGTTCCCTTCCAGAGTCAGGCTGCATAGGCTACGGTTTTGTCAAGAGTACACATTTTTGATGCCGATTTAAGTGCATCCGCTTGCGTTATTTTCAACATTGGATGTTCAAAAAAATTGCAAAAGGGCGGCAAAAATAGAGGATTGGATCGGACCTGCTTATGGCGCATTGATACTTTTGCCGAATAATTCGACCAACCATGACATTGATCAAATCCATATCAGGAATCCGAGGTACCATAGGTGGGAAAGCAGGCGATGGCCTAACCCCGTTGGACGTAGTGAAATTCACTTCGGCCTACGCTGAATTTCTGAAGAGACGTGCTGGTAAAAACGAACTTACGGTTGTTGTTGGGCGTGATGCTCGAATCTCTGGTGAGATGGTCAACAGCTTGGTCATTGGAACTCTGACAGGTTGCGGAATTGATGTCATCGATCTAGGACTTTCAACCACACCTACGGTGGAAGTTGCTGTTCCAGCAGAAGGTGCTGATGGCGGAATCATCCTCACAGCAAGTCACAACCCGAAGCAATGGAATGCACTTAAACTGCTGAATGAGAAAGGGGAATTCATTTCTGGAGACGATGGTGCGGAGCTTCTGAGCATCGCAGAAAGTGAATCATTCGATTATGCTTCTGTTGATCATTTGGGGAACATCACAACGATTGACGATTATATCGAACGTCATGTTCAAATGATTCTTGATCTGCCGTTGGTAGATGTGGAAGCTATCCGCGAGAGAAACTTCCATGTAGCTATTGATTGCGTCAATTCAACAGGTGGAATTGCTTTGCCAAAGCTTTTAAAAGCGCTTGGTGTGATTCAGGTGACCGAATTATTCGTGGAGCCAACGGGTCAGTTTCCTCACAATCCTGAGCCGTTGCCAGAACATTTGACGGAGCTTTCATCAACTATTAAGAAGAGTAGAGCAGATGTTGGTTTCGTAGTTGATCCAGATGTAGATCGCTTGGCCATGGTCTGTGAGGATGGCGAAATGTTCGGTGAGGAATACACACTGGTTGCCGTGGCTGACTATGTTCTGAGCCAGAAAAAAGGCAACACGGTTTCGAATCTATCATCAACCCGTGCGCTTAGAGATGTTACGGAGAAAGCTGGTGGCTCATACAGTGCTGCTGCAGTTGGCGAAGTAAATGTGGTTACCATGATGAAAGACACCAATGCAGTTATTGGTGGCGAAGGAAATGGAGGGATCATTTATCCTGAATTGCATTACGGCCGTGATGCATTGGTTGGTATTGCATTGTTCCTAACGCATTTGGCCAAAACAGGGAAAACAACCAGTCAGTTGCGGGCATCCTATCCTAATTATCATATCTCGAAGAATAAGATCGAGCTGACACCTGAAACGGATGTTGATGGCATTCTTGCCGCTATGGAGAAGAAATACAGATCTCAGCCTGTAAATACAATTGATGGTGTGAAGATTGAATTCGATAAGGAGTGGGTTCATCTTCGCAAGTCGAATACAGAACCGATTATTCGCATTTACAGCGAGAGTGAGAACGAAAGCACCGCCAATAATCTGGCAAACAAGATCATCGAAGATATCAAGGAATTGATGAAAGGGTAGGAGTTTCCTGATTTTGTCAAGGAAATGCGATATTGATGTCGGTTTCTAGCTAATTATGCGGCCAATTCTGAACCATGAAAGTTTACCTCGATAACGCGGCCACAACTCGAATTGATGATAGTGTAATTGAAGCGATTACACGGGTTACGAAGGATATTTACGGTAATCCTTCATCGGTTCATGGTCATGGTCGGCAAGCACGTGCTGAGATAGAGAAGGCGAGAAGGTCAGTTGCTGGTCATCTCAATGTCTCACCTGCTGAGATATTCTTCACATCTGGAGGGACTGAGGCGGATAATATGGCAATTCTGTGCAGCGTCCGCGACCTTGGTGTAAAGCGCATCATTACTTCCAAAATTGAACATCACGCTGTTCTTCATACCGTTGAGGCGGTTGAAGATGAAGTTGAGGTCAACTATGTCAGGTTAACGCCAAATGGCCATGTTAATATCCAGCATTTGGAAGAATTGCTTCGGAGCAGTGAAAAGACCTTGGTTTCGTTGATGCATGCCAATAATGAGATCGGGAACTTGTTGGATTTGAAAAAGGTATCTGAAATGTGCCGAGCGCATGGGGCTTACTTTCATTCAGACACTGTTCAGACCATGTGTCATTACGGTTTGGACTTGAAGGAATTAGATGTTGATTTCGTTACCGCATCGGCACACAAGTTTCACGGGCCAAAAGGAATCGGGTTTCTATACGTGAACTCCAATGTTAAAGTGAAGCCGATGATTTACGGAGGTTCTCAAGAACGCAACATGCGTGGTGGAACAGAGAATATATACGGAATTGTGGGGTTGGCAAAAGCCATGGAAGTTGCTTATTCTGAAATTGAAAGTCATCGGAACCAGATTCAAGAATTGAAGAGCCGAATGATCGAGAAGCTAAGAGAGTCGATTTCGGATGTAAGATTCAATGGAGATGCTGAAGGAGATTCGTTGTACACAGTTCTTAATGTGTGCTTTCCAGACACACCGATTTCTGAAATGCTGCTATTCAATTTGGATATCATGGGAATTTCCGCCTCTGGTGGAAGTGCCTGTACTTCTGGAAGTAATGTTGGTTCGCATGTTCTTGCAGAATTAGACCGTGATCAGAAACGTCCAGCAATCAGATTCTCGTTCAGTAAATACAATACGATCCAGGAGATAGACTTTACGGTAAATAAGGTCGCGGAACTCTTTTCCAAGCAGAAAATCGAAAGCTGATTCAGTTCAAATGACCGTCATAACGGGGCGGAATGTATGAGTTTTCCTCAAAATCGTGTGGATAAATATCAAACTGCTCAACGATCGCTATGTCTACCTTTGACCCCGTTAACTATAAAGTAACACAAGATGAAAAAATCATTACTTACTATAATCGGCTGTGCTTTTAGCTTCTCATTAGCAATTGGACAAACGCAACCACCAAACCCAGGATTTGAAGACTGGGATGATGAAGGGAACTATGAGGAGCCAACTGAATGGTCATCGGCAAACGAGTGTTCCGATCAGCTTGGAGTTTATTCATCTGCGAAAACCTCTACCGATCCGCATTCTGGCACATACGCAGCACGGCTGGTTACACAGAATGCATTTTTTGGATCTATCAAAGTCAATGGCCTGATAGCTACATCTACAATGATCTGTGACCCCTTGAACCCAGGGAACAAGGATGGTAAACCGTATTTCGAAAGACCTGATAGTATTGTAGGGTGGTATAAGTATGCTCCTGTTGACACTGATAATGGATATGTTCAGGTAATGTTGTTGGATAGCATGGCAGGTGGAGCGGTAGATACGATTGCTTACACCAAGCATGATTTCAATGATGCAAAAGCGGAATGGACAAGGTTCAGCGCTCCGATAAATTACAATTCCACTGGTGATCCGAACCTTTGTGCAATTCTCTTCAATTCATCTTGGGGAAATGGTAACAATAATGAAGGTTTTGAGGGTTCGGAACTGATTGTTGATGATATTGAACTTATATTCAATCCGGCCGGATTGGCTGAAGGATACGACCCATCAGAATGGAGGGTTTACCCAAATCCAGCATCTGATGAGGTAAACATCAGTATTGGTCGAGAAGGAGTGGCAAACATTGAAGTGTTAGATATTACAGGTAAAGAAGTATTCAATAAAGTGGTGAATGGTGCAAATCGCAGCGTTAGCGTAACAGGCCTCACAGAAGGAATTTACTTGTATCAGCTTACTACAATGGACGGACAGGCTATTAGAACAGGTAAGTTACTGGTAAGTCACTAGTTAGTTAATAACTTCTATCGTTTAAATTGGGAAAACGCTTTTAATCAGTGGTTTCCCTTTTTAGTTTCATAACACATTAAGTTCATGATCAGAAATTTCGTCACATCATTATTGATGATGCTTGTTTACATGATTGCTCCAGCACAGGAAACAGGCACGTTAAGGGGAACCGTTTCTGATGACACAGAAACATTGATTGGTGCCAGTGTTGTTATGCTGGAAGATGCAAGCATAGGTGCTGCTACAGATATTTCGGGGAATTACCTGTTTTCTCTCCCTGCAGGAACACACAGGGTGGTTTGTTCGTTCACCGGAATGCGGCCAGATACTGTTCAAGTGGTGGTAGAAGCTGGGAAAACAACTACCCAGAATTTCTTCTTAGAACAGTTTGCAGAGGAATTGGGTGTTGTGGTTGTTTCAGCAGGAAAATTTGAGCAGAAATTAGAGGAACTGACCGTTTCTATGGACGTTCTCAAGCCAGATATTATTCAGTCTAAGAATACTACAAACATTACTTCTGCTTTAGAGCAAGTGCCTGGTCTCACAATTATGGACGAAGAGCCTCAGATTCGAAGTGGGAGTGGTTACAGCTTTGGTCTGGGGAGCCGTGTGGCGGTTTTGGTAGATGATCTACCGGTAATGACCGGAGATATGGGTAAGGCAGAATGGAGTTTCATCCCCACCGAAAATGTGGAGCAAATTGAAGTGATCAAAGGTGCTTCATCAGTGCTTTATGGCTCTTCGGCCTTGAGCGGTGTGATTAATGTAAGGACTGCCTATCCTAAGGATAAACCGCTTACAAAGGTTAATGTATACACTGGTTTCAGAAGCGCCATTTTGGAGGATGACGCATCGGCCGGTAAGCGGATTGCGAACTTCTTCGGATTAGATGCATCTCCAGCAAACGGAAAGAAGTGGTGGGATGGCGTAGCCAATTTCTCCGGTATGAATTTTCTGCATTCTCGAAAGATCAAACAACTGGATTTGGTCATCGGGGGGAATTTCCATTACGATTATGGCTATATAGGCCCGCAACCTGATTTGGAAACTGTTAGTTCGCTTTCCGATAATCCGGTTAGACAGAGCATTATGCTCGGAAGATCTGGATATATTGATATTCTTACAGGGGATACTGTGGCAGATATTTCTCCGGATAGAGTCAGAGAGATCAGGGGTAGGTTCAACTTCAATCTTCGTTACAGAAACAAGAAGGTAAAAGGACTTGCTTACGGGCTGAATGGAAATTTTATGCGTTCCAGTAAGAACTTTTCTTTGATTTGGAATGCTAAAGGAACCCCAGTAGAATCCATTGCGGTTCCCTCAGATGTAAATGATTCTACGTTGTATGTTGACCGATTGGTGAATGGAGATGCTGGTCTTTTTAGGGCCTATCCTGGAACCATGACGCTAACGGAGATTACGACTTTCTATTTTGACCCCTTTATTACCTATGTCACACCCCGAGGTATTCAACACTCAATACGATCACGTATACTGTATTCCAACAACGATAATTCCAACAACCAGTCCAACAGAAGCACTACTTTCTTTGGTGAATATCAGATTCAGAGAACCTTTGAGAAGATGTATAACCTCAACTTAGCTGCGGGTGCATCTGGTAGTTATTCAATGTCTCAGTCAGAAGTGTTTGTAGGAGGAGATTCTACTGGAAATAACAACATGAAGAACTTCTCGCTGTATATGCAGCTTGATAAAAAGTTCTGGAAAGTGCTTAATCTTTCTTTAGGAGTTCGAGGAGAGTACTATCAGATCAATGATACGGAGTTCGCAGTTAAGCCGGTCTTTCGATCAGGGTTGTCATTTAAAATGGGTAGAGAAACCTACGTGAGGTACTCATACGGTCAGGGATATAGATTCCCCACGATTGCAGAAAAATTTATTCAAACCACTAGTGGTGGTTTTGGAGTATTTCCTAACGAAAACCTTCAGCCAGAAACCAGTTGGAATATGGAAATCGGTTTTAAACAAGGGTTTAAACTGGGTAAATTCTTTGGCTACTTGGATTTTGTGGGCTTCTGGCAACATTATAACAACAGTATTGAATTTGTTATGATTCAATCTGACAATATTCCAGGACTCAAATTTTATAACACAGGTAGCAATAGAGTGAGGGGAGTAGAGGTCTCCTTAATGGGAACTGGACAATTCACCAAAACTTTCGGAATGAATGTAATTGCTGGGTACACGTTCACAGTTCCAGAATCTATTAACCCTGATGAGGTTTACACTACAGATTCTGTTCAGATCATTTCCGTAGGTGATACACTTTGGAAACCTTTAGACCTTTCTCATAATGAAACATCTGTTAGCGACTCTAAGATTCTCAAGTATAGGTTTCAGCACTTGGCGTCTATTGATGTTGAGTTCACGTACCGAAAGTGGGCCCTAGGATATAGCTTCAGATATTACAGCAAAGTGAGGAACTTGGATAGAGTTGTGTATGAGCTTGATGCCAATAATCAGTTTAATACTGGAATTATTCAGTATCGTGGTGATGAAGAAATCCCTGGATCACCTAATGATGATTTTATTGTAAACGACCGTAAGGGTGGAACTTATGTGATGGATGCAAGGCTAAGTTTCCAGGTTGCAGAATGGTTGAAAGCTGCCTTTATCGTGAATAATTTTATGAATAATTCATACTCACTCCGACCATTGAAGATGGAGCAGCCGCGTACGGCTAGTATTCAGTTCACGGTTAAAGTCTGATCAAGCAGCTAGCTTGATAATCCTCAGATAGTTCGGTTCTAGAAGCCCGTTATTAAAGAAGCCACGTTCTTTTAGCAGCTTATGCATTTTGGGTAGGTTGTAGCTCGGTACGGTCATCAATAGATGATGCTCCGTATGGTAATTAACATGGTGTGGGGCAAACAGCATTTTCTCAATGAAGTTGGCGTAAGTAGTTCGTGTATTACGCATGTTATCATGTCGGTCTGGAACTACACTGTGCTCAGCAATAGAACGGATGCGCAAACAGAATTGATAAGTGGTGAAGTAAGCACCGATCCACAATAGATATAGCCAGCCATTACCAGTGGCCCAAAGTGCTGCCCACAGCAAGAAATTCATAACCAATGGCCCAGCCATGTTTCGAAAGAAGATCAAGACATGACCAACTCCTTTTCGTTCTTCCTTCGGAATCCATTCTACTTTACCACCGAGGTTGAACTTCCATAAGCCTGACTGAATCATGATAAGTGCGTATAGAATCTTGATACCGGTTAGACCGATCAGATCGCGCAGAATTTTTCTGAGAAGGCTTTTCTTCCCAGCGGGATAACCTTTGGTGAGGTTCAGGTCGGGGTCATTGTCTTTTCCAGTATGCGAGTGATGGGCTAGGTGATAGGGGCGGTATTGACCAACTCCAAAAAACACAGGCCAACCTCCAAATAGATTTCCGAATACCTCATTTGCCCTTTTGCTTTTGAATTGCGCGTAATGCGAAGTGTCGTGCATAATAATGGCGCATGCCAATTGCTTACCGCCAAGCATGAAAAGTGACAATGTAATCGTAAAAGGATTCGGCCAAATTGCGGCAATGGCAAATGCCACAGCAATCCAGAACCAAGTATCAAGAATTTCAAGAGCAGCTTTCCAATCAGATTTCTGTAGCAGTTCTCTAATTTCTTCTTTGCTTAAGTAGTCTTTGGCGTTGTAGCTCATTTGCTGGTTTCCAATTGGAATACGGCCTTTGTGATGTCTGCATCGTCTCGGAAGTAATAGACGCCTCCCCAGTTGTAGACAACCTTTTTATAGACGTAGGTCATGTGCTCCCGCTTAATGGTGACCTGGGTTATAACCCGGTTGTTTTCCTTTATGGTTTCCTCCGTTCTTGTCAGAACATCACCAGCATCTTTAATGGCCATACTTTTCCGTTCTGCTTCCATTTTGGCCTGAACTTCCGCACGTTCCTTTTGCTGTGCTTCTAATACTGCAGCGGCCTGAGCTTTAGCCCGTTGTTCTGCTTCGTATGCTTCCTTGGCTTTTTGTTGGCGTTCTGCCTCAAATGCGGCTTCTGAAGCTTCTCTTTTCTTCCGTTCTTCTTCAGCCTTTGCTGCTTCTTCTTGTCTCTTTTTTTCTTCTTCTGCAGCGCGTTGAGCTGCTAATCGCTTTTCCTCTGCCATGCGCGCATCGGCTTCTCGTTGTCTGCGTTCAATCTCTTGCCGCTCGAGTTCTTCTCTTCGTTTTTCCTCCATGGCAGCTTCCTGTTCTGCGGCCCGCATTTCAGCTTCCAATTCAGCTTTCTTTTTAGCTCGTTCTCCTTCGTCAAGTCGGGCTTTTTTTGCAGCTTGTGCTTCTTGAGCCGCCTTTTCTTCAGCCGCTATTCGAGCCTCCTCTTCAGCTTTCATAGCTGCTTTACGCTTGTCTTCCTCGGCTTTGGCTTCAGCTAATCGTTTTTCTTCTTCTTGCTTGGCTTCAAGTGCTTTGCGGGCCTCTTCTTCGGCTAGTAAGGTTGCTTGTCGTATTTCTTCCTCGAGTGCAGCAGCTTCTTCTCGCTTCCGCTGTTCTTCTTCAAGCCGTGCCTGTTCTTGACGTTGGCGTTCTTCTTCAAGTTCTTGTTTACGCGCCTCTTCTGCCAACCTAGCTTCCTCCTCGGCTTTAATTCTTGCTTCCTCAGCGGCTTTTGCTTCAGCCAGCTTACGTGCCTCTTCGGCAGCTTTGGCCTCGGCCTCTGCTTTTAAGCGAGCTTCTTCAGCCGCTTTTCGTTTGGCTTCGTCATCAGCTTTTGTGTCCTTATTCTTTTTGGCATCCTCATATTCCTTATCAAAGTTTATGAGCGCAGATCGGATGCTCTTGGTATAGTCTGTATCGTATGTGAACTGGTCTTCCTGTGTATCGTAAAACCACTTGGCCACAGGCTGATTGAATATGACAGTATTGACTCCCTCGTACTGTTCGAAAATTTCAACTTCAAAATCGAAGTCTAGGTCATCGCCTCTTATATCTTCTGGAACTTTGCCGGTATTTATCTCCACCCGTTTGGTGATATACCCAGGTTTTTCGAAGGTGAGGATATAACTCTTATCGAATTCAAGCTCCGGCATCATCTTCGATTTAGCAGGTTCGAATACCGTTTTAACCGTGCCATTTTCGGTTAAAGTAACTTTCGAATCGTTGAAGTTTCCATTATCAACTTTGAATCTGACGAGAATGACAATATCCTGACCTAGTGCTTGCGTTGAAACAAAAACGCTCAGAACAAGTATGAAAAACAACAGCTTACGCAACATTGGCAGAATTCTTGTCAATCTCTAAATTTAAAAGAACAAAATCCTTGAAGTTGTTGAGTTCTCGCATTCTACCGTTGTTGGTTTGTCTACAGATGGTTGTGAATAACAGCTTTGGCCAAGATACAGAGGCTAGAGTTGCTGCGTTCAACGAAGCCATTGGCGTATCATATAACGTTGAAAGTAAAGGGAAAATTCTCATCATATCAGGTTTTAGAGAAGGGGGGCAGGTGAAGGAGGATAAGGTGAATATTTATGACCTTGACCTTGAAACCCTGAAGTTCTCGAAGACAGATAATTCAGTTTCCATCAAATGTCAGTCCGATCTTGAAGGGTGTGTTACTCAAGTTTTAACACGAGAACGAAAAAAGAAGAATTACCGAAATCGCATAGTTTTTGGAATTCCAGAAGGAGTTTCTGGTCAGGAAATTCTAAATAAGCTGCGATCAGTACTTAATGAAATGATGAAAAAGTAGCATTATGAGAGGTGTGTTTGTTCTTCTAGGATTTGCGTTGGTTTCAGTAACGGTGCTGGCACAAAATGCCGAAGCAGTTTTCAACAAGGCCGAAAACCTGTTCGCGAATGGTAATTATCAAGAAGCTGAAACGCTCTACACACAAGTAATTGCTGCAGACGCAGAAAACATGAATGCCTATCTTAGAAGAGGATTTTGCCGATCTGTACTAAAGAAATACGATGAGGCGGTTGCAGACTACACCACGGTAATTGATCAGCACCCGAACCACCCATTTGCTTATTTGAGCCGAGGGAGTGCCTTCAACAAGAAAGAAGATTGGAAATCGGCTTTGGTTGATTTCGACAAGGTTTTGAGTCTTGACCCTGAAAATCAGGAGGCATACAACAACAGAGGCTGGGCAAAGAATGGCATGGGGCTCTTGAAAGAAGCTTGTCTTGATTGGAAAAAGTCTAAAAAGCTTGGTAATGAAGAAGCCAAGATCATTATGAAGAATAATAACTGTAAATAGAAGGTCATGAAACCGATTCTGATAATCATATCCATGCTTATGGCCAGCTTTCTAACGAATGAAGAAAAGTCTGGCGATCAAAAGAACTACACCGATTGTATTGTAAAATATCGTTCTAATTGGGGAGAGGACTGTTCGCAATGCACCCAATGGAATGATAGCTATGTGGTCTATCTGCGAAACACCTGCGATCAATCGTTAGATGTAATGATCTGCGTGCAGGAGGACGATAAGACCTGGAGACGGTTCCAGCACACGGGAATGGCGCCAAATGATTCTTTACGAGCCTATGCTTGCGTTGGTACCGGAAAGTACTTGGCTTGGGCCAAACGAGCCGGAGACGAGAGCGTGGTTTTTCCAAGCATTGAGCAGGTGAATCAGGATTACGCAGAGTAACGTCAATACATCTGATCTAAGACCAAAAAATCCGCAATTCTTAACGCTGTAAATTTTCTCTGGTCGTTTATCGATTGCTCGCAACGGTAGATTGTATCCAGCGTAGCTAAGAAAGTTATATGAAAGCTATGCTCACAATCATTTTAGTTTTCGTTGCGTCACGTCTGATTCATGAAGTCATCAGAAGAGGAATTAACCTTCTGGTTTGATAATGACCATGAAGGGTTGAAATCAATTCCAGTAAATGGCTTTTCTCACATTTCAGTTGTCTTCAATTGACGCTGAATCAAACAGCAATATCACTCGGGCTAGCCGTTAAATGGATTGGAAAACCTCTTGTCGGTAATAAAAGTTGAGTCCGTAAGGGCTTCAAGGAACTTTAAGATGCAGTCCTTCTCGTGTTTTGTCAAGTGAACACCTCCAGAATTCGCACGGGTCATCTTTGAATCAATGTTTACACTTGCATGAACACCATCGCTGTAAAAGTCGAGCACCTCATTCAGCGTTTTAAAGCGGCCGTCATGCATGTAAGGAGCAGTTACGGCCACATTTCTGAGAGATGGAATCCGGAAATGACCCAGTTGTTTTTCGTTTCCAGTTATAGCACCTAATCCACCGTCTGGATACGAGTCAGGTTCAGTTATGTTGTCCAAACCATTATTGCTGAACTTACCAGTTGTACCAAGAGCATTTGCATCTGTTGTATGACAATGAAGGCAGTCTGCCATTGATTGGTCATTTATTAGAACAAACCCTGCGTAGGTAGCGGAGTCGAAATAGGTTTCGCCACGCAAAACCTGATCATAAAGGGAATTGCAGGAAATAAGTGTTCTCAAAAACTGTGCAATAGCCTTTGCCACAAGCACACTGTCAATTTCTTTGTCAGGGAAAGCTTTGATGAATCTTTCAAGGTAAAACGGGCTGTTCTTTAGTCTTGGAACAGCGTCTTGCCAAGATAAATCCATCTCGGTCGTATCCCGAACCGGATGAAAAACCTGCTCCTCAATGCTTGCAGCTCTTCCATCCCAGAAAAAAGCCTTACTCCAAGCTAGATTGAATAACGGCATGGTATTGCGTTTCATCGGTTCACCATCAATACCTAGGCTGAGACTAATTGGTGCATCGGAGAATGCAGCTTCCTGCTTATGACAGCTGGAACAGGAAAAAGAACTGTCTCCACTCAAAATAGGGTCATAAAATAGGTGACGCCCCAATTCTGCTCCTTCCGCTGTTACCGGATTGCCTTCCGAGCTTGGCATGGCTGGAAAATGGGACAGATCAGGAAACTGGTAAGGTGTTGGAACTTGGTGTTTATCAAGTCCTAGCCCAAGGAATCCAAGTAAACAAAGGATAACGAAGCAGTAGAACCTCTTTGACATTCCTTATTCTCTTTGAAGAATGATGGGAAACGTCTGGGTTTCAAAATTGGTTTGGACCTTAACGAAATACATGCCATTCGGTTGGTCGTCCAGATCAATAAAAAATTTGGTCGGGACATTTTCGAATGAGCGGACCAACTGTCCTTGAGAATTATGAACTTCCAGTTTTCTGGTTATATGGAACGCTTTCTTTTTCTGTGCCTGAATATGAACTCGGCCAGAAGACGGATTTGGATATACATTGAGGTATTCTTCCTGTTCTTTTTTACCAACGGTGTGAACAAAAGTTAGATGCGCTAACATATTGTCGATCATCCATCCTTCCTGTCCAGTTTCAACAGAATCTGAAACAAACGTAAACCGAATATCCATTCCATTGTTTTGAACGTTTTGCCAATACCAACTGCTTTCAAAACAAAGCCAAACGTTACGCCAAACACTGTCAGTTCCAGTAAAAGCCATGGAGGTTCCGTTGGAATCTATCGGAGCTAGGTTACTTGAAGAATAACCATATAGGTTGTACACAAATGGATTATCAAAAATGTTGACCCAAGTCTGGCCCAAATCCAGAGAATATTCAATCATTCCTCCGTCTCTGGCCGAATCCATGTCTAGCTTCTGATTCCATTCCAAAGCGAGTATTCCCCCAGTTTCCATTAGACTTAAAAAAGTTTCTGTGAACCCAAGCTGAAAGCTAGAGGTGTCATTTATCGGATACGGATTAATAGTGTCTGTAATAAGGGCGTTGGGGACTGTAGAAGCACTGTCGAAAAGAAGTTTCTGCGGAGGACCGATCTGCCAAATGTTGGTAACGTAAGAGGTGTCAATAACTATCTTTAGCGATTCGTCAGGTATGGTGTCAGCACCATCAAAGTATTGAATTAGATAGTCCTGTGAGTAGCTGAGGGTTGGAAAAGTAATAATGTAAATGAGGAGTAGGAGTTTTTTCATCTGGATAGACTTAGATTAGGAAATTACTGAAAAATGGGGTGTTTCTCCATGTTTCAGGTAATTTTAACACAGTTCTATCACTTGATTATCCTCTCAGTTATTGCTGTTCAAAGCCCCACCGTTTGGAATATCAACGGTTACCGATGCTCCGTTAGAGTAATCAATTGAAATACTTTGGCATTCTGCCGTTCCGCTTTGAATAAGTGGGTAGTTGGACAGTGATCCTGGAATGACCACATCAGAAGAAAGGTCAGGCAAGGAGTATTGATCCCAATTGCAGCGGCTGAACCAGTCCGAGTCAATGGCCCCTGTCCAAGTCCAGGTTCCTGCACCCCCGTCATCTGGCGGTTCAACTTTGGCCCACCAAGTTCCCCAGCGGTCGTAGCTGGTGCCACCAATAGTTGTGGGTGTTGTAGCGTATTCCTGCAACGTCCAAAAGTCTAGGTCGTTATCGGGGTCAATGCAGGTAACCGTGTAATCTCCCCAACGGTTTTCAGAGCCACTGTAAACCTTGTAATACTTAGCTTCCCCAGCTTTAAACAGGTAGTCTGTTCCAAAGGTATTACTGGCGTCACACTCGTAACGGAAGGAATAGTTGGCCGAAGCATATCGCGATTCATTAAAACTGGCGTAACCGATAAGCGCATCGCCATTGGCGTTAACAGCAATGGATGGAAAGGCGTAAAACGTGTCGCCATTGGAATCATCTATTCGGCTGCGCTGCGTAACTGCGCCTGATGTGGTCAATTCCCACCACTGAACAGCAGTTCGGGTCGGTGAGCTGGCCGGTATAAAAACGGTCTGTACACACCATACCGAACCATCACGGTACACCACTTCTTGCATTCGCGCATCATTACACGAGATTTCATCTGTGCTTCCGGCCTGTGGTCCCATTTCTACGCCTCCTGGTTGGGAAGATGCCCAGGTATCGGATGAACTTGAGAACGCCCCTGTATTCAAGGTTTCCGAACCTACAGACCCCGTAATGGTGTAATTCCTGATGTAGCCATTCCCGCCAGAATTTCCATTCCAGTTCTTTACCATATAGATGGTGCTAGTAGTGTTATCGTATGTTACAGCCGGAACAAGCGTACCGCCACTGCTTCCGGCATTTATCTCAGTGAAATCTCCCGTGCCACCGGCATAAAAATCTGCTTTATCTAGTACCCATACCTTTCCGTAGAAACTTCCACTTCCAGAACTGATCGGAAACATATTTCCCGTAATGACGATCCAATCCTTATTGAATCCGAAAGAAGGGTAGTCGAACCAATTGTCATCATCTGCATCGGCATCAATACTGTAGAGATACCAGGTTCCTGTTGGGTCGCTGGTTGCACTTACCGCAACCAAAACGGCCGAAGATGCCTGATCTGCATCCCCACATGATGTGAGCATCCATCGAGACTCATAAGGGTCATACCTCACTTTTGGGTCAAACGAATTAGGAGAACCCAATAATGACCAGAAGTTGTCTAATGAGACGGTGCTGACAGTGGTGCCCGTTTTGGACATGATCCTGATCTGTGAGTTAAGCGTGACCATCAAGTGATTCGGTCCTGCGGCACCATGAACATCAGGAGGAATAGAAGAGATGTTGTCAACCAGTCCTTCAAAATCTGTAGATGGAGTGGGAGATAGGGCTGTTGGAATATTAGCAGGTTCTGGACCATTAGAACCCGCATCATCCTCTTGCTGGAAGATGGTGCTGCCTTGAGGAATTGGAAGTACATCAGGCATGTCTTCGTTTTTTTCTTCAGGCGCTTCTTTGAAGAACTTCGAACTATCTGTTGGTAGTTCTGCCAATTCCAGAAAGTTTACCACCGCCCTTTGATTGGCAGTTCCACGAGTTCCACTAAATGTTTGCGCATTCAGTTGGAAGCAGCCAAGGAGAGTTATGAATAGAACAGCAACAGACTTCCTCATTCTTTCTCCATTAGTTCATTGATTAACTGCTCCTGCTTCTCAAGCCGAACCTCCTGCTCTTTAATGGCCTCTATCAGCAGTGGAATAATCTTGGTGTAATCCACCGCTTTGTATCCATCGTCATCCGTTCTCACCAATTCCGGTAGAACCTCTTCCACCTCTTGAGCAATAACTCCGATCTGCTTGTTGTTCTCAAAATTATGCTCTGGGAACTCATCAGTTTTCCAGTAGTATTCTGTGCCACGGAGTTGCATGAGTTTGGAAATTGCTCCTGCTAGTGTTGTAATACCGCGTTTGAACCGAACATCTGAAAGCTCATTGATACCAGCAGTTTTCAATCTGCCGTTAACCTCCAACATGTATCCAGAAGATGCAGCTGCATTGGTTCCTATGCTAACTCCGGTTCCATCATTGAATATGAGGCTGCTTGCTTCCCAATCTCCTGAATTATAGCGCAAGGTTTGACCATTTGTACCCGCAACTAACGGACCAGTAGGTCCTGTTGGTCCAGTAGCACCAGCGGCTCCAGCACTTCCATCAGCACCAGTGGGTCCTGTTGATCCAGTAGCACCAGCGGCTCCAGCACTTCCATCAGCACCAGTAGGTCCTGTCGGCCCTGTCGTACCAGCAGCTCCAGCACTTCCATCAGCGCCAGTAGGCCCTGTTGGTCCAGTAGCACCAGCGGCACCTGCGCTTCCATCAGCGCCCGTGGGGCCTGTCGGCCCTGTCGCACCAGCAGCTCCAGCACTTCCATCAGCACCAGTGGGACCTGTTGGTCCAGTAGCACCAGCGGCTCCTGCATTTCCATCAGCACCGGTAGGGCCCGTTGGTCCAGTAACACCAGTAGCTCCGGCACTTCCGTCAGCACCGGTTGGTCCAGTTGGACCCGTAGCACCAGCGGTTCCTGCACTTCCGTCAGCGCCAGTAGGTCCTGTTGGCCCTGTAGCGCCAGCAGCTCCCGCATTTCCGTCAGCTCCAGTAGGTCCTGTCGGTCCGGTAGCACCAGCGGCTCCCGCGCTTCCGTCAGCGCCTGTTGGACCTGTTGGTCCGTCTGGACCTTGTATCTGTCCAGCATCTATCCATTGCGCACCATCCCAAATCCATAGGTGTCCCGTATCTGATGTAATGTATCCATCTCCGTTGGTGTTTCCAGATGATGGAAGATCTCCTGAAGAATTCACAAAACCCTGAATAGTTACTGAGGTTCCATCAGCTCCTGTGGGGCCAGTAGGTCCTGTTGCACCAGCGGCTCCCGCAGTTCCATCAGCACCAGTTGGGCCAGTTGCCCCGGTTGCACCATCGTTACCATTTGCTCCGGCCGGACCAGTAGCGCCTGTTGCCCCAGTTGAGCCAGTGATTCCTGCGGCACCTGTAGGTCCTGTTGGCCCCGTAGCACCAGCGGCTCCCACATTTCCATCAGCACCCGTAGGGCCAGTTGGACCAGCAGCTCCTGTACTTCCGACAGCACCAGTAGCACCTGTTGGTCCGGTAGCACCATCGGCTCCCGCACTTCCATCAGCACCAGCTGGACCAGTAGGTCCAGTAGCTCCATCTGGACCTTGTATCTGTCCAGCATCTATCCATTGTGCACCATCCCAGATCCATAGGTGTCCTGTGTCTGCTGTTATGTATCCATCTCCGTTGGTGTTTCCTGATGATGGAAGGTCTCCAGAAGAGTTCACAGAACCTTGTATGGTAACAGAAGTGCCATCAGCGCCTGCTTGGCCTTGAGGTCCCGTGGGCCCTGTTGCACCTGTAACACCATCAGCTCCATCTGAACCTGCAACACCAGCTGGTCCTACAGCACCGTCTGCACCTGTCGCACCTGTAGCACCTGCAGGGCCAGTAGCACCATCCAAGCCATCTGCACCATTGGCTCCCGTAACACCTGTTGGACCTTGTGCGCCTGTGGCTCCTTGAGAACCATTTAAACCAGTAGCACCGGTTGGACCTTGAGCTCCAGCAGGACCTTGAATTTGTCCAGCATCTATCCATTGAGCACCGTCCCAAACCCAAAGGTGACCTGTATCCTGAGTTAAATATCCATCTCCATTGGTGTTTCCAGATGTAGGTAAGTTGGCTGAGGTGCTGACCGAACCTTGAATAGTTACGGAGGTACCATCAGCTCCTGTAGGACCTTGCGGTCCGGTTGGACCCGTAGCACCGTCTGTTCCTGATAAGCCTGTCGGTCCAGTAGCGCCTGGAACACCATTAGCACCTGTAGGTCCTTGAGCCCCTGCAGGACCAGTAGAGCCCGTAGCCCCTTGTGCTCCCACTATACCAGCAACACCTGTTGGCCCTTGTGGACCGGTTGGCCCATCATTTCCACTTGCACCGATAGGGCCCTGAGGTCCTGTTGGGCCTGTTACCCCATTTGCGCCAGCTATTCCAGTTGGTCCAGTGACTCCTGTTGCTCCATCAACCCCAATTGTTCCAGCTTGTCCGGGAGGTCCAGTTGCTCCCGTGGTTCCGGCCGGACCCGTTGGTCCTGTTGCACCAGTGGGCGCAGATGCTGCCGTACCACTTTTTTCGGCATACAAAGCGTAAGGCACACTGAGAATCTGCGAAACGCCCATTACAACGTAATTGGAACCACCAGCTGCATCAATGCCAACCTCAGAAAAGTAAGGGCCCGAACCCCAATCTATACTGGCGAAACTTCCGAACGTTGGGTTCCCACCACCTATTTTAATGGTAAATAAGCCAAAATCGTTGGTAGATGTGGAATGGGTTTCTCCATAAACGATAATACCAGAGGCGTTATTCTGGCGGATATTTATTTGAATACTCACCGATTGATTTTCGATGATTTCTCCGTTTCCATTGCGAGCAACTGCTTGATAATTGACCAATACCGGAGACTGAGCCCATACCATTGTTGCGGAAAAAAGTCCGATGAAAAGTGCTACAAGATGTTTCATGTTAGAAGGTTGGTTGATGCCTTACGTTAGGGCAAGTTATAAAACACGCCATAGCTTCGTTTAAGGTTTTCGAACAATATTTTACAATATTCCAAACCTTAACAGTTTAGCAACTTTCATATCCATTCTGCCATTAAAAGGTCGTCTTGTAAATTGAAGGTGAGTATGATGCGCCACCTCAAATTTGAAGGACAGATGCAGCTGTGAGTTTCGTGGGTTTAATAGACTTGAAGCTCCTAAAATGCCAAGTGGCATGAACCGCAATTGCGCATAGCGCAAAAATGTTTGCCAACGGTTTCCAGTAAAGATAATGCGTTAGAAACTGCCGTGCAGTACCTCCTTTGTCGGTGAGCTCCCGTTGGTCGGTTCGCCATGCACGGACGGTGCAGAACGAAACTGAGACCGACTGGCGTACTGTCCCACGCAATAGTTTTAGGCATTGTTGGAGAACGATTTTATTCTTTCACCACTTGCAGGTTCACGACTTTCTCTTCCGAGTATACCAATTGAAGTAAGTAAACACCTTCAGGCTTCGGCATGGCATAGTCGAGAATGTCAAAGGCGCATTGCTTCTCAGATTGAACTAATTCTCCTAAAGCGTTGTACAAATTTATGGTTACAACATTTGACGTTGTACCGAGTCTGACCCGAATTCTGTCGGTGGTCGGATTTGGATAATAGACTAATTCTTCGCTCGGCTCATTTTCATGGATGCTTGAGGCAATATCAGCCGTTGCATTAACAATTTTTCGAATCATCCATCCGTCTTTACCCGAATCAATCGCGTCACTTTCAAAAATGAATTGAAAATATACTGAATCGACCCAGTTCACCTTGACAGCAATATCGGAAAACTGTACGGCACTCCACATCCAATCACTGTTCCCTGTGAAAGCAGGAATTGTATCTTGAATATTTGGTCCCCAATATTCGTCTGGGTAATTTACGTAGAAGGTAGAGCTTGAAGAACATTTCAAATAATCTGCTTCCTGAGTTCCTAAGTTCTCCCATGTTAGACCTTTATCACATGAAACACGTACATAGCCTCCGTCAAGTAAAGTGTCTGAATTGATTTTGTGTTCAAACAACAGTATTTGATTTCCGATAAATGGGGTTCGATATTCCAATATGCCTTTAGAATTTAATGGGTATGTGCTTACTGAATCCGTCACGAACCCGAGTTCATCAGAGAAAGAAGACTTAGAACTATTTCCAAATTCCCATAAGTCCGTTCCGTTGATTGTGTCCACGCGAAACATGGTTAAGTTATTAGATATGTCAACCGTGTCGTACCAAGCCGTGGTATAACAGTTCAGACAACAAGGAAGTGTACTACACGGATATCCAGGTCCCGAAATTTGTCCATGAACTGTCGAACAAATGGATAGAAGTCCTATGAGGCACATTAAATGTTTCATGGTGTGGTTTAAATGTTCTCCAACGGTTTGGCTATGCGTAGTGCGGGATTAGAAAGCACTTCACTGTCAGCCTACCGATATGTTTGTTAAAACTCATTCATTTTCGATTTAGCAATCAACCCCGCATTACGTATAGCTTTTGTTGGCGGGTCGTGCTTTTTTTATTCTTTCGTCTTTTTAGTTGTCAATGCGATTTCCATCACTCTATCGTAAAATTCTTTAAAATCATTTTCGCCATATTTTGTCCTCATTGCTTTAAGAACATCTTCTGCTCCTAATCCACCCCATTCCCAAAGCATAGTGTCAAAATTATATTTCAGCATTTGGGTTTTGACTTCCTTCCTAATCGAGTCAACAGTTTCTTTTGTCAACCCATACTCATTTAAAAGTCTGGTCAGGCGTTCGTCTGTTTCCTTCGTGAACTCGGTGTCTAAGAAAGGTTCTAAAATCCAACCCCAAATGTCTGGTCGTTTTACTGTTCTTAAATTGTTTCTTCGAGCAAATTCTTTCAATTCATCCCTTTTCTCGGAAGTGAGAAATATGAGTTCATTTTTTACCTTAATTGTCGGTGGATAAGATTCAATGTCAATTTCGTCAATTGTGTCGACTAATATTCTTGTCTGTCCGTAGGCGATAGAAGGTTGAAAAGGATAGTCGTCAATTTGTAGAAAATCACTTTCAATTCTTAGTTGCCCTGACGAAACGAGCAAGTCGTTAACTTCTTTCTTTGAAGTACTGAACATCGTCCAACTGTCAGTCGGTTTTTCAGATGTTCCGAATATTTTTTTGAAGAAGTTCATTTTATGTTAATGTCGTCTTTTTTGCATGCCCGCCAACGGTTCAGCTAAGTGTTCGGGCGGGAGACGGGACGCAGTCCTGTCCACCGTG
>CAYWET010000049.1:0-27716 GCA_964457245.1 uncultured Chryseobacterium sp. | reverse complement strand
CAAAAAGTGCGGAGCCGAAGTAAAGTTTTCTTTTCCAATAAAGGTGCACCGAAACCGCATCGATCACTATCCAATACAGGTAGTTTTCGTGCACATAATTCACCATGACCCACGTGGCAATCAAACTGAAAACCGTGGTGAAACTGTCTTCCAACGGCATTTTTGTCTTCGTGAATTTCTTCAGCGCGAATGCCGTAAGGAACATTCCAATGGTTCCAATTCCCAACCAAATGGCGTGGCTTTGCCAACTCCAAACATTGGTCTGCCATTCGCTTTCCATTGTCAAAAAGCCGTAAACGGCCATCAGAACATAGAAGAGTTGAAGGAAGCTTTCGGCCAGGATTTTTCGTGCGTAGCACAGATACGTGAATAGCCCCGAGCCGACAAAGGCGAACAGCCAGCACCACGCGCTTCCTTTGATGTATAGAAATGTGTAGAGGAAGCTGCAGATGACTGCGACTACCTCAAGAATCCGGTCGGTTGACCAGAATTTACGTTCAAAAATTTGCTGGAATGAGTTCAAAAGCTCAGGTCCACTGGCTCGTATCCCAACGGTCGGGCGGTAAATGACTGTTGATGATCTTTGTGACAACTGCAATCGGGGTTTCGCCTTCGATTGATGGTTTCAGCGATTCGGAGTAGGCTTTCATCACATCGTCATACTCACCAAAAACCTGTGTACTTACACCGTTGGTGATGACTTCGATGTTCTCGTGGCGATTTAATCTTCGCAGAAAATCCTTCACGGCTTCTTTATATCCATCGGTCAACGGATACATCGTAATTTCAAGAGTAACTTTCATGTTTTACAGTTTGGCGCTTGCCAATTCTTGAAGCAAAGAGCCATCTTTTTCAATGGCATTTCCAACAACTACAACCGTTGCTCCAGCATCGAAACGGGCTTTTGCCATTTCAGGAGTTTTCAATCCGCCACCAACAATGATAGGAACATCAACGTGGTCTGATACGCGTTTTACCATGCTTGGCGAAACCGAGTTTTGTGCGCCACTACCGCCATCCATAAAGATGGTTTTCAGTCCAAGCATTTCTCCTGCCATGGCCGTGCAAGCGGCAATATCATCCTTGTCATGAGGTATCGGGTTCGTGTTGCTCATGTAAGATGCGGTTGTTGGTTTTCCGCTATCGATCAGCATATATCCAGTTGGGATGATCTCCAAACCGCTGTTCTTCAATCTAGGAGCAGCAACCACATGCTTTCCGATCAACATTTCGGCATTTCTGCCTGAGATGACAGACAACAACAGAATGGCATCAGCATTCGGTACAACTTGCATGTTGTCTCCAGGAAACAGAACAACTGGAATGTCGCAGTTGGCTTTGATTATCTGAACGGTATCGAAAAGTCGGTCATTAACCAAAAGACTTCCTCCCACAAAAAGAAGGTCAACACCAGCATCTTTTGCGGTTAAAGCTGTTCTTTCGGCTTCCTTGCCTGAACAATTATCAGGGTCTAAAAGCAGAGAAAACAGTCTTCGTTCTTCAGTTTTCGATTTCTGTATGTAAGACAGTATCTCCATTTTCGGATTGCAATATTACGCAAATGGTAAGGGTTGGTCGTTATTGGTGCTCGACAAATTGCCTCGAAATGTGTCGGTTGAAATCTGTTTGCACTAGAGACAACCATTTAAACTATCAGACGTTCGTAATTAGTGTAGTCTGATTGACGATTTGATTTGCATGGTGTACCATCAATACCGATCTTTAGGCTCTCTTACACTGAACCACAAAAGCGTAAGAAAACGTGAGGAAAACATTTCAGTTTCTGTTCTCTGCAACCTTGTTGCTGATTCATCTTCAAGTTCTAGGTCAAAACTGCCCTGGATTGGGTTCGAGCCAATTCTCGGATATAGTTTATGTGTCTTTGAGCGGTCAACCAAGTTCAGCCGGAACTTCTGCTGATCCAACCGACCTTCTTACAGCCATGTCAATGGTGGGTGGAAATGTAGACAAGGTTTACATCCAGTCGGGAACGTATGTTTTGAGTCAGGCCATCGTGATGCCAAGTGATGTTCAGTTGATCGGTGGTTTTAATGCTGACTGGGTAAAAGATAATTCTGCGATTACTACAATTTATCGCGACCCAAACAACATTCAGGTTGGACCGAATCGTTTGGTTGGAATTCAATGCGTGGGCCAGTCCAATTTTCGTTTGCAGGATCTCACCATTCAGGTTGCTTCTGGGCAAGGACAGGGAACATCTGTTTATGGTATCTATTTGAACAATTGTTCTGATTACCAATTGGTAAGGTGTAAAGTAATTGCTGGAAATGGCGGGCATGGTTCTGCAGGTCCTCCTGGTACGGTTGGGCCAAATGGTGCTGACGGAGAGCCTGGGCAGGAAGGTGAGGAGCATGCCAGTGGTAACAGACAAGGAGGGGCTGGTGCCTGTTGTTCATTTCCTGGTAGCCATGCTGGTGGTGAAGGAGGCGATGGAGGAGAGCGCGGAACCTATGAGTGGCCTTCTGATGGAGAGGCTTTTCCTGGCTATGTAGGAGAATTAGGATTTGGTCCTGGAGGTGGTTCAGGGGGGAATGGTGGTGTAGGTAATTTTACTCAGGTGCTTTCTACCACCTGCGATAGGACTCCGCCAAATGATGGAGAGTTTGGAGGGGTAGGGTCTAATGGTCTGACTGGAAGTGCTGGTATTCCTGGAACATGGATGCTAGGTGGTGGTTTTTACGTTCCGGGAAATGGAACCGCTGGCGAGGATGGAACTAACGGTGCCGGAGGCGGTGGCGGAGGTGGAGGCGGTTCTTATGGAGGACAGCTCTATGTCTACGTTCCTTGGCCTGTTGATGATACGATTCCAAGTAACCGTAATGGAACTGGTGCCGGAGGTGGTGGCGGTGGAGAAGGCGGAGGAGCCGGACTTGCTGGCGGTGGTGGCCAGGGAGCCGGTGGCTCATTCGGTGTTTTTGTTTGGGACAATGGCTTTAACGGTGTGATGAAGGATTGTGAGATTGAAGAAGGAATTGGTGGAATTGGTGGCCAAGGCGGTGCTGGGGGACCAGGTGGAAATGGTGGTTCTGGTGGCGAAGGTGGAGCGTATTACACGGCCTGTTACATAGGTGCAGGTGGCTTTGGTGGTGACGGTGGCGATGGTGGCGATGGCGGTCCTGGGGGTAAAGGTTCTGATGGGATTAGCGATGACCTGTATCAACACCCTGGTGGTGAACCAATGATTTTACAAAACGTTTATGGTTTGTCACAACCATCGGTAAATGTAGATTTCGGAGGTTGTACAAATGCCCCTGTAACGTTCAGCACCGATGCAAGCGGAACATTGCAATGGTTCTTTGGTGCGGGGTCATATCCGGTAACGGCTCATGGTCAAGAAGCTGTTACGAGTTTCTCTACTCCCGGCTTTAAAACGTTCACGTTGGTGGTCAATGGTATAGCATTTACCTACACGGATTATATCGACATCCATGCAGTAGTGCCGCCTTTGAATCCAGAAATTCAAACAGGGCCAACGGACCTTTGTGAGGGAGATATTATAGATTTCAATAGTTCCATTTCTGCCAATAATTACATCTGGCAGCTTAGAAATGTAGAAGGCGATACGGTCGTTTTTGATGGCCCAAGTTATTACAATCTGCTCGGTATGAGTTTTGACTCCGCAGGTGTGTATGAATTAACATTGACCACTGAAACAGAATGCTGTGGACAGGCATTCAGCGATACCATCATGATTACTGTGGATTCTATTATTCCGCCAGCTATTGAGATTCAAACAAGCTTTGCAGACACTACCAACACGGTTTGCGAACAAACTGAGGTTACCTTCACAGCTACTGCTCAGGATGTTGGAAGTTCGCCTACATATCAATGGTTTGTAAATGGTTCTCCAGCTGGGGGTAACGCACCTGTATTCACGACCGCCCAGTTGTTAGACCAGGATGTGGTTTCGTGCCAAGTAATGTCTTCTTTGGGGTGCGCAACAGGTGAAGTGGCCGCTTCAAATGAAATCACGGTAAACGTCATTGCTCCTTTGCAGGTAACATGTGCGGTAGATTCATTCCTCTCAGGAGAGCCCACCTTCTTTGAAGCCGCGGTTACATCTGGTGGGTTGGCTCCGTTTGATTTCTACTGGACCTTTGGTGACGGTTCACTCGGATTTGGAGATACCGTTCAACACATTTACCAGAATCCTGGGGGGTACACGGCCACTGTTGATGTGTCGGACTCGCTCGGGTGCTCGGTCAGTTGTCAGACCAGTATGACAATCTCCCCAAATCTATCAGTTGACTTTGCGGTAGCAGATACGTTGGTAGGCTGTTCGCCATTTGATGTAGATTTCATTAATTTGAGCGAGAATGCCGTTACCAATTATTGGGATTTTGGTGATGGAAGTGGCTCTACAATGGTAAGCCCAAGTCATACTTATCAGACGGCTGGCATATATGATGTCGGCTTATGGGTTTTTTCTGGTACTGGAAATGATTCTATGGTCGTCTATCAACAGATTCATGTGAACCCAACCCCAGTAGCCAATTTTCAGAGTTTCGAGGTAAACCCGCAAGAAGGAAGCGATACGGTTCAGTTTGCAGATAACTCCTTATTTGCAGACTCTTGGTATTGGGATTTTGATGACCCAGGCTCTGGAGCAAGTAACAACAGTACAGAGCAGAATCCGTTGCA
The DNA here is from genome assembly GCA_964457245.1 of uncultured Chryseobacterium sp. Lineage (GTDB taxonomy): Bacteria > Bacteroidota > Bacteroidia > UBA10329 > UBA10329 > UBA10329. The sequence goes on along the minus strand of CAYWET010000049.1, from coordinate 23,054 downwards.
TGTATTTAGTACAAATGGCTCGTTTAACGTGACCTTGTCAGTTTCTAACATATATGGTTGTGTTGATAGTATCACCATTTCATCTTCGGTTAATGTTGGAATTGATGAATTAAAGAGCCTTACTGGCTTAACCATTTTTCCAAATCCGAGCTACGGACATCTTAATGTTGAACTTTATTGTTCCAGCTCAGCCGATGGTCGGTACGAAGTTATTGACCTAATCGGAAGAACGATTATTTCTGGAGCGCGATACTTCAATGCCAATCAGAATCAATTTAAACTAGACGTTACGCAACTTGAATCAGGTTCATACGTCCTGTTGGTGCAAATAGGCGATGCCGAGATTTCGCAGCCGTTTGTTGTAAGTGATCAATGATGTTCAGAAAGGCTTGTTTCTACTTGTTGGCTTGTTTAATGATTCCATTCTTGGGTTTGTCTCAAGAATGTGACATCATATACGTTTCTCCGAACGGGACTGGTAGCGGAACAAAGGCGGCTCCCACCGATATCCAGACAGCCCTCAACATGGTTTCGTCTGGATTTGATCAAATCCGAATGGCGCAGGGAACGTATCCAATATCTGATACACTATTCCTGGTAAGTGGAGTTACCATAGATGGTAGCTACGACCCTACTACTTGGGTTAAGTCAAATAATATTCCAACTGTGATACATAGGGATGCGAGTGCTCCATCGTCTGTGTCCATTTTTGCCTTAGCAGGAATAAATCTTACCGATTTTCATTTGCACGACTTTTCCGTACTTGTTGATGATGCAGTAGAAATTAGTAGCTCAACATGCGGTATTTATCTCAACGGTTGCTCTAACTATACGCTCGATAGAATCCGGGTTACGGCTGGAGATGCTGGTGATGGACTTGAAGGCGTAGCAGGTGCCGATGGACTTGTGGGTGCCAATGGATTCAATGGAGAAAATGGTTCAACTTGTGGGAATCTTCCCCACGCGGGTGGAGCTGGTGGAAATGGTTGGTCTAACGGCACTGCGTCTGGTGGAGATGGCGGAGATGGCGGGGACCTGGGAGAAGGCTTCAATTATGCCCCTTGGGAATTCGGACCGGGTGACGGGAATGATGGTCAAGATGGAACAGATGGAGAAGGCATGGCTTTAGGTGCTGGAGGTGTTGGTGGCCAAGAATGTAATTACACGGTTGGTGGCTGCGATGTTCCGCTACTTGGAGCGGACTGTGGAAGTTGTGCCATTGCTAATAATGGTTTTCCTGGGGCTAATGCCAGTGCACCAGGTGGTTCTGGTGCAGACGGTGTTGATGGCGTTGCTATGCATGATGGTACTTTTTTTGTGCCTGGTCATGGAACCTACGGACAGAACGGTGAAGATGGTTCTGGCGGTGGTGGTGGTGGTGGTGCTGGTTCCGCTGGAGAAGGTGGTCTAGGAGATGCAAGTACCGGCCCTGGAGGTGGGGGTGGTGGAGAAGGTGGTCAAGGAGGTCGTGGTGCTACGAGTGGCGGAGGCGGAGGCGGTTCTTTCGCCATGTACATTACAAACAATGGCCCCAACGGGGTTCTTAATGATTGCGTTCTTACTGCCGGTAGTCCAGGTTTAGGAGGTACTGGTGGTTTTCCAGGTGGAGCAGGTGGCTTGGGCGGTCAAGGTGGGCTTGGCGGAGAGCCTACTGATGAACAACTGGTATGTGTGCGAGGAGGTAATGGTGGTAATGGCTCTAATGGAGGACAAGGAGGTGCTGGGGGTGATGGGGCTCCAGGAGAAAGTTATGCTATTTATCAGCAGCCAACAGGCATTCAGGTAACCCAATCTAGCCTTGCTGCCAATGTAGAACCCGATGTTTTACTGGAATCGACAGGCTGTACTTATTCTGATATATACTACACGACCACTTCCAATGGCATCATAGAGTGGTATTATGAAGGCAATACGGTACCACAGAATACTGTAGGTCAAAGTACCGTTGCGCAGTACACCAATATGGGTGCGTTTGACCTAACAATGGTCTCCAACGGAGTACCCTATTTCCATTCGGGCTTTGTCAATATTTTTCAAGACGGAACACCTTATTTGCCTACAATCCAAGGAGACGATACTATTTGTCCTGGAGAAACGGTTAACTTTTCCTCAACTTGGCCAATAAGTTTTAACGTGCTTGGTTACCGTTGGGATTTCGGTGACCCGAACTCGGGAAGTTTGAACACAAGTTCTCAGGCTACTCCTTCTCATACCTACAATGCGGTTGGCACCTACATGGTAACGTTGCAGACGCAATCGCCATGCTGTAATTGGTCAAAACCCGACACATTTTACGTCCACGTATTGCCAATATTAGAGCCAGAGGTTTTCATTACTGCAACTACTACAGAGATATGCGAAGGTGAATCTATCACATTCGGGGCAGTGCCGTATGCTGGAGGAGACTCTCCAACGTTTGATTGGTACCATAATGGCGTGCCAAGCGGAAGCGGCACTTCCTATACACCAGCTCTTGGAAACATTAACAATGGCGATGCAGTGATGGTAACCATGAATAGTTCGTATGCCTGTCCTGTGCCGCCTAATGTGTCGTCAGACCCAATTACTATAATCGAACATCAGAATCCGATAGTTGATTGTAGCGATGTTACGGATAGTTATCTCGGGGCTGAAACTGGTTTCAACCCAGTGGTAACAGGGTCAGCGCCTTTTGAATATTTCTGGCAATTTGGTGAAGGTGGCTCATCTATAGAAGAAAGCCCTTCCCATCTTTATGGTAGCACGGGTCAATACAACGCTAGCGTGGAAGTAACCGATACGTTTGGCTGTTCAACCACGTGCGATGTGCTTGTTGATATTATTCTACCGCCTTATGTCTATGCAGGGTTTACCATGCAGCAAACACCCGATTGCGGTTCAACCGAGGTTACATTCACTGACACCTCTCATGGAAATCCAACCTCATGGTACTGGGATTTTGGCGATGGTTCTGGATTCTCAACGGATCAAAATCCAACCTATACGTTTGAGGGGACCGGGCCTTACACGGTAACCTTGGCCGCATCAAATGGTGTGTTTACTGATACTGTTTTTAGGCCAAATGCCGTTGAACCTTGGTTGGTTCCCACCGCTGCATTCACCGCTTCAGAAACTGAGGTTTGTGATTCGGCATCAGTACGATTCCTCGACAATTCGGACCATGCTGCGATATGGCAATGGGACTTTGGAGATGGTGGGACTTCTAACTTGCAGAATCCAGGTCACGATTTCAATGATCCTGGCACTTATACCGTACAGTTGACGGTTTACTCCGTTGATTCTTGTCCATCAGATGCAACACCAATAGACATCATTGTTCATCAATCTCCAGTTGCTGATTTCAGTGTTGACACAAATGTGGTCTGCACCGATCTGCCGATTACCTTCCTTGATTCATCTTATTCAGATGATGTTATTGATAATTGGTTCTACAATTTCAGCGATAAGGATGTTACAATTGAGGTTGACGGAAGTGTTCAAGATGAAGTGGATTATGTGTTTGAAGAACCGGGTTGGTTTGTTGTGACGCAATTGGTTCAGAATGACTACGGCTGTAAGGATTCAATGAAAATATACATGGAAGTTCGAGAACATCCGGTTGCCGATTTTTACCCGGATAGTGTTGCACTTCAGCTACCAGATACCATAATGCAGTTCTGGAACTCGAGTCAGTTTGCCTTTTTTGATACAGTACACTGGAATTTCGATAACGGATACCATGTATACAACGAATGGAATGCAGAAGGAATTTTCCAAGACTCCGGAGTTTACGATGTAACTCTCAGTGTGCTTAACGAGCTTGGATGTGTAGATAGCATCATCATTCCTTTCTATGTCTGGGAACAGGAAACTTTTTTCATTCAAACGGCCTTTACGCCTAATGGTGATGGAGTTAATGACGTCTTCGAAATCAAGGAGAAAGGTATTACCGAATGGCATATGAAGGTTTATGATCGTTGGGGTAAACTAGTTTGGGAAACCTTTGACGTGAACGACTCTTGGGATGGAACCGCGCTCGGTTCGGGTAAACCCTTGCCTCAAGGAGCATATACTTACGAAATCGATCTCGTTTGGTATCGGGGAGATGGGTTTCATAAAGTGGGAACAATTACCCTGTTCCGTTAACAGTTTTTCTCTTTGTTGGTTTAATCCTTTGATTCTCAGTCATGCTTTGGTTGGTAAACTCTAAGCTATGCTGTACCTTTGCGGCCGCTTTAAAACAGATACTTGAACATGAGTAATACAGCAGAAAAATTGAATTACAAGGTTAAGGACATCTCTCTTGCAGACTGGGGGAGAAAGGAAATAAGATTAGCTGAGGCTGAAATGCCTGGGTTAATGGCGCTTCGTGAAGAGTATGGAGCTTCTAAACCGTTGAAAGGTGCAAGAATTGCAGGATGTCTTCACATGACCATCCAAACGGCAGTTCTTATCGAAACTCTTGTTGAGCTTGGTGCAGACGTTACCTGGTCTTCCTGTAATATCTTCTCAACTCAAGATCATGCTGCTGCTGCAATTGCTGCTGCAGGTGTTCCAGTTTTTGCTTGGAAAGGAATGAACGAAGAGGAGTTTGACTGGTGTATCGAGCAAACACTTTTTGCCTTTGAAGGAGGACAACCATTGAACATGATCTTGGATGATGGTGGTGATCTTACAAACATGGTTCTTGACAGATTCCCTGAGTTGGTGAAAGACATCAAAGGATTGTCAGAGGAGACAACAACTGGTGTACACCGTCTTTATGAGCGAATGAAGAAAGGCACGTTGCCAATTCCAGCTATCAATATCAACGATTCAGTTACTAAGTCGAAGTTCGATAACAAGTACGGTTGTAAAGAATCTTTGGTTGACGCAATTCGCAGAGCAACTGACGTAATGCTTGCTGGTAAAGTAGCGGTTGTTGCTGGTTACGGAGATGTAGGTAAAGGTTCTGCAGCTTCACTTCGCGGTGCAGGTGTTCGTGTTATTGTTACTGAGATCGATCCAATCTGTGCGCTACAAGCGGCAATGGACGGATTTGAGGTGAAGAGCATGAAAAATGCAGTTTCTAGAGCTGATATTGTCGTTACTGCAACTGGTAACTACAACATTATTCGAGGCGAGCATTTCGAAGCAATGGGAGACAAAACGATCGTTTGCAACATCGGTCACTTCGATAATGAAATTGACATGGCTTGGTTGAACAAGACTCATGGAGATTCTAAAACGGAGATCAAGCCACAGGTTGACCTTTACAATGTGAATGGAAACGACATTATCGTGCTTGCCGAAGGTCGTTTGGTAAACTTGGGATGTGCTACTGGCCACCCTTCTTTCGTAATGTCTAACTCTTTCACTAACCAAACATTGGCACAGTTGGAGCTTTGGACAAACACGGATGCTTACGAGAACAAGGTTTACATGCTTCCAAAGCATTTGGATGAGAAAGTTGCCAAACTTCACTTGGAGAAAATCGGTGTTGAACTTGAAGTGCTTACCGAAGATCAAGCAGAATACATTGGCGTTACCGTAGAAGGACCTTACAAGCCAGAGTACTATCGTTACTAAGAAACGTTAAGATTTAATGATGAAAGCCCCCATTGTGGGGCTTTCGCATTTTCGGTAAGTACTTTTTTTATTTTGTCAGCGTATTTAGAACAAGACATGAATTTGGAGGAAGGAATACAAATGGAATACAACACGGCTCGCGAGCTGATGCAGATTCCAGAATACGGTCGCAACATTCAGAAGATGATCGAATATGCCAAGACCATTGCAGATAGGGACGAACGCAATCGTGCAGCAAAATCGATTATCAAAGTGATGGGGCAGGTAAATCCATCATTGAAGAACAACGAAGATCTTACGCACAAGCTTTGGGATCACATGTTCATCATTTCCGATTTTGATTTGGACGTTGATTCTCCATTTCCGAAACCACTTCGTGAAGATTTCGAAACAGGTCCAGACCGAATTCCTTACCCTGAAAATGAGATTGCTTATCGTCATTATGGTCGGGTAATCGAGCAGATGATCAAGAAGGTTGGCGAGGAAGAAAACACAGAAGAACGCACCAAAATGGGGGTTGCAGTGGCCAACATGATGAAGCGTGCTTACCTGAACTGGAATCGCGATTCAGTTGATGATCGGGTTATCAAGAAAGATCTGAGAGAATTATCTGGCGGGAAAATCGATGTTCCTGCTGAAGTTGAGTTGACAGACTCAAAAGATCTGATCGATCCAGCTACTCGCAGTAACAACAATAACAACCGTCAGCGTAAAGGACGAAAGCGCAAGAAGAATAACAATCGCAGAAGAAACTAAGCATGGCATCATTTGAGATCATTGGAGGAAACAGATTAAAAGGCGAACTGGTTCCCCAGGGTGCCAAAAACGAAGCTTTACAGATACTCTGCGCGGTACTTCTCACACCAGAGAAGGTCACCATTTCTAACATTCCGAACATTCGCGATGTCAATAAACTCATTGACCTACTTCGTGATCTTGGCGTTAAGGTCAATCAGCTAAGTGAGGATTCTTACGAGTTCCAAGCTGATAATGTTGATCTAGAATATTTGCATTCTGAGAAATTCAAACAGAAAGGTTCTGGACTTAGAGGCTCTATCATGGTTGTGGGCCCGATGCTTGCGCGATTCGGTAAGGGCTACATTCCACAGCCTGGTGGCGATAAGATCGGCCGTAGAAGGTTGGATACGCACTTCATAGGCTTTCAAAAACTTGGTGCCAATTTTGAGTATTTGGCGGAAGAGCAATTCTATAAGGTTGAAGGTAATCTGAAAGGCTGCTACATGCTTCTTGACGAGGCATCTGTAACCGGAACGGCAAACATTGTAATGGCCGCAGTAATGGCCGAAGGACGAACGACCATTTACAACGCAGCTTGTGAGCCTTACCTACAGCAGCTTTGCAAAATGCTGAACCGAATGGGCGCCAAGATTTCGGGCGTTGGGTCTAACATGCTCATTATCGATGGTGTGAAGGAATTGGGAGGAACGGACCATCGTTGTTTGCCAGATATGATTGAGATCGGTTCGTTCATTGGTTTAGCTGCGATGACGAAATCGGAAATCACCATCAAGGATGTGAGTTATGATGATCTGGGTCTTATTCCAACCATCTTCAGAAGACTTGGAATAGAGATGGAGTTGCGAGGCGATGATCTCTACATTCCAGCTCAAGACCATTACGAAATCGAGTCGTTCATTGATGGTTCCATTTTGACCGTAGCTGATGCGCCTTGGCCAGGATTTACGCCAGACCTTTTGAGTATTGTTCTGGTCACCGCAATTCAAGCAAAAGGAAGCGTACTCATTCATCAAAAGATGTTTGAAAGCCGTTTGTTCTTCGTGGATAAATTGATTGATATGGGCGCGAAGATCATTCTTTGCGATCCGCACAGAGCAACCGTGATTGGAATGGACCATCAAGTTGAATTGCGTGGGATTCAGATGACCAGTCCTGATATCCGTGCTGGGGTTTCACTTTTGATTGCAGCACTATCGGCTGATGGCAAGAGCTTGATTCATAATATCGAGCAGATCGATCGCGGTTATCAAAACATCGACACGCGTCTGAACGCTATTGGAGCGAACATTAAGCGTTTGTAATTCGTTCTACTTCAAAATCGGTACGGTTGTTGGTTTTTGATGAGCCGAGAATAACTCGCCAATTTTAAATTTGTACAAAACATCACCATGAAAAATATAGGATTCATCGTTGCGCTTGCGCTTACAGTTGTTGGAACAACCGTTTATGCTGGCGGTGATAAAGACGTTAAAGCCACTAACGAAGCAAAAGTCGGTTTGAACATCGGAGATGAAGCTCCAGATATGAAGTTTCAAGATCCGTCTGGAAAGTGGGTGTCGCTTTCTTCGCTACGCGGAAAAGTGGTTCTGATTGACTTCTGGGCATCTTGGTGTCGTCCATGTAGAATGGAAAATCCGAATGTGGTTCAAGCGTATCAAAAATTCAAAACCGCCAAGTTCAAGAGTGCGAAAGGGTTTGAGGTTTACGGTGTGTCATTGGATAAAAGCCAAGAGGCTTGGGTTAATGCCGTTAAACAAGATGGATTGGATTGGACGAATGTGAGTGATCTTCAAGGCTGGAACAGTGCTGGCGCAGCTACATATGGTGTGCGTTCAATTCCTGCCAATTATCTGATTGATGAGAACGGAATCATCCTCGCGAAAGGTTTGAGAGGTGCCAATCTTCATGCAGAATTGCAGAAGCTGGTGGCTCAATAATCAAATACGAAAAGAATAAAACAGAGAAAGGCAGGACGACATCCTGCCTTTTTTACTTTTGCGGCCGCCTGAGACGGCCATTTTTCTGCCAATTTGTCCAAACACGGGCTGAGGCAAGTTATTTGATGTAGGCGGCTGACAGAATTATTGATTATGAGCAACAAGAAGGAAAAAGAAGTAGTTGAACAGGAAAACGAAGAAGTGAAAGCTTCGGAAGAGGCTGCTGAACAGCAAGAAACGGTGGAGAAGAAAGACCCAGTTCAAGAACTTCAGGAACAATATAACCAACTGAACGACAAGTATCTGAGATTGTACTCGGAGTTCGAGAATTTCAGGCGCAGAACCGCCAAGGAAAGATTGGATCTGATGAAATCTGCTGGAGAGGATGTGTTCAAGCTTCTTCTTCCGATTATCGATGACTTTGAGCGGGCCAGAACCAACATGGAAACGGCCGAGGACGTGCCAAGTGTGAAGGAAGGCGTAGAGCTTATCTATCATAAATTGGTGAAGGAATTGGAACACAAAGGCTTGAAGCCAATGGAGGCGAAAGGTGAAGTGTTCGATTCGGAGATTCACGAAGCGATTACGCAAATTCCAGCACCAAGCGAAGACATGAAAGGCAAGGTGGTAGACGAAATTGAGAAAGGCTATTTCCTCAACGATAAGGTAATTCGCTTCGCGAAAGTTGTCGTAGGCTCGTAAACGCAGAACAATGGCAAAACGAGATTATTACGATGTATTGGGCGTCAGCAAAGGCGCAACGGCAGCCGAGATAAAGAAGGCTTACCGCAAAATGGCGGTCAAATATCATCCAGATAAAAACCCTGGAGATTCGGAGGCCGAAGAGAAATTCAAGGAAGCTGCTGAGGCTTATGAGGTGCTCAGCAATGACGATAAGAAAGCACGTTATGACCAATTCGGCCATGCTGGAATGAGCGGAAATGGCGGTTTCGGAGGCGGTGGCTTCGGAGGTGGCGGCATGTCAATGGATGACATCTTCAGCCAGTTCGGAGACATCTTCGGAGGAGCCTTTGGTGGAGGCGGAGGATTTGGTGGCGGTGGCCGCAGAACTCGCGTAAACCGTGGTTCAAATCTTCGCGTTCGCGTGAAGTTGACGCTGGATGAGGTGGCCAATGGCGTGACGAAAAAGCTGAAGGTCAACAAGTACGTAAGCTGTAAAAAATGTAGCGGAACAGGTGCTGAAGACGGTCAAATGAGCACATGTCAAACGTGCGGTGGTCGTGGTCAGGTAACGCGTGTGATGAATACACCGCTTGGTCAGATGCAAACCTCTTCAACGTGTCCTTCGTGTAACGGGCAAGGAAGCACCATTGCGCACAAGTGTACCGCGTGCTATGGCGATGGAATCGTGAAAGGTGAGGAAGTTATCGAAGTGAAAATTCCTGCTGGAGTTGGAAACGAGATGCAGCTTTCCGTTCGTGGAAAAGGAAATGCTGGCGCGAAAGGTGGTGTTCCTGGTGATCTTATCGTGTTGGTTGAAGAAGAAGAGCATCCGCTATTGAAGCGTGATGGGAACAACCTTCATTACGAGCTGTATGTCAGTTTCATTGATGCTGCGTTGGGAACATCTGTGGAGGTTCCAACCATTGAAGGAAAAGCACGGATTAAAGTGGATGCTGGAACGCAGAGCGGAAAGCTACTTCGCTTGCGCGGAAAAGGACTTCCAGATCTTGATTACGGACAAAAAGGAGATATCCTCGTTCATACAAACGTTTGGATTCCAAAGAAGCTGAGCAAGGACGAGAAGAAAGCTTTGGAAGCACTTCGCGATTCTGAAAACTTCAAACCAGATCCAGGAAAGGGCGAGAAGAGTTTCTTCGATAAAATGAAAGACTACTTTCACAACTAAGAACGCTTAGCGCTTTGAGTCAAAATTCAATTTTTCGTGCTGAAAATGTGAGCAAGGCCTATGCAGGTCATGTGGCCATTGAGAACATTAGTGTTGAAGTTCCGCAGGGTTCCATTTTTGGGCTTCTTGGTCCGAACGGTGCTGGGAAAACCACATTCATTCGAATCATCAACCAGATTACTGGTCCGGATACTGGAAGCCTATGGTTCAATGGAGAAAGGTTGGAGCAAAAGCATCTTCAAGAAATCGGCTATTTGCCAGAAGAGCGTGGTCTCTACAAGAAGATGAAGGTTGGTGAGCAGGCGCTTTACTTATGTCAGCTCAAAGGATTGACCAAAAAAGAGGCGCTCCAAAAACTCAAATATTGGTTTGAGAAATTCGGTATTGAGGCTTGGTGGAATAAAAAAGTCGAAGAGCTTTCGAAGGGAATGGCGCAGAAAGTACAGTTCATTGTAACTGTGCTTCATGAACCTAAACTGTTGATTCTAGATGAGCCTTTCAGTGGTTTCGACCCGATCAATACCAACCTCATCAAGTCGGAAATCCTCGAACTGAAAAAGAAGGGAACAACCATCATTTTCTCTACTCACAACATGGGTTCGGTAGAGGAATTGTGCGACCATATTGCACTCATCAATAACTCTCGTGTTATTCTTCATGGAGAAGTCGGTGAAATCAGAAATCGCTTCAGAACACAGACCTACAACATCGATTTTAAAGGTTCTATGATGCAACTTGGAAGTTCGCTTGGAACGTATGGTGAGTTGATAGAACACGGGCCAGAAGACGATCACATGGATGCAACCGTGCGATTGGTAAATGGCGCAACAACAAATCAGTTGCTAGGCAACATCATGCGGACTGTGGAAGTGACAGGTTTCAAGGAAGTGATTCCGAGCATGAACGATATTTTCATTGAGGCGGTGGAACGCTACAACGAACAAAAGCAAACGGCATGAACAAGATCGGGTTGATCATACAGCGTGAGTACCTGACGCGCGTTCGGAAGAAGTCGTTCATTATCATGACCATTCTTGGACCTGTTCTGATGGCCGCATTGTTCATTGTGCCTGTTTGGTTGGCTATGAACGAGGAAGACAATGCTAACATTCTGGTCATTGATGACAGCATGCTTTTCCATGAGCGAATGGAAGACACCGACAAGATTCATTTCCACTTTCCAGCATTGGGCATGCCGCTCGATACGGCTAAAAACCAAATGATGGATAGCGAGGATATTGACGCGGTTTTGTTCATCCACAAGAAGATCATGACCACGCCAGCAGGTGTTCAGTTGATCTATGATAAGCAGCCAGGAATCAATGTAATCCGCTACATAGAGAATACGCTGGAGAACGATATTGAGAAGTTCAAACTGGCGAAATCGGGCATTGATCAAGCAAGGATGGAAGCCGCCAAGACCAACATCAAATTGATGACCACCAAGCTGGATGAAGTTGGCGAGGAAAGCAAAGCAAATACCGAGCTAAGTATGATTGTTGGCCTGTTCAGCGGCATTCTGATTTATATGTTCATCTTCCTTTACGGAGTTCAGGTAATGCGTGGCGTGATCGAAGAGAAAACCAATCGGATCATCGAAGTCATCATATCATCGGTAAAGCCATTTGAGCTGATGATGGGAAAGATCATCGGAATTGCATTGGTCGGACTCACGCAGTTTTTGCTTTGGGTGGTGCTTTCATCAACGCTGATTTCTGGTAGTCAAACCTTGGTTCAGCAACATTTCGCGAAGCAAGAGCAAGGAACAAGTATCGAAGAAGCGATGTCTGGAACGCAATCGCTTGCGCCAGAATCGGAGGAAGTTGCCGAAGCACAACTGAACGAAGCAGCAGTAAACGAGCTGTTCAAGAACATTGACATGATCAATTTCCCAGTGATATTGGGGAGTTTCTTGTTCTATTTCCTTGGTGGATATTTGATTTACAGCGCGCTATTTGCGGCAGTTGGTTCTGCGGTAGATAACGAAGCAGATTCGCAGCAATTCATGCTGCCGATTACCATTCCGATCATCTTCTCGTTTGTAATGGCGCAAGTGGTTATCAATAACCCAGAAAGCACCATGTCATTTTGGTTGTCCATGATTCCGTTTACATCACCCATCATCATGATGGTTCGGATTCCGTTTGGCGTTCCGTACTGGGAAATAGCGCTATCAATGACGCTGTTAATTGCTGGATTCATTGCCACAACATGGTTGGCTGGACGTATCTACCGCACAGGAATTCTGATGTACGGAAAGAAGATTTCGTACAAGGAGTTGTGGAAATGGCTTCGATACCATTGAGCCGATGCGGATTGCGGTAATCGACCTTGGTACAAATACGTTCAATCTGCTGATTGTGGATGTGGACGACAACCGCCATCATCAATCTGTTTTTAATACTAAAATTGCGGTCAAGATCGGTGAAGGAGCCATGACCAAAGGCTTGCTTCAGCGTGGGCCGATGGCGCGTGGTAAAAAGGCTTTGGCCGAATATCTAGAGATCATTTCGGAGCATAAATGCGATAAGACATTTGCTTTCGCTACTTCGGGAATTCGAAGCACATCCAACGGTCATGTTTTCGTTGAGGAAGTGAAATCCGAACTCGGTTTGGAAATCAATGTGATCGATGGCGATGAGGAAGCACAGTTGATCTACGAGGGCGTTGATCTCGCTGTGAAGTTTGAGAAAGAACCAATGGTCGTTATGGACATTGGCGGTGGTAGCACAGAATTCATCATTGCCGATAACTCAGGAGTGCTTTGGAAGAAGAGTTACATGCTGGGAATTTCCCGCATTCTTCAAATGCTCGAGCCGAGTGACCCGTTGACTCAAACCGACTTTGAGAATTTGGACGCTCTCTTCAATGAGCGATTAGTAGAGTTGAAATCAGAATGCCAGCGACATGGCGTCAAAACCTTGATTGGCTCTTCTGGTAGTTTCGACAGTTTTATTGAGATGATCTGGGCTGAAGATGGCTCGGATAAATTCGCCAACTCTGTGGTTTGTGAAGAGTTTGATCTGACGAAACTTGGTTCACTCCATCAAAAGCTTATTGCGGCTGATTATGGCACTCGAAAAGCTATTCCTGGATTGGTTGAAATGCGTGTCGATACCATCCATTTGGCATCGTATTTCGTACAATGGATGTTGGAAAATTGTGGTTTGGAAAGGTTATTGCTTTCAAGCTATGCGTTGAAGGAAGGCGTGCTGCACAGAGCATTGGAAAACCGCATCTGATTTGCCTGACTTTCTATTTTTGAGAACCATTAAAACCCACCAAAATGGCTAAGATTCTGATTATTGATGACGAGAGAAGTATCCGCAATGCGATACGCGAGATTCTAGAGTACGAGAAATTTACTGTTGACGAAGCTGAAGATGGTCTGTCTGGTGTGGTCAAGGTAAAAGGCGGCAAGTATGACGTGATTCTTTGCGACATCAAAATGCCGAAGATGGACGGCACCGAAGTATTGGATAGAATCATGCTTCTCGCTCCGGACACACCAGTTGTTATGATATCTGGCCATGGAGATATTGAAACCGCAGTCGACCTACTGAAAACAGGTGCTTACGATTACATTCCCAAACCACTTGACCTGAATCGCCTGTTGGTTTCTGTTCGAAACGCGCTTGATAGAACGGAGATTGTTGCTGAAACGAAAAAGCTTCGCAAGAAAGTCAGCAAGAATTATGAAATGATTGGAGAATCTGCTGGCATCGTCAAGGTCAAAGACATGATTGAGAAAGTGGCTCCAACCGATGCTCGCGTTCTCATCACGGGACCAAATGGAACAGGTAAAGAATTGGTGGCGCGTGCGCTGCATGAGAAAAGTGGTCGTTCAGATGGTCCAATGGTGGAAGTGAACTGCGCAGCTATTCCATCAGAATTGATTGAAAGTGAGCTATTCGGTCATGAAAAAGGTGCGTTTACATCGGCTGTAAAGCAGAAGAAAGGAAACTTCGAAACGGCTTCTGGTGGAACACTTTTCTTGGATGAAATTGGAGATATGAGCCTATCTGCGCAGGCAAAAGTATTGCGTGCGTTGCAGGAGAACAAGATTTCCAGAGTAGGAGGGGAGAAAGAGATTCAGGTGGATGTGCGTGTGGTTGCGGCAACGAATAAAGACTTGCGAAAAGAGATTGAAGAGGGCCGATTCAGAGAGGATCTTTACCACCGCTTAGGCGTCATTCTAATTCAGGTTCCAGCCTTGAATGATAGAAAAGATGACATTCCGTTGTTGGTGGACCATTTCCTTGGAATGATCTGTGACGAGCAAGGAGTTGCCAAGAAGTCGATAGATGACGCGGCCATCAAAGAACTTCGGAACTACAATTGGACAGGTAACATCCGAGAACTCCGAAACGTGGTAGAGCGGTTGGTCATCCTTTCAGGAAAAACCGTCACGAAGAAAGACGTAGAGCAGTTTGTGAATTTCTGATTTGCAAACATTCGGACACAAAAAAGGCGCAACCAACGGTTGCGCCTTTTTTAATGGATTTCGTTCTAATTAAAGAATCAACATCGCATCTCCATAAGAGTAGAAACGATATTTCTCTTTAATTGCTTGGTCGTAAGCCTCACGCATAAAATCGTATCCAGCGAATGCAGCGATCATCATCAACAACGTTGACTGCGGCATGTGGAAATTGGTAATCATGCAGTTTGGAACATGGAAGTCATAAGGAGGAAAAATGAACTTGTTTGTCCATCCCTCATACGGTTTCATATGTCCGATTGTACTTACCGAAGTTTCGGCAGCTCTAACCGTTGTGGTACCAACTGCGCAAACCTTCTTCTTGGCATCTTTGGCCGCGTTTACAATATCGCACGCTTCCTGAGGAATGAACAACTGCTCGCTGTCCATCTTGTGCTTGGTAAGGTCTTCCACTTCAACAGGGCGGAATGTTCCAAGTCCAACATGTAGTGTCAACTCTGCAAAATTCACCCCTTTCAATTCAAGACGTTTTAGCAACTGCTTGCTGAAGTGAAGTCCAGCCGTTGGAGCAGCAACCGCGCCCTCATGCTTCGCGAAAACCGTTTGGTAACGCTCCTCGTCTTCTGGCTCAGCCTCACGCTTAATGTATTTCGGAAGCGGAGTTTCGCCCATATCAAAAATGGTCTTCTTGAACTCATCGTGCGTTCCGTCAAACAAGAAACGAAGCGTTCTTCCTCTCGAAGTGGTGTTATCGATTACCTCAGCAACCAAGCTGTCGTCTTCTCCGAAATACAACTTGTTTCCGATTCTGATCTTTCTTGCAGGATCAACCAAAACATCCCAAAGAAGGCTTTCTCTGTTCAATTCGCGAAGCAGGAAAACCTCAATCTTCGCTTCAGTTTTCTCTTTCTTACCGATCAATCGCGCAGGAAAAACCCGCGTGTTGTTCAGCATCATGGCATCGCCATCATCAAAATAATCAAGCACATCCTTGAACGTTTTGTGCTCGATGGTTCCTTCTTTTCGGTTAAGAACCATTAACCTACTTTCCTCGCGGTCGTCTGTTGGATGATACGCAATCAGTTCCTGAGGAATTTCAAATTTAAATTGTGATAATTTCATAGTGTTTGTTTTGAGCTTACGGGCCCATTTTTAGGCGGCTGCGAATTTAAGAAAAGTGTGCTTGCAATTCAGCTTCGCAATGAATCGGTTTCGTCCCCGAACAAAAGGAACTGAAATTGCTCTACGGTAATGGCGTCATCCACGCAGAAATCTCCGATTCTTGTTCTACGCAATGCGGATAAATGTCCGCCAGATTTGAGTTCCTTTCCAAAGTCGTGCGCTAAAGAGCGAATGTAGGTTCCCTTCGAACAGGAAACTCGGAAATCAACTTCCAGCTTGTCGTTGTTTCTGATCTCTGTGATTTCAAATTCTCGAATGGCAATTCGCTTCGGATTCAGCTTCACTTCCTTGCCTTTTCTAGCTAGGTCGTAAGCGCGCTTTCCATCCACTTGTTTGGCCGAGAAAATAGGTGGCATTTGGTCGTATTCGCCAATAAAAGATTCGGCCGCTTCGCGAATCATTTCTTCGGTAATATGTCCCGTTGGGAACATCTGATCAATTTCAGACTCAAGATCGTAAGATGGCGTTGTTCCCCCTAACGTGATGGTGCCGGTGTATTCCTTTTCCGCGTCTTGAATAGTCGTGATGGTCTTGGTTTTCTTGCCTGTGCAGATAACCAGCAAACCAGTTGCCAATGGATCTAACGTTCCAGCATGCCCAACCTTAATGTTCTTTACCTTCAGCTTTCGCTTGATGATTCCGCGCGCACGATTGACAACCGAGAAAGACGATTTACGCAGTGCTTTATCGAAAAGCAGTACCTCACCCTCCTTAAAATTCAATGAATCCAAACCGATTAGCTAGGCATAATGGCGATGACAATGGAGATTGCACCAACCACAAAACAGTAATAAGAGAAATACCGTAACTGGGATTTCTTGACCAACGAGAT
Organism: uncultured Chryseobacterium sp.; assembly: GCA_964457245.1. Classification (GTDB taxonomy): domain Bacteria; phylum Bacteroidota; class Bacteroidia; order UBA10329; family UBA10329; genus UBA10329. The sequence goes on along the minus strand of CAYWET010000049.1, from coordinate 6,486 downwards.
CATCAATTGGCAGGCTGCCAATCCAGCAACAAAAGCACCAGTAAACCCAACAACTAATGGCATGGAATTCACGAAATCTCCTGTCAAGGCACCATCTAAAATATCCTTGGCAATCTTTCCAAGAATCAATGGCACAACCATCAAGAATGAGAATCGGGCGGCTTTGTCTCGGTCAATTCCTAGCAAAACAGAAGTTGAAATAGTTGCTCCAGAACGACTGATGCCTGGAAGAATAGCAATGGCCTGAGATACTCCCACAATCAAAGCATTCATAAAACTGACATCCTTGCTCGTGTTCTTCGCCTTATCGGCAAGGAATAACAGCAATCCAGTAACAATCAACATGGAACCGACCAGCAAAACGTTCTTGCTGAATAGCGCTTCAATCTGCTCATCGAACACAATACCGATGATGGCAGCGGGAATCATCGAAATAATGATCTTGACTGAGAACTCGCTCTCTTCGTTTCGTTTGAATTGAAACAGACCTTTCAGAATTTGAAGGATGTCTTTTCTGAAGATCACAACGGTACTCAAAGCTGTGGCGGCATGAACCACAACCGTAAACAACAGACTTTCCTCAGGAACGCTATTGTCGCCAAAAATGGCCTTGCCCAATTCGAGGTGGCCACTACTACTTACAGGAAGAAATTCGGTAAGACCTTGAATGATACCCAGAATCAGGGCTTCCCAAAAACCCATTTATTTGGTTTTGGATGGGTACATGATGCCAATGATCTCGATGGCGAAACCCAACAAAACCACAAGTGGTGCAACGGTAATTCTCCGTGTGCTGAAAATCTCTTCGCTGAACACGTTCGGGTCTTCAGAACCGCCACCTGCCATCAGGATGAATCCTAAAACGATGCACAAAAATCCAACACCACAAATGATGTAATTCTCTTTTCCGAATGCGAATGCACGTTCGCTGTTTGCTTCTTGAGCCATATCAATAATAAAGTTCGTCTGCGTTCAACCGCAGGTATTTTCTAACTGCAAATGTCGTGGAAAGGAATGAAATGATGAGACCAAGCGCTAGCACCGCTCCAAAAAGCGTTGACACAATCTCCACATCATCCAAACCGAATAATTCTGGAATGTTCTGATTGGCGAGGTAAATGACGCCCGCCAAAAGCGCGATGGCAACCACCGCTCCGATTACACCTCTCACAACGCCTTCAATCACAAATGGCTTGCGGATGAAACCCTGCGTTGCTCCCACCAACTTCATGGAATTGATCAGAAAGCGTTTTGAGTAAACCGACAATCTAATGTTGTTGTTGATTAATGAAATAGCAATGAGCGAAAGCAATCCGCAGAAAACAAGAATCACAATTCCTGCTTTGCGAACGTTGCGATTGATCACACGAATCAGATCAACAGGATAGTCGATCTCGTAGATCATCTGGTTTTTCAACAGATCAGATTTTATGTCAACAATGCCATCATCCGTAGCGAAATCCGATTTGATCTTCACATCGATGGAACGCTTCAGCGGGTTGTAACCCATAAATCCCACGAAGTCTTCGCCCAGCGTTTCCTGCAAGTATTCCGCAGCTTCTTCTTTAGAAACATACTCGGTGCTGCGCACAAAATCAGATGCATCCAGGAACTTCTGAAACTGAAGAATGTCAACTTCCTTAGCCCCATCCTTCATGTAAATGGTAAAGCCGATGTTCTCCTTCACGTAACCCGAAAGCGCATTCGCGTAAAGCAGAATAAGCCCCAGCAAACCAAGCATGAAAAGTACCAACGAAATACTGACCACGGCCGTGACATTACTTCGCCAAATCTGCTGCTTGTGTGCTCTTTCCTCTGCTGTTGCCATGCGTTTGAAGTCGGGCTAAATTACACTTTTTGCGTGCCGAGAAAGACCGCTTTAACGTGATTTAAGAAGACCTGATCGTTAACTTCGCGGCTTCTAAAAACAAAGGCATGCAGTATCATCCTGAGAAGATTGAGAAAAAGTGGCAGCAGTATTGGGCCGAGAACAAGACATTTAAAGCGGAAAACAACTCCGATAAGCCTAAATATTATGTGCTTGATATGTTCCCATATCCGTCTGGTGCGGGGCTGCATGTAGGTCATCCGCTGGGCTACATTGCTTCAGATGTGTATGCGCGCTACAAACGATTGAAGGGTTTTAATGTGCTGCATCCGATGGGTTACGATTCGTTCGGGTTGCCTGCTGAGCAGTACGCTATCCAGACAGGAACGCATCCTGCGATTACGACCGTGAAGAACATCGACACGTTCCGCAGGCAGATGGACAACATCGGGTTCAGTTTCGATTGGGATCGCGAGGTACGGACATCTGACCCATCGTACTACAAATGGACGCAATGGATCTTCCTTCAATTGTTCGATGCGTGGTATTGCAAGAATGCGGATGAGGCGCGGCCGATCTCGCGATTGGTCAAAGAGTTTGAGCAACGCGGAAACAAGGATGTGAATGCGCATTGCGATGAAACACCTTTGTTCACAGCTGATGAATGGAATTCTTGGGAAGAAGCAAAGCAGCAGACAACACTATTGAATTACCGAATCGCGTACCTCAGTGAAGCATTTGTGAACTGGTGTCCTGCCTTGGGAACTGTTCTAGCTAACGATGAAGTGAAAGACGGTGTTTCTGAACGAGGCGGACACCCAGTGGAGCGTAAGCTGATGAAGCAATGGAGTATGCGAATCACCGCTTACTCGCAACGTTTGTTAGATGGATTGGATGGGATTGATTGGAGCGAAAGCTTGAAGGAGCAGCAGCGCAATTGGATCGGTCGTTCTGAAGGTGCATCCATTCATTTTGATGTGAAAGATCACGATGCCAAAATCGAAGTTTTCACCACCAGACCTGACACCATTTTCGGAGTAACGTTCATGACGTTGGCGCCAGAGCACGAGTTGGTTGATCAGATTACGACAGCAGAGCAAAAAGCTGAAGTTGAAGCATACATTCAACAAGCAAAAGCCAAGTCGGAGCGAGAGCGAATGGCTGATGTGAAAACCATTTCTGGTGCTTTCACGGGAGCTTATGCGGTTCATCCATTTTCGGGAGAGCCGATTCCGATCTGGATAGGAGATTACGTGTTAGCTGGTTATGGAACAGGTGCAGTTATGGCCGTGCCAAGTGGCGACCAGCGCGACTGGAATTTCGCAAAGCACTTCGGTATTCCGATTCCTGCGGTAATTGAGGGAAGCAACCTCGAAGAGGAAGCCAACGAAAGCAAAGACGGCATCCTAATGAACTCCGATTTCCTGAACGGAATGAAAGTGAAAGATGCCATCAAGGCGGCTATCGCGAAGTTGGAAGAAAAAGGCATTGGAGAAGGTAAGATCAACTACCGTCAGCGAGATGCGGTGTTTGGCCGCCAACGCTATTGGGGTGAACCGATTCCGATCTACTACAAGGATGGTGTGCCGTATCCGATCAACAAGTTACCGCTGGAATTGCCTGAAGTGGAAAAATACCTTCCAACCGAAGCTGGCGACCCACCTTTAGGCAATGCCGAAAACTGGAACTGGGATCCTGAAAAAGAAACCGTTGTTCCGAATGGAGAAGGTTACCCGATTGAACTTTCAACCATGCCAGGTTGGGCGGGGAGTAGCTGGTACTATCTGCGTTATATGGATCCGAAGAATGATGAGGCATTCTGCGGAGAAGAAGCATTGAAATATTGGGAAAATGTGGATTACTACGCAGGTGGCGCGGAACACGCAACAGGCCACTTGTTGTATGTGCGTTTCTGGACCAAATTCTTGAAAGACCTTGGCTATTTACCGTTTGACGAACCCGCTAAGAAGTTGGTGAATCAGGGGATGATTCAAGGGCGTTCAAACTTCGTTTATCGAGACAAAGCTTCGGGAAAATTTGTTTCAAATGGATTAAAAAACGACTACGATACGGCTGCACTTCACGTTGATGTGAACATCGTCAGCAATGATGAGTTGGACACAAAAGCATTCAAGAATTGGCGTGATGAGTACAAGAATGCCGAGTTCATTCTTGAGGATGGCAAATACATCTGCGGTTGGGAAATCGAGAAGATGTCCAAATCGAAGTACAATGTTCAGAACCCAGACGATGTAATTGCACGCTACGGAGCCGACACACTTCGCTTGTACGAGATGTTCCTTGGTCCGTTGGAAGATGCCAAGCCGTGGAATACCAACGGAATTGAAGGCGTTTCGCGCTTTCTGAAGAAATTCTGGAATATGTTCCAAGAAGAAGACAAGTTCACGGTTTCTGATGAAGAACCGACCAAGAAAGAACTGAAAGCGCTGCACGCCACCATCAAAAAGGTGCAGGAAGACATCGAGCGGTTGTCGTTCAACACGTGCGTCAGCCAGTTCATGATCTGTGTGAATGAACTTAATGATCTCAAGTGTAACAAGCGCGCAATTCTGGAGCCGTTAACAGTGGTTGTTTCAACCTACGCACCTCACATCTGTGAGGAGATATGGTCAAGGCTTGGTCATACAGAAAGCATCACGTTTGCGGAGTATCCAGCTTTTAACGAAAACTACTTGGTAGAGGACAGCATTTCTTATCCGATCAGCTTCAACGGTAAAACACGCTTGAACTTGGAACTTCCAGCCACCATGGGAAAAGAAGAGGTTGAGCAATATGTGCTTGCCAACGAGGAAGTACAGCAACGCTTGGAAGGTGCTACACCTAAGAAGGTTATTGTGGTGCCGAAGCGAATTGTGAACATTGTTGTGTAAGCGTTTCTGTTTGTCATTCCGAGCGGAGCTTGCGTAGCCGAGGAATCTATTTCCACAACCTTAGACTTCTCCACTTCGGTCGAAATGACGGCTAAGGTTTGCGGATGGCATGCGTTAGGGATTGTAGCTGGCTACCGTGTAGCGTGGAAAGCCCGACCCCGTTTTTCGGGATGCCACTATACTTTACCGTGTGATTGCGTACCCTGAGTGTCATCCTGAGTGATTTCGATGAAATCGAAATTGTATCGAAGGACAACGAAGGGTACAGCGTTGGCCGTCCCTGTGGGCTTCGAGGGCCTCAGCCTACGGCTCGCGCACAATGCGGGGTAACGCCCGAATTGTTCAAAACTCGGTCTGCAAAAGCCTTCTGTTTGGGTTAACTTTAACGCCCTTTTGATTCCGCAGGAAACCATAGCGCAGATTTTTGAAACGGCCCGTGTGGAGGAGGTTGTGGGCGATTTTGTGCACCTGAAAAAGAAGGGCACGAATATGTGGGGGCTGTGTCCATTCCATAACGAGAAAACGCCTTCGTTCAGCGTTTCGCCCGCCAAGGGAATTTACAAGTGTTTCGGGTGCGGAAAGGGTGGTAATTCCGTGAATTTCATTATGGATCACGAGCAGATGACCTACCCTGAGGCGCTGCGTTTTCTGGCCAAGAAGTACAACATAGAGGTTGAAGAAGAGGAGCAGACCGATGAGCAGATCGCGGAGCAGAATGCGCGCGAAAGTCTGTTGTTGGTGCTCGGTTTTGCGCAGAAAACGTTCACTTCCAATTTGCTGAAAACGGAGGAAGGTCAGGCCATTGGTCTAAGCTATTTCAAAGAGCGCGGGTTCTCGCAAGAAACGATTGAGAAGTTCGAATTGGGTTACTGTTTCGACCGTTACGATTCGTTCGGAAACAAGGCGTTGGAAGCGCAGTACAACAAGAAATATCTGGTTGATTCTGGCCTGTGTTTGGAGCGCGATGACAAGTTGCTTGACCGTTTCAAAGGTCGTGTGATGTTCCCGATTCACAACCTTTCTGGCCGCGTGATCGCCTTTGGCGGAAGAACGCTTCGCAACGACAAAAAGGTTGCCAAGTACATCAACAGCCCTGAGACGGACGTGTACCACAAGAGCAAGATCGTTTACGGCATTTACCAAGCCAAGGGCGAGATCATCAAGCAGGACAACTGCTTTGTGGTGGAGGGTTACACCGATGTGATCTCGCTGCACCAAGCGGGCATCCACAACGTGGTGGCCAGTTCTGGAACCAGCCTCACGGTAGAGCAGATCCGCCTCATCAAGCGCTACACGAATAATATTACCATTATGTATGATGGTGACTCGGCTGGAATTAGTGCTTCAAACCGAGGAGTTGAGTTGATGCTCGAACAAGGAATTAGCCTGAAAGCACTTTTGTTTCCTGATGGTGAAGATCCCGATTCATTCTCAAGAAAGATGGATGAGGATGAATTGAGAGAATTCATTCAGTCGAATACTCAAGATTTCATTTGGTTCAAAGCTGAGCAGGCTATGTTGACCGCTGGTGACGACCCGTTAAAAATCGCAACGGCTCAACGAGATGTAATCCATACGATTGCAAAAATTGATGATCCAATAGTACGGAATCAGTATGTAGCAAAATTCCACACGCTTTCAGTCAAGTATAACATTGCAGGCATCAACGAAGATGCTCTTGTTTTTGAACTTAATCGTGAGCGTAAGCGAGTTTGGAAGGAAAAGCAGCGCAAGGCCGATATTGACGCGGGGCGCGAACCGAGTTTT
>CAYWET010000048.1:0-30667 GCA_964457245.1 uncultured Chryseobacterium sp. | reverse complement strand
CAGATCAAGTCGATGAAGAAAGTTGCAGGTACATTGAAGCTTGACCAAGCACAGTACCGTGAGTTGGAGGCATTTGCCAAGTTCGGTTCTGACCTTGATGCTGCTACCATGAACGTTCTTGAAAAAGGTAAGCGTAATGTGGAGATCCTAAAGCAGGGTCAGTACGCTCCAGTTCCAGTAGAGAAGCAAGTTGCTATTATCTACCTAGGTTCTAAAGGATTGTTGAGAAACGTACCTGTAAACAAAGTAAGAGAGTTCGAAACTGAATTCTTGGATTACATGGATGCCAAGCACAGAGATGTTCTTGACACATTGAAAGCAGGTAAATTGACAGATGAGGTTACTGAGACTTTGGAAAAAGTTGCAGCCGACCTTTCATCAAAATACTGATACATTTTATAGCCACAGAAACACAGATGAACACAGATTTTGCACAGATGAACTTTTTCTCTTCTAGCGTGAAAAACTGTGTTTCTCTGAAGTCAACAGATAAGTCGGCTGATAATGAACTTATCAACTAATCCTCTTATCAACTGATAAACTAAAAAATGGCAGGATTAAAAGAAGTACGCGAGCGGATCACCTCCATCGGTTCTACTATGCAGATCACATCTGCCATGAAGATGGTTTCTGCTGCCAAGCTTAAAAGAGCGCAAGATGCCATTACGCAAATGCGTCCGTATGCTGGTAAGCTGAAGGAGATCTTGGAGAACCTTAGCGCCAACTTGGATGCATCTGAAGGTGGTGCTTACGCTACCGAAAGACCAATTGAAAAGGTGTTGATCATTGCCGTTTCCTCAAACAGAGGTCTGTGTGGTGGTTTCAACTCCAACATCAATAAGGCATCGTTAGCAAAGGCCAATGGCGATTACGCTGGCAAAGACATCTCGGTACTTTCTATTGGCAAGAAGTCAGGAGAGTTTTTGAAGCGTAGAGGATTGAATGTAATTGAGCGTAACGATGAGGTTTTCGATAACCTGAACTTCGATACCATTGCTCCAATTGCAGAGCGCGTAATGGAAGCTTTCGTTGCTGGCGAGTACGATAGAGTAGATATCGTTTACAACCAGTTTAAGAATGCGGCTACGCAGATTCCTATGGTAGAGCAGTTCCTTCCAGTTGCGCCACCAGAGGCTACCGAAGAGAACACTTCTTCTACAGATTACATCTACGAGCCAGGAAAAGCAGAGATCGTTCAGGATCTTATTCCACGTTCGTTGAAGACACAGCTTTACGCAGCTACATTGGATAGCCATGCTTCTGAGCACGGTGCGCGTATGACCGCCATGCACAAAGCAACAGACAACGCATCTGACCTGCTGAAAGAATTGAAGCTATCGTACAACAAGGCGCGTCAGGCGGCCATTACCAACGAGATCCTCGAGATTGTTGGTGGAGCGGCAGCACTGGAAGACGGATAGTAACACTCCAATTAAGACAATTGAAAAGCCCCGCTCAAATGAGCGGGGCTTTTTGTTTAATAACTTGTCATTTCGAGCGAAGCGGTGGTATGAAGTACAGCAACTTTTACATATAAAAACCTCTCTAAGGTAGAGGCCCTCCAACCTTTTTGTGTTCAAAGCAATTAAATCCAGTCAGTTGGCTTTTTCAAAATGTAGCCGTTGGTTTTGGTTACTTCTTCAGAAAACTGACTGTCTTTTATTTTCTTTCTACCAATGGTCATTGAGCCCTTCGCAACAAGCGCAACGGATTGATTGTGGCGTTTTGGTGGAAAAGCCACAAATACGCGTTTCTTATTGAACAGTTCATGTACCGCCCTCATTGGTGGCACAAGATCGCTATCACCAGATATTAGCATCGCCATATCGTATTTATCCTCATACGCGTCAATGAGCATCTGCGTGGCAATATTTACATCGGTCATTTTCTCATTAAAGCTTGCCCAAATATTACCACACCTCCTGCACTCTACAGAGTCGCTTTGATAATTACCGTAAAACAACTTGACGCCAGTTGATTCTAGCGCTTCTAAGTAGGTGGTCTGTCTTTTCTGCTTATCAGGATTGTTACTGACCCTACTCGTAAAATATTTCACTTCCTCCAGTCTCTGATTTGGTTTTAACAACCGTCCGACAAGCGCTTTCAGGTCAAGCCATCTCATAGAATCATAACCCGCCTCCATCATACCGAAATAGAGATTGAAGCCATCCACATATACAACTACACGTTCCATTATTTTTCGGAATTAGAAAGATAATGGGTCGACACGAAAATAAGGTACATTCGAGTTTAAATAAAAACACTCGTTATGGACATTCTTTGGGAAAAGTTATCGAATCACAAAAAGCTAGCATCTATTATTGTTATTGGTGGTGCAATGGGTTATATGGATGGTGTAATCAGTTTTTTGGAACGGATGAGCTTAGATATCAAATGGATTTTATTAATGCTTGATATTTTTCACATAGCCGCTCAATTTTCAGTTCCAATACTTCTTGGAGTTTTGGTTTATGTGGTAATTGATCTAAAAGCCAAAACGCAGAATCGAATATTTTCAGAAAGTGAACTTCAACAAAAAATCAAAGATGTTGTGCGCAAGGAACACGAACCGATAGTTGAGGATATAAACGCAATATGGAGAGATCATCAGCTACTTCAATTTCTTGTTAAGAACAGAGGGAAGAAACTGCTTAATCCTCTATTCGGTGGTTACAACATTCATGATGATGGTACACCAATGGTGAAACAAAATCTCTGGGATATGGATTACGAAGAGGCAAGAAACGTATTAGTAAAAATTGACCCTGATTTAACTGACGGAGAAATAAAGAATATTCTCAGCTACCATTTTTCATGAACCTAATTGAGATTAATAACGAGTTCCCAACCGAACTAGATTGCGTTCAGCACTTGGAAAAAACTCGATGGGGCAAAAAACCACGTTGCGCCTACTGCAACAGTATTACACTAGGTAAACGTCAAAAAGACAATCGTTTCACGTGCAAGTCATGCCGCAAGACTTCAAGTGTTACCACGGGAACCTACCTACATAGAACACGAGTACCCTTAAAAACGTGGTTTTATGCCTTTGCCATCATTACCGATGCCAAGAAAGGGGTCTCAGCAAAGCAACTTGAAAGGAATCTAGGCGTGAGTTATCCGACCGCATGGAAAATGTACATGACCATCCGTGAGCTGATGGTTGAGGATAACGGAAAACTGGACGGGGTTGTAGAAATGGATGAAACCTACATAGGCGGCAAGCCTCGGAAAAATGCCAAGATGATGCTTTCAGAAACTCAGAAGGAAAATCTTGACTTGAAACTTCACGATCTGAAGTCTGACTTTAATATAACTGAAGGGCAATACAAGAAGAAATATCCCAAAGTCAAACCGAAGCGGGGGCGCGGAACAACAAAGATTTCAGTTGTCGGAATAGTTCAGAGAGACGGAAATGTAGTTGCTGAAGTAATGGAGAACTTGAGCGCAAGGAATTTGAAAAAGATGGTTCAGGATAATGTGAATGAGAATGAATCAATCATTGTAACTGACGAGTACAGCGGTTACAATCGACTTTCTGACATTATTGAACACGTTAAAATCGACCATCAAAAGATGTGGTCTTACAAGGGGATCAATACCAACTCGATTGAATCGTTTTGGGCAATCATTAAACGAGGGATTACTGGGCAGTATCATCAAGTAAGCCCCAAATACTTACCGAATTACGTAGCTGAATTTGTGTTCAAATACAACAATCGGCACGAAGACGATATGTTTGAAACGCTGGTCGAAAACTCAATGAAAAGACCATGACCCTTAAACTTTATAATTCCGTTATTTTTTGCTTTGGTTACACATGTTTCTTCAATTCTTTATAAGTTTGTCGTCTCAAACATCACCAGAGATAGCATCTCCGGTCTGACGCCCCGCAAGGGGCGTTTCTTTTATCCCCCTTCAATACTTTTCAGGACACTATCGAAAATCTTATTTAGACCCCAACCATTGAACGTATCAATAATGAACTTCAAAACTGTTGGGTAATTCTTTGCAACCCTAGCCCAAATGTTCAGCATGGAATCAAACGATTTGCGTTTGGATATACTTCCGAGCACATTTTTCTCCTTTTCAATTTCCTGAACAAGTTCCTGCACTTCTTCTTCAGGTACACCTTCAAGCTTTCTCAATTCGTCTTGTAGCTTTTCATAATGCTCTAGAATTAGCATAATCTGATTGACTGCGAAGGGTTCATCGAGGTTATCATCTACCAATTGAATCTGTTGAGAGAACCACTCTTTATGTCCTTCTATCACAGGGTCATCAAAAATGGTATCCTCCACTTGGTACTTTGCAACAACTGCCGCCCACTGTGTAATGACCTTATCGATACTTGTTGCAGGTTGAAAGTTATTTGTGGCACCAGGGTTGGCGCTATTTCTCGGTTTGTAGGAGCAATTATATCCCTGAATATTGCGAACGGTAGCAAACTCTTTAACCTTGAAAAAGAAGTTAGAGTAATCGGCATCTTCTTTCAGCATAAAAAGAAAGGCATCACCTTCTGCTGGTCGAACTACTTTAATAGTGTTACCGAATTTCATGCCCCTCAACTTCTCCAGTTGGTCAGCGGGAAGCATTCTTTTAATCTTTTCATTGTAAGATTTAGAACCCATCACTTCTTCTTTTTATTCTTCTCCCCCTCCAGCAGCGGAGCGGTGTGCTGGTGATACAATTCAAATAGAAATTCTATCCGTTCTGTTTCATTCCAGTTGAGTGTGCTCATAAAACGTGGGGTTTTCTCAAAGGTAAGACGTTATGACACGCTGCCCTCGTGTGTTGAAAACTCTGAATTACTTTTGATAATGCCAACAATAGTTATTGACGCTCGCGGTATCTATCTATTAGAGGCCATTCCCCAAAACGGTAGGCGCTCGGTGTAGAAGGTGGTGGTGAAGTAGCCTAGGCTCAGGCCACCCGCTCAATGAACCAACCGCTACCGTCTGCGGCTACAGAGAACTCGAATTTCGCTCTCAGTTTTTTGGCCTCATCCTTAACCATTCCCTGCGGTGTACGTCCGCTCTGGTTCCAATCATCACGGTAAACGCGAAATATTTGGCCCACTTCCATTCCTCGCATCACCTTTCTTATGGGGTGAGCATTGCCTGGTGGCAACTTTCCTACGTTTTCCACCACCTCTTTATTCACAAGTCCTGATTTTTTGAATTTCATAATGCTGGTCTATTGTCGATTATCCACAAGGTACATGCTTTGTTTGCAAACTCCAACATTCTACATTCAATAAGTGGTTTCCGCTGCCATGATAGCGCGGTACAGCGCGGTATAATGCGATAACAGCACTTGTCTACGCGGTAACCTTGCTTGTCCGCTCAATAGAATGGTCTGTCCGAACGGTACAGGTATTTGTCTGCTCGTATCAGCGCATTGTCCGTACGCATGCCTTATTTGTCCGCTCATAAGAATGATTTGTCCGCGAGGCACAGCTATTTGTCTGTGCGGTAAAAAGGTCTGTCTGCTCGCTATAGCAAATTGTCCGACCGTGAGAGCGCGATGGAATGATTGTACAGAACCTGTATCTACCTATACAGACCCAATAACTGAATGGACAATGCAATAGCCCACTTAAACCGCTTGACCCGCGGCAAACACCCCGATACTTTGGCCATATATAAACCCCAAAAAACCTCAACAAAATGGCACAAAAGAGAGAACGTAAGTACAATATGGGCGATGACCCAATGCTGGAACGCGCACAGGTGTTTCACGACCAACTAAATGGAGAACTGGCCGATTTCACGACCCGTTTCCCATGGCTTGATGCTGTTTGGCTCAGTGCCTTTCAGGCAGACATTACAGCCGCAGATGCCTTTCCGAAAGATGAGAGCGTTACTCTAGACATTAAAATCCTGACAGGCGATGTTACCGCCAGTATGCAGCAGGGCTATGCGGCCTTGCAGGCGCTTGGCGGCTACGCCAAACTGGCCTACCCTACAGATACTGCCAGAGAAAGGGTGTTCGGGCAGCAGTACTGGGCAGATGCCAGAGAGAACACCCTTAAACTGCAAGAAGCACTGGAACTGGCCTATGCCAAAGCAGATAGTGCCAGCTTTAAAGCCGACCTATTGGCCAAAGGGTACACGCAGGTGGAAATTGACCAATTGAACACCTTGGCCGTAGACCTACAGACCAAGAACGGATTGCAAGAAGCCCTTAAAGTGGGGCGCCACGTTACCAAGGCAGACCGCATTGCCCTGCTCAATGTGGTATGGGAGCACATGCGTACCGTTAACACCTGCGCCAGCGTGGTATGGGCAGCAGATGCAGACCGCTTAGACCAATACCAGCTCTACCCTTCTTCTTCGGGTGGCGATGATGACCTGCCAACAGGCACCGTGAACATTAGCGGTACGGTTACCGATAGCAATACCACCTTCCCGTTAGAGAATGTGGAAATGACCCTTTACCCTACCAATGCAGGCCCTGGACCGGAAGACCCCACCGCATTTACCGATGTGGACGGGAACTACAGCTTTGCGTTTGAGGACGTAACCGACCCACTGAACGTAACACTGGCGGCAAAACTGACCGGATACAATGACGAGTCGCAGCAGTTGGACATAGAACCCGACAACGACTACCCCGACCAGAATTTTAACCTTACGCCCGCTCCGTAAAAGAAAAGCCCCGCTCAATTGAGCGGGGCTTTTTTGTTTGAGATTATATTCGCCACATGAACAGATTTCTACTTATTCTATTGGTTTGCTCTTGGTGTACATCAATAAAGGTTCTTGCCCAACCCGAATTCTCTGTTGAACAGACCATCGCTAGTGGTATGGGGGGGTTTGTTCAGGTTACTGCTGCCGACATGGATGGAGATGGCGACCTGGACATCGTTTCTTCTTCACACTTTGAAGACGAAATTCTCTGGTACGTAAATGATGGAGCTGGCCAATTCGTGGCAACAGACACCATTGCAACAGGTCTGTCCGGCTCACTCAACTCCTTTGCAGTATTCGATGCAGACGGAGACAATGACCTTGACGTAGTGGTGCCTCGTGGCTCTACGTTCTTTTGGTATGAGAATGATGGTTCTGGAACCTCCTTTACACAACATAGTATTGTCAATGGCCTAATCAGCCCCAAAGACATAGAACATGGCGATCTTGACAACGATGGCGACATTGACTTTGCCATGGTCTCTTCCTATGCTGGGAATACTGGAACCCACGGTGTAAGATGGTTTAAAAATGACGGGAGTGGCAACTTTACAAGTAGCGGCTATTCAAATGGGTATTTCTATTGTGTAAACCTTGCCGACCTGGATGATGATGGCTACTTGGATCTGCTTTACGGTTCAGACGATGGAATTAAATGGAGAAATGGAAATGGTTCCTCCTTCTTTAGCGAAGACCTGCTACAAATAAACGGCTACTCATATGTCCATTCCATTGTATCGGCAGATATTGATAATGACAATGACCTTGATGTAATAGCAGTATTCCTAACCGGAGGTGGAGCCATTGTGGCATTCGAGAATAATGGAAGCGGTCAATTTAATTCATCTACTGTCTTATCCAACTCTATTACTCTCCCCGGAATTGTAGACACATTAGATGTAAATAATGACGGAAGCATTGACATAATATGTACAGCGAGTAGAGAACAAGAAGTGGTCTGGTTTGAGAATAATGGAACTGGAACCTTTTCGACACCGCAAAAGGTTGCAGAAAATATCGCATTCGGTCAATTCGTCAACTCCGCTGATGTGGATGATGATGGATGGGTGGATGCTGTTTTTTGTTCGCGCACTGAGGTTGGCTGGGCAAAAAATCAGTCAGGTGTTTTTGAAGAGGCCATTGTCAGTTCGCGAATTGACAGCGTACAAGAAGTTTACGCCTATGACCTTGACAATGATGGCGACAACGATGTAATTGCCTCAACAGGTTCTTGGGGCCAAAGCTCCATTTACTTGGAAAACCTTGGCACCGGAACGTTCGCGCCTCAACGGGTTTTCTTTTCTGGGTTAACCGGAACTCAATTCTTTAGCGACAACAACAATGACCAATATTTGGACATGGTCTTTGTCCGAAACGGATTTTACTGGGCAGCAAATGATCAGTCAGCCAACTTCGGCACTCCGCAAAGTATCGCTGGCTACAAATGGCAGGATGAAATCATTGATGTAACTGACCTCAATGGAGACAATAACCCTGATATCCTTATCAGAACATATGATGACTCCATTGTTTGGATATCGAATTTGGCAGCTTCCAATGGTGCCAGAAATTTTGCAGTACAAGTCCCAAATTACTGTTGTTATAGCACCGAGTGTCAAGATATGGATGGAGACGGTGACAAGGATCTCTTTATCTATCGCGTAAGTGGGTCTTTGATTCAGTGGTACGAGAACAATGGTAATGGCATTTTTACTGGGCCGGTTCAGATTGACGACCTACCGAGCACCGCAAAATTGATTGACATCAACAATGACAATCTCTTGGATGTTGCTGCAGCCAATGGTGATACGTTATACTGGTACATGAACAGCCCCCAAGGCTTTGGCCCACCGCAACAGGTAGAATGCTCCGGCTGGCCCGAGAAACTTTATTCTGTGGATATGAACCTCGACAACCAAATGGATATTGGGTTGCTTTCCAATGGTTCGATAAAGTGGTTCCAAAACACAGGTAACAACTCTTTTGAACCAGATAGTTTAGTTCTAAGTATCACTGGGGACTTACGTGATGCCATCTTTTACGATATAGATGAAGATGACCGTGAGGATATTATTGTAGGTGGTATCCGATTGTTATCATGGTTTGGCAACTTAACTGAACCCACTGGCTTAGAAGACACGGAAACAATCTCTGATCAAATAGTTGCTTACCCCAACCCCGCCACCTCAACCGTTACCATCGAAAGCCAAACACCGTTGGCGCAAGTAAAACTTATGGACCTTGCGGGGCGTGTTGCTTTGCCTACCCTGTACCCTTCGAGTCCCTCAGGGTACGCCACCATTGACATCAGCAGTCTACCAAGCGGCATCTATCTGCTAGAGGCCTTTACCCAAGACAGTAGGCGCTCGGTGCAGAAGGTGGTAGTGAAGTAAGCAAAATGCGTAATTATTCTGTTATGTCATCGATAGATTGTAGCGAACAACCACCCCATTAAACACCCCTTTTTTTGCTCTCTACTTGTTTTCTATGAAGAGGAGATTTCTTAGCTAGAGCGCATTTTGGCACGGAACACTTAAAATAAAAAAGGCCGTTCCAAATCGGAACAGCCCTTCAATATCATTGTTCGTTAGACTACCGCTTGAAAGTTGCAGTCTGAGTACCGTAGTTCAAGTAGTAAGTACCCTTTTCAAGTCCACTTACATCAATACGTTTCCCCACACCCTTGGCAACAATATTGCCGTAGGCATTGTAAACTTCGTAAAGCGTAGATGCAGAGAAGTTAACAGCATCAGAGACCTTTTTACCATCTCCAGGCTGGAATGTAACTTCTGGCAAAGGAGAGTTCAGCTTAGCCTCAAATGAATAACGTGGCTTGGCTCTGTGGTCTTTTTGCTTCACGCGGAAACGATTCTGACCATTATGAACTGTTGTAAGTTGGATTTCGTAATCATTTTTTTCTGGGCTACCCTTTCCTTCAAATTCACCTACTTCAACCCACTTGTTCCAACGGAACTGCTCAATAACATAAGGAAGCTTACCGGTTTCGTTTGTTGTGGTCATTTCCAAAAGCCCTGCTTTGCTTATACCGATAGAAGCAACCTCGAAAGTGCTCATTGGCTTAAGCACTTCTGGATTAACAACTTTCGGTTTACAGTCGTCTTTGTGAGAGATGCGAATTTCAACTTCTGAACCAAGCTCTAACTGGAAGAAACTCAAGTCAATTTCAAAAGCGCTGGAGTTGATTTCATCCGTGGTTACCTGTCCATTAACCTTTACTTCGAACGTGCAGAAACCAACACCTTCAGAGGCAAATGGATTCTGAACATAGAGGTTCTTTCCATGGTAGTTGCCTTCAAGCAATATAGTTCCAGCAGTGGCTGAAGCTACCGAGAATGCTAGTAAGGCAATTGATAAAACCGATTTAATAGAGGCGAGTCGCATCATTCTTGTGGAAAACATGTTAGTAACAGGCAATATTACGTGGTTGCTAAGATAATTCAAAACACGTGCCTAAAGTCATTGCTGTAAGATGAATCGATAAATTACGCAGTCTTTCGAACACATTACCTTTATTCGAACAAATTCAAATTCGATGAAAAACCACCAATACACACGCGCCTTTATACTGCTTTTTCTCAGTTCGGTTACATTTTTTGCTTGCGAGCAGATTGAAAAGCCTCAAGCTAAAAGAACAGCTAAAGGAGAGGTGAGCTTGGGAGGAACGTTGAAAGTTCCAGTTTCAGAACTCCCAAATTCAATGAATCCGTTGAGCATGAAAGGAGCTGAAGCGAGTCAAATCGGAGTTCATCTTTTGGAGGGTTTGGTGCGTTTAGACCCGAAGACATCGAAAATAATTCCTGGACTTGCAGAATCTTGGTCTATGGAATCGAGTGGCAATTCATACGTGTTCAACCTTCGGAAAGGCGCAAAATTCCACGCGAATACGGGGTTTGATAATCTCAGTAGAGAAGTTACCACAGCGGATGTGGTCTACAGTTTTGAGCAGTTGGCCAAGAATGCAGACTCAACGCTGTTCAAGGCAGCTGTTGGAGGCCGGCTTTTAGGCAGCAAGGCATATCGCTCTGGAGAAGCACCATCTATTCAGGGACTTTATGTGGTTGATGATTACACGCTCAAGATGGTGCTCACCAAACCAGATGAATCGTTTCTGTATGTACTTGCGCAGCCGGCAATGGGTGTTGTGTCAAAAAATTTAGGAGGAGAAGCAGAAAGTGTGAGCGCTGGTCCATTCAGCCTGTTGGAGTCAGGAGAGGATGTCACGCTGGTTCGAAACCCAGACTATTATCTGCAAGACGAGTTTGGAAATAAGTTTCCGTATATCGATACGTTGAAGTTTGTTCAGGTTGGTCAAAACTCTGAAAAGCTGGATGCTTTTTTTGCAGGGAAGATCGACATCATCAGAAATATGGAATTGGACCCGGTTCGGTCAATTTTAGAGAGCCATGTGGCCGATTTTTCTGGTAAGGATGCCAAATACATCATGCAGCGCGAGGCAGATAACGCCAGTTACGAAACGTACAGTATCTACCGAAAAGGCATTAAGCACATGGGCTCTGGGTTTATGGGTTATCAGGATTTCAGCAGAACACAGATTGAACAATAGTTCGCCAAAGGCATTTTAGGAGTATGGATTTGAAAAACAAGGTTGCCATTGTTACGGGAGGTAGCAGTGGTATAGGAAAGGAAATTGCAAGGCAATTGGTTGAGAGCGGATCAACCGTTTACATTACTGGACGAAATGAATCAAAGTTGAATGCAGCTGCTAAAGAAACTGGCGCGGTTGCGGTTCGTTCTGATGTTTCGAAACAAGAGGATGTAGACGCGCTGATGAAGAGGGTTCTGGAGGAAAACGAAACGCTGGACATTCTGATCAACAATGCTGGGTTTGGTTCGGGTTGGGCGGAGCTTGGCGAGTTGAACATGGAAGACATGCTGCGAGTGTATCAGACCAATGTTTTTGGAGCAACAATGATGGGGCAAGCCGCTGCGAACGTTTTTAAAAGCCAGAAGTCCGGAAACATCGTCAATATAGGTTCAACCGCCTCTTTAAAAGGGTACGGAAAGGGCAGCATCTATGCGTCTTCAAAATTTGCGTTGCGAGGACTGAGCCAGTGCTGGCAAGCAGATCTTCGGCCTTACAATGTCCGTGTGATGCATGTAAATCCTTCGGAGGTAGTAACCGCTTTCGGTAACCCATCAGGTGAGTCAAGACCAGAAGTGGCGAACAAGCTACGACCAAAGGAAATTGCCGACCCGATAATTGCACAATTGCAAATGGATGACCGCGGATTTGTACCTGAGCTGACGGTTTGGGCCACTAACCCGTGGTAAAACAGCGCAGACCATAGCGGCCGCCTTATATTTGAGTTCAATCGAAAACTGAAAAGATGAGGAAAGCCTTTACTCTGTTGCTTGTATTAGTAGTTGTTTCTATGGCTGGTTTGGCTCAGCCAAGCACAGTGACAGTTGGTAACACAACCCTTGATGTAAGAGTGGTTATTCAAGGAACCGATGAAACCAACGGAGTCGATATTCCTTGGGAAATAATCTGGGGGCCAGATGATTATATCTGGATGACCGAGCGGTTTGGACGTGTAAGTCGGTTGAACCCAACAACTGGTGCACGAACCACAATCCTAGACCTTACCAGCAGTGTGTATCAGAGTTCAGAATCTGGTTTGCTAGGAATGGTGCTACATCCAGACTTCGAGAATACACCACAGGTTTTCCTTGCTTACACCTACCTCGACAATATCAACATTAAAGAGCGAATTGTTCGATATGGGTATAATTCGGCAACCAACACCCTCGAAAACCCACTAACGCTTATTGAAGGAATAAACGGCAACACCACTCACATTGGTTGTCGGTTAATGTTCTTACCAGACAATACATTACTTGCCACAACGGGCGATTACCAAAACCTCACCTCGCCACAAGACGAAAACTCGCTGAACGGCAAAATTTTACGAATGAACACGGACGGTACGGTTCCAACCGACAATCCGTTTGGTGCTAACAGCTATGTTTATTCCATTGGCCATCGTAATGCACAAGGGTTGGTACTAGGTCCTAATGGTAATATCTACAGTTCTGAACATGGGCCAAGTACTAACGATGAACTCAATATTATCACCGCAGCAGGAAATTACGGCTGGCCAGATGTGGAAGGATATTGCAATCAATCAGGGGAAATGATGGCCTGTGCCAGTATGTCCAACTACCAAGATCCGATTACCATATGGTTCGAAAACGTTACGATTGCACCAAGCGATTTGGCTTGGTATGATCATCCAGCCATACCAGAATGGCAAGGAAAACTTTTGATGACGGTTTTAAAGAACAAACATCTAAAGGAGATTGAGGTTGATAATGTTGATGGAGCCACAATTGTTAATGAGACCAATTGGTTTGAAAACACTTTCGATCGTCTTCGAGACGTTTGTGTTGCCCCCGATGGACGAGTGTTCTTAGCAACTAATGGTGATTCTTGGGCAAATGCAAACCCATTTTCACATTCCATTATTGAGCTAAAGAACTCCAACTATTCACCAAGCTCAATTAAAGAGGAACCGCAAAGCTTAGAAACACAGGTTTATCCCAATCCAAGCACTGGAATGGTCATTATGATATTCAGCGAACAGCTGGTTGGATCAACATATTCAATCACGGATCAGCTTGGACGACAGGTAGAGAGCGGGCCAGTATTGTCAGGAAAAATGAGCGTTGATTTTTCTGGTCTGGCATCTGGTTTGTATATTATCCAATCATCGAAGGATAATTACACAACGAACCAAAGACTACTTCTAACCGAATGAGGTTTTTACTACTAGCTTTTCTCTTTCTTGCTCCAATTCAGCTGATTGCTCAAGTGGCCAATGCAGAGTTTTCCAACATTGCTAAGAAATTTGAAAAGGGCAGTTATGAGTCGGGTTTAGAAACGGCAGAATCGGTAATCGATAACGACAAGCATCGGAAGAAGCCGGAACCATATCTTTGGGCTTCCATGTGTTATTATCAGATTCATCTGTCGGATGATGAAGCGGTGAAGAGCCGGGTTAAATCTCCGCTTCGCAACGCATTGAAGTATGCTGGAAAAGCTGCTTCAAAGGATAAGAACGGAAACTTCGTGGAAGCCAATCAGGAGTATTTCAACACGTTGAAACAAGCGGGAGTAGAAGAGGCGATGGCGCAAGATGCTGACGGAGACTACAGGAAGGCTGCGTACACCTACAAACAGATAATGAATTTTGCACCAGATGACGCGTTTATTCAATTCGCAAAGGCGGTTAACGACATTAAAATGAACTCATACTTCGAGGCCGAGCGTGAACTGAATGAAGCGTTGCCTGCGTTAGAGGAAAGCTACCGTGATCTGGATTTTGAGCCAGACCCGATCAGCTCGCCTTTGTTGAAACCAAGAGTGGTTTATTACATCGATCATTTGGTAGAGAACGCCTATCGCGATTCTGCTAAAAAAGTAACGATGGCAGCAAGGGTGTTCTTCCCCTTGGACGAGGAGATCAAGCAGAAACTTGAGGGTTTGCGGTAGCTTAGATTGAGAACCCGACCACACAGACATCATCTGTCTGCGGATTCTGCCCTTTCCATTCTGTAAATCGTGTGTGTAGCCACTCTTCCCGCAGGTCGGGAGAAATCGTTTCCAATTCCTGGAGCCAGCTGACAACTCGCTTGCGCATTAGCTTCTTTGTTTCCGAGCCGCCAAACTGATCTTGCAAGCCGTCTGATGACAAATAGTAGGTGGCGTTAGGGTTAAGTGGTAGTGTTTTGTCTTTGAACGGAACATCGCACGAGAGGTAATGCTCGCCAATGCCGCGCCTGTCCCCTCGAATTTGGTCGGAATTTCCGTTGTCGATTATGGTTAGCGGACGCCTCGCACCAGTAAATGTGATCGTGCCATTGGATTTGTCTATCAGGCAGATTCCTACATCCATTCCATCCGTTCCATCTTTCTTTTCTTCGCCATTGGTAGCAAAAGTTGCTTCTATTTTGTCGTTCAAACGCTCAAGAATTTCTGCTGGCGAAGTGATCTTCTGCTCGACTACGATTTCATTCAAATAGCTATGACCAACAATAGACATCAGTGCTCCTGGAACTCCGTGTCCTGTGCAATCCGCAACAGCGACCAGTGCTTTAGAACCGTCCAATTGATGAAACCAGTAAAAGTCACCACTTACAATATCACGCGGCCGGTTGAAAATCATGTAGTTGGTAAAGAACGCACCCAACTCTTCATTTGCAGGAAGCATGGTGTCTTGGATGGTTCGGGCGTACTCCAAGCTACTTACGATTTCTTCGTTTTTGGTTCGAATCAAACCGCTTGCTTCTTCCAGCGCTAGTTTAGATTGTTCTTCTTCGGTTAGAATTTGATCAAGAATCGGATAGATAATGGCTCCGATGGCCAACATAACTAGAATGGAAACCAGCAGGTTTCCCATCAATTCAGTCCGCGCTTCCTCAATGAAGGAATCGAACGGATAATCTGCTTCAATTACTGCGAAAACCTCTCCGCTAGAGTTCTTTAGTGGACAAACTGCCGAGAGCCAAGAGCCATGGTCATCTTCAAACCGCGGAATTGTTCCACCCGTGTAGTAGATTTCTTTGAGTCTGGAAGGAGGACTTTTGTAGTGCCAACCGTAAGTGCTGCCGCCATTGCTTGCAATTCCGCCCGTAAACGTGTTCGCAGCAGAGTCATACGTTAACGTATAAATCGGTGTCTTCAGACGATTGCTTTCTACTGCCCGTTGAAACAGCTGCCGATACATGTTATAAACCCCATTTTCTGAAAGTCCAGCAGTATCGCCACGAGGGGGAAACTCTTGGAACACGCCCTCAACCGCATTTCGGTTTACTTGTTCCGAAAGGGTAGAAGCAATTCCGTAAAGCTTTGAAAGCGTGCTTTCTTCTGCCTGTTGAAGCTGTTTGTAGTAGTTGTGCCCGATCAAGTAAACCGACAGCGCAATTAGCCCGCTATAGACCACAAAATATATACGAACGGCAGGACGAAATTTCAAAACAGGGAGATGGATTATCTGCCCAGTTAACGAAGTTCAGCCGATGTTGTTGCGGTCGGGAAGGCGACAAACAGGGCTATTCGCCCAACATGCCTTTGATCATGTCGTTGGTTTCGTTTGCACGAACCTCTTCCAAAACACCCTTGATTTCAGATAGAACCGAAGCACCCTCTTCAGTTTCCACGGTTTCTGCAACTTGACGGAGACCGCTCAGCACTTGAATTGCCGAGAGACGCATCCACCAAGCACCTTCGTTCAACGCAAGGTCTTTCAACATTGGAAGTCCTTTTTGCTGCGTTGACAAGTCTTGGTTCATCAAGTACTTACCGAAGATCTGCACGTAAACGTACTTGTCGTTCGGGTCAGAGATTTTGTCAATGCTGTTCACGAAGAAATCCATTTGCTCTGCGCCACCTTTCTTAGAGTAAAGCGAAGCAATAGAAGAGATCAGCGAACCTGAAGCATCATCCTCAGACTCTTTTGCCAGCGAAAGCGCGCGGTCTTCATCGTATTCTGCTATGGCTTTCAGGGTGGACCCAAGCACCATGTAAGAACGGTCTTTCATGGCGCCTTCAATCACGGCACGGACATTTTCGTCATTGCCAAACTGATTTGCCAAGAAGTCAATCGCCTCAGCTCTTACAGAAGATTTCGTGTCTTTCTGCGCTAGCCAAATGAGCTTGTTTTTAAGCAATGAGGTGTCCGAAACGGCTTTTCCTTTGAGTGAGGACAGAGCCATTTTTCGAGTTGCCCAATATTCATCATCCAACACATTTACCATCACGTCAATCGCACCTTGGTCAGATGTGTTTTTCAAGCCTTTTAATGCTTTAGCCTTGTCTAAATAAAGCGGAGCATTTTTCAGGATGAAAACATATTCTGCATCGCTCAGGTCTTCGTCTTTCGTTCCCAGAAGCATGTTCTCAGCATCCACATTCACCCAATCTGGCTGTCCAAGCACATCGAACTCAAAAGTTTGTTCTTGTTCCGATAGGTCGATTCTGTACCGGTTCACAGCGCCACCAAAGTAGATGTCCACATCCATCGGAATGTGATAAAGCGGCATTTCCTCAAGGTCTTGGTTCTGCTTAATGGTCACGAAATACTTCTTGCTTTCAGCATCATAATCGTGCTCAATTCTCAATGCAGCATGACCTTTATTGAAGAACCACTGATTGAAGAACCAGTTCAGGTCCATTCCAGTAATTTCTTCCATGGCCAAACGCAACTGGTGCATTTCTACCGCTTGGAATTTGTTCTCGTTGAGATAGAGATTCAACCCTTGGAAAAATGCAGAATCGCCAATGGTTTTGCGAAGCATGTGCAGAATGCGGCCACCCTTGTTATAAGAGTGAGCATCGAACATGTCTTCCTTATTATCATAGTAGAAACGTACCATGTGCAAGTGGCCGGTTTGCGCAACCGATGCGAAGTATTGGCGCATCTGCTCATCGCCATGCTTATCTGCCTCATCGCGCCCATGGCGATGCTCCAACCACATGTATTCTCCGTATGTGGCGAATGACTCATTGAGAGGAAGATTACTCCAGCTCTCGCAGGTTACGAGGTCACCAAACCAATGGTGAAACAACTCATGCGCAATGATGCGCTCGTTGTCGCCATCCAAAAGTTCACGGTCAGTTTTATGAAGGAATTCTCCGTGAATGGTGGCCGTGGTGTTTTCCATAGCGCCAGAAACATAATCGCGCACCACAACTTGACTGTATTTCTCCCAAGCGTATGGGTAACCGAGCACGTCAGAATAGTATGTCAACATGTTCGGAGTTTCACCGAAAATGGCCTTTGCATGCGGCTCGTATTCTGGTTCCACGTAGTAATCGACATCAATGTTTTTCCACTTGTCTTTGACCACCGCAAACTCACCGATTGCCATCATGGCCAAGTACGGAGCGTGTGGCAATGTCTGTTTCCAGTAATCGGTCCTCGTTCCATCGCCATTTGGTTTTGAACTGAGTAAAAGACCGTTTGAAAGCGTTACGTAACGGCTATCTACGGTAATCTTTATCTCCTGCGTCATGTTCTCATTCGGAGAATCGATGGTTGGGAACCAGCAAGAGCTCGATTCTGTTTCGCCCTGCGTCCAGATCTGCTTTGGTTTGTCTTTTTCTTCGCCAAGCGGATTGATGAAATAAAGCCCTTTTGCATCGGTGATTGCCGCACTTCCTTCGGCTTCCAATTCTTCTGGTTTGGCTACATAATCAACCCAGATTTTGATGGTGTCTTTTCGGGTGTACTGCTTATCAAGTTCGATGTAAATTTTCTCCTTGTCGTACGTGTATTTCAAGGATTGCAGTTTGCTGCCTTTCTTCAAGCTTACTGCGCGGAGGTCGAACCCTTTTGCATCAAGCGTTAGCTTATCCGTACTATAGAAATATGGCTTTAGGGTAAGCTCAGCTTTGCCCATCAACTGCTGTTTCTGCCAATCGAATTTCACATCCAACGAAGTGTGAATAAGGTCGAATGTTCGTGTATTTGCTGCGCGATATTCGCGGGTTTCTACCTCAACAGGTTCTTCAACAATTATTTCAACATCTTCCGCAGGTTCCGAAGAAGTGGTTGCTTCCTTTTGCGTTTTACAGGCGGTAAAACTCATGACGATTGCCGTTGCCAAAACCAATGGGCGGATATTCAGGTCGGTAATTCTCATACTATGCTTTTCTTTGAATCCCAGTTTGGGGCGGCAAAAATAGCCGATGGAAGAGGAATACTCTGATGATTAAAGATTTTTAAGAGATGAGCACGCGCGTTAAGGTTTCAGATAAGGATTTTGAAGTGATTTTTGAGGATGATGCGAAGACCGCGGGAACGGTCAACGGAAAGTCATTCAATTGGGATGTGAGTAAGCTCGATGAGAATCTATACCACATTATAAAAGACAACTGCTCTTACCGCGTGGAGGTTTTGGAACTAGCTGATGGCAAAACCAGATTGAAAGTAAACGGCACGATTTACGAAGCTGAAACCATCGACAAATTCGATGCGTTGCTCAAGAGCATGGGGATGGAAAAAGGTGGTGCTGGAAAAGTGAACGAGCTAAAAGCCCCGATGCCCGGATTGGTGTTGGACATTCACGTAAATCCTGGAGATTCCATTCAAAAAGGCGACAGGGTACTTGTGCTGGAGGCCATGAAAATGGAGAACGTCATCAAGGCTCCGGCAGATGCAACCGTTGCATCCATTGAAGTAGAAAAAGGGAAAACAGTAGATAAGAACCAGGTGATGGTTCGGTTCGCTTAGTCGTTTACTAGCGAAATATCGAACTGTACAAGGTCAATGAAATCTTGTACGCGGTCATCAATCTCATCCTGCGACAGACCGATCAACCTTTCTGTTCCGAATTTCTCTACGCAGAAAGAAGCCATGGCCGAACCAAAGATGATAGCGCGCTTCATGTTGTCGAATGAAATATCACGGGTGCTTGCCAAGTAGCCGATAAAACCACCTGCAAAGCTGTCGCCTGCACCGGTTGGGTCGAAAACTTCTTCTAGCGGAAGTGCTGGCGCGAAGAACACAGACTCATCATTGAAAAGCAGCGCACCGTGTTCGCCTTTTTTAATGACCAAGTATTTTGGCCCCATATTCAAGATCACTTGAGCGGCTTTAACCAATGAATATTCTCCAGAAAGTTGACGTGCTTCTTCATCGTTAATGGTCAGAACATCAACTTTTTTCAAAACTGCTTTCAATTCGTCTAAAGCAATGTCCATCCAGAAATTCATGGTGTCTAGCACAACCAATTTTGGACGGTTTTTAAGCTGATTGATTACCGACATCTGCACGGCAGGAGTCAGGTTACCAAGCATCAGAAACTCACAATCCTGATATTTATCTAGAACGACAGGCTCGAAATCGGCCAATACATTCAACTCTGTAGCCAGCGTATCACGAGTGTTCATATCGTTATGGTACTTCCCGCTCCAGAAAAAAGTCTTTTCGCCTTGCTTTACCTGAATGCCATCGGTGTTGGCTCCATGTTTTCTGAGGTTTTCCAATGCATCTTCTGGAAAATCATCCCCAACCACAGATACCATATTTATAGGTTTGTTGAAGTATGATGCTGCCAAAGCAATGTACGTTGCGGCACCACCGATGATTTTATCAGTTTTTCCGAACGGAGTTTCTATGGCATCGAAGGCAACGGTTCCTACAGTAAGTAAGCTCATTTTACGCGATTTAAGATTTTTCGCAAAGGTATTGGATTATATGAGCGAGCAAACTACATTTGCAGCCCTCTAAATTCCTCCTTAGCTCAGTTGGTTAGAGCATCTGACTGTTAATCAGAGGGTCCCTGGTTCGAGCCCAGGAGGGGGAGCAAGAGTAAAAAGCCCAACCGAAAATGGTTGGGCTTTTTTATTCTAGTTTATCAATTCACTCGCGTAAGTCCAGCAAACATCTTCAGATGGTTTCCAAAGGTGGCCGCTGGTTCCCAATTTCCTTTGGGTTTCCGTTTTCTTCATTGAAATATGAACGAATCCAGGTTGGTATGCCTTTTCGTGGTCGATATCCAGATCGAATTTGTTCCAATACTTGCGGATAACGAAGCGCCACTTTGCAGGGATAAAATCCGCGCTAATGTCATGGTCGAACTTCTTGGCCAAGTACTTTATCATGAAAGTCTGTGCCTTATCAGAAACCACTGCAACTTTCTCAAAGTTGTGCGCTTTGGCTATTTCCATCGAATAGAACACATTTTCGAGACTGTGTTCTGCGCGATCCTCGATAATAATATCGTCAGGGTCAATGCCTAGCTCAATCAGATACAAGGCATAAACCTTCGCTTCTACATAAGGCGTATGTACCGCACTACCCGAAACAATGATATTCTTGGTCTTTCCCTCCTTGTATAAGTGGTAAGCCCAGTAAAGACGAACCTTGTACATGGGGTTCATTTTTCCGTTAGGACGGAAGGGATAGCCAGGTACAATGATGGCATCATAGGGCTCATCCACCTTGTCTAAACGGCCATCGGCAAAAGCGTTCAGGATTACAGAAAGCCCCAAGATTAAGTTCAAAACAATTGGTTTCATCACTTTTTTCTTTTCTGAACGAACAAATGGACAATCGTATTGTTCACAATGATAATAGTAATACTATTAATTTTGCGGGTAGAACGATTAGACATGCATACGCAAATAGGAATTAGAGTAAATGATGGTGTTTTTCTTAAGGATCCTGAAAGCAGTGACCTAGGTAGGAGCATAGTAGAAGGTGGAATCGATCTGATTGATGAGATTGGATTTGATGCTTTCACCTTTAGAAAGCTTGCCCAGCAGATCGGAACGACCGAAGCATCGGTTTACCGCTATTTCGAGAACAAACATCGGCTGCTTCTTTACCTCTCATGTTGGTATTGCCGTTGGATGGATTACCGATTGATGCTTGCTACGGCAAATGTTGAGTCTGCCGAAGAGCGACTGAAAAGGTCAATTCGAATCTTGGTACAACAGGTTGAGCAGGACAGTGAATTCTCACACATTGATGAGGTAAAACTGAATCGAATCATCATTTCCGAATCATCAAAAGCGTATTTGAATAAGCTGGTTGACCAGGAAAACAAGGAGGGCTTTTTCTCTGATTATAAGCAGCTGGTGCAGCGGGTAAGCGAGATAATTGAAGAGATAAACCCCGATTACAAGTATCCGCACATGCTTGTTTCTACACTTATTGAAGGAGCTCACCTGCAGCGATACTTTGCTGATCACCTACCAAGGCTAACCGATGTAGTGGAAGGCGAGGATTCGGTAACACAATTCTGTGTTCAAACAATCACAGAAGTTATCAAGTAAACACATGGAACTGACACAGAGAATTACACCAATGCAGCGGTTTTGGCGCTTGCTACATCCCGACAGGAAAGAGATACGCAACGTGTATGTCTACGCAATTTTCAATGGGATAATCAATCTTTCGCTACCTCTGGGAATTCAGGCAATCATCAACCTGATTCAAGGTGGAGAGGTGAGCACTGCTTGGATTGTGCTGGTTTCGGTGGTTGTTGCGGGCGTTGCAGCAACTGGAATCCTACAAATCGCCCAGCTCAGAATCACCGAGAACCTACAGCAGAAGATTTTTGCGCGTTCAGCTTTCGAGTTTGCTTTCCGTATTCCGAGGGTAAAAATGGAAGCCATTTACAAGCACTACGCGCCAGAATTAATGAACCGTTTTTTCGACACGCTTACGGTGCAGAAAGGGTTGAGTAAAATTCTGATTGACTTTTCTTCGGCTGCGTTGCAAGTGCTTTTTGGGCTGATTCTGCTCTCATTTTACCACCCGTTTTTCATCATTTTCAGTTTGATTCTGATACTTCTTGTGTTTGCCATCTTCCGACTAACGGCCAAACCGGGACTTCTTACAAGCTTGGAGGAGTCGAAATTCAAATACAAGGTCGCGCACTGGCTCGAAGAGCTGGCAAGAACGAGTGCCACATTCAAACTTGCAGGTAAAACAGAGTTGCCGCTTTCGCGAATGGACAAGGAGGTGGGGAGGTATCTGAAATCGCGAGAAAGCCATTTCCGGGTTTTAGTTAAGCAGTATTCGATGATGGTCGGGTTCAAGGCCTTTGTTGCTGCAGGGTTACTCGCCATGGGCGGGATTCTGGTGATGCAACAGCTGATGAACATCGGCCAATTTGTTGCTGCCGAGATTATCATTCTTCTCATCATGAGCTCGGTAGAGAAGCTGGTTCTGAACTTGGAAACAGTTTATGATGTTGTTACCGCATTGGAGAAGATCGGTCAAGTAACAGACCTCGAAATTGAGGAGACGAAAGGTGTAGAATCCATCTGTCAGAAAGACGATTGCGGTATGCGGGTTTCTTTGAGAGATGTGCGTTTTGCCTACCCTGATGGCGACAAGGAAATTCTGTGCGGAATCAACTTGGATATCGAAGGAAGGGAAAGCGTAATCATCAAAGGCCAAAATGGTTCTGGAAAAAGCACATTGCTTCAGGTAATTGCAGGGCTTTATGATGTCAACCAAGGCCAAGTGATCTACAACGACCTTCCCAAGGGAAATCTAGATCTCACCACGCTCCGTTCAAACATTGGCGATTGCCTCACACAAGAACAGCTTTTCGATGGTACGATTCTAGAGAATATAGCCATGGGGCGTGCAGGAGCAACCTTCGAAAACGTGAAGTGGGCGGTTCAGAACCTGAAGTTGGAGCGATTCATCAATTCATTGCCGAATGGTTATGACACGCCAGTGGATCCGCAGGGCAAGAAGCTTCCACGTAGCGCCATCCAAAAACTGCTCTTGGCACGAAGCATTGCAGACAGGCCCAAACTACTTCTGCTTGAAGACGCGTTGGAGCATTTGGACTCACAAGAGCGAAAATCAATCGTGGATTTTCTACTGAGGAAAGAGAACGACTGGACAATTGTTGCGGTGTCTTCAGACCCGTATTTCCAATCGAAGGCAGATAAGGTTATCGATATGCAAGATGGATGTTTTATGAACGGACAGAAACCAGCAGAACACTAGGAACATGTTGAATATTTCAAACATATCGGTCAGTAAATACATCGACCCTTCGAAATACCCATCGCTGCGAAAAGCGGAACAACGCAGGTCGAGTCAGGTACTTCGAAGGGCGC
This sequence comes from uncultured Chryseobacterium sp., assembly GCA_964457245.1. Classification (GTDB taxonomy): domain Bacteria; phylum Bacteroidota; class Bacteroidia; order UBA10329; family UBA10329; genus UBA10329. Next base: position 7,342 of record CAYWET010000048.1, on the reverse strand, counting down.
TTGGTGTATTCTTTGCAATAGCCTTGGTTTTCATGTTCGTGCCTTGGACGCAGAACATCCGCGCAAGAGGAAACGTGACCACATTGAAACCCGACCAGCGGCCGCAGACCATTCATTCAGTAATCGGGGGTAGAATAGAGAAATGGTTTGTGCAGGAAGGTGATCTGGTGGAAAAAGGAGATACGATTCTCTTCATTTCTGAAGTGAAGGACGACTACTTCGACCCGAACCTTTTGGGAAGAACTCAGGAACAACTGAAGGCTAAGGAGATGTCGGTCGATTCGTACATGGAAAAGGTGCGTGCACTCGACAAGCAGATCGATGCGCTGGTACAAACAGCCGAACTCAAACTCAAGCAGGCCAAAAACAACTTCAGACAGGCAGAATTGAAAGTGGTTGCAGACAGCATGGATTATCAGGCTTACAAGGTCAATTTCGATATCGCCAAAACGCAGAAAGAGCGTTTTCAAGCGTTGTACGACAAAGGTCTGAAATCGCTGACAGAACTGGAGAATAAGCGCAATACCATGCAGAAAGCGCAGGCTGAGATGATTGCTGGAGAGAACAAGCTTCTTACAAGCAGGAATGAACTCATTAACGCAGAGGTTGAGCTGGTGGCGGTTCAGGCAAAATATCGAGATGAGATTGCTAAAGCGGAATCGGATAAATACACCGCGTTGAGCAATATGTATGATGCAGAGGCTGTAGTAACCAAGCTCCAGAACACCTACATGAATTACTCGGTGAGAACAGGAATGTATTACATCACCGCACCACAGAATGGCTATATCACTAAAGCTATTCAGTCGGGTATTGGCGAGACCATCAAAGAAGGCACTCCTATAATCAGCATCATGCCAGCGGATTACGACTTGGCGGTGGCCATGTACATCAGACCAATTGACCTTCCATTGCTGGAGAAAGGTTCACCCGTTCGAATTCAATTTGATGGTTGGCCAGCCATTGTTTTTTCAGGATGGCCGAACACTAGCTACGGAACCTATGGTGGTCGTGTGTATGCCATCGATAATTTCATCAGCGATAACGGAAAATACCGCGTGCTTGTGGCGCCCGATAAGGAAGATCATCGATGGCCAGAAGCACTGCGTGTTGGCGCTGGAGCGAATAACATGTTGCTTTTGAAAGATGTGCCTATTTGGTATGAGCTCTGGAGGCAGATCAACGGTTTCCCACCAGATTATTATAAGCCCAATACAACTCCACCCTCAGACGATGCAGACAAGAAATGAGCAGTTGGTTTAACATCATCACAATTGTCTTGGTCTCTTGTTCTTATTCGCTTGCGCAGAACACGGAAACAGTGCTTACCTACGAGGATTTCAATGCCATTGTACGGCAACATCATCCTATGGCTGTTCAAGCAGACCTGATCCGAAAGAAGGGAGATGCAACAGTGCAGATGGCGCGCGGAGGTTTCGACCCGAAGGTTGGCACTGACATCAGCCAGAAATACTTTAAAGGCGACCAGTATTATAGTCTGATTGACGCAGGACTTAAAGTGCCTACATGGTTCGGTATTGAAGCGTACGCTGGTTATGAGCAGAATGGGGGATCTTTCCTGAATCCGGAGAACAGCACAAGCGGTGGTGGTTTGGTTTACGCAGGGCTTTCATTGCCCGTTGGGCGAGGGCTTTTTATTGATGAGCGAAGGGCTGAGTTGAGGAGCGCGCAGATCTATCAGAAAAGCACCGCTGTTGAGCAACGTTTGATGATGAACGAATTGCTGTACGAAGCAGGGAAAGCGTATTGGAGCTGGTTTGAGAAATATCAGGTGTTGCAGGTTTACCGAGAAGCACTAGGTTTGGCCGAATTCCGGTTCAATGCCGTGAGGCAACAGGCGGAACTTGGTGATAAACCAGCCATCGATACACTTGAGGCAGGCATTCAAGTTCAGAATAGGCAGTTGGCCTTGCAGCAGGCGCAACTGGAGTTTCGCAACGCAACTGCAATGCTTGGGATTTACCTCTGGCAGAACGGACAGATTCCGTTGGAATTAGAGGAAACAACAAGACCTGTTGATAGAAACACCGTGCAGCTTAGAACCACCGAAGGACTGATGCTTGATAGAATGGACAGTCTTGTAGCGTATCATCCGTATTTACAGCAGTACCGATTTAAGATCGATCAATTAAAGATCGATAAGCGGATGAAGATTGAAAACCTGAAGCCGCAACTGGATTTGAAGTACAACGCTTTGAGCCAGGTGGTAGGTGATAGTCCATTTGCAGACCTGTCCATCAATAACTATCAATGGGGTTTGGAGTTCAGCATGCCAATCCCACTTCGTAAGGAGCGTGGAGCGCTCAAGTTGACCAAGCTGAAAATCCAGAATGCAGAACTGGATGTGGTTGATACACAAGCGCAGATCGACTATAAAATAACTGCCGCAATTAACGAATGGAATACCACCAGAGAGCAGACAGCGCTTTACCAAAGAACGGTGAACGATTATCTCGGCCTGTTAGAAGGTGAGCGCGAGAAATTCACGGCAGGAGAAAGCTCACTTTTCATGGTCAACTCACGAGAGCTTGGCTACATCAGCGCTCAGATCAAATACTTAGAGCTGCTTTCAAAGAACCGAAAGGCGGCTCTTTCAGCAGAATATGCGTTGGGAGTTTTAGAAACGGGCGACTGATTACACTGTACAAACAAACAGTTCATTGCTCCTATCGTTGTAGATATTGAACAGTGAGTTGAATTTCACATTCGCCACCACATAGTTCAAATTTGCTGAGCGATACTCTTCTTCAATTGAAACGATATCTAGTTTCTTCAGGTCTTCCCGATCGGTGAATCGGATGTACAATTTCAGTTCGAAATCGGTATCTAACTTCAGTTTGGGGCGGTCGTTTCTCCTTGATTTATCAAGCTTCTTGTAGGCATACTTGTAGTCGTAAGTAAGAGCCGATACATCGGAAAGAACCGCGCTGCCCGTTGGGTACGAACCTGCCCCTTTACCAGCCAATGTTTGGCGATCTGAGTACGCGCCTTCTACTTCAACCGCGTTGTATTCGTAATTGATGTTGTACAATGCGGTTCCACGGTCTACGAACTTTGGAAGCACGTAAACGCGTACTGTATCTCCAATTTTGGAAGCTTTCGCAACGAGCTTAATGCGTTTGTCGCGCTGTTTAGCAAATTGAATGTCATCGAACGTGACATTATTAATTCCAAGATTCAATATCTCGTCAGGTTTCAGAATCAGACCAAACGCGTGGATTGTAAGCAGACACAGCTTGAATTTGCTATCAAAACCACCAACATCCAACCAAGGATCGCTTTCTGCAAATCCTTCTTGCTGAGCGAGTTCCAGAGCTTCTTCATAGCTCATGTTGTCAAACTCCATCAGCGTGGTGATGTAATTGGAAGAGCCGTTCAAAATTCCCTCCACGTGATCAAGCAACTCGTTATCGTAATATTCTTCCAGATTTCTTATGATCGGAATCGAACCGCCAGCAGAACCTTCATACAAAAGCGCAACGCCATGCTTTTTCTGTAGCTCGTACAGTTCGGAAAAATGCTCCGCCAGCATCTTCTTATTGGCGGTCACCACATTCACCCCATTCTGCATGGCAGCACTCACAATTTTGAACGCCTCATCGGCATCATCAATTAACTCAACCACCACATCAAGGTTGTTTCTGCCTAGAATTTCAGCCTTGTCAAAGGTGAAATAACTGCTTTCAATCTTTCGCTCTTTGGTTCGGTCTTTCACGCAGATTTTCTCCACGCTTGCTTCCAGCACTTCCGAGTGATTCAACACATCGTAAAGGCCTTGTCCCACACATCCGAAGCCGAATAGGCCGAGCTTAATTTTCTTATCCATTGTTAGATTTCAGTATTGAGATGTCAGATTTCAGAATGATCAACCCCGAATTCATAATTCTTCATTTCTAATTTTTAATTCATCAAAGATGCAAGCCGCATTCTGTCTTGGCCGAATTTCCCCAACGTCCGGATCGGCCTTTCCCTTTGAATGTACACTGCGCACAACCAATGGAATGATAACCCGCTTTCTCCAATGGGTGTTTCGGTAAATTGTTGACTTCGAAATAGGCTTTCTGTTCTTCTTCCGAGAGGTCAATAATCGGGTGGAACTTGAGCAGATTTCCTTTCTTCTCGAAGATTTTCCGCGACTTCCTTTCCGTGTTCTGAAACCGCATCAATCCCGACATCCAGACCTCATAATTAGGTTTGAGCGAATCTAGCGGCTCCACCTTATTGATGGAGCAGCACAGGTCGGGGTCTTTTGTCCACGTTTGGTCGTCTCGTGTAAAGGCATTTTTCCAATCTGCTGGAAGCACATTCTCAAGGTTCAGACTGAGTTGTTCGGTGAGTTGATCGCGGTATGATATCGTTTCCGCAAAATGATAGGTCGTATCAATAAAATGTACCTTTTGTTCGGGTTTCAACTTAGAAATGAGATGCAAAAGAATTGCCGCAGACGTACCGAAGGATGAGGTAAAAAGCACTTTGTCAAAATCATGATACACGCTTGTGATGCGGTCTTCCACCGACATCTGCTCGTACTTCTGATTCAACTCCTGTAGATTCATTTACCTAGTACCTCGACTTCTGTCAAGCCCGCTTGGTCAACAACCCTTCGGTCAGTTCGTTCATGGTTTTCACCTTGTGTTCGAAATCATCTTTAAGTGTAGATCGGAAAGCACGCAGATTTTCCATCAGCTCGTTGATGTCTTCAGGAATGATTTCCTCGAAAAGTTGTCGCAAACGCTTCGCTAACGTTGGTGATTTTCCATTGGTGGAAATCGCGATTTTCAAGTTGCCTTTGGTCACAATTCCGCCTAAATAGAAGTCGCACATATCAGGGGTGTCGGCCACGTTTGTCAAAATACCTTTCTGCTTCGCGATGACTTTTACCTTCTCATGTAGCGATGGATTGTCAGTTGCCAGTATCAGCAGTTGTTTGCCATCTAGGTCCCGCTCCTCAAATGAACGTTCATGTAGCGTTACCGAATGATGTTTTGCCGTCAACTCAATCAATTCTTGTTTGAAGAATTTAGCCACCACCGTCACCTTGGCATTCGGACTGCTTTTCAGCAGAAACGTTAGTTTTTCCAAGCCCACATTTCCACCGCCTACAATCAGCATTTCAAACTCATGGACTTTCAGAAAAATGGGATACAGTTCGTTCTGGCTGCTCATCTTTTCAAATAATTCGCTTCAACAAACGCATGATTGAACTCAGGATGATGCTTTACAACCTCCCCAAGAACGATGATGGCTGGTGCTCCAATGTTGTTTTCTGCAGCGATTTTCTCAATGGTATCAACCGTTCCGAGCACCATCTTTTCATTCGGTAACGAACCATTTTGAATAATCGCAACGGGCAGCTCACCGCGATTCAGGTTACGGTAGGTCTCCATGATCTGAGCGAGCTTTCGAGTGCCCATCAGAACAATAACTGTTGCGGTGCTTTGAGCAGCCAAAGCAAGGTCACGCGACAATTCGCGTGTTTGGGTCGTTCCTGTAATTACCCAAAAGCTTTCGCTGTCATTTCTGCGTGTCACAGGAATTTTCTGCAATCCTGGAACACCAACCGAACTACTGATCCCAGGGATAACTTCCGTTGGAATATCAAACGCTTCCACGTGTTCAATTTCTTCCTGTCCGCGACCGAAAACAAACGGGTCGCCACCTTTCAGACGAACTACGTGTCCGTAATTCAAGGCGTAATCCACAATCATCTGATTGATCTCTTCCTGCTTGAACGAGTGTTGTCCAGCACGTTTTCCAACGAAAACCTTGGGTGCATTTTCAGGTGCATATTTCAACAGGTCGGGGTGGGTCAATGCATCGTACAGAACGGCATCAGCCGTGGCCAGCGCTTTTGCACCTTTGATGCTTATCAGATCGGGGTCGCCAGGGCCAGCGCCTACTAAGGTGAGTTTGGGGTTGTTGCTCATGATTTCTTCTCGTTTTTCAATTGTTCTTCTCGGTAATTCTTGATGGTTTCTAGGAATGTTTGCGCTTCCGCGAAGTAGCTTTCTGCAAATTTCTGTGTGGCTTTATTCGAGCGCATTGTCAATACTGCCTCGGTAAACGAAGGCTCGATTTTGATTTTGCCTGTTTCTACGAACGTTTTGTCGAAATCGGTAATGATTCCTGCCTGCGTATTGCAACGGACATTATCGCCCAAAAGCAAACCTTTCGCACCGTTTACAAAAGCTGTGTAAGTATGATAAATCCCATCTGCATAGCGACTTTCCTTCAATGCTTCTGCTGCCCATTCCAGTTTTTCCTCAGCTTCGAAAAAGAGTGTTTGCACAAGATCAATGACCACACCTGCACATTCTCCCGTTCCGATCTGTGGCTTGAATAATTCGTCCTTTCCCCAATCGTAGTAGTCGCTGTCTTGTAGCGTTTCCGTTTCAGCCAATGGCTTGAACAGATCATAGAAATACCGATTGCCCAAACGCTGGTAATAATCGTTGAAATACTCACCATCCTGACCTTTTACATCATAGTCGTTCAGAACAGTTCTGAGCAAGTCGGGCGTTCGTTTCGAAGGAATTTTGATGACCTTTTCCGCAACCGTTCCATTACCATTTCCGAGCGTTCCACCGCCCAAAAGCACCTGCATGGCTGGGACGACTTTCCCGTCATGCTTCATGGAACTTCCATGAAAACCGATGTTCGCAATTCCGTGCTGTCCACACGAATTCATACAACCGCTGATCTTGATCTTGATGTCGTGGTTATGAATCAACTCAGGGTATTCCGAACGAATCACTTTTTCCAGTTCAAGTGCCGTTCCTGTGCTGTTTGAGATTCCGAGATTACAGGTGTCAGTACCAGGACAAGCAGTGATGTCGGTAACACTATCAAAGCCAGGTTCTGCCAAACCGAGCGCTTCCAATCCTTCATACAGAGGCGAAAGTGCTTCTTTGGTAACGTATCGAAGCAGATAACCTTGGTTGATGGTAACGCGGATGTCATCTGCAGCAAATTGCTTCACCACTTTGGCAAAAGCGCGGGCGGTATCTGAGGAAATATTTCCAAGCGGAACGCGCACAAATACACCGAAGAAACCTTCCTGTTTCTGCTCAAAAACATTTGTTTTTAGCCAGTTTTCGTAGTGTTCTCTGTCCTTGATTCTTGCCGTCAGCAATGAATCCAACTTTGGTGGTTCTGGAGTGACAACCGCATCTCTGTCAACCCAGACTTCCTGATCTTTCAATGCTGGATATTCACCCTCGATCTGCTTCATCAATTCTTCCAAACCCACATCTTGAAGCAAGTATTTGAAGCGCGCCTTGTTTCTTCGATTTCGCTCTCCGTAACGGTCGAAAATGCGCAG
>CAYWET010000047.1:0-31178 GCA_964457245.1 uncultured Chryseobacterium sp. | reverse complement strand
CAATGAGCTGCTGCATCATCTTTACACGCAACTTCTGATTGTCGTTTGCCAGCCCGATTCTGGTAATTAGCGAATTGATTTCCCTGCGCTCGTCACTTAATTTTTCTGAAACAGGCTGTTTGAGGTAATCGGCAAATGAATTCACCATTGCCTCGATACCGGTAACCAAACCGCTACTCATGAAAGTGCGGCCTATTTCTTTCTGAATGCGGTTAAGGTTGGCCGCGAAGTTGTTGTTCTTGACATTGAACTCGTCCATTACAGACGTGCCTTTCTCGAAGCTTTCGTTGGCGATGTCTTGCTGCTTACGCAACATCTCAGTGTTGTTTGCCAGCGTAAGGAATACTTGACTACCACGCGCGCCATCGATGCCCATCTGTTCCAATGCTTCCAAGAATTGCTTTTGCTCTGGATGGGTTTCGCGCAACTTTTCTAAAAAGGCAACAAAGCCAGCGTTGGTGCCTTCTTCTCCAATGAGTTTGGCCAATTCGCCTTCGGCAAAACCTGCCACACGACCGAACTCTTCTGAGTTCTTGATGAAGTCGATGAAGAACGTATTGAGCGCGGTTGTGCTCATTTCTGCCTTGAGGCCGAGCGCATCTAGCGTAGCTCCATAACCAATGATATCGGGCGCGCTGAGTTTGGCGGTGGTGGCAATACCGCCCAAACGACTGAGGAACTCTACCAAAGCGGGTTCTGAAGCTTCTGAACTGGCACCCACCTCGTTGATGGCGCTGCCTATCTTGAGCATATCGGTCTGGAAGATGTTGGAAAGCTTGCCGATGGTGACGAGCGCCTTATCGCCTAAATCCTCACCAAGTGCCACGTTTATCTTGTCGGCCTGTTCTACAAACTTGGCTACTTCTTGCACGGTATCTTTTCCGAGCTTACCTGCATCTCGCGCAAGCTGAAGGAGTTCTTTGCGGCTGCTTCGTGTATCGAGCTGCTTAAAGCTTTTATCCAGCTCCTTTACCTGGGCATTGGTAAGCCCCGTGGTTTTCTGCACATCTGCGTAGCTGTCTGATAGTTCGGCATTTCTGCGAATGAGATTACCGATCTGGTCGGTAAGTACCTGAAAGCCCATCATGGCGGCCAAACCACCACCGAGTTTCATTATGGTGCCACGGAGTTTATCGAAACCGCTGGAACTGGCTCGGGTAAGGGCGTACTGCTTACTGAGTTCGCCATTTACCTTTTTCATTTCGGCAGCTATCTTGCTTCGCTTGCTTTCGTCTGATGTTTTTCTGAACTCTGAACGCAGCTTGCGCATGTGCACCTGCATGTCTTGTATGGTGTGTAGCGCCTGCCCTCCTTGAAGGGTTATGATGACGTCCCTTTTCTCTGTCTGTGCCATTATGTGAGCAATTTCTTACCACATAATTGGTTAATATTGTATCAGTTATAAAGGAATGACGCCCTCAGAGCCAAGCAATTACGTACCTGTTAAGATTCCTTGCACGGATGATGTGCGTGCTTTTGTTGATTTCAGCTTGCAGAAAGCGGAAGACCTATACATACCAGACCGCAACACGGCTGTTGGCTTAGAGGTGCTGCGCGTTTTGCGCCAAAAGACCAAGACCACGGCCAAGAATCGTATTAAAAAGGAGTACGATACGCATTTTATGATAGGTGTGCGCGAGAATCAGTTGTTGAAGTTCGGTACGTGGATTACGGATAGCAGCTTGCGCGAGATGAATTTGCAGCTGGAGAGTATGCTGCGCGAGCGGTTGCACAATTTTCTGTTGCTGAATATGATGGCCGATGCTGATTACCATATTAAGGATGGCATCAATTTTTGGATGACGGCACATGGTATTGATGATTGCGTGAAAAAGGTGGATGCATACTACCGTACTTTCCGCAATTGGCGGCTGAGACATCACCCAGATATGATGAAAAAGCACGGAAGGCCGAGCCGACCTAGCAAATGGCATCATGAAAAAATGTTTCTGGAATCTTTCCCTTTAAACCAACATAGTGTATAGATGGCTCTGAATCAACGAAATCTGGCCAGTATTGTAACGGTTAAGCTATTGCCGAAGGATCATATTACGGCCATGCCTGACCTTAATTTGGCAAAGACCGAAACCACAGGGGCCGTTACTACAAGCGGCACGTGGGATACTATTGATTTCTCGATACACAGCGCGGTTTATAAGGAGAAATTTGAGAAGGGTAGAGGCTTTGGTACATGGACCATTGAGCTTGTTGGTAAGCACGTGGAGTTGGAGCGGTTTACGCAAGACGACCTGAACAAGCGCTACATTATGGATATTCTGGATGCCAACGGTACGCGCCTTCTGGTTGGTACAGATACTGAACCTGTTATACTTGGTATGGGGCAGGATAGCGGCCAACCGAGCAGCGGAAGGTTTGCTACGCTTACCATTAGCGGTGAACTGAGCCGCAGACCGCCTATTTACAACCCTTAGGTTTTCTTTCCCTTTAAAGACGGCACGGTGTGCTGATGTTTGATTCCGTGAAATGCGGAAACTCATTCTATATACGTTCATCATGCTGGTAGGATTGCCGAGTGCTTTAGCGCGTGGCGTGTTTGCCATGGATCAGGCAGCTGCTGAGTTGTACATGCCAGCAGTTCTTAACGTTCTATCTAGAAAAAGCATTGAATACAATGCTGCTGAGAAACGTCAATTTGTACAATCCTCTGAGAACTTAGAAATTATTGCTGAAGCACCAGGAAGAAATGAGTCTGGTGCTTTAAGACCTTACGCACTCGACCCTAAGACGGGCGACAGATACGAATGTTTCGTTATTCGAAATTACAGTATTGTATATATAGGGTTTGACGAAGCTCCTAAAGGCAGCATTGCTGTAATTCCGATTACAGATGCCATTATGAAGTATGATTACTGTGGCGCATACGGTACGATTTCCTACATCCAATTTTTAAATGATGCAGAGAAGAGTCCGAACATCATTGGAACTCTTATTCCATTAGATACACCAGGTGGCGAAGCTTACGGATCAAAGAATCTAAGTGACGCTATCCTTAACGCACGCAAGCCTGTGGTATCTCATATTAATGATGGTTACTGCGCCAGTGCTGGTGTTTACATCGCTACTCCGTCTGACAAGATTCTTCTGGCGCAGCCTACCGATAAAATCGGCAGTGTTGGTGCTTACACCACTTTGGTTGATGTACGCGGAGCTTACGAGAAAGAAGGCTATAAACTGATCACTGTTTATTCTCCAACATCTCCAGAGAAGAACAAGGCTTGGCGAGAAGCCTTTGAAAACGACAACACCAAGCTTGTAGAGAAGGATATCCAATTCTTGGATTCTGTCTTTATGAAACAGGTTCAATCTACTAGACCGAATCTGAATAAAGAAGTGCTTGATGGTGGCATGTACTATGCCGAAGAAGCTATTGATAAAGGATTGGCGGATGGAATGGCAACATTCCAACAGGCCATTGAAGAAGTCATTAACCTGAGCAGACGCTCAATAACTATCTGACATGAAAAAGTTTTGGATATCAGCCCTTGAATTTGCTGGAGTAAAGTTTGACAAAGATGCAGCTGAAGCCAGCGAAGAAGTGAAAGTTTCTGAAGAGAACTTGGAGAAGATTCAAGCATCTCTGGATGAAGCAAAAGGTTTCAAGGACAAGTATGAAACTGCTTCGGCAGATGTTACGCGCCTTGAAGCTGAGTTAAAAACCGCACAGGATGCGCTTGCAACTGCAAAAGCTGACGCCAAGAAAGACCTTGAAGCAAAAGCAGAGGAATTGACCAAGGCCAATGCAGACCTAGAAACAGCTACAGCACGTGTTGCTGAGTTGGAAGATGCTGCAGGTATTGACCCTACCGGAAGCGGAAAGAAGGAGGAGGAAGAAACTGAAGCAGGCGTTCCTTCTTGGGTTGATCCAAATGCAGACCACTACAAACAACTACGCTCTCAAGGAATTGATGTAGGGTTTTAACCGATAAACAAAGACAAATCATTTAAACAGAAATCATGAAAACGTTATTCACTATTCTTCAATTCATCTTAGGAGTGTCACTTGTGGCTTCCTTCAGTGGAATTGACCCTGTATTTGTAGGCCTTGGGGCTTTTGCACTGGTTCTACTTCAGGTTTTGTTCCCAACAAATGCTGAAGGCATCACTACGGCAGAAACCATCAACATTGGACCAATTGCTGATGAGCTTAGAAAGTATATAAAGGTGGCTGATGGTCTGCCCAAACAGTGGTTCTACCATCCTGATATTACCTTAAGAAAGTACGCCAAGAAGATTACCAAAGTGATGGGCGAATACCACGTTCCGACCACGGTAATGGCAGCGGTTGTACAAGGGTTCAAAGATGAGTGGACATCACTTGGAGATGTTTCTTTCCAAGGTAAAAAGCTTGAGAACTATCATTTGAAGATCAACCTTCCGATCAAGGTTACCGAGATTCTAGCTTACTACAAAGCTGATATGATGTATGAGGAGAACAAGAAACTCCAAGCAAGAACCATTGCGCAATACATCATCAATAACTTAGGTACGCGAGTTGTACATGATATGGAATTGCTTTCCATTGATGGAGAGTATGATGCTTCCTTGATGAATACCGAGTTTGGGTATTCAATGAAAGGTCTATACCGAGTGTTGAAAGAAGCTGAAACTTTGACCATTGCAGGTAATGCAGAACAACCGCTGTTCCTGATTCCTGGAGAGGTTGAATTGACCGCGGCCAATGCTGCTGTAGAAATCATTGATGAGGTAGACAATTTCGAAAGAAACATTCCTCGAAGATTCCGCAGTCTTGTCAAAGAAATTTTCATTGAGCGTTACTACTATGATGAGTATCGTGCTGCGAAACGCCTACTGCATGGCACTGAAACAAACGTGCAGGTTTCTGAGTGGACAACCACTTACGGTGGTCGTAAGTTGATTCCTTTGGATTCTTCCAAGATGGGAAGCATGATGTTTGCCACTGTTAAGGATAATCTTCTTGACCTGGTAGACACAAATGATGTTCCACAGATTCACGACATCCAAGTTCAAGACTACATCATCAAGTTATTTGGTGAAGGTAGAGGAGGGTTTGATGTTGGTGTGAACCAAGCCACTTTCGTTAGAAGTGAAGGAACAAGCACACTTGGTCTTCACAATGCTGCTCAGAATAAGAAATACTTTGATCTGACTGATACCAGCGACAGCGGCTCAGGCAGCTAAGGAACGTTAACCGAATTATCAACTGATAAAGACTAAGTCATGGATTTAGAAGACATCGAAAGAGGCGCGGAAATTGGCCGCGAGAATGATAACCTCGGTGGCGTTACCACCACCATCTATGTGGCAGAATGGCCAGATGTAGGTGAAGGAAACTACTGGCCAAGTGCTCCAGCTGATTTCAGCGAAGCGAATGAGCTTCCTACAGCGAGTCTTGACATCACCGCTGGTGACCTTTACAAGATCGATGATGTAGTTCTGCATAGCGGCAGCGTTGATGATGAGCAGGTTGGAGATGAAGGAGGACGCGCTTGGATGCACAAGCTTACGTTCGATCTTCCACAGATAGGTGTTAACCATCTTGGTTTCCTCAGTGCAACTACCAATGCAAGATTGGTATTCTTCGTTCCTTGCAACGATGGCAACATCAGAATTGTAGGGAACGACAAATTCCCTGCAGTGAGAACTACAGGAAATGCCAGAACTGCTAAGAAACCAGATGACTCTCCAAGTGCTGGAAGCACACAAGAATGGACAAGCTACGGTCCTGGACCAGCATTGTTGTTTGAAGGAGCAGTTTCCGATCTAGAAGCTTTGCTTACTGCCTAATTGGTAGTTTATTCATGGGTTGAGTTAACCCCTGCACGTGCCACGTGTGGGGGTTTTCCTTTTTCGGCAATTGCCATGTGGCAATCTTAGTAACTCCAAAGCATAAGCACTAACACTAACGAATTGATTGATCATGGAAATTATTGAACGGGTACAGGCCTATTTCGACAATGACAACCGAAAACCGGAAGAGGCATACGAACTACTGAATGAGCTGGTTGCCGATAAGAAAATGGGTGCACGGACAAGGGGCCTTTTGCGCAGGCTCGGACGCAATCCAAAGCCAAAATTAGCACCGCATTACGACAAGGAGTTGGAGCGGTTTCTCCGTATGCAATCAGTAAGAAAAAAAACCGCCAAGAAGAAAGCGACTGCCAAGGCTAAGTCAGCGGCTAAGAAGGTTGAGCAATCTCCAAAGGAGGTCATTATTCCGAAAACAAAAAGATTCTTTTCTGACGAGGAACTACTTAACCTTCCTGATAACGTAAGGGAATTTTATGATGAAACCATTAAGCTGCAGCAGTTGAGAGATGGTGCCAAGCAAACATTGGAAGACAAGAAAACAGACGAGGAAAGGCGCATTCTGGCAGAAAGCATTGCCACCATGCAAGACCAGGTAGAGCAGAATTACGCAGCCTTGTCTTACTACAAGAAAAACGGTCAATTGCCTGAGGTGAAGGAAGAAGAAGGTGATGATAAACTGACCAAGGATCAAGCCAAGGATGAGCTTCGAAACGCGAGAAGCCGAAGAAGCAAGGCAAAGAGTGGTTTGAAGAATGCCAAAACAGACGCCACAAAGGAAAAGTACGAGGGCAAATTAAAAGAAGCCGAAGCCGATGTGTTGAAGTTCGAAAACCTTGTGGCCAAGTTGGAGCAGGATGAGTCTCTGGGAAGTAAAGAAGACTGATTCTGAAAAGACACCGCCAAGTCTTTTACAACCAGTACCCAAGGAACATACGGTATTAGGTAGAAAAACAGATGTGCTCTCCTTCCTCGATAACCTCGAGAAAGGGGAGTGCATTCATTTTGTAACCCATGGTAAATGGAGTAGTCATGAGCTACTCAACGCCATTCTGAGAATAACCGGTACAGCTGCTGTAAGAATCAGTACCTACAGTATGACGGAAGATCCAGTTCGTTATCTGGTCAACGCGCTAGGAACTGGCATGATAACCGACCTTAAAGTGATCACTGATAAACGCTTCAAAGGTCAGCAGGCGGCCGCCCATCAGTTGGCCGCTGCCAATTTCTCTGTAACCCTTACAGATGTACATGCCAAGGTGATGGTTATACAGAATGATGATTGGAATGTGGTAATTCTGGGTAGCTCCAATTTTACCAGAAACAAGCGAAGAGAAACCGGAATAGTGATGGAAAGCCCAATTGCAGCAGATTTCCATTGGAAATGGATAAACGACCTATGCAATGAGTGAGGACCAGCTTGAACATTTAGAAGAATTGGGAGCAGCATTTACTTCCGTAGAGGATGCCGCTGTTATACTTCAGGTTGATGAGAACGAGCTGCGCGTTCAATTGGCTGATAGCAAAAGTCCAGCCCATCAGCATTACCACAGGGGCCGTTTGAAAAGTGAATTCGAAACACGGCAATCGATAGTGAACATGGCCAAGCAGGGAAGCTCTCCAGCGCAGGTAATGGCCATGAAGTTGATCAAGGATTTAAAAATGAACGATGCTTGAGGAAAAGAAGAAACCCACGGATGTAGATAAACTCCTCAAGTACATCAATGCAGGAGATAAGGCGCAAGAGCCATTTGAGCTTGATGAACGCGAGCGCGAGAAATTCGCCATGATGAGCTTTGCGCACAATCAGCGCAAGAAGGGATATCCGAGAAAAGATGTGGTTGACCAGCTGATGAGCGAATTCGACTTGAAGTATCTCAATCAGGCCTACACCATTATTCGTGAATCTGAATTGTTGATGGGTTCAGTTTCTTCCAGTTCTAAGGATTATGCCCGGGTGTTGGCAGAAGATTGGATTCTTCAAGGTATTCGAATGAGCTTGGCAGCAAAAGACCTGCGTCATTTCCAATTGTTCGTTTCCAGATACATGAAGCTGCATGGATTGGAAGACCTCGAGGCGTTGAGTATTCCTGCAGATGCTTTGGAAAAACGGCATGTAACACATCTTACAATGAACCCAGAGGATGTGGGCATGAAGAAACTGTCCAAGGAGGAGATTCTTCAGTTCGTTTCTGAGATGACCAAGACCCCTAAGAAGCGCTTCATTGATGTAACGCCAAAACAGGATGACTGACGAAACGAAACGTTTTCTGAGCGTTCCTCAAGCATTGGTCCAAGCCTGCCAGGCAAACACTACCATTGCCATTCTTCCCCGTGGTGGTGGTAAGTCTTCCAATATTGCGCCTTGGTGGTTTACGCATCGCGTTAAGCTTATGCCACGTGCTTCGTCTGCCATCATTGGAAGTACGTACAAACAGTTGCTTAGCCGAACCCTTCCGCCTTTTCTATCCACACTTCGTAGAATTGGATATGTTGAGGGGGTCGATTATGTGATCGGCAAACGGCCGCCCAGCTTTTGGGAGGCGGAACCATTCGTTAAGCCAGAATCATACGATGATACAATTTGCTGGAGTAATGGTCATATAACCTATTTGGTCAGTCAGGATAGAGCTGGTTCGCCTAACTCCTTGTCCGTGCTGTTTCATTTCATCGATGAAGCAAGATATCTGAACAAAGAACGATACGATGATGATGCAGCACCAACACTCCGTGCAGGCGATGAAGAGAAGGCGCTATTCGAACATCTTCCGGAATTCCTTAGTACGCTCTACACCACCGACCAACCAACAACAGCTGGTAGTCGATGGATCTACGAGTTTGAAGATTACCATGATGATAGACAGGTTGAAGTAGCGGTAAACCTTTACTGCTGGATGCAGCAAACACTTGATGAGATGAACGCTGATGTTGTTTCTCCAACCAGGAAAGAAGAACTGCGTAGGTCGTACAACAACTTGAAACAGATGTACGATGATGTCAGGCGTGATATGACCTTATTCATTGAAGGTAGCTTGGCTGATACCGTACAAATACTTGGTAGAGAAGCGGTGCGTAAGATGCGCAGAACCATGAAGCCACACCGTTTCGATGTCTCTATTATGGGTAAGCGAGCAACAACCATCATTGGTACATTTTACCCAGACCTTGATGATGATGTACACAGCTATCCAGAAAAGCCAAACTACACCTATCTGGAAAGTCTCAACAAATCAGAATGGGCAGAAGCAGATTGCCGACAAGATGGTGACATCAAACCAAATCTACCACTCCGAATAGGTAGCGACCATGGTAGTAGTTACAATGGCTTTTCCATTGGCCAGTACGATGGAAGTGTTCTCAAGATTGTAAACAACATGTGGGTTCTAAACCCTGAGACTACCAAGAATCTTGTCAAGAACTTTCACGATTACTATAAGCCGATGCAGAAGCACGGCACGGAAATCATATTCTACTATGATCATACCCACAAAGGTGAAAGTGGGAAAGCAGACAATATCACTTTCGTTGATGAGGTTGTCGATACGTTACGTGAACTAGGATGGAAGGTCAGAGTCATTTACATTGGACATACTCCATCACCTAACGATAGATTCAACCTATGGACCAGCTGCCTATCAGGTAAGGCAGGATATCCTCGTATTCAGATGAACCAACAGAAGACTGACATACTCCGCCAATCTATGCGTGATACGATGGCAATACCTGGTCTAAAACCTAATACCATTCGTAAGGACAAGAAACCTGAAAGAGATAAGTCTATCTCACAGGAGTTAACTACACATGGCGGTGATGCTACAGACATTTTGCTTTGGGGTGTTGCCAATCCGAACGATACTCAGCAAGAAGAAACAATTGGTCTCACTCCAATGGTATCAAGTAGATAGTCAACGTTATCAGGTAGGTCACAACCCTCGTACACTTCGGGCAAAGACCTAACCTTCAACTGTTCTATGATACATCCATGCCTTGCATCAATGTATCACCTTGATGCCTCATTCTCCAATTGCACTACGTCAGGCTACGTGCCAATAGTTCTACTGATCCATCAACGATAGTCCTAATCGGTGCAAGCGGCCAAGCCAGCTTGCTTCACTAAAGGGGCCGTTTTCAAGTCTCTGCGATATATCCTGCAATTCGAACGGCAATTGCCGTGAAATTACAGCGCGTGTCGGGTTCATTAGACGAAGAATCATAATTGATATTGCATTCTGAGCGGGTAACGCTCTGAATTTCATGCAATTATGAATTTGATTTTTATAAAAGTGGTTTTGTTTTGTAAGTCATTGATAATCAGGGTGTTTAATTTGTGTTTTAAGTGACGCTATGGTGGTATATATGGCACTTTATATGTATATTTAAGTATTCAAATAAATCATTAACCCTTTAAAAGTCAGTTAGTTATGACAACAAAAACAAAAGAAGTGAAAAAGCTAAACGGTGAAAAGCCCACGCCAAAGGTTGGGCAGGATTCTAAAACGATTGCGAATGCAGCAAGCGAATTGGTGCAGATGACCGTTGATGAACGATTTAACAAGTTAGAAGAGTTCCAAGCGTTACAGGTGAAGCATACCAAGATTAAAGCGAAGTTTCAAAGCTTGAAGGTGCTAAAGCGTTCTAACGATTCTCTAGGTGCTGAAATAACTATTGCGGCAGGTAGTGAGGAGATTTCGTTAAACAATGCTTCTATTGTTGGTGAAGTTTTAGAGTTGCTTAGTGGCAAACTTGAAGCGATTAGCCAAGAGATAGAGAAGGAGGTTTTGACCTTTGTGATCTGATTAAAAAAGTGAACCCGTAGGAACTGCAATTCCTACGGGTTCTTTCATCAAATCATCATTAACCCTTTAACGATTTATTGACATGCCAAATTTAACGAACGATTGCGGAATTGAGGCCGCATTTATTGACCATCTGAACGCCTTATATTTTGAAGGCTACGCGGAAACGCTGACCAGCGAGGAACGAGAATTTCTGTTTAACGAATTCAAAAACGCGTAGAGATGGAAAAGCCAACAGCAAAGGAAAGACGCGAGCAGCTGCGCGCCATGAGTAAAACGGTGGCGCCATTGGTTGAGGAAGGCGCATTCGATACGATTAACGATGCGATTATTACAACGATTTACAAGGATGGTGAGCACTCGGAATTCAACACGTTTCACCAGTGGAAGGATAAAGGTTACAAGGTGAAAAAGGGGAGTACTGCGTTTGCAGTTTGGGGAAGACCCAAAAAGAAGCAGGACGCGGAGCAAGGGAAGCCAGTAAACGAGGACGAAGAGGATAAATTGAAGTTTTGGCCAATGGCGTACCTATTCTCTAACGCTCAAGTTGAACCGATGGAAAAGAAGGAAGCAGCATGAGCGATCTATTCAATACCGAAATCGGCCAAAATGAGGCCGGGCGCGAAAACCCCACCAAGGGGTTTTCGCGTTTAATAGGGAAGCGTGAGTTTAATAAGCTCTTTGAGCAGTTTACTTACAGACATGATCTAAGTAGGGTTTTTGATGACCTCCTGACCTGTACATTATGTGCTTTTGCATTGGGTAGGCAGGAGGAACTTTATCTGGAAACAATTCGTGGTTACTCTAAGGAAGAGGTTACGTGGATAGCGCAGTTGTTCGGTTTAATGGTGCAAGCGTATGATGAACGTAGCCAAAGTGGTGGTTGGTGCGATATTCTGGGTGATTACTTTATGGAACACAACGGCAAGTTTGGTCGCGATGCCAAAGGCCAGTTCTTTAGTCCTGAACACATTTGCGATATGATGGCGAGAGTGATCGGTAACGAATCGCCTACTGGTAATATAAATGACCCTGCATGTGGTAGTGGTAGAATGCTGATTGCTTATGATCGTTTGGATCCAAACCACCGTTTAAAGAATTTCTACGTTGGTCAGGACCAGGACCACCGATGTGTGAAGATGGCGGCTATTAACATGAAGTTGTACGGCATGAAGGGAGTTGTGATACACATGAATACGCTATCAATGGAAATATATAGCGGCTACCGTGTAATGTTGCCTGAAGTTGGCGGTATGGTTCATTTTCTGACAGCCGATGAATGCAAACAGTATGTTCTGCAACCAAAAAACACGGCTGATGATGCCGAAGTGGTGGAAGAACCTAGACAAACGAAATTGATTATTCCTGATTGGTAAATGGTTATCTTCGATTTGTGGAACTCGAGCAACTACAAGAACTCATTGAAAAGGATTATCGGTGCGAACATTACCCTGTTCAGAAAGATGGATGCACCTATCACTACGTGAATCAGGAAGATGCTATGTATTTAGTCAATGATGTGTTTCGAGAAATCGGACTACCAGCCGTTGAACCTAAAGCATTTATGACCCATTTGATGGAAAAACGGACGCTATTCAGCGGCATTGACATGAAAGGCTTTCGAAAAATCGAGTCTAGGAAACTGGCGGTCATCGCATATATCCTCGGCCCACAATTAGCGGTTAACTGAGTTAGATTTCCATTACCTGATGCGCCTGCTTCTGCATGATGCGTGTTTGGCCAATAGTGAAGACTTGACAGCGAAGGTCTGGCGACTCTGCCATAGCTGTACCATAAGTTTTCTCGGCATAGCCTTGCCCGTTTAGATTCCTCCGCTTCGGTCGGAATGACGGTGCTGCGGTATTCCAATTGCCTGATGGTTGGCTGCAGTGCCGCCTGGTGTTGACCTGCGTCAATTTTCAATTATTAACCAAAAACACTAGAAATCATGACAAAGCAGGTAAATTACATTGGTAACGGAACTCAGAACAAGCAGTTTAAAACGGTAACGGATGTGGTGATACACATGGACAAGGCCGAAGCGTTTATCTACGAACACGAAGGCAAGCGTTACCTGAAGATTCAGGTTAGCAAGCGCAAGAAGGCTGACCAGTTTGGCCACACGCACAGCGTTAGTCACTTTACGCCTAAAGCGAAACTTGCCAAAAAATAAACCTACAGGTTGATTTTTGAAGCCTCGGAGGAAACTCCGGGGCTTTTTTATTTGTTTGGAATTCGGAAATGAAAAGCACAACTGGCGCTAAGCGTCATTGAAACGCCTCTTAGCGGGGTGTTGTGCTTTAGATTCCTCCGCTCGTTCCTCGGTCGGAATGACGGATGCTTTGTGGTGTTTGTGTTGCTTCCATTTGCAGTTGTATCATTTCCATTGAGAGTATTACACATCTCAATGTCATGTCTGCCCAAAGATGCGCTGCACTCTGCTGTTTTGGGTCGGTTTCTGGAAGTGTTTCCGACATTTCTCTAAGGCGATGTGTTCTGGTTCTCCAGATATCGCCTACCTGACCCATTTGATCCAATGTCATTGGTTGGTTGTATGGAATGGCGGTTTTCATTTGTTTGTGAATTTGCCCGTAACATTTGATGGAATAACCTCTTCATCTGCATTCAGTTCGTTGTTCATTCCAGGAATGCTACCGGATTCGTGAGATTGCTTCGTTCCTCGCAATGACGGATGATTATTACTTAACTTGAAGTGGTAACTCCGTTCAGATCTTCTTTCATAGAAGTCGATTTTATTCTCCTGTGACCAAATTCTAAGATTGTCCTGGTCTAGAATAGGAATGAGTCTATTCCCTCGTTCTATATGCTTTACGAAAATTGAATAATCCTCAATTAAACTCTGCTCGGATACAATTACTTCTTCGTAATCAAGTATCTGCTGATATAATCTCGTTTCTTCCCTCATGATTCAACTTGTCTTACTCCATTTGGTTTGTTGCACAACCTGGTAGCCTGCGAGTTTTAGGATCTCGTGCATTTTGTCTAGTGATACTTTGCCTGCTTTATGGTTTCTGCGCAGGTCTTTTACGGCCATCTGTGTGATGCCGAGGTCTTGGTAAACGCCTCTGGTGTGGATGACTTCTTCGAAAAGGGGGATGGTTGGTTCAGGCATTATTCTTCTTCTGTTGTTTCAATCACGTCAAATAGCTTTTCCTGCCATACATCAAGTTTATCCATTACTTCATTGAAGTCAGCTGGATCAATTATCTCTGGTATGGTTGCTGGCACAACATTCTTTAATGAGCTGATTGCGGATAGCACGCAGCCTAATGTTTTGGCCTGTTGGTATTCTTTTGCTGTCATGGGTTGTAGTAGTGGTAAATATACCGCTTTGATGTGAATTTACATCGGTTGGAATTAACACACCCCCAACCCCTCTTAAGAGGGGAGTTACGGATGCTGCGGAGAGGCTTACGCTGTAGGCTTCGTTCGTGCTTTAGTTACGGCCTACGGCCGTGAGCTCGCTCCGATCGGTTCGATACAATTTTGCTTCGCAAAATCACTCAGCATGACACTCAGCCTACGGCCTATGCTAGATGTGGAAAGATATGGTGTCGAATATCTGTTTGGTGCCGCTGCCTGCTGCAAATTGATTGCGTTCTGTGACATTAGCTACCACATCTACAGCACTGACCCCTGCATTTTTTGCCGCAAGTTCTGAAAGGCGCATTATCTCTCTGTGGATGGTCTTATTGTACCATGGTTTTTTCTTTCGCTTGCTTTCTGATGTTTGGCCGTATGGAACTCCTTTACCAACACCCATATCTGGAAACATGCCGTAGTAGTTATAGAGGATATGTATCTGGTTTTCTAGCACCTTCCAATCAATGCTTTCGAGTAACTGACCAGTTTCTTCTACTTTGTATCGTAGGATGCCAGATCCAAGCCGTTCTGCAATTATTTCGGCTGCTTTCTGGAGTTCTATGAAGCCGGGTGTTATTTCCATCAGGCCTTCTTAACTATGGTAACCGTTGGTGGTTTAACCAGTGGAAGCTCGTATTCTATCTCTCGGATAAAGCCTACCATGCCGTGCACGTAAACGGGGGTACTTAGATCGAGTTGTTCGATGTCTTTAATGGTAAGGTTTGCTGGAAAGGTTACTTCTTGGCCATTGCTTACGTACTCATACCATGACTTATGGAATGTATTGTACAAACCATTGTCTGTACCCCACGTTAGTCGATAATTACCGCGCTGAGTGCCTACAGTGTCGAAAATCTCTGGGCTTGAAAATCCTGAATGCCTGTCTTGATTGGGATTGCCTGGATAATGAGCGGCACCAGCATGGTCATATCCGGTGCCTCTGTAGATGGAAACCATTGGCGGCATTTCGTTAAAATGCTTTTTGGCGAAACCATCGGCTACAACTTCCTGAAGACTCCAATCTTTTACCGAGATGGTGGCTCTTATGTTGCAATTGCTTAGTGTAGCACCTATTCTATCTGGTAGCGCTGGTGCCAATTTGCAAGTTACTTTACGCTTGCCATCTCCTAATACTAAAGAGTGGTTGTTGTGGGTGTATTTGACCCAGATACTATCGTAGTACTGGTAGTACCAGTTTTCTTGGGTTACAAGTGCAATTGAGCGTTCTGTAATGTTTGTTGTTGGTAATGAAGCCCTGTCTGGGTATTCACCGATATATTCTTCTCCTTTAAGTTTGCTTACGTTGCCTAAATAATGAGTAGGCCACCATCCGGCACCGGTTGTAGGACTCCATTCCGGCACTTTCCAAACAAAGGCTACATTTTCCTCATCAATACGTTTTACTTCATTCAGATCGCCTGTATTCCATAGGTAATAGTCGTTCTCATGCCAGCCAAGGTCCAGGTAACTACTCAGGTCTTCGCGTGAAAAGCTTTCATAATAATCATCTGTCCACTGGAAGGTTGCGCCCGGCATTACCGTTTTACCCCAATCTCTTTCAATGGATTCTATTGGCACTTTACTGCTCCAATCAACGGGAGTTTTATTTACCAGGTCTTTCAGCAATTCAAACCGTACCGTTTTGTTCGTATTATCAAAAAACATGGCCGCATTGAACATGGTAAACAACCCTTCCAGCATATCTGTAATGGTCATATCTGGAAGCTTAGTTGCTGGCTCTGTTTCAGTAAATGTTATACCTAGATCTGGGTCTTCATTAACATTGACAAAATGTAGCTGTTGCAGTTCCGCGTCAGCCATAAAGCTTCCCGCCATACTTTCGCCATTCCAACCGCAATAGGTCATGGCTTCTTTCAGCACTACGAATACATAGGGTAGAACCATGTCAACACCGTATGTTTCTAAGCTTCTTCGCGCAAGCAAGGTGGGGCCGAATCGGAACATATTCACGTAAACAACCGCTCCATTGGTTGCAGGGTAAAAGTCGCCATCTGGTACACCTGGCATGGCAATACTTCCATCTCTTAATGATGCGATGTCTCTAATATTCACATCTGTACCAAGCGCATCTACCGTACCGTAGTCTATAATTACATTGACCATGTATGCTTTACCGGTCTTGCGCACTTGCATATCTGCATTGTGCACAAACACCTTTTCATCGTACAGTTCTACGTTTACAAAAGATGGTTGAGAATTAGCAGTGCCAGGCTCTGCTAAATAACCTAATGCACGGTTGTTGGTCGCGGACAGAGGTAGTGCTGCACTTAAAGAGAAGCTTCTTCTAGGTTTTGACTCGTAGAAGATGTTGTTTACGCGTTTGATCTTTAGCTTGGCATCCGCTGGCACGTCCAAAAAAAAGCCATCATGCTTTATGTTCAGTTTTTTCCTCATTACCCTATAAGATCAGGCACACTATCCTTGAAATCCTGCACTATTTCTAGCTGATAACTAGGGGCGTTGCTGAGCGGATCTCTATCGATAACCTTGCTTTTTACCTGCACCGGAATGTAAGATTGGCCTGCCGTTTCGGTAAGATAGAACACGCGCTTGCTGGCCAGTAGGTCGGCCAACTGCTTGCGGTTCTGCAGGCTGGTCGGACCGGTAATAATGGCCATGCCGTTTTCTACCAGCGTATCGTAAACAAGGCTTTCTCCAATATCTGCATCATAACTACTATCTCGGTAGCTGGAAACCCGGCTGTGTTCAGGCTTTGGCTGATGTATTGGCGCACCAAAGAACAGAAACTGTTCCATAACACCCAGGCTGTTTATGTAGGACAGTTGCGCCACAAACTCGTGGTAATCGCGGTTTACATGCCAGGTCTTTACTTCTGTTAGAACCGTGCCACTACCGTCCACTTCCAACCAGGTCTCGTACTTGGTGACCTTGTCATTTGCTGTTTCTTGGCCGCTTAGAAGAAGCTGATTGAACCCTACTGGAAATGAGAACACTTCAAACTCTGCAACATTTTGCCGAAAGTGGGCGGTATAGGTGTTTGTGGTTCCATCGCTTCTATACCACTTTAATCTGAGATTGACATCGATATTACCCAAAGAGTCGTGATCCTGATACATCCATGTAAGCCATTGATCAGCACCGATTGTGGTTACCGGGTCTGTACCTCTCCAATCGTAAAATGCCTTGTTCAACGTGGTATTGTTCCAGCCGCTGCTACCGAAAAAGCTCTTGAATGCAAAACGAGATTCTGCAATAGCACCATTGAAAGCGTGCCTTATATCGTTAAGCGTACCCGTAAAAAGCGCATCTGTTATTTGCTGAGGTGTTCCACTGAATTCGCCTGCGGTAAATCGATACCTGCGGATGGCGTGCGAATTTTCGAATGAAAAAACGTCTTGATAAGGTGGCTTGTCAAACTGAACATTGAACGAATCTCTCAAATATCTGCTCCAAAAAAAACGGCAATTACCGTTGGCATCTGGCACTAGGGTTTGAATAGCAAATGAAGTGAACACGCCACTGCCATAATTCAATTCCACAAACAGCTCACAAGCTATTTTAAGATTGGCTGTAGTTGGAGGTAATGATGTGCCGATAACACAGCTTATTTCGTTGCCTGCCATCTCGCAATCTCTTGGGGTCTCAGCTACTAATAGGCTCATTCGGTTTCAAATTCTAGATCAGTGAGTAATTCCAAGTGTTCTGCCAGAACAATAATGTTCCATCGGTCATCAATTGGATTCAGATCGGCATTCAATTCCTGTTCTGGTTCGCACCACTGGGTAGTTACACCATCGGTAAACTCCATGGTATTGGTTATGCGGCTGTTAGCTTCATCCAAAATGCTTTTAACGGTGCTGTAAATTCTTATCATAACGTTCCAGCTAATCGGTAACAGAATTTCATTATTTCGGCATCGCGCTCTGCATCGTTCAGTATTCTGGTAAACAGCTGCAGTTGGTAGAAAATGCAATCTACCTGATAGCCAATGCGCAGATTCTCAATTACCGCGCCCAGGTCGGCACCGTTTGAGGTCAGGTCTTCTGATGTGATTACATGCTCATCTACCACCACATCCAATTTTAGGTAACCAGCGGTTTGCGAATAGCGCACACAGAACACATGCAAACCACCGCCCATGTTGTGCTTAAAATTGCTGTATCCGGCCTTTTGGGTCTGTAATGCCTCTATCCAAGCACCGCTGTGCGCTCCGTTAAAGTCGTTCTCGCCTTGTTTCCATGTACTGAAAAGACGACCATAGTCTACAGTCCAAGAAGCTGTTGGCCGCATGGCCAGTAAAAAGGTCACTTCAGTATAGTTCGTAACATCACCAGCAGTGAAGGAAAGGAGTTCTCCAGCGCTTAGTGTGAATCTTAAACCATCGCGGCCATTGGCATCGGCAATGGCAAAAGCTGGCTGTTTTACGGCACTTGAGTTGTCGATATTCTGAATGTTCCCCAGCTTATCGATAAGCGCACTCGCCTTTCCGCTGTTTTCTACAACTGCGGCTGCATCGGTAACATCGGTTGCATCGTACCAGCCATAAGCATCGGCATCGGTCTGCACCAAATAGGTGAGTGTAGATGTAAGGTTGGTGGAGTTCCAGAACATTTCTCCTTCAAAGATCACCAAGCAAAGCACTCCTATCACACCTTCAAGATTTACATCCCAACTGACACCGTTGCCGCTTAAGTTCTGATAGCCATCTGTTTCATTCCCAACCACCCAGTTAACAGAGTCATACACATCTCCGCTGGCGGTAAACGTAATTGTATCGCCATAGCTAGGCGTATCATCGCTAATGGCAATGTTAATGGTGGGCAGAAAGTCGGATGGTTGAACCAACCAAGCGGCAGTGGGCAAGGTTGATTTAATACCTATTGGATCACCGTTTGGATTTACCACTGGTAGATCTCGTAAACCACTAGACGGAATACTTCCACCAGCACCTAGACTAACGCCATTGATGGTTGCGGTGGCATTTGGCACTTCCCACTTTTCGTCCAGATTAAGCGCGCCCACGTTGGTATCTTCGGTGTTGACCACTTCTAAGTTGGCCTCGCCACCGCTTGGTACTTCACCAGCTTCGCCTATGTCGGTGCTGTTGATGGTCATATCGCCATCTGGCGCGATTTTCTCTAAGTCTGAACCAGGTGGGACGCTGTAGGTGGCAACGGTATCTCCGTTGGAGTTTTTAAGGGTGAGCGTGCCAGCGGTTGCTTTGCAGGTGTATTTATCGCCATTGAAGAGTTCAATTAGTTTACCGCTATCGGTAACGGTGGCGAGTGGCGGCTGCGGTGTTGGGTCGGTTACATTACGCCAGTCTGATGCGTAGTAGCCAAGGTCGAACTGTGCGTTGAGTTCGAATTCAAACCGTAATCCTGCTCGGTAGCCTCCGAAGAAATCAAATATTCGGTTGGCCTGAAGGTTATCGAAATCGAACTTAACGATACGGTGGTGTAGCTTTCCATCGCGGACGCGCGGCACTCTATCATGGTTGATTTTGGCAAGTATCTTGAGAAAGATATAATAGCACTGGTCGAGTGCTTTATCGCGATCGGTAAATTTCCCTTTCTCGTAACCGTGACCTATGATGATGGCACCTTTCCAAACAGCCTGAACGTTTTGCCCGTCTTCGTTTTTTATTTTGATGTCTGGTGTCTCTAGCCCTATAAAAGGAGACTTGAGCTGGTCATGTTTTGCACTAAAAACTTCATTTAATTCATAGCGCACAAAGTGGCGGCTTTCATCTGTATGGTTGATGAGTTTGGAGTCGCGGGCAATTTCCTCGAAATACTTGTTGTACTCGAGGAAGCGGTCTTTGTTTCTGTCTAGTTCTCCGATATCGGCCATGGTACTACTTGTGGATGCGGTCGTGCTTCGATACAATTTTGCTGTGCAAAATCACTCAGCATGACCTTTGCAGGAGTTTGTGTTTACTTTTTATTGGGTTTAGCCATTGAGTTGAGTTTTCGGAGGATGTTGTGGACGGGTGCGTCTGTAATATCCTTTACGTCTTGTTTGCCTGGGCTTTTGGCGAGGTTTACAACGACTTCGCCCGGGTCGGTCTTTTTGCTGCTTGTGCCTTTAAAAATGTGGTAGTACTGTTTGCGCATTTTGGCGTGGCAGCCTTGCCAGTAGAGCACAGCTACGAGCATGATGTCTGTTTCGAATGTTTCGAATATTTTGGCCTCTTTCTGAATGCGAGAGGCGATGAAGATTGCGCGCGCATCATTGGCGTATTCTTCTGATTCTTTGCTTACGTCTGTGCGCTCTGGGCGGTAGAGTATTCCGAAGAATTGCGCGAGGTCTTCTTTCTTCTTGCTTTTGATGTACTCGGAGTATCGTGCCTGTGCGGTGAGGTATTCGCCAAAGCTCATACCGCGCATGTATTCCCGTGGTCCGAGGTAGGTTTTGCCTTTGTGGCGGATCTTGGGAAACAGCTGCCGGATGAGTTCTACTTGCATGCACCATTTGGCGGGGTTGTCATCCGAGCCGATGATCATGGCGTAGTGCTTTGGTTGGAGCTTGGCTACTTGTTTCCAGAATTTGAGTTCGCCACGGGTAATGATCCACAGCAATGGCGACATGATGTTCATGTAGGCTGCATTGGCTTCGTCAATGCGCTCTGGGTCTTTGCCTTTGCTTAGTTTGGAGATTCTGATTTTCTCTTGTAGGTCGTCTGCTTGTTGGCCGAGGAGCAATGGCGCCATTTTCTGTGCCATGTCTGGTTGAGCCTCTAACCAGCCGTTGGCGTGCTGTGCTTTTATGCCGTTTAGTGTAATGGAGCCGCTGAGTTGCATGGTGCTAAACTCGGACGGTAGTGGTGGAAAATAAAGGAAAGAGCCACTTGCGTGGAATTATGAATGTGGAGTTAAGAATGAAGAATTAAAGTGGGGTATTCAGCTCACGCTGTAGGCTTCGAGTGCCTCAGCCTACGGCCTGCGCGCGGTGGTTGGATGCACAACAGAAGCTAAGTCTCATACCGCTGCGCGGAACGAGTAAACTTAGCTGGGTGTTGGCAAACATTAAAAAAGAAGCAGCATGACAGACTACAAGAAGTCCGCACAGACAGCAGGCATCTACTACGAAGCCTATATGACGCGAGCATTCAAAAAGCATTATGACGGAGTTGATGGAAAACTCCATGAATCAGCAATACGAAATCTAATCTGGTCTGAAAACGGGGACGGTGCAGTAAAACATCTCGGCTCGACAGACAAGTTGTTCAAGAAAGTAAAAGCAGACCTTGTAAAAGGCGCTGACAAGTTCTTGAAATTCAAGCTGACAGATGATGAAAGACAGGTCATTGAAAATGGTCGTATGAAATTAGAATCAGCCAATAGTTCCAGCGAGCTTGTATCCATCATCAAAGAAGTCGTCAGCGCGACCGACCGATTTAAGTTCTGAAATGTGTTCCGCCAAACTGACAAGTTCTTCATGTGTCTTTTCTGGCAGTTTCGACTTCGCGTGGTCTGACATGACTTGACTAAGCCTTGGGCTGTTTTCAAGTATCCAATCTGACAACTCGGTGTTCGACATGTTTTTAAAGTCCATTTCGATAAAAATTAAATTAACGTTTGCCAACAATCGCTATACACAGGCTTGGTGAAGTGCAAGCCGCAGTCGTTGGTTCTATCTGTTATCTTCACTGTATCTTGACACGTAATCAATATTTAATCGCCTGCGCATAGCGGCCACGTTGGGGCAAATTGCCTACGGTCATGTTTCTTCATTTAAAACCCATTTCAGCAACTCTATACTGTGCTTCGCGGTTATCGCGCCATTTTGGTGGATTATAGCTTGCGAGAAATTACCTCTTTTGGCTTGCGCTTCCTTTAGAGTATTACTGAAGCGATAACCTTCGTTCAGTTCTTCGATTTTAGCTTTAATTTCTTTTTCAGATTTCATAATATATGTGTTTTAAATTCCCAAAACATTCAATTTGCCCCAACGATTCGCGGATATGCACCACCATAGCAACTGCCGCATCGTGCGCTAATCATTCCACGTAGTTCAACATTCCCCAACAGGGCATAAGTCGAATGTGGTGCATCTAAGGCTTTACGTTTGATCACATTCGGCACTACGTGACCGATGCACCAAACTCGCCTTATCCGCGAATCGTTGTAAAACATTTCCCTACGCGCCATACCGTTGAAGTTGTGGCGAATTAGTCTTGCCTTGATACATCATTGCCAAAGGATGTGCAGGGGTTCCGTTCTGATTAACTCCAAAGCAAAGTGCATTTGGGTATCGTGGCAGAACCTCCTTTATTCTTTCCTCTGCTTCTTTGAACGCGCCCCAACAGACAATCACATCATCACATATTTGCTCTACTTCTTCCAGTATATTTTCGTTATTCCCTAAAGGGTCAGCACAGGTTAGCAGGTCTGTTGGTGCAGAGGAAATCCAAGCAAATAAGTTGGTCATATAAAAACCGCCATACCCAAGTATCCGAAGCATCTTAATGATATTAGTAATTGTCGGGTCGGGTTTCGTTGCGTTTGCAGTCGATGGGTTCAATCCAATGCACATTGCTTTTGGCTTGCTATCGTCCCATATTCGCCACAATTTGTAGCGGTACTTTCCACACTCTGAGAACTCTGCTCCTGATATGTCATTTCCAAATAAATCCATCGCTCAAATCCGTACTGCATTTGCGGTTCTGTTATTCCCGTGGTGTCGATTCAAACTATTTGCCACCCATTGATAGCCTGGAAAATGCCAGTCCCAAGCCTCTTGCAAATAATATTTCAAGTCCGATAACTCTTCTTCAGTCCAGCTAACTTTCTTCATGTGATTACAATTTACTCTCGTTCGTTAATTCTGCCTGTACGACCCGTGCATGATGCAACGCACCGTCAAGCGTGTATTTTCAATTCAAGTTTCCAGTTCCTTCAGGCAACGTCTGCCGAACACAACATAAAGCACATGGTGCGAAGCATCAAAAGCCTCCTCGTGGTGCTCCGCCCCACGAGGCTTTATGCACGGGTCGTTGTGCATCATCGTCTGCGCCTGAATGAAATCCGTTGGGAAACCAACAGGTTAACGGAATGCGGGTCTTTGGCGAGAATGGTGTGGGTGTAGGTTGCACCAACGCCTGTACCGGTTTTGAATTCCATGAGTGCACCTGCGGTTAAATTGATGCGGTAGATGCTTTGGAAATCTGACCTTGTACCGAAGCCACCCAGTGTATGGAACTGAAACCTGTCGTAGAGGGTGGTATGTTCTTCCTTATCGAATTTGTAGTTCAATGAGATGCCTTGCAACCTGTTGTATTGTACCGAAAGGTTAGCGGTAGCAGTAATGTTTGTGTCACTGATATTTTCCGTGTATTCTCTCTTGATGAAATAATCGCTGTAGATGGCACCAGTGTCTTTCGGGTTGATGTATATTCCTTTGTCTTCATAATTTGCAACTAATATGGGTTTGAGTATTGGCATCGGCACAACGGTTTCCTTTGGTTTGGAAACGGGTTGCTTGTTTTCCACCTTGCCTTCTACTTCTACGATCTTCTCAATTACGGTTGGTTCTGGACAATCGTTTATACCAATTGGTAAACGACCGCACCCACGCGTAAACCACAGTATGGCGCATGCTGCCAGTAGGGATAGGATGATGTAGTCTTTGATGGTCATGAGATCAGCATTATTTTCTCCATATTATGAATGAGTTTGAGCGCGTAACCTGCCACATGAAATCTGAATGAGCCGATTGGCTCTTGGCGGAATTGTTTCCTAAACCTGCGCTTGACTCTATGGAGGATGAAGGACATATTTAACCCAACTGATTTTCGGTGAATAACACGTAGGAGAAGGAATTGCCCCAATAGTTGAGTGCTCGCTTGGCGAGTTCTACGACCATTTCGTGGTCATCATCCCTTCTCCTTACCTGACAGCCGGCTGACCACTTACCGACCACGGTGCTTTCTCCTTCATCTTTTGCTCTATGCATGTTGATTCCGGCATTGGAAACGGGTATTACTTTACCTGCTGCCATATCGAATTCGTTGTCTCTATTTGCATCTCGCCAACCATAAGCTATTCTTATCTGCTGGAATGCTTCGTAACCTCTGTGTGTTCCGAGTTTCCATAGCCCCTTATGGTAACCAGGCGCCATAATGAACGTGCCGTTTACATTGATGGGATTCTGCAAATAGTAAAGCCCTGGGTCGGTGGTGGCTTCATGTGCCATGAGATTCCACCCGAATGCGTCTTGCCACATTACAGCCAGACAATCGTTGAAAACGTCTGGTGTATTGTCGTTAGACCTGACTCCAATAAAGTTGAGGTTGTACGGCTTTTTTGGATCGTACCCGAAAGGTTCGCGGCCAATGGCGCGATAGGCTTTCATGAGTTTGTCTACGGTGATGTTCATCTGTTCTTAATCTTGTAGTAAATCGACATAAGGTTATCCCACAATTCTGCCTTTACAAATACTGGAGTTTGATTGTCCCGTTGAACTAACCAGCCGCCAGGTACTCGCGTAATCAGGTGATAAATTGAATTCCCATCCGTATCATCGACAGAATTATGATATGGCGTTAGCACTTTGACCGTTTCCCAATTCAGTAAACTGTAAATGGTTTCCGTGTATTTCATGGGTGGAATGATACGTAATTGATATGCAAGTTATCAATTGTATTTCAAATGGTAAAAAATTTACCTATTTGGTGGCGCAGTTGGATTCGCAGCGCTTGGTCATTTCTTTTTCCAGCGAGGCGAGATTCGTGTCAATTCGCTCGTTTGTTTCTTTTTGCCTTTTCAGCAGCTTTTCAATAGTCCGCGTCAGCTGCGCGTGATATTCCTTAGAGGCTTGAATGTCTGCTTTAAGGTCCAGGTATATCTGTTTTGTCGATGCCATCTTCTGTATCATTTTTCTCCATGTGTTCCAACAGCATTTCCAATCTGGTTTGAAACTTGACTTTGTCTTGCATTTCTCTCATGAGTGAATCGCGAAGTACTTGCTCAATTGCTTTTTGCTCGGTGATGTCGCTTTTCAACGAAGCGATCATATCCAACAGCACTTTATTGCTCAGCTCTCTATTTATGTCTTCTACCTCGTTGTTTCTTTCTTCTTGCTTGTCTTTTTTCTCGCTGTGGTTTTTTACCCACCACGATAGCAGCCCCGAGCCTCCAATTGCTGAGAAGACAATGAGTAGATTGTTTAGCCATTGAGGTAGATTTTGCTCGTCCATTTCATTTTACAGTTCCTTGGTTTCTGGTTATAATCTGTACGGCATGCTACCGCTGGTTGCGGTTGTGTCTTCTTCCTCCTCGTCTTCATCTGCTGCCACGTAGTTGGTGCTTTCTTTGAAGAGTGGGTAATCTGCAATGTTGTTGTGCAAGTGATCGATAAGATCGGCACGGAGTGCATCGGCTTCTTGCTGCAGTCGGTCTTCCACCTTTAGCATGCGGCTTTCGTCTGCGTTTTTGAGTACTTGGGTGCTGCGCTCGTTCTTATCGATGAGCGAATGGTAAACTCCGAATGCTTCTACCTGTAGTTGCAACTCTGGCATGCCGCGTATGGCGGTGAGCTTGGCTACCAACGGACGAAGATAGACGAGTAGGTCGTCTGTGGCTTCTGAGGTAGTGGCTTTGAGTTCTGCCATTACCACTTTGTACAATGGCTTACCAAGTAGGCCTTTGATGGTGACCGTTTCGACATCTATCATGCGGCTACGCAGCGCCATGTAGGTTAGGCGTTTGTCTGCCATGCTGCTCCAGTACTGGGTAAATACTTTGGCGGTTGGGAGGATGTGGCCGAGCATATCGGTGCGCTCATCGCTGGCTGCCCAATCTTTAAAGCATTCTTTCTCTTTGTTCTTCTCGAGGAAGAGAAGCATTTCTTCTGCGGCATTCATGCCATGGCGGAGAATATCGCGCTTGGCATCTGCGCGCTGACCGCTGAAGATGGGTTGCTTTTCTGAATCGGTGCTGTTCTGCACAATGCCATCTACTCCGATGGAAATTTCGAGTTGAGAGAAACCTTCGAAAATAGCCATGAACGCGGCCACTGTCTGTGCATAAGGTAGGAGGGAGGCGATGCAGCCGGAACCGCTGTTACCTGATTCGCTGCCACTGGCACCGCTTCCGCTTCCTGATCCGTTTTCTTGTTCGATGAGTGCTTCGAGCAGGTCTTCTCCAAGAATGGGCAGTAGGTAATCTCGCTGCGCGATCTTTATATATGGAATGAGCCGCTTAAAGTTGTCTTCCGTGTACGTGGTTGGAAAGTGCTGCTGAAATTCTTCTATGGTGGTGATGATGGTGCTCATGCCAATCTTTTATGAAGTGCCTGACGTTTTGGAAGTTTTGGCAATGGCCCTTTGGCGTATTGGTGCTCTGATGGGAATTGCTGTTTTAGGAACATTTTGAGCGGACGGTTCAGTCCACGGTCGTTGTAACTCATAAAATGCTCTGTGCTGAACCGCGCCTGTATTTTGCCAAGGCTGTAATGCTCGTTTAGGTTCGGGTCTTTGACCTGTTCCATATCGCCTTGGGCGTAATACATGTTGCCGTAAATGGCGCGCAAGCTGATTCCAACACCGCCTTTCCAGTCTACATTATTGAGTAACTGAATGAGCTTTTTGCGCTCCATTGGAAATGGAATGTGCACGCCAAAGTTGTAATCTGGCAATTTGCGCTGTTGCAGAATACCGAATGTTTTACGCATGCGCAGGCGGTAGTTTCCGCTGTTGAAGTACTTCTGCGGATAGTCTGAGAATTTGCCTTTGTGCACAACGGGTACATCTGCTGCGCTGATGGGTTTGAGCACTACAAAATCATCATTGAAGAGTAGAAACTTGTCTGACACGCCTGCTTTGCATGCCGCCAATAGTTTGGTGATGATGTTGGCGGCAGGGTTGAGTTTCGGGTCGTATTGTTCTACAACGGGAATGAAGGTTACTTCGTCTGAAAGAAAGCCCGGGTTGGAACCGACCACGAATATGCGGCCAACGTCTTTCATGTTTTTGGCTACGCTTGCTAGGCTGAACCATAATTCTCTATTGGCCCACTTGGAGCCATTGCCGAGTACGTAGACTATGTCGATTTTCTCACTCATGGATTAACGCTTTGGCTTTCTGGTTTTTCTGATGCTGTGGTGGTGGCAAGCAAGGGGTGGTCGAATACCCAAGGGAATATTTCGCCATCGTTGTGCCAACCGTTGTACTCGAAAATGAAGTTGACGACATCTAACGGGACGGCACGCTCTGGAATCATCATGAGTTGCATGATCTTTACGGCTGCCCATTTATCGGAACCGCTGCCACCTCCTGCATTCTCGCGCCCTGGGCCGAGACCTAGAACCGCTGGGTCGAAATCGAACGCGCGGTATTTGTGCATGGAGCTTTCGCGGGAGTCGATGATTCCATCGCCATCGGTGGTTGTGTTCTTGCCTTGGTCTAGCGCGGTTATCTTCCAATAACTACGGTGCTTTTCTCCGTGTTGAATCCACTGCATGGCGGTGGTGAAGGCAACCCCATTGTTTTCAACTCCTGCAAGGTTTTCTTCAAGCGATTTCATTTCTGCAGCAACGGCCTCCTTCTTCTTCTTTGGCGACCATTTATCCCAATCTGGATAAGTGGCTGGCCAGTAAGCCGTGTCAATCTCGATATGCCAAGCAATGGCAAGCTTCTTCTTGATAGCGTACTTCTTGGCTTCTGGAATCATGATGCCGATGTCGTACCATCCAGAAAGGAAATAACCTTCGTGTGTTGGGGTTTGGTAGTAGTCATCGCCAGGAGCAGGGTAGTTGCTGAGGTAGATGTAGTGGAATTGGCCTTTCTGGTCTTTTACCTTTTTGATGTCTTGGGTGCGCGTGCTGTCAATTACAGGCAGGCGCTCGCCATTCTCATCTTTGTAATTTTCCCAATCTGAATTGAGGTGACACCATTCGATGCCGTTCTTTTTGTCGGCCTCAATTTCTAAACGGCATTTGGTTGCTTCTTGGTGAGCAATACCGCTGATGTACTTCTTGTCTGGTGACACAATTACTTCCGGAAAGATGTTGGCGAAGTAGCAGTAATCGATAATCGCTTCTCTCCACCAGCGTTTGAACTTTCGGTTGTTGACGAATTTGAATGCTTCTTTGGCCTCATCTAACGCTGGAACAATGATGGGGTAAACGGTGCCGTCATCTGATGTTTTGAAACCTTCGTACTTGGCTGGCATAACGCCCATGCCGTGGATGAACGCTGCTTTCTTTTTAAGGAGTGGTGCGATTTCGGTGTCCTTGCGGATCATCTTCAAGCGCTCTTGCGGATAAAGGTTGTTTGTGCCCCACGGTGCAATTTCCTTGGCTTTTTTGGCGGATATCTTTCCGTCCGGGTCTTTGAGTTTGACCGATGTTTTGGTGGATGCTCCGCTGAGTTTCATGGAGTCGAACGCATTCATGGTAATGAAGCCGCCATTTAGCACGGTCACGCTGGCGCAGCTGCTGATGGCGATGTTCTCGGAGATCTGCTCCATTTCTTTTCCTTCGGTCATATCACCCACTTGTTGTTGATCTTGGTAATGAGATAAATGTGTACCGGAGTTACGCGCCCTTTACCAGCTACGCTGATGTGACGGATGGCGTTTCGGTACATTTTACTGTTGATGCGTCTGCTTGGCAGTGTTGCCTTTGCTTCTACAAACTCACCACCTGTTTTACGGCTACGGTCTAGCTTTACATATCGGATGGTGAATGGCACTGGAAAGCCGTACTCATCGCGCTTGCCCATTAGCACAAGTGCGTCTTTGAGTAGTATGTAGTCGGCTGGCAATTGCATGGTGCTAATCTCATCCGACCATGGAGAAAAATAAAGGAAAGCGCGCCCATCGGCTTTACTCTTATATTTGAAGTGCGAACTTCTTACAGCAGAGCTGTCTCACTGATTTTGGGAGGGCCTAAGGTTGCAAGTACCTTAACTCGTTAGCTTTGCTAGGGAAGTTCGCAGGGACCTTCCCTCAACGAGTTGCTATGACCGAAACAGCTATAGACCAAGCCATTCAAGAACTGGCTCACCAGTATGAGAAAACCCGTATGAAAGAAACGGAGCCTCATTACCTGGGCATGGATGAAATTGTTCTGTTTTTGGATAGCTGCGGTATTGAGATTGATAAGGACGACCGTTACGAATTGCTTCTGCAACTGCGCAGCCAAGGTTATGCTGAGCGTAGAATGGACGGTGTAATCAAATTTGTTTTCTGGGGGTAATCTGCTTTGCATGGATTCATAAATGCTGTTAACTGACAGCATACCTTGTTGTGTTGCATAATATTCTGTTAACAATACTGTTAATAGCAACATACCCACATTTACAATAACCCATTAACCCCATGAAAAGATGAAGGAAAAATTAACCATTGAGCAAAAGAGTGTAATTGTAGATGTAGTGGAAGAATATGGCGCAGCTGAATTGGCTTTGGCGCTTACCCAGATGTCCATTAATTCAGACACGGTACGTATTGAACATTCTAAACGTAAGGCCATCTATGACCTTATTCATGCCCTGAAACTGGCCGAAGAGGCAGCGCCTATTTCTGTTCCTGAAAAGGTGTAAATCAGGCATGTCCGCGCAAAATTGCGCTATTCATTATTTATCAAACTCAAAACACGGTGTTATTAGCGGACGTTTAGCGGACATTCGATTTATAACGTGCTGATTATCAGTATGGTTATAAAATTGTCCACGGACATTCCATGTCCGCTATGACGGACATGGAATGTCCGTTTTGTCTGTTTAATGGGTACTGATTATCAGTTAGTTAAGTGGTCAATGTCCGATGTTGTCCGCTACTTTAACGCGTTGTTTAGTAGTGATGGCGTGGGATTCAGCTTAAAAAACGCGCGGACATTTCGGACATGGCCTATTTTAGGCCGCTTGGTCACCATTTTGGTAAGGTGTTTTGTACAGGTTATCGATAACGGTTCTTTCTTCCTCCAATCTTAGTTTGGAGAGGTGTACGTAGATCATGGTTGTGTCAATCTTGCTGTGGCCCATAAGCTCGCGTAACGTTGGCACTGTTCCGCCTGCCATGATGTAGCTGGTTGCGAAGGTGTGGCGACCTACGTGCGAGCTGAGTTGTTTTTTGAGTCCGCAAAGTCTTCCAATTTCTTTCAGTTGTCTGCGGTAGTATTCGTTGCACGTGTAGTTGAAAAGTTTGCCTTTCTGGTTGTGAATGAGCGAAAGAGATGTTGGGTTCAGAGGAACTTCGACTCGTTTCTCGATGCCTTGCGTTTTTACCGGCATGAATGTGAGGTATCCGTCAATGATGTTGGCGCGCTCTACGTTTACTAGGTCGGAATAGCGTAGCCCAGTGTGGCAGCTGAACAGGAACATGCCGAGCATTTCCTGAAGCCTATTGCCCAGCACTTTTGCGTGGTACATTCTAGTGAGTGCTTGCACTTCGTGCTTTACCAGGTACACGCGTTTACCTGCTACCTGCTTCACCTGAAAGTGGTCGTAGATATTCGGAATACCTTTATAGGAACGCGCGAGCGCACGTGTAAAGCTTTTGAGGTGACTGTGATATTTGGCTCTGGCATTGACGCCTAACTTCCTTTCTACTTTGAGGTATCGTTCGAATCGTTCAACCAGTTCTCCTGATAGATCGGAGAATTTGATGTTTGGTTGAAATTCTCTAAGTACAGAAAATGTGACTCGATAGCCGGTCAGCGTTTTGGGAGCGCGAACTCCTTTTAGGTCTTCGATTCGTTTAGCAGCCCAATCGTGAAAGCTGTTTCTGCTCATGGTGTTATTGAGTTCGGAAACCATGGTTTCCTTGTTCAATGGCTCGTCCATGATTTTGTGCTGCCTGAATATGGCATTTGCTTTTTCGAGCGATCGGAAGAGGATAAGATTTAATTCGGTTGCACGCTCTTTTGTGATTCCGTGCTTGGTTCTGGCTAATACGCTTCCTGATTCTGGGTCCCAGCAATCTGGGTGTAGGTATTCGCCTGTGGAGATTCGTGCGCGTTCTCCATTAATAAATAGTTGTAATGCGATCGGGGAGTATCCTTCCGCGTTTTTCTTGGAAGTTCTGAGAATAAGCTTCGCTGTGTACTTGTGCATCTGGGTGCCGTTTTAAATGTTTAGGTGCCGTATGGGTGCCGCAATGGGCACCCTCTAAGCACTTTATCTCACATTCATCTCACACACCAGATGAGACTTTTTACGTTCAAAACGCCTTCGAAAAGGTGTTTTGTGCGGTCCGGACGGGA
>CAYWET010000046.1:0-31715 GCA_964457245.1 uncultured Chryseobacterium sp. | reverse complement strand
CGGTACTTCCATTATCGACCATAACTGGCGTGATGATGGCGTTGCCCGAAGCATCGAGCTGAACCGTGATGTCCTGACAAACGGCACCTGGCAACACGTTATCCTGAACATCAACCTGAGCATCGCAAGTAGAAACATTACCCGAAGCATCGGTAACGGTAAGCGTAACGGTATTGAAACCGACTTCCGCACATGTGAATGTGTTCGGATTAAGAGTAATCGATGCGATGGCGCAGTTGTCGAAACTTCCGTTATCGACATCGCCTGGCGCAACCGAAATGTTACCCGTGGCATCAAGTTCAGCCACAATATCCTGACAAACTGGAGTTGGCGCAACGGTATCGAGAACCGTGACCGTTGACGTACACGTTGAGACGTTTCCGTTCACGTCCGTAACCGTGAGTGTTACCAGATTTGTTCCCAGGTCGTTACAATCGAACGCATCATCATCGATGGCGATATTGTCGATGGCACAGTTGTCGGTTGAACCGCCATCCACATCCGCTGCAACGATGGTCACATCGCCAATGGCATCCACATAAACCGTGATGTCCTGACAAACCGCGTTCGGGTCAACGTTATCCTCAATCGTTACATCAGCCGTACAAGTTGACGTGTTTCCGTTGTCGTCTGTAACGGTAAGCGTTACGGTGTTAACACCAACATTCGAGCAGTCGAACGCGCCTGGCGAAACATCCAGCGAAGCCACACCGCAGTTGTCATTGCTGCCTCCATCAACATCCGCGCCCGTGATGGTTGCGTTTCCAGTAGCATCGAGCTGAACGGTGATGTCCTGACAAACGGCCGTGGCATCAATCGTATCCTGAACGGTAACATCCGCAGTACAGGTTGAAACGTTGCCGTTCACGTCCGTAACTGTGAGCGTAACTGTGTTCGCGCCAACATTCGAGCAATCGAAATCGAGACTGGCCGCACCGCCATCCAACGTGATGGAAGCGATTCCGCAGTTGTCATTACTTCCGTTGTCGATGTCAACCGTAGAGATCGAAGCGTTTCCAGCGGCATCCAATTGGATGGTAATGTCTTGGCAAACTGCGTTCGGAGAAACCGTGTCTTGAATGGTAACCGTTGCATCGCAAGTAGAAACGTTGCCGTTCACGTCAGTAACCGTGAGTGTAACCGTGTTGGTGCCAACATTCGAGCAATCGAAATCCTGCGTGGTGTTGCCGCCATCGATGGTCAATGTAGCCACACCGCAATTGTCGGTTGAACCACCGTCAATATCCGCTGACGCGATGGTCAAATCTCCGTTGGAATCCAGCTGAACCGTAATGTCTTGACACACAGCCGTTGGGTCAACGTTGTCTTCGATGGTTACGGTTGCATCACAGGTTGAAACATTGCCATTCACATCTGTTACAGTCAACGTAACTGTGGTTGTTCCCACATCCGAGCAATCGAAATCTTGAGTAGTGTTTCCTCCGTCAATTTCGAGCGAGGCGATGCCACAAGCATCGGTTGAACCGCCATCAATATCGGCTGAAGTGATGGTCAGATCTCCATTGGAATCAAGTTGAACCGTGATATCCTGACAAACTGCATTTGGAGAAATCGTGTCGGAAACTGTAACCGTTGCATCGCAGGTAGAAACGTTGCCGTTCACATCGGTAACTGTGAGCGTAACCGTGTTGGTTCCAACGTTCGCGCAAGCAAAGTCTTGAGAGGTATTTCCGCCATCGATTGTGAGTGATGCGATTCCGCAGTTGTCGGCAGAACCACCATCGATATCAGCCGAGACGATGGTCAGGTCTCCGTTAGCATCCAACTGAACCGTAATGTCCTGACAAACCGCTGATGGGTTTATTGTGTCCTGAACCGTTACCGTTGCATCGCAAGTAGAAACGTTGCCGTTCACATCGGTTACAGTAAGCGTTACTGTGTTCGCGCCAACATTCGAGCAATCAAAATCTTGTGTGGTGTTGCCGCCATCGATGGTCAATGTGGCTACTGCACAGTTATCGGTCGAGCCACCATCAATATCAGCTGAAGTGATGGTCAGGTTTCCTGAAGCATCCAACTGAACCGTGATGTCCTGGCAAACCGCATCTGGCGAAATAGTGTCGAGAACCGTTACGGTTGAAGTACAAGTTGAAACGTTTCCGCTGTTGTCGGTACCCGTAAGTGTAACCGTGTTGGCACCAACATTGGCACACGTAAATGCGTCTTGGTCGATGGTCAAAGAAGCGATTCCGCAGGCCGCGTTACTGCCGCCATCCACATCTGCAGCAACGATAGAAACGTTGCCCGTTGCATCAAGATAAACCGTGATGTCCTGACACGCAACGGTCGGGATGATGTTGTTCTCAACGGTTACATCGGCCGTACAAGTTGATACGTTGCCGTTGACATCAGTTACGGTAAGCGTTACCGTGTTCACGCCTTCATCAGAACAATCGAAGTTCAAAGAGCTTACTCCACCATCCAACGTAATTGAAGCGATTCCACAGTTATCGTTGCTTCCGTTGTCGATATCAACCGTGGTTACAACCACGTTACCCGAAGCATCCAGCTGAACAGTAATATCTTGGCAAATAGCCGTTGGGCTGACCGTGTCTTGAACAGTTACATCGGCAGTACAAGTTGAGACGTTGCCGTTCACATCAGTAACCGTGAGGGTTACCGTCTGAACACCAACATCGGAGCAGTCGAAATCAAGACTGGCAGCTCCGCCATCCAATGTGATGGAAGCAATTCCGCAGTTGTCGCTACTGCCGTTATCAATGTCAACCGTAGCGATTGAAGCATTTCCTGAGGCATCCAACTGAATCGTGATGTCCTGGCAAACTGCTGTTGGGTCGATGTTGTCCTCTACCGTTACATCGGCTGTACAAGTTGAAACGTTTCCGTTCACATCAGTTACCGTCAACGTTACGGTCTGAACACCAACATCAGAGCAATCGAAATCAAGGCTTGAAGCACCACCATCCAACGTGATAGAAGCAATTCCACAGTTGTCGTTGCCACCATTATCAATGTCAACCGTTGAGATTGAGGCGTTACCTGAAGCATCCAACTGGATAGTAATGTCTTGACAAACTGCTGTTGGATCAATGTTGTCCTCTACAGTTACATCGGCAGTACAGGTTGAAACATTACCGTTCACGTCCGTTACCGTGAGTGTTACCGTCTGAACACCAACATCCGAACAATCGAAATCGAGACTGGCCGCTCCGCCATCCAATGTGATGGAGGCGATTCCACAATTATCGTTGCTGCCATTGTCGATGTCAACGGTTGAAACTGAGGCGTTGCCTGAAGCATCCAACTGAATGGTTATGTCTTGACAAACGGCCGTTGGGTCAATTGTGTTTTGAACTGTAACATCAGCCGTACAAGTTGAAACGTTGCCGTTTACATCAGCAACCGTGAGCGTAACGGTCTGAACCCCTACATCAGAACAATCGAAATCGAGACTGGCCGCACCACCATCCAATGTGATTGTTGCAATTCCACAGGCATCGGAACTTCCATTATCGATGTCAACTGTTGAAACAGTAACGCTTCCAGAAGCATCTAGCTGAACCGTAATGTCTTGGCAGACAGCCGATGGATCAACGTTGTCTTCTACCGTTACATCGGCAGTACAAGTAGAAACATTGCCGTTCACGTCAGTTACCGTCAACGTTACGGTTTGAACACCAACATCTGAACAATCGAAATCAAGACTGGCAGCTCCGCCATTCAATGTAATGGAAGCAATTCCGCAAGCATCAGAACTTCCGTTATCGATGTCGGTTGTGGCGATTGAAGCATTACCAGAAGCATCTAACTGAATGGTAATGTCCTGACAAACCGCGCTTGGGTCGATGGTGTCGGCAACGGTTACGGTTGCATCACAAGTTGAAGTGTTTCCATTGACATCCGTAACGGTAAGAGTAACCGTGTTGGCCCCAACATTCGAGCAATCGAAATCCTGTGTCATGTTTCCGCCATCAATTGTAAGCGAGGCAATGCCACAATTATCTGAAGAACCGCCATCGATATCTGCTGAAGCGATGGTCAAATCTCCGTTGGCATCCAACTGAACCGTGATGTCCTGACAAACAGCTGTTGGGTCGATATCGTCCTCAACAGTTACCGTAGCCGTACAAGTCGATGTGTTTCCGTTGACATCCGTAACGGTAAGAGTAACCGTGTTGGCACCCACCTCCGCACACGTGAACGCATTTGGCGAAACCACCAATGAAGCGACCGCACAGTTGTCGGTGCTTCCGTTGTCAACATCGGTGGCCGAGATTGTTGCGTTTCCAGTTGCATCGAGCTGAATGGTAATGTTCTGGCAAAGAGCCGTTGGGCTTGTGGTATCAGCCACCGTTAAGGTTACCGTACAGTTGTCCGTGTTGCTGCTCTGATCAGTTGCCGTAAGCGTAACCGCATTGGCGCCTACATCAGCACACGTGAAAGAAAGTGGCGTAGCCGAAACTGTTACCGAACAATTGTCGGTAGAGCCACCATCAACATCCGCAGCTGTGATAGTTGCGTTGCCAGCACCATCCAGGTAAACCGTGATGTCTTGGCAAACTGCAGTTGGATCAACGTTGTCTTCGATAGTTACATCGGCTGTACAGGTCGAAACGTTTCCACTGGCATCAGTAACGGTAAGTGTAACCGTGTTTACGCCAAGATCGGCACACGTGAATGAGTTCGGGCTTGGCGAAACCGTAAATCCAGAACAGTTGTCTGTTGATCCACCATCGATATCTGCTGATACGATAGAAGCGTTTCCTGTAGCATCAAGCTGAACCGTGATATCAACGCAAGATGCGGTTGGATCGATGTCGTCTTCAATGGTTACAGTTGCCGTGCAATCGTCTGTGTTGCCGCTCGGATCGGTGGCGGTAAGTGTAACTGTGTTTGCGCCTACGTTCGAACAATCAAAAGAAATTGGTGTAGCCGAAAGTGAAACAGAGCAGTTGTCGCTTGATCCGTTATCTACGTCATTTGCTGTGATGCTGGCATTGCCCGAAGCATCTAACTGAATTGTTAGGTCTTGGCAAATGGCCGTTGGACTAACCGTGTCAAGAACCGTAACGGTTGATGTACAATTGTTGGTGTTCGAGCTTGGGTCGGTGGCCGTAAGTGTTACAGTATTCGCTCCTGTATTTGAACACGTGAATGAAAGTGGCGTGGCCGAAACAGTTACTGAACAGTTATCGGTTGAACCTCCATCAACATCAGCAGCTGTGATAGTTGCGTTCCCAGCACCATCCAAATAAACAGTGATGTCCTGACATGCCGCGGTTGGATCAACGCTGTCTTCAATGGTAACATCAGCAGTACAGGTCGAAACGTTTCCACTGGC
Source organism: uncultured Chryseobacterium sp. (assembly GCA_964457245.1). Taxonomy (GTDB): domain Bacteria; phylum Bacteroidota; class Bacteroidia; order UBA10329; family UBA10329; genus UBA10329. Next base: position 26,392 of record CAYWET010000046.1, on the reverse strand, counting down.
GTCAGTAACGGTAAGCGTTACCGTGTTCACACCAAGGTCAGCACACGTGAATGAGTTCGGGCTGGGCGAAACCGTAAATCCAGAGCAGTTGTCTGTTGAACCGCCATCAATATCTGCTGATACGATTGAAGCGTTTCCTGAAGCATCCAACTGAACGGTAATATCAACGCAAGATGCGGTTGGGTCAATGTCATCCTCAATTGTTACGGTCGCAGTACAATCGTCTGTGTTTCCACTCGGGTCGGTGGCGGTAAGTGTAACTGTATTGGCGCCAACACTAGAGCAATCGAACGTTAACGGTGTAGCTGAAAGCGTGACAGAGCAGTTATCGTTCGAACCATTATCCACGTCATTAGCTGTGATGCTGGCATTGCCCGAAGCATCCAACTGGATTGTTAGGTCTTGGCAAATGGCCGTTGGACTGACCGTATCAAGAACAGTAACGGTTGAAGTACAATTGTCGGTGTTCGAGCTTGGGTCAGTAGCCGTTAATGTAACGGTGTTTGAGCCTGTATTTGAACACGTGAATGAAAGTGGCGTGGCCGAAAGATTAACAGAGCAGTTATCACTTGAACCATTATCCACATCAGCAGCCGTGATGGTCGCGTTTCCTGAAGCATCCACATAAACCGTGATATCTTGGCAAACTGCCGTTGGACTTACCGTGTCCAATACCGTAACGGTTGATGTACAGTTATCGGTATTTGAACTTGGGTCGGTCGCGGTAAGCGTTACAGTACTTGCTCCCGTGTTTGAACAGGTGAACGAAAGTGGAGTCGCTGAAAGCGTTACCGAACAGTTGTCGTTTGAACCGTTATCTACATCGTTTGCCGTGATGGTCGCGTTTCCTGAGGCATCCAACTGAACTGTAATGTCTTGGCAGATGGCCGTTGGATCTTCATCATCAACAATCGTTACATCAGAAGTACAAGTAGAAATGTTGCCGTTAACATCCGTTACTGTCAGAGTCACCGTATTTACACCAACATCAGAACAGTTAAATGCTGCTGGGTTAGCGAACATTCCGCTGATTCCACATGCATCATTCGAACCATTATCAATGTCTGTAGGAAGCACCAATAGGTTTCCGGAACCATCTAACGAAAGCGTTACATCTTGACATAGAGCCGTTGGACTAGTGGTATCTGCAACCGTAACTGTTGCCGTACAGTTATCCGTGTTGCTACTACCGTCAGTCGCGGTAAGTGTTACGGAATTTGCGCCTACTTCAGAACAAGTAAATGCCAAAGGAGTTGCCGAGACCGTTACCGAGCAATTATCTGTTGAACCAGCATCAACATCAGCAGCAGTAATTGATGCGTTGCCCGATGCATCCAGGTAAACTGTAACGTTTTGACAAACGGCTGTTGGATCAACGTTGTCCTCAACGGTTACCGTTGCCGTACAATCGTCTGTGTTTCCGTTTACATCGGTCACTGTGAGTGTTACCGTGTTCGCTCCCAATTCCGCACACGTGAATGCATTCGGAGAAACAACCATAGATGCAATTCCGCAGTTGTCGGAAGAACCATTGTCAACATCAGTTGCAGAAATGGTGGCGTTTCCTGAACCATCTAGTTGAACCGTAATATCCTGGCAAACAGCGGTTGGGTCTACTGGGTCGTTTTGGATAATGGTTTCCGAATCTGAATCGGTACAGCCATTAGAATCCGTAACTGTTACCGAATACGTTCCAACCGCTTGTCCGGTAATGGATGAAGAAGTCTGACCTCCAGGACTCCAAGAGTATGTAAATGCTGAAGTTCCACCAGTTACCAAAGTGGAGATTTCGCCATCTGTTCCGCCAGAGCAGATAACGTTCTGATCTACCGTTGCCGTTATTTCAGGTTCTGGGAAAACCGTGATAATAGCGGAAGCATCGGCCGTACAGTTAGATGCTGTAAAAATGATGTAATGCGTAACGGTGTAATTACCGTCCGCAGCGTAAGAATGGGTTGGGTTTTCCTGTGTGGAGGAATTGCTATCTCCAAAATCCCATAAATGCGTAACGGAGCCTCCCGTAGCTCCTGTGTTTGTGAAAGAAAAAGTGTTTCCGTCTAGACATTGCTCATCATCATCTACCGTAAAATCAGGTCTAATGACGGTGATGGTTTCTGAACTACTGACCGATTGTGTTCCGCAGTAATCGGTTACAGTGTAGGTGTAGGTAGTGGTGTTTGTTGGGGAAACCGTGACATCATCTCCAGCCGGTGCTCCGTTATCCCAGCTGGCCGTGTAAGGTGTTTGAGAGCCTGTTGGGTCAGCTGTGAGGTCTGCAGATTGACCGAGACAAATGGTGGTTGTCCCTGTGGTCGTAACAGACATTGGAATATCGTTATCCAATATGGTTACAGTTGCAGAGCCAGGTGCTTCGCAAGCACAAGGCGGATCCTCAAGTGTAACAATAATGGTCTCACTGCCCTCTGTAATGAAATCCAAAGCCACTTGAATAGGCACTAGTATAGAGTCTTCTCCTGCAGGGATGGTAATTGAGCTTGGAAGTGTGGTGTAATCTACACCCGGAGTGGCCGTACCAGTAATGTCAAAATCGGCAGTAATGGCATTTGTGTTGTCGGCTCCTTCAACTCTTCTAAATATGAACCACGCATCAGCACAACCCTCGTAAATACCAGGAGGAATTGTTGTTGTTTCAATTTCAACTGTAACTCCTCCACCTGCTGAGAAGCTACCTTCTTGCAAGAATACTCCCGAATCATATCGGTCGTCACCAGCATCTGCAATGGCCAGTTTAATGTGGTACGTTTGACAAGCAGTAACAATAGCCTCCGCTGTAAACACCGTGGTAAATGCATCATACTGAACATCTGTACCACTTGAATTATCCACATAATACGCGCAGTTAATACAAGGACCGGTAGCTGGCTCCGTGCCACTTTGCCCGTTATTCACATTGTCTATAGCAACCGGTGTGGTAGTTCCGGGAATCAGAGCTATGTTTTCCGCTCCACCAGTGAACGGACCCGCAATTCCAGGACCCGAGATGAAGAACCCGAACACATCATTATAACCGGCATTTACCCATTCCGGATATTCTTCTGATCCGAAGATGTAGTTGAAGCGCAGCGTGTCATTTTCTGGAATGAAATCGAATTCAAGAATAACCGCGTCTCTAGTATTGACACCCGCCAAAGCGGTAAGGTCAGCATCCCCACCGGCATTGTATCTAGTATCCTCGTTATTCGCATCATCCGGTCCAATTGCATTCTCGGTTCTTCCTGATGCCAGAATGATTCCGCCATTCAAGCCAAGGTTTGTTCCAACTCCACCGAAAGTACCTGCGGTTCTTGGGCTGGGACCTGAAAAAGTGACGTTTGAAACCGTAACGCAAGACCCGAGAAGTACATCTTCTACAAGAGCGCGGGCTTCAGCATTGGTTGTTGCCTCGGTAACTGTAATCTGGGCAAGAGCCGATTGAATCGAAAAGCCTGTAAGAAGAATTGCGCAGATGGTCAATCTGCCAATCTCATTGAAGGAGAATAATCGGTGCTTAAAGGTCTTTTTCATTCGCCTCGCTTTCGGAAGCTTAAAAACATACTTCCCTGTAAGGAAGTGTGTTCTACGAAGACGAATACAAAAGGTTATGAGAACAAATGCTCTGTTCGACCAGTCAATTGTTATGGTCGACTAACACGTAATAAAAGTTAATGAAGTTATGTCGTTAGTCTTGAAAATTGGGTCATTCACCGATTAATACAACACCGTAACAGAGCCTACATTCTTAGGTTTTCCGGTGGATTGCACCATGCCTTCCCACACCTCTCCATCTTTGAAAATGGCCTCGATTTTCCACGCATAAGCACCTTGCGGAACCAGTTCTCCGTTGTATCTGCCATTCCATCCTTCGGCCGGACTGCCGTTCTGAAGAGCAGTTGACTCCCAAAGCAGATTGCCCCATAGGTCGTATATCCATGCATGGTACGTGCCAATGCCTGTTCCTTTGGGCAAGAATTTGCCAGCATCTCCTGGCTCGCCAATGGCCATTGCGTTTGGCACAAACAGTTCTGCAATTAGATCTACCTCCACTGATATCATTGCGGTATCCTCGCAACCGTATTGGTTAGACGCGAATAAGATAATACTGTAAGAACCATGATCAGGATAATCGTAAGTCGGTTCGTAAAGCTCGGAGAATTCTCCATTTCCGAACGTCCAGAAATAATCAGTAGCACCAATAGAAGTATTGTTCAAATAATACTCACTGCTGGTTTCTCCTTCAATTAAAATCGGATTAAAGTCCGCTATTGGCCTCGGGAAAGCAAATACGGCCGAGTCAACCGAAAGGGTGTCGGAACAGCCGTTATCATTGGTGGCAATGAGCGTAACGGTGTAAGCTCCAGCATCCAGATAAAAGTTGAAATCACTTACTTCGGTACTCGTTTCTCCATCACCGAAATCCCAGAAATAAGAATTGGCATTGGTGCTTTGATTCTGCAATGCAACATTTATCGGATAACAGCCTTCCGGATCCGGAATATGGAAAGCCGCTACAGGTAATTCATCGATGGTGATGCTAGACACCAAGGAATCGATACAACCATCATCAGATTCTGCAACCAGAGTTACAGAGTAAGTTCCGGTGCTATCAAAGCTTGTAGATGGCAGGAACAGACTGGATGAATCGCCATTGGCGAATGTCCAGCTGAAGGATGAAGCGTTTGTACTTGCATTGGAGAAATCGATTAGAAATGGTGAAGTACATGGATTCACAACTGTATAATCAAACTCTGCACTGACAGGATTCAGCGTAGTAACAATCACGGAATTGGGCGCGCTTTCGCAACCGTTTTGATCAACGGCCACCACCGGAATATTGGAGGTTTGCGAAATAAACGGCTCGTAAGTTTCTCCAAAACCTTGGCCGTTATCCCAAGTTATGAGATATGTTCCACCTCCACCAGACGCTTCAACAGACATCGGCACAAAAGTTCTTGGACAAACAGTTGTATCATTCGATGTCACAAGAATCACTTGATCAGGTTGTGCAACAACCACCGTATCTGAATTGGTACATCCGTTTGCATCGGTAACCGTGTAAACGTGATCTCCAGCCAGTAGATCAGTGGCTGCAGCGGTATTCTGGCCAGAAGGCTGCCAGTTGTAAGTGTAAGGCTGCTCTCCCCCACTGGCCGAAATGGTTGCGCTACCATCGTTATAACCAAAGCAAGTTGCATCAGTAACCTGATCAACTGTAACATCAAGCAATGTTGGCTCGGTCATTTCAAGCTCCAGCGAATCCTGACAACCGTTCAGGTCGGTTACCATAACTTGATAGATGCCAACACCAATATCATTCAATGTTGGGTCCATATCTCCATTGGACCAAGCATAGGAATAGGTTGAAACCCCACCAGAAGCCTGCACTTGAAACTGCCCAGTGGAATCTCCATTACAAGCCACAAGAATCGTATCTGTTGGAGCTACATCCAGTTGCGTTGGCTCAGTAAGCGTTACCGAAGCGGTTGTTTCACACCCATTGGTATCTGTAACAAGAACGCTGTAAAAACCTGCGCTCAGCGAATCAATATCTTGGACGGTTTCAGCATTTGACCATTGATAGGAATAACCCGCAGTTCCACCTATTACTTCAAGATTGATAAACCCGTCTTCCAAACCAAAACAGGAAACATTGAACCCGTTGTATGTGGTTGGGAACACAAGCGTATTCAACGGCTCAGGTTCAACCAGAACTATGCTATCAGAATGCGTACAACCATTTACATCAGTCGCTGTCACCATGTAGATTCCGGCTTCTAAATTGTTGAGGTCTTCGCTTGTTGAGACAAAGGCATTTGGGCCAGTCCAGGAATACGAATACGCCTGACAATCTGCTCCTCCAAGCACATTCAATGCAATTGAACCATCCGCATTTCCAGCGCAGGAAATATTTACTCCGCCAGCGTATTCTGAACTAATGATCGAATCTGTAATCAACGGCTCTGGTTCCGTAAGCACGATAGTATCAGACACTTGCGTTCCGTTTGCATCTGTAATTACTACAACATGCTCTCCGGCAGCCAACGAAATGGCCGTTTGCGTTGATTGATTATCTGACCAAAGGAACGTGTAAGGCTCACAACCTCCCGAAACGGTGGTAGTTGCTTCTCCATCTTCAGCACCGTTACAACTTACATTATATCCACAATTGTAAGTTGGCGATGTGGTTGATACGATCAACTCGCTAGGCACAATGGTTACATCAAACGAACAACTGGCCACATTACCAGATTGATCTTCGGCCGTGTAAATCACGGTGGTTGTTCCAACACTAAAATTGTCTCCAGGCGAGAAATTACTGGTCAAAGCTGGCGTGCAATTGTCATTGGCCGTGGGCTCAATCCAACTTACCGATGGGTTACAATTAGAACTAGCGGGTTCAACAACTGTATCGTTCGGACAAGCAATAATGGTTGGTGAAATCGTATCTAGAACAGTGATAACCGTAATGCAATCGTCTGTGTTTCCACTCGCATCGGCAACCGTTAGAGTGACCAAATCCTGACCCAATTCGGCACATGTAAAATGCGCTGGCGAGAGCCAAACCGAATCAATTGCGCAGTTATCGGTTGAACCACCATTGGCCAACGTTGCATCTGCCGAAACCAAGCCATTTCCATCCAAATAAACGGTCAGGTTCTGGCATGCTGCAGTTGGATTCGCATCATCCTCAACTGTTACTTGGGAAGTACAAGTTGATGTATTTCCGCTGTTATCTTCTACAGTCAGCTGAACGATATTCGCGCCCAAACTGGAACAATCGAACGTGCTATTATCAATGCTGATCCCGTTAATTCCACAGACGTCAGATGAGCCATTATCAATTTGCGATGCAGCAATGATTGCGTTTCCACCGGCATCCAATTGAACCGTAATATCCTGACAGACAGCCGTTGGTGGAACAGTGTCGAGTACAGTGACATCTGCTGTGCAGCTAGCGGTATTTCCAAAACCATCGGTTACCGTTAGCGTGACGATTTCCGTTCCAAGATTCGAACAGTCGAACTCGTTCGGAGTTACCGCAATGCTGCTCACTGTACAATTGTCTGTGCTGCCAGCATCGACATCCGCAGCATTCAAAATGAATGTTCCAGAAGCGTCCAACTGTATCGTTACATCCTGACAAGTGGCGACTGGACTCACGTTATCTTCTACCGTAACCGTGGCCGTGCATGTGCCGCTGTTTCCGTTGGCGTCTTCAACGGTAAGCGTCACTGTATTCTGTCCCACATTGGAGCAATCAAAAGTTGACGGATCTACTGACAGGTTCGTGATTCCGCAGTTATCGGTTGAGCCGCCATCAACATCCGCTGCAACAATGGATGCATTTCCATTGGCATCCAACTGAACAGTAACATCTTGACATACAGCAGTAGGAGGCGTGTTTTCTTCTAACGTGACCGTTGCCGTGCAAGTTGAAGTATTACCCGAATCATCGGTCACGGTAAGTTCAACAAATGCTGGAGAGGAAACCGTACAATCGAACGAATTTGGCGAAACGTCAATAGTCTGAACACCGCAGTTATCAGATGAACCATTATCAATTTGATTTGCCGTTACTAATGCGGTACCGTTGGCATCCAATTGAACCGTTATGTCTTGACAAATTGCCGTTGGCGAGATTGTATCCAGAACGGTCACATCAGACATACAGGTTGAGATATTTCCTGACAAATCTGAAACCGTCAGTTCCACCGCATTAACACCGATTTCCGAACATGTAAAAGCAGTTGGCGTAGCCGAAATATTGTCGATTCCGCAGTTGTCTGTTGAACCTCCATCTACATCAGAAGCGACAATTGATACACTTCCTGACGCGTCCAGATAAACCGAAACATCTTGGCAAACCTCAGTTGGTGGCAGGTCATCTTCCACGGTAACTGTGGCAGAGCAGGTTGCAGAGTTTCCACTGGCATCGAAAACGGTAACGGTAACCAGATTATCACCAATGTCAGCGCAATTGAAACTCGTAGGATTGATATTGATCACATCAACACTACAGTTATCCGTGGAGCCTGAACCCACCTGTGCGCCCGTTACAGAAACGTTCCCAGTGGCGTCCAACTGAACCGTAATATCCTGACAAACGGCAGTGGGATTCGTAGTTTCTTCAACAGTTACTGTTGCATCGCACGTAGAAATATTTCCGTCAACATCTGTGACTGTTAGTGTTACGGTATTCGCGCCTAAATCTGCGCAGGTAAAACTGTTCGGAGATAGAGTGATGCTCTGAACCGAACAGTTATCAGATGAACCATTATCAATTTGGGCAGCATCGACAGAAGCATTTCCTGAGCCATCAAGAGTTATAGTTATATCTTGACATGTAGCCGTTGGCGGAACGGTGTCTTCAACGGTCACGATTGAATTGCAGGTCGCCACATTTCCGCTAAGGTCGGTAACTGTTAAAACAACCGGGTTGGCACCAACTTCGGCACAGCTAAAAGCGTTTGGCGAAACCACCAAAGACGCGATTCCGCAGTTATCGGTAGAACCATTATCCACGGCAGTAGCTGAAATTGTAGCGCTTCCAGCAGCATTCAACTGCACCACCGTATCTTGACACAAAGCTGTTGGAGGTTGAAGATCTTCCTGAATCAGTGTCACAGCGTCATCATCAGAACAACCATTGGCATCCGTTACTTCAACGCTGTAAGTACCAACTGAAAGTCCTGAAACGGAAGCGGTAGTTTCTCCATTCGGAGACCAATCGTAAACATAAGATGGTGCTCCGCCAGAAACGCTGACACTTACTGCTCCATCCGTACCTCCAGAACAAGAAACGTTCTGGTCAACAACCGCAGTTGCAGTCGGTTCCTGAAAAACCTCAATGGTTGTATCTGCCGTTGCAATACAACCTGTTTCCACGTAAGTTACCGTATGAGTTACTGTATAGGTTCCAACTGAAGCATAGGTCCGCGTAGGATCTGGATCGGTTGATGTTCCGCCATCATCAAAATCCCAGAAATGAGTGATGGTAACACCGCTTGCATCGGTATTGGTGAAGCTGAAATCGTTGCCATCAAAACACTGCCGGTCATCATCAACAGTGAAGTTTGGAGAAACCACCACTACGGTTTCCGAACTGGAAAGTGACTGGCCTCCGCAAGCATCCGTTACAGTATAAGTATATGTTGTCGTTTGCGCTGGCGATACAGATATATTGTCTCCAGCAGGAGCTCCGTTATCCCAGCCGCTGGTGTATGGCATCACACTTCCAGCAGGATTGGCTGTAAGATTTACAGTCTGGCCAAGGCAAATGGTATCAGAACCCGAGGTACTTAACGACAATTGAATATCATTATCGATAATATCCATTGACACTGAAGGCGGTGCATTGCACGAGCAGCCACCTCCTAACAATTCAAGAACCACTGTTTCCGTTCCTTCTGCAACGTAATCCAGCACTCCTTGGATATTGAGAATGACGGAATCCTGTCCGGCTGGAATTGTAATACTTCCTGGAAGGGCGTCATAATCTACACCGGGAGTTGCAGTTCCAGAAACATTGTAAGCTACGGTGAGGGCTGAGCTGTTGTTGGCTCCTGCCAATCTTCTGAACACAAAAGTTCCTACATCACAACCTTCTTGAACTCCGCTAACCCCTGCAACGGGAACTACCTCTGCAGCTTCTTCTCCACTTGCCGAGAAACTTCCTTCTTCAAGAAAAACGCCCGAATCCAGTGCTCCGTCTCCAGCATCGGCAATGGCTATTTTGATATGATATGTTTCGCAAGGCGTAACCACCGCTTGAGCGGTAAGCACAACGGTATGCGCATCGTATTGTACAGCTGGACCGCTAGAATTGTCTACGTAGTAAGCACAATTGGTACATGGCCCTGTTGCCGGCTCTGTAGCACTGTATCCGTTATTCACATTATCAATGGCAACCGGAGTCATTGAACCCGGGATCAATGCAATATTCTCAGCCCCTCCTGTGTAAGGTCCTGCTATTCCAGGACCGGAAATGAAGAATCCGAAAACATCGTTGTAGCCAGAGTTAACATATTCGGTGTATTCTTCAGACCCAAAAATGTAGTTGAACCTCAGCGTATCGCTTTGTGGGATGAAGTCGAACTCCAAAATAGCCGCGTCATAAGTGGTAAAGTTGCTAGCAAGGCTTGTGAGGTCTGGGTCACCTCCTTGTGCATTATTGAAACCAACCGTGTTTGAGTTGTCCGGTCCTACGGCAAATGAGCTTTGTCCACTTGTAAGTAGTATTCCTCCGTTCAGACCTAAGACTGTAGCATTCCCGTCAAATATTGCCGCGGCATGAGCTTCTCCAGAGTAAGTAACATTGGAAGCTGTAACGCAGGAACCCAGCAATACATTTTCAACATAATCCTGGACTTCAGTAGTGGTGGCAGCTGGCGTAACGGAAATTGACTGGGCAACTACTTTGTCATTTGAATGGAGAGCCACCGCAATCACGCTTGTTATGAGCGCTTTGTAGTTGTAAATGCTGCGAATTCGTTTCAAATCTTCAGGGGGCTTTCCTAGTTCAATTCGGGTTGGTCGCGCGTACGTGCGGAGTTGCATTTACGCTACAACCTCCAAAAAGGTTATCTGTACCGCTATCGATTCATGCCAACCAAGGCTTTGCAATATCCTCTTGTTAACAATTCCGTAATAAACGCAGCATGGCGAATTGATACTTTTGGCCAAACTCGCGACCATGGCATTCGGCTTTGTAGACTTCCTGCAACTTATTGGCGCTCTTGGATTCTTCATTTACGGAATGAAGGTGATGAGCGATGGCATCCAGAAGGTAGCCGGCTCTAAAATGCGCGAGATTCTTGCCGCCATGACCTCGAATCGAGTTTTTGGTCTGATAACTGGATTCTTGGTTACTGCATTGGTTCAATCATCATCTGCAACAACCGTAATGATCGTAAGCTTTGTGAATGCAGGGCTTTTGAGTTTGGTGGAGTCAATCGGTGTGATCATGGGAGCCAACATCGGAACCACCGTTACCGCTTGGTTGATTTCCATACTTGGATTCAAAGTGAAGATCTCGGCTTTGGCATTACCGATCATCGCCATTGGTTTTCCAATGCTTTTCTCATCTAGAGATAAGATCAACTCTTGGGCTCATGTACTGATCGGATTTGCGTTGCTTTTCATGGGCTTGGACGAGTTGAAGCACTCGGTTCCTGACCTAAAATCGAACCCGCAAATGCTAAGTTTCCTTCAGCATTACGCAGATCTAGGTTACCTCTCCACGTTCATTTTCATTATCGTTGGAACGGTACTTACGCTGATTGTACAATCATCTAGCGCGGCCATGGCACTTACACTTGTGATGTGTAATGAAGGCTGGATTCCATTCGAATTGGCTGCTGCTATGGTTCTTGGAGAAAACATTGGCACAACCATTACAGCCAATCTTGCTGCATTGGTTGGGAATGTACATGCGAAGCGTGCAGCAGGAGCCCATTTCATCTTCAACGTTTTTGGAGTAATCTGGATGTTTGTTGTCTTTCCGTTCTTCCTAAAAGGAATTGCTTACTACATGGGCAATAATATGGGCATGTACCCATCGCAAAGCAGCGACCTGTACAATCCTGAACATATTCCAATTGCCCTTTCCATCTTCCATACTAGTTTCAATATTCTGAATGTGGTTATGCTTATCTGGTTCGTGCCGTTCATCGCAAAAACGGTCATCAGAGTAATTCCATCTAAGGGAGATGATGAGGATTTCCGATTGGAATTTATTGGCCGCGGCCTTGTCCAAACTCCAGATATTTCTTTGGCCGAAGCGGAGAATGAGATTGTGAAATTCGCCAAGATCAATCGGAAAGGCGTGCAGAAGATCAGCGATCTTATTGAAGAAACTGAACACCGTGAGCAACAAAAACTCATCAAGAAAATAAAGGAGTACGAAGACCATACCGACCTTATTGAGGTGAAGGTGGCCGAGTTCCTAATGGAACTTAGCAAGCTTGAACTCTCAGATTCAGGATCAAGAAGGGTTCAATCCTTTTTGGCAGTGATCAATCATATGGAATCCATTGGTGATATTTACTATCAAATGTCACGTTCAGTGCAACAGAAAATTGAAAAGCGTATTTGGTTTGATGAAAGCCACCGAAAAGACCTCCGCGAAATGCGCGATATGGTTTTCGAAGCCATGGATCAGATGTCGGTCTCAATTCGAAAAAAGCCAGATGACATCGGAATGGAAACATCCATTGAGATTGAAAAATCTGTAAACAGAAAACGCGACAAGCTCAAGGCAAGGAACTTTAAGCGTATCGAAAAGGGCAAAACCAATCTTGAGACTGGTCTTATCTATATGGACCTAGTAAGTGGCTACGAAAAAATTGCTGATCACGTAATTCACATTTCAGAAGTAATGCGTGGTGATCACCTCGATCTGGAAGATGAGGTTACTACCTGATCAGAACCCTAGTTCTGAAAGCACTACTTCAGGCGTTACAATGGTATCGCTATGCTGCAACTCACGATCTACAATGTAAACCTCATAACGAACCGTATCGTACGGAGATCCAGGCCGTGCCCCGAACCAAGCATCCATTCTGCCCTCTATTGCGTTACCTACGCCAGCAGATGTTAAACGCTGGAATCGGGCATGCAGGGGCGGGTCTTGAATCACAAATTCCTCAAACTCACCATTCCTCTTCTCAAAGTATCTGATGAACAGATTGAAATGATATGGATCGTCCCTGCGGAATGGGTAATTGAGCGTATCTACATCATCCACTCCCAAGTTTCCATCTCCGTCAGTAAAATTAAAACTGATAATACCCAACGAGTCTGTAATGCTCGTTGAACCGTAATTGAGAGTCATCTCAATAAATTCGATGTCCGGCCGATTAGGAAAATCTTCCTGTTTGAGACATGAACTCAAGAAAACAACAATGAACAACAACGGAAATCCCTTTCTCATACTTCAAAATTAGGCAATTTTGCGCCCAGCAATCGGCCCATGAACGCTAAGACGGCAAGCATATCTGAACGCATTTTCTCTATGAACGAACACAACGATGTGTTGTTCGAGCAAATTGCGTTGGAGTTGTTCCAACTGCATGCCACCAAGAACGAAACTTACCGTGCTTTTATTGGCCATTTGGGTGTTAAAACTGAAAATGTTCAGCGACTAAGCGACATTCCCTTCTTACCAATTTCGATGTTCAAACGGCATCAGGTTGGCATTTTCAATGCTCCGCCAGAGGCCGCGTTTCTAAGTAGTGGAACCACAGGAATGGAGCGAAGTCAGCATTTGGTGGCAAGTTTGAAACTGTACGACCAGAGTTTGTTTCAATGTTTCGATTTGTTCTTCGGCAAGCCTGAAGATTATTGCATTTTGGCATTGCTTCCCTCCTATTTAGAGCGTTCAAATTCTTCGCTTGTTTACATGACTCAGAAGCTGATGAAGCAAAGCGGTCATGCGGACAATGGCTTTTATTTGGACCGTCTTACATCACTTTCCAAAGTGCTCAAAAAGAACTCCAAAAAAGGTGTGAAAACGCTTTTGATCGGGGTGACATTCGCTTTGCTCGAACTTGCAGAAAAACATCCACAGGAACTGAACAACTGCATCATTCTGGAAACAGGCGGCATGAAAGGCAGACGCAGAGAAATGCCGCGTGAAGAAGTTCATGAAATCCTCAATTCGGCTTTTGGATTGGACAATATTGCCAGCGAATACGGAATGACAGAACTTCTAAGCCAAGCGTACTCTTTGAGCGAAGGAATTTTCAGAACACCACCTTGGATGCGTGTTTATGTTCGCGAAGCAACAGACCCTTTGAACGTTTATGAACGTGGTAAAGGTGCGTTGAATGTGATTGATTTGGCAAACATGCACGGTTGCCCATTCATTGCTACGCAAGATCTGGCAAACATCCATCAAGACCACTCATTCGAAGTGCTTGGCAGAATGGACGATGCGGAAGTTCGTGGGTGTAACCTGATGGTTTCCTAGACCGCTTTTATCAGGAAGTAGTTCTTCTTTCCGCGCTGCGCGAGGATATACTTTCCAGAGATCAGGAAAGACGAATCAATCGAAAGATCAATAGCCGAAACCTTGTTCTGATTGACGGAAACACCATTCCCTTGAATCATCTTTCTGGCTTCTCCTTTCGATGGAAAAACAGCCGCTTTTTCAGTCAAGAAATCGATGACACCAATTCCGTTTTCCAATTCAGATTTAGAGACCTCAAACTGCGGAACACCATCAAAAACCGAAAGCAGATCGCTTTCAGAAAGCTTGCGTAGACTTTCTTCTGTTCCTTTCCCAAAAAGGATTTGAGAAGCCGCAACAGCCGCGTTGTAATCATCTTCCGAATGGACGCGAATGGTCACATCTTTCGCCAATGCTTTTTGCAAAGCACGGGCCTGCGGTGCTTGTTCGTGTTCTGCTTCAATCGCTTCAATCTCAGCTTTCGGAAGCAATGAGAAAATGCGGATATATTTCTTCGCGTCTTCATCAGAGGCGTTCAACCAGAACTGGTAGAATTGGTATGGCGAAGTCCTGTTTGGGTCGAGCCAAACGTTACCGCTTTCGGTCTTCCCAAATTTGCCGCCATCGGCTTTGGTAATCAGCGGAGCAACCAAAGCTTTTGCTTCGCCCAATCCCATTCTGCGAATCAACTCTGTTCCCGTGACGATATTTCCCCACTGGTCGGAACCGCCCATTTGCAGCTTCACGCCTTTGGTTTTGAGCAGGTGCGCAAAGTCGTAGCCTTGCACTAATTGGTAACTGAATTCCGTGAACGAAATACCTGTTTCCAAACGGTTCTGCACGCTGTCCTTCGCCATCATGTAGCTCACCGTGATGTGCTTACCAATGTCGCGCATAAAACCAAGAAAGGTCATGTCCTTGAACCAATCGTAATTGTTGGCCAGTTCAGCTTTGTTGTCGCCATTCTCAAAATCGAGAAACTGCATCAACTGCTTCTTAACGCCTTCTTGATTCTTGCGAAGTGTTTCTTCATCCAGAAGGTTTCTCTCAGCCGATTTTCCCGAAGGATCACCGATCATTCCAGTAGCGCCACCAACCAGCGCAATCGGTTTGTGACCCGCCAATTGCAAATGCTTCAGTAGCATGATCGGCACCAAGTTTCCGATGTGCAAGGAATCAGAAGTCGGGTCGAAACCCACGTAACCCGTCACCATTTCCTTATTCAGGAGTTCCTGCGTTTCGGGCATACTGTCGTGATGCAGGCCGCGCCATTTCAATTCTTCAACAAGGTCGTGGTTGGGTTTGAAAGCCATTCTGATTCAATTTGGGCGGCAAAGTTATCAGCCTTTGCGGTAATCCGCCCGATTCAGCACCATCAAAACTTCATCGTAAAATTCCCCTTCGAATTTCAAGCAGCGTGGCTCTCGACCATATTCCTTGAAACCCAAGTTTTTGTACAATCCAAGAGCTGCGGCATTATTGGCCGTTGCTCCGATGAGAACCTGCTCCAAGCCATCAACGGCAAAAGCGTTTTCCAGCAATCCTTCCATCAGTTTTCTACCCAAACCTTTGCTTTGATACTCAGGCCGCACAAACACCGACCAAACCGTTCCCTTGTGCTTTACTTTCAGATAATTGTGTCGATAGAATCCAGCAATTCCGATAAGCTCTTCGTCATCAAACAGCCCAATAATAAAATGGTCGGGCTCTTCCGTATTCCGTTTGAAGAGTGCTTCACGTTTTGGAATTTCATCTTCGTTGGATGAACCGAAAGACACGGGATCTTCGTCCAAAGCCATGGTCCGCATGGCATTCCATTTGTCAAAATCGTCCCAATTGAGCTTTCGGATTTCCATCTACAAAAAGTCTTGAATAAAACCGAGACCAAACAAACCAGGAAGAATGGACTTGATGAAGTTTTTCACGAACCGAAATTACTTCATCTGCTCGATTGCAGCCGAAACATTGGAAGTCGGCATCTGACACGCTTTGTCCACGCAGACGTAGATGGTGGTCTCGCCTTCCACAAGCTTGTACTCCAATAAAGGCAAACCGTTTTCCGTCTCACCACCGATCAGCAGCTTGTTAGCATGATAATGTTGTTCTAGTTCCGCACGTTTGGCATTGGCATTCTTACCGACTATGGCAACCTCATAAAACGGGTAAGCTTGATACAACGCCAATTCCAACCAATTGGAATACCAACTTGGTCCTTTCTCAAGACTTGGCTTTACGTTTTGAAGCATCTGTTCCGCAATCTTCAAATACTCCGAATTATCCAAGTAATGGCCAAGCAGGAAAAGTCCTTTCGCCATGCTTGAATTGGAAGCTGGAATCACATTGTCCGTCAGCTCCATTTTGCGCGCAATGAGTTGTGCATCTCCATTGGAATTGAAGTAGAACATGCCTGATTCGGCATCATAAAAATGCTCGATGGTGTAATTGGCCAAGGCATTGGCTTCATCTAACCATTTTCTATCGAATGTTGCTTGATAGAGCGAGATCAACGCTTCAATAGTGAAGCAGTAATCCTCTAAAAATCCGTTGATGGTTGAACGGTCTTCCTTGTGGCTGTGCCACAGTCCGCCATCATCTTTGCGCTGGGTTTTGAGGATGAATTCGGCACTTTTCAGAGCTGTTTTCAGGTATTCTTCATTCTCGAAAACGCGATAAGCATCCGCATAACCTTTCAGCATCAAAGCGTTCCATGAAGTGAGTTGCTTGTCATCCAAGCCTGGGCGGATGCGTTTGCTGCGCTCAGCCAATAATTTGGCTTTTACATCAGCAACCTTTGATTTCAATTCGTCAACTGACCAGCCTTTTTGCTTCGCGAATTCTTCATCGGTTTTATCACGCAGCAGAATGTAGTTCTCGTGTTCCCAGAATCCTTTTTGGTTGATGTTGTAATAGTCTTTCACCCAATCGAAGTCATCACCCAAAACAGATTTCAATTCGTTCTCTTTCCATACATAGAATTTGCCTTCCTCACCTTCGCTATCAGCATCCAAAGCGGAGTAAAACGCACCTTCTTTCGAGGTCATTTCACGCTCGATGAATTCCAAGGTTTCTTCTACAATTTCCTTGTAAAGCGGATTTTTCGTGGCCTGATACGCTTCTGAATAAAGCGAAACCAGCTGCGCGTTATCGTACAGCATCTTCTCGAAGTGCGGAACCTTCCAAACGCCATCAACCGAATAGCGCGCAAAACCGCCACCTACCTGATCATAAATTCCCCCAAAGGCCATTTTCTGGAGTGTCAGATTAACGTGCTTTTGGACGTCCTCGTCTTTGTTCAGAAACGAAAAGCGAAGCAGGAATTCGTAGTTATTTGGCAGAGGGAATTTCGGTGCACGATTCGGACCGCCTTCTCGGTTATCAAACTCTGAACTCCATTTTTTGACCAGAGCCGAAATCTCCTCTGAGGTCATCTTGGAAGTATCGGAACTCTTTTTGATCAGCTCACTTTGCTTGATTCCTTGCGTGAGATTGGTAGCGTATTCCAACGCCTTTTCGCGGTCGTTTTCCCAAAGGCTTGCAACTCGCTTCAAAACATCCAACCACTGATCTTTCGGGAAATACGTTCCTCCGTAAAGCGGTCTTCCATCTGGCAAGGCAAAACAGTTAAGCGGCCAACCACCGCGGCCTGTCATTAGCTGAACCGCATTCATGTAAACCTGATCCACATCGGGGCGTTCTTCCCTATCGACCTTAATACACACGAAATGCGCGTTCATGAAGGCGGCAACCGTGCTATCTTCAAAGCTCTCGTGCTCCATCACATGACACCAATGGCAAGCGCTGTAACCAATGCTGATGAGCATGAGTTTCTGCTCTTTCTTGGCTTGCGCTAAGCTTTCATCGTTCCACGCCACCCAATCAACAGGATTGTGTGCGTGTTGCAATAGATAAGGACTTGTTTCGTTGATGAGTTCGTTCGTGTGTTCTGTCATTTTGAATGGTTGTTGTCCGCAGGATGGAAGCATTGCAAAAGCAAGTAAAATGAGAACAGCAATGGCGGACTTCATGTTCGGTAAAAGTAGGAACGAATGTGCGCTAACTTTGCAGCGTGGAAGATGTGTTGCAGGATAGCGTTCAATTGACCGCGGTTGATACCGCGATGGCTGATTCAATTCAGCCGATGGTTAAGGCGCAAGAAGAGCCCGTAGTCAGTCTCTTCCAAGAACATCAGTTGGAGGTTCAGAACGGATTCAAGCATCTGGAAAAAACAGAATCCGGCAATGGGTTTGCGTTCATAATTCTCTTTATCTGTGCTGCGATCATTATTTATCTGCAACGTAATTCCGACAACATTTTTGGTGATGTGATCAAAGCGAGTTTTGACCAGAATCAAGCACAGCAAGATGCTCGCGTAGAGAATTCGCAGCGCACCAGAAACCTGCTGATACTTCAGCTATTAGGATTCATTTCCATTGCACTCTTCATTGCAGGCGCAGCGATTGGATTTGCTGGAAAACCGCTCAGTTTTCAGAATACATTCTTCATATCTCTAGCTGCGCTGGTTGGCTATGTCTTAATCAAAAAACTGATCATGTGGTCGTTGGCGCAGGTGTTTGAATTGCGGCAAGAATTGAAGTTCCATCACTTCAACCTGAATATTCTACAATCGGTTGCTGGCTTGGCTTTGCTGCCGCTTACATTGTTGCTGTTTTACAGCCCACAGATTCCAAATCAACTGACTATTTATTTGGGTGTTGCGATTGGAGGTTTCTTCTATTTGAAAGGCCTACAACGCGGATTTTCAATCGCTCTGAATTCCCCTTCATTATCAACGCTGCATTTGTTTTATTACTTTTGCGCGCTCGAAATCCTGCCTGCTTTTGTGCTGATTCGAATCGCACAGGGCTTGCAGTAAAATAGTTCAATCACCCCATGGACAAAGTAAAAAGTATCCTCGTTTCGCAACCAAAACCAGAAGGAGACAAAAACCCTTACTTCGACCTTGCCGACAAGCATAACCTAAAGATTGATTTCCGCTCGTTTATTCATGTTGAAGGTGTTCCAGCCAAGGAATTCCGAACACAGAAAGTGAATATTTTGGAGCACACGGCTGTGATTCTGACCAGTAAGAACGCGGCTGATCACTTCTTCCGCATTTGTGAAGAGACCCGTGTTACAGTTCCAGAAACCATGAAATATTTCTGCGTTTCTGAAGCCGTTGCCTACTATTTGCAGAAGTATGTGGTTTACCGCAAACGCAAGATCTTCTACGGAGGAAACACATTCAAAGACCTTATCGATGTGCTGAAAAAGCACAAAGGCGAAAGTTTCCTACTCCCTTGTATCGAAGATCTGAAGCCGAATGTTCCGGCTTTGCTTGATGAGTTAGGTGTTCAGTACACGAAAGCGATTCTTTACAAAACGGTGTGCAGCGATCTGAGCGACCTTGCGGATGTGAACTATGATGTGCTTGTTTTCTACAGCCCATCTGGAATCAAATCGTTGTTCGAGAATTTCCCGGATTTTAAGCAGAACAAAACGCGTATTGCGGCTTTCGGCCCGACCACAACCCACGCTGTAAAAGAGCGCCAGTTGAAGTTGGACATCGGTGCGCCAGTTCCAAAAGCGCCATCTATGACCATGGCTCTTGATCAGTACATCACTGCGGCCAACAAGAAAAAGAAGTAGTCGGCTGTTAAAAATATCTAAGGAAGAGGGGCAGGCAGATCACCGCCCCTTTTTGTTTTCTAACTTCAAGCTATGAGCAGATTCACTTTCGGCAAAGACGAAAAACTCTGTTCGAAATTGGTGATTGGCGAGCTTTTCAAATCTGGCAGATCATTCAAAGCTTTTCCGCTTCGCGTGATATACAAACAACTAGATGAAAGCAACGCCACCGCCAAAGTGCTGATCTCGGTTCCGAAGAAACGGTTTGGGAAAGCGGTTTCGAGAAATCGAATAAAACGGTTGATTCGTGAGGTTTACCGACTGAACAAACCAGAATTAATTGAAAAATGGCAGGAGGACGGAAAATATTTTGCCTTGGCATTTGTTTACATTGGCAACGAGATTCCCGAATACGCTGATCTGAACAAAACGATGCTCGGAATTCTTCAAGAACTAAATACGCTTACAACATGAGCTTTCAGAAAGTAACCAAGAAGCTAAAATCGATACTGGTCATCATTCCACTGATACTGTTCTCTTTTGTGATGAGCAGCTATGTTGATTCGTACTTCGAGATCAGCAAGAACCTGGACATTTTCATCACCCTTTTCAAGGAATTGAACCTCTATTATGTGGACGACACAGAGCCAGGCGACCTCGTTGAAAAAGGCATCGATGGTATGCTTAAATCGCTCGATCCGTACACCACGTTTATTCCCGAATCTGATATTGAAGATTACCGCTTTATGACCACCGGTCAGTATGGTGGAATTGGCGCGCTGATCCGTAAGAAAGACAGTTTGGTTGTAGTAGCCGAACCTTACGAGGGGTTCCCTGCTGACAAGGCAGGTTTAATTGCTGGGGACATTATACTCGAAGTAAATGGCAAATCCACCGAAGGAAAATCGACTTCTGACATCAGCGAGGTGCTAAAAGGCCAACCAGAAACAGAAGTGAAGATTAAAGTGCAACGATTCGGTGTAGAAAAGCCGATGGATGTGACAATCCTTAGAGAAGAGATCAAAATTGAAAGCGTGCCATATTCGGGTATGCTGAATGATGAAGTTGGTTACGTTAATCTTTCCAGCTTTACTGACAATTGCTCTCAGGATGTTCGCAAAGCAATTGAGGAATTGAAAGAGAAAGGCATGCAAAAATTGGTGCTTGATCTTCGCGGAAATCCTGGTGGGTTGCTGAAAGAAGCAGTCGGTCTGAGCAATCTTTTTGTAGCAAAAGGAGAATCGATTGTAAGCACAAAAGGAAAGGTAAAAGAATGGAACAAGGACTACAAGGCCACACAACAGCCGTTGGATAAAGACATGCCTTTGGCGGTTCTGATCAATAGTGGTTCTGCTTCTGCATCAGAGATTGTTTCTGGTGTTATTCAGGATCTTGATAGAGGCGTGGTGATCGGTCAGCGCAGTTACGGCAAAGGGCTTGTTCAGACCACAAGACCGTTGACCTATAACTCGCAATTGAAGGTGACAACCGCCAAGTATTACATCCCGAGCGGTAGATGCATCCAAGCGTTGGATTACAGCAACCGTAGAGAAGACGGAAGCGTTGGGAAAGTTCCTGATTCGCTCATCACGCAGTTCAGTACAAAAGCTGGCCGCCCAGTGTTTGATGGTGGTGGCATTCGCCCCGATGTTGAGACAGAAACCAGAGTGCTATCTGAAGTTGCATTCAACTTGGGCATGAAGATGTTATACTTCGATTTCGCTACGGAATTCTACCACAAAAACAAGGAAATCGCTGCGGTACATGATTTCAGAATTTCAGACGAAACTTACACGGAATTCAAAGCTTGGTTGGAGAACAAAGAGTTTGATTACACCACCGACAGCGAACGCATGATGGAAGAGCTGAAAAAGGTGGCAGAAGAAGAGAAATACTTCCAGCGAATTGAAACGGAATACACAGCTCTTTTAGATCAAGTGAAACACAATAAGGTGCATGATCTGGAAGAATTCAAAGATGAGGTAAAAGACCTGCTTCGCGGTGAGATAATCTCTAGATATTACCACCAAAGCGGTAGAATTGAGGCCATGCTTGAGGAAGATGTGGAAGTGAAAAAAGCGTTGGAAATTCTGGCAGACGCAAGCGAATACAACCGCATTTTAACAGATACCACGGTTAAAGACTAAGTCGTTAAGCTTCTGAATGAAGCCCGTTCTCAAAGACCAACAACATCGGAATTTAACATTCTGGGGTATGGCCATGATCGTCATGGGTCTACCGCTCTCGGTTGTTCTGGTCAGTATCGGTTCATTCGTTCTTGCAGGAAGCTGGCTGCTTGAAGGCAATCATCTCAAACGCCTTAAGCAGTTCTTCTCTAACCCACTTTCTCTGGCCATCACTTCGTTGTTTTTCATCCATGTTATCGGCATGGCATGGACAAGCGAGTTAGGTGCAGGACTCCATGATCTTCGCATTAAGCTTCCGCTTTTGCTCATGCCATTATTCCTGTTCACGAGTAAACTACCTAACAAACAGCGGCTTCAAGATCTGCTTTTAACATTTGTTCTAGCCTGTCTTGTAGGAACACTTTTTGGAACAGCGCGCTACTTTGAGCTAAGTGGAGAGCCGCTACTCGACACCAGAGAACTTTCTGTTTTCATCTCGCATATTCAGTTCTCGCTTATGCTGGTCTTGGCGTTTTTCGTGATGGGTTATTTGCTGTTTGCAAAGTGGTCTGTTTGGTCAGTGGCAGAGCAAGTTGTGGCAATGCTAAGCATGCTTCAACTAGGTTGGTTCATGGTAATACTTGAGGCATTCACCGCATACATAACATTTGCCATGGTGCTTGGCTTTACTGCATTATGGCTGCTATTCAGGTTGAAAAACAAAAAATTGAGCACAGCATTTCTCATCACCACCGTTGCGGCAAGTGTGGTGATCGGGCTCCACAGCTGGCAATTGGCGCAAGCTCAATTCAATGAAGTTCCAACAAACCCGAAAGCGTTCAACTTAATCACGGCTAACGGCAACGAGTATTGGCATCAAACTCACCTACGTTACAAGGAAAATGGGCATCGCGTTTGGAATTACATGTGCTGGAAAGAAATTATAAAAGAATGGCCGCAACGAAGCGACATTGACATTGAAGGGAAAGATCGGCTGGGTCAGCCCATTAAATACACCGCTATCCGATATATGACCTCTCTTGGGTTGAAGAAAGATTCGGCTGGAGTCCATCAGCTATCAGATTCAGACATTGAAAACATTGAGAAGGGAATAACCAATCATTTGGACGCTAAACGGTCTGGGATTTCAAAAAGGATTAGTCAGTTCTTCTGGACAATTGACCAATATCGATGGAACAACATTGCCAACAATTCTTCCAACATACAGCGTTGGGTTTACCTAAAAGTGGGGCGAAGTATTTTCGATAACAACTGGTTATTCGGTGTAGGGACAGGAGATGTATTAGATGAGTACCAAAAGGCTTACAAGTTGAATGACCACGGACTGGAAGCACGTAACCAAAGAGTTTCGCACAATCAATACCTCACGATTGGAATTGCGCTGGGTGTTTTGGGCCTTCAGGTTTTCTTCTTCTCGCTGGCGTATCCAGCCTGGCTCTATCGGAGAGATTATCTCTACTTAGCATTTCTGGTTTTGATGCTCACTTCCTTTTTAACCGACAACAATCTCGAAAGACAGTCGGGAGTAACGATGTTCGCCTTCTTCAATGCTTTCTTAATTCTGAGGCGAGAATTTGTAGAAACTGGTGATTAAGAGATAAGCAGCTTGAGTCGGTCTTTGAAACTGGGTTTGATTGCTTTTTCTGGTAGAGGACCAACGTAATCTTTGCCCTGCCGCAGGACGTTTTTAACAAACCAGGACGAACCTACTCCCCATTTCTTCAGGAAGGTTCTTTTACCATCGTTCATTTTTACCCTTCCGGTAGATCGGCTCATAAAATGATACGCTCGGCTTTCTCCCAAACCTTTGAAAATCCGAACCCCTTCTTGCCACAATTTCATACTCACGTCTGGGTCTGAGTAAAGGCCTGGACTGAACTCTTCTCCATATCCGCCAATGGCATTCCACATGTTCCGATGCATCACATTTGGCGGCCAAGTTGAACCGCTCCAATCAACTTTTTGCATATCGGACACCGCATTCAGCAATGCTGATTCGTTAAACTCTGCGGGTGTTCTTCCAAAATCGAAAGGTGCCAAAACACATTTGTTTCCTGTGTCTTGCGGCTCAATCATGGTTGAGCTCAAATAGAACTTATCGTGCCCAATATTTTCAATCTCCTGGATCAACGGCTCATCCCAATTTGGACACAGATACATGTCATCATTCACGTAGCAAATGATGTTTTCCGTGCTGATTTCGAATAGCGCATTCAAAGCTGTGCATACCCCAACATTCTTTTCCGAGCGAATGAATTTGATTCCCTCTGCTTGACACCACTCAGCCGTTCCATCCACTCCTTCATTAACATAGACAAGTATCTCATGCTTTTCCGTAGAGTTCTTGCGAATGCTGTCTACACAGCATTGCAAAAACTCTAGATTATTCCATGTTGGTATTAGAATCGAGAATCGCATTAGCTACGTGCCTTCCAGAGATAATGCAGTTTGATATACTTCAGAAAAGTGCCGTATGCCGTTATCATACAAATGGTGAGTCCTGCCATCCCATCCAAGAATCCAAGTTGTAGGAAGTACATTTTCACAAATTTGTACCATGGGTTGATCAGGATATTGAACAGCGAGGCTTTTTTTCCTTTGGCAAAACGATCTTGGGCTCCTAAGTCGGAATAGGTGTTTTCTCCTTGCACATGATCGCTGACGGAGTGATAAGTGTAGTGAAGTAGGTCGCCTTTGAGTTTTTTGACGGTTTTTGGATCGACCGTAAGTTTCTCATGAATCTCACCCTGCCAATCGTCAACATTCTTGTTGAACATCCGCATTTTGGTGCCCGGATACCAACCACAGTGATATATCCACGTTCCACAATAATTCCCAAGTATGTTGAACGAAAAGTTATAGCCTTCGGCTTTTTCCTTTTCCTTCAGGATTGATTTTTTCAACTCCTCAGAAACGGCTTCATCTGCGTCAAGAGACAGAATCCAATCGTGAGTTGCCAATCCATTTCCATAATTCTTTTGCTTGCTATAGCCCTTCCATTCTCGCTGATGGAACTGAACTCCCAGACCTTTGCAAATGCTTGGTGTGGCATCCGTTGAGTAATTGTCAACAACCACGATCTCATCCGCTAAACCCTGCAAAGAAGCTATGCAACGTTTAATGTTGCGTGCTTCATTGTACGTGATGATGACAGCCGAGAGTTTGCGCATTATAATTTCAGTGGTTGACCGATTGAAACCATATTCTGAGTCGCTCTTGAAAGCTCCTTTCCTTCAGCATTCGTTATTTGCCCGATCAAATGAATGGCCGTTCTCCCTTTTCGAATAACCTCGCTAGTTGCTTGAATCGATTCTCCGGCTCTCGCAGCACGCAAATAATCGGTTGTCATATTCAGCGATACGAAGTGTGTTTCATTGCCCATCGCGGCCACCGTCATACCGATCACTTCATCCAAAATGGCAGAATGAATTCCTCCATGTAACGTACCTGCAGGATTACACATTTCCGGTCTGACCTTCACTTCAATGGTAATAGAATCATCCTCAACCTTGATCATCTTGGGTTGAAGCCATTCGCTGAATCCTTGCGGAGTTGCAGCTACATCTTTTCCTATCTGCGCTTTAAAATGTTCTCGAATCGGATTATCGGCCATGGATCTAACTAATGTTAATGCAACAAGCGTAAAAACAGCAACTTACAAGGAATGTTATCTTTGCATCCCTTCGCGAAGCGGAGCAAGTTACAAAGGGAAAGGAAAAATGTTCAACAACAAATCAGGAAACGATAGTTCAAGAGGCAATTCAGGTTCTGGAATGCCGAATCATATCAACAGCGATACGGTTATTGAAGGAAGCATTAAAGCACGCGGAAACCTGCGTATTGATGGTAAACTGACCGGTTCGTTAGAATGCCAAGGTCGTGTTGTAATCGGTGCGAGTGGAGTTATTGAAGGAGATATCCGTTGTGAGAATGCCGAAATTGAAGGAAGCATCAAAGCCAATGTTACCGTTTCTGAATTGCTTTCATTGAAATCTACCGCTAAGGTTCAAGGCGATATCGTAACCAAGAAATTGGCCATAGAGCCAGGCGCAACCTTTACAGGCTCGTGCAGCATGGGCGGTGTGGTAAAAGACATAAGTTCTTCCAATGCCGGACAATCAAGAGAAACAGAACGGCAAGAAAAAACAGCCTAACGCGTTTTTAAAGTACTCCTCAATGGCCACACAAATGGCCGTTATCATTGTGGTTTTCGCTCTTGGCGGAATGAAACTCGATGAATACTTGGAAAACGAAATGGCTTACGCAACTGGCGGACTGACCATTTTGGGCGTTTTTCTGGCAATGTATTTCATGATCAAAGACCTTATTAAAAAGTGAAGTACAGCGTAAAAGCTCTTTTGGTTTATCTGGCCGTCATGGTGGTTACCGTGGTTCTCAATGAATACTCTTCCATTGAATTCAACGCGGTTCACATTTCCTTTCTCGGCATATTCATGTTCGGCACTTCTAGTTTGGTGCATTACATGACGGTTAAAGCATCCGAAGAAAACCCGCGAAGATTCCCAACTTACTTCATGGCCATTACAGGATTAAAAATGGCCGTTTACATCGTTTTTCTGGGCGTCTACGTTTTCATTTACAGACAGGCTGCCATACCCGTTGTGATCGCATTTCTCGTTTTTTACGCGATCTACACCATTATGGAAGTTTTATC
>CAYWET010000045.1:0-32329 GCA_964457245.1 uncultured Chryseobacterium sp. | reverse complement strand
GAAGCCAAAACTTCACGAAAGTGAACCCATTAACCTTTTCAAAATTCAAAATACCATCATGAAAAAAATTGAATTCATGAACAGAATCAGCCTTGTTGTTGGCCTTGCAATTGCCACTGTTCTTGTTAGTTGCCACTCAGAAAAACACGGCCACCATTTAGAGAAAACCAAGTTTCTGGTAACCAGTCCAGTTAGAATTGACACCGTTACTACCAGGGATTATGTATGTCAGATTCACGCAGTGCAACACATTGAGCTCCGTGCGCTGGAACGCGGATATCTACAAGAGATCTACGTAGATGAAGGGCAACGCGTTAAGAAAGGGCAGTTGATGTTCCAAGTTATGCCAATGCTTTATGAAGCAGAATTGCAGAAAGCGCAAGCCGAAGTAGATTTTGCCGAAATCGAGTACAAGAACACCAAGGTGCTTGCTGACAGCAACGTGGTTTCTCCCAACGAACTCGCCATGGCAAAGGCCACGCTGGAGAAAGCCAAAGCGGAGTTGCAATTGGCCCAGGTTCATCTCGATTTCACTCGAATCAAAGCACCTTTCGATGGTATTATGGATCATTTCCATGTACGGATTGGGAGTCTTTTGGATGAAGGAGAATTGCTTACAGAGCTTTCGGACAACAGCGAAATGTGGGTGTACTTCAATGTTCCCGAAGCGGAGTATTTGGAATACATGAAGAATTCCAAGGCCGAGAACGGCAAGGAGGTTCGGCTCATCATGGCCAACGGAGAAGAATTCGATCACATTGGAAAGATCACCACCATTGAGGCCGACTTCGATAACCACACGGGAAACATCGCTTTTCGAGCCACTTTCCCGAATCCGAAAGGATTGTTGCGCCACGGAGAAACGGGCAACATTCATATGGACACCAAGCTGGATAACGCTCTGCTAGTTCCGCAGAAAGCCACCTTCGAAGTACTTGATCAGCGATTTGTGTTTGTGGTTGATGATGAAGGCGTTGCGCGCTCAACCAAGATCAAGGTTGGCGAAGAATTGCAACATCTTTTTGTGGTGGAAGAAGGCTTGAAAGAGACTGACAGAATTCTACTTGAAGGCATTCGGAAAGTGAAGAACGGAGAGGAGATCGAGACCAGATTTGCTGCGCCTGATTCGGTTATCACGCATTTGGGGCTTTACTCAGAATAATGCCAACCTCAAAAGCAACAGATCATGTTCAGTAAATTCATACACAGACCCGTTATGGCAATCGTCATATCGGTCATAATTGTATTCGTTGGGGCGCTTTCGATCAATCAACTGCCCAAATCGCAGTTCCCACAGATTGCGCCAACCACGGTAAACATCTTCATAGCCTTTCCAGGTTCAAGTGCAGATGTTCTTACAAAATCAACCATTATTCCGCTCGAAACCGCCATCAACGGTGTGCAGGGAATGCGCTACATCGCTTCTGACGCAACGAGTGCGGGCGAGGGAACAATCCGCGTCATTTTCGAGCCTGGAACCGACCCGAACCAAGCGGTAGTTCGAGTTAAAACACGTGTGGATCAGGTAATGCCGCTCTTGCCGCCATTGGTTCAGCGCGAGGGTGTCATCATCACGCCAGTACAGCCAAGTATGCTGATGTACGTGAACCTGTATGGCGAGGGCGAAGGCAAGGAAACGGGCGTAGACGAGAAGTTTCTCTACAACTACGCTTACACCAAAATGATTCCTGAATTGCAGCGGATCAACGGCATCGCGCAAGCACAGATTCTAGGGAGTAGAAAGTACGCCATGCGTATTTGGCTGAAGCCTGATCGAATGCGCGCATACAGCATTTCGGCAGAAGAGGTGCTGGAAGCTATGGAAGAGCAGAGCATTATTGCGCGACCTGGCCGATTGGGACAGAGCTCTGGAATTGAAGCGCAATCGTTAGAATACGTGTTGGTATTTCAAGACCGTTTTAACGAGGCCGAGCAGTACAGGAACATCATTATCCGTGCGAACGATGAAGGCGAGCTCATCAAGCTGCGCGACATTGCCAACGTAGAGTTGGGTAGTGAGTTCTTCGATATCTACTCCAACCTGGATGGGCATCCATCTTCTTCCATCGTGTTGAAACAGACCATGGGAAGTAACGCCAGCGATGTTATTGAGAAGGTGAAGGAAAAGCTCGAAGAACTGGAAAAGGACATGCCTCCAGGAATCGAGTATAAAATCAGCTATGATGTATCTAAATTCTTGGATGCTTCGATGGAACAGGTACTGCTCACGCTGCGCGATGCATTCTTTCTAGTGGCCTTAGTGGTCTTCCTTTTCTTAGGCGATTGGCGGTCAACACTCATCCCGATCATTGCGGTTCCCGTATCGCTTATTGGGGCGTTTTTCGTCATGCAGTTGTTTGGGCTTTCCGTTAACCTCATCACGCTTTTCGCTTTGGTACTCGCCATTGGTATTGTGGTCGATGATGCCATTGTGGTAGTAGAGGCGGTGCACGCCAAAATGGAAGAAGAACCACAGATGACGCCTTACGATGCTGTGAAAGTGGTTATGGGCGAGATCGGTGGTGCCATCATCGCTATTACGCTGGTAATGGTTTCGGTATTCATTCCAATTTCATTTATGACGGGGCCTGTCGGGGTTTTCTATCGGCAGTTTTCGATCACCATGGCGGGTTCGATCATCCTTTCGGCCATTGTTGCGTTGACGCTAACACCTGTGCTATGCGCCATGTTGCTCAAGAACCATCATGGTCATGAGCGTAAAAAATCCATTATGGATCGATTCATCGATTGGTTCAACCGTGGGTTCGAAAAGCTAACTGGTCGTTACGTCAAGATTCTGAATGCCATTGTCATGCGGAAGGTGCTGACTTTTGGTACACTCATCGCATTCTGTGTTGGAATCTATTTTACTAGCGAGGTATTGCCAGCAGGTTTCATTCCAAGTGAGGATCAAGGAACCATTTACGCCATAATCCAAACACCTCCTGGATCAACATTGGAACGCACCAACAAGGTTGCGCAGGAGTTGCAACAGATTGCAGAAGAGGTTGATGGAGTAGAGTCGGTCTCTTCTTTGGCGGGATACGAGATCATGACCGAGGGACGTGGTTCCAACGCAGGTACATGTCTCATCAACCTCAAACCGTGGTCGGAGCGGCATCATTCCGTTATCGAGATCATGGAAGAGTTGGAAGAGGAGACCAAGGATCTAGGTGCAGTTATCGAGTATTTCGAACCGCCCGCTGTGCCTGGTTTTGGTTCGTCAGCTGGTTTCTCCATGCGTTTGCTCGATAAGACCAACGGTACGGATTACCATGAGTTTGAGCGCATCAACAATGAATTCATGGAAGCCATGAGCGAGCGCAAAGAGCTCACCGGTCTGTTCACTTTCTACGCGGCTAATTATCCGCAATACGAGTTGAAAATTGACAACAAAGCTGCCATGCAGAAAGGTGTTTCCATCGGTAAGGCTATGGAAAACCTGAACATTCTCATTGGTAGTACTTACGAGCAGGGATTCATTCGTTTCGGTCGGTTCTTCAAAGTCTATACGCAAGCAGCGCCCGAATACCGCAGAATGCCTTCTGATCTTGAAAACCTGTTCGTGAAAAACGAGGAAGGCGACATGGTGCCGTACTCTTCATTTATGCGATTGGAGAAGCGTCTCGGACCGAATGAGATCACCCGTTACAACTTGTATAATTCTGCTGCTATCCGCGGGCTTCCTTCCAAAGGATTTACGAGTGGAGATGCCATCAACGCAATTCGCGAAGTAGCTGAAAAAACACTTCCACGTGGCTACGATATTGCTTGGGAAGGGCTGTCTTATGATGAATCGAGACGAGGAAATGAGGCGCTGTACATTTTTGCCGTGGTACTCATTTTCGTTTATCTGGTGCTTGCCGCGCAGTACGAGAGTTTTGTGCTGCCGCTGGTAGTGTTGCTTTCATTGCCGATGGGCGTTTTTGGTTCATTCCTATTGCTGAAAGCACTTGGCTTGGCAAATGATGTCTATGCACAGATCGGGCTCATTATGCTCATTGGTCTGCTGGGTAAGAACGCTGTGCTTATCGTGGAGTTTGCAGTTCAGAAACAGCGAGAATCGGATGCAACTGTACTCGAAGCTGCCATTGAAGGAGCGCGTGCGCGATTCCGTCCAATTCTGATGACATCATTCGCATTCATTGCGGGATTGATTCCGTTGGTTGTGGCCACGGGTGCTGGAGCCATCGGAAACCGAACCATCGGTTCGTCCGCCATGGGAGGCATGCTTATCGGAACCATTTTCGGAGTGTTGGTCATTCCAGGTCTCTACTACGTTTTCGCGAGTATGATTCAAGGGAAATCCCTGATCCAAGGACAGCGGCATGAGCCAGTTTCTGAGGAGTTCATTCGTGTAAATGAATCGGAAGAAAGCTCAAGAAGCCGATTCCAAAAGCTGAACGCACGTTTACGCGAGCTGATCAAATTGAACAAGGACCGCAACAAGAATTGAGATGAAACGATTGAATAAATATCTGATCGCTGGTACGCTATTCGCGGTGCTGTCTTTGACATCATGCGTGCCAAGCATGAAACTGAGAGACGCGAAAAGAACGGTTCCAGAAAACTATGGAGCTGGTTCTGACACTACCAATTCTGCCAAAATGAGGTGGGAAGAATTCTTTGCCGACCCGTACCTGACCGCTTTGGTTGATACGGCACTCAAGAACAATCAGGAACTGAACATCCTGATGCAGGAGATCAACATCACCAATAACGAAGTTCGAGCACGGAAAGGTGAGTATTTGCCAACCGTAAACTTTGGTGTTGGCGCTGGACTTGAGCGCGTTGGAAAGTACACGAGCCAAGGTGTGAGCGATGAACAGGACGAGTACGAGCCTGGCAAACATGTTCCAGAGCACTTGCAAGATTATATGGCGGGTTTCTTCGCTTCTTGGGAGATCGACATTTGGAAGAAGCTGCGCAATAGAAAACAAGCTGCTTTTAACCGTTATCTGGCCAGTATTGAAGGCCGAAACTTCATGGTAACGCGATTGGTGGCAGAGATTGCCAATTCGTACTACGAGTTATTGGCTCTGGATAATGAACTGGCTATTGTAAAGCAGAACATTGAGCTTCAGCAGAATGCGTTGAAGATCGTTCGATTGCAAAAGCAAGCCGCCAAGGTAACGGAGTTGGCTGTTCGGAAGTTTGAGGCAGAAGTGTTGAAAAACCGAAGTCATCAGTACGAAATTCAGCAGGAGATCATTGAAGTGGAAAACCGTATCAACTTTTTAGTTGGACGTTTTCCGCAGCCTATTGAGCGTAATGCTGATGGATTCACAGAGCTTGTTCCGAATGTGGTGCAAGCAGGA
The DNA here is from genome assembly GCA_964457245.1 of uncultured Chryseobacterium sp. GTDB lineage: Bacteria > Bacteroidota > Bacteroidia > UBA10329 > UBA10329 > UBA10329. The sequence goes on along the minus strand of CAYWET010000045.1, from coordinate 27,011 downwards.
ATTCCGCTTCACTTGTTGGATAACCGACCAGACATTCGCCAAGCTGAATTGGAATTGATGGCGACCAAGTTTGATGTGAAAGCGGCCAAAGCCGAATTCTACCCATCGCTTGGATTAAAGGCTGGTGTTGGTTTGCAGGCCTTCAATATCAAGTACTTCATTACCACGCCAGAATCCATTCTGTACAATATTGCTGCAGATCTGGTTGCTCCTTTGGTAAACCGAAATGGCATCAAAGCCAATTATTTCAATTCAGGTTCTAAGCAAATGCAGGCCGTTCTGAATTATGAACGCAGCGTGCTGAATGGAGTTATTGAAGTTTCCAATCAGTTGGCAATGGTGGACAATCTGAACAACAGTTATGAACTCAAACAACAACAGGTTCAGACGCTTTCGCAGTCCATCAATATTTCAACCACGCTGTTCAAGTCTGCACGGGCAGATTACATGGAGGTTTTAATGACGCAGCGCGATGCGTTGGAAGCAAAAATGGAGCTGATTGAAACCAAAAAGCAACAGATGAATGCGAGTGTCAATATCTATCAAGCACTTGGTGGTGGTTGGAGATAGCATTGAAATACCTGAACCGAGCATTCGGTAGGGTAGAGTTGGAGCCCGGGGCCTAGGTTTATTGGTTGATGGGACGGCCTCGGGTTTCCAACTTAAACTCGATTAATCGATTTTCGGTTGGTCTAACCAAAGACCTGCTTCAAATATGACTCCGAAGCGTAAGGTCATAAAGCTTGGGTTTTGCTCCCACGGACCGAATGGAGTGGGCAGCTCGGCCCCAGTATGGAAAATGGCGGATGTCGCAAAGTTGATACCAATGTGAGGTTTCATGATAAGTTGAGGGGCAATCATCCATTTGTAAGCAAACTCCAACCCTAGTTCAAATTGTTTTGGCTCCAGTTCGAAGGATGATTGATCTTCCAACACTCCTTGTTGTCCAACATACAAGGACGGGCCTGCCGTAACCAGCTGAGTTGATCTACCCTTCCTCTGGTCAATCAATTCCCAACTAGGATGGAATAAAATGGCCAGATGAAATTTTCTACTCAGTTCGATGACTGGTTTAATGTAGAATCCGATGTATTTCATGTTCATCTTCTCATCCACATCCACCTCAATTAGTGCTGTACCAGTATTTGGAGCAGTTCCCGTATCCTCTTCTGCCACAGCGGGAAGAGCCATATGATAACCTCTTCCTGAAAATTGAAAACCAAACGCAATTGCTAGTTTGTGATAGATGCGTATTCGGCCACCTACGCCTGCATCAAAGCCAAACCCACCAGTAGTTTTCTCGAATCCAGCTTGGATTGTAGATGGTGTGTAAAAATGAGAGTAGCCAACCGAGCCCCACGCTTCGATACCGAATTTTGGCCCCCAACGGTGTAGATTATGGAGGTCCGTTTGAGTAACTGGAGTACGCTTTTTTTCCGGAGCATAATAATCTTCATCCTGCGCAAAAAGCGACATGCTGAACAGTAATAGCAGAATGAAAGTGGTGATTGTTCTCACAGCCTCAAAGATACCGATCGGTCTTTAGAGTTCAAGAAGTATTCCTATTGGTAGTTCACATTAAACTAGAGAGGTATCTTTGGTATGTGAACAGTTTGCCACATTTGACGTTTGTTCGTTAAACCTACCTAGAATTGGCCATATCCTTAGACTTTATACGCGAACGCATAGGCGGCTTGAGAAAGCAATGCGAAGGAAAAGATGCTGAATCTGATATATCGCTAGCGCATTTTACTTCGGCATTTGATGTCCCAGCTTCTCACTGGAGCAAAATGGTTCATGAAAGCGAAAACTTCCTTTTGTCTGCTCCATATTTGGCAGCACTGGAACAGCATCCGTATCGGGGCATGTGTTTTCATTATGTGGTGGCTTACCGAAGTGAGCAACCTGTTGCAATTCTATACTATCAGGAAACTGATGTCCACATAACTAACGTGGATAAGAATGTGGACACGGACAAAATCGGTGATACCCGTTCTTTCTTCGCAAAAGCGAAAGGAGTTGTTGCTGCCAGTTTGGAAAGTGTGAAAGCAAGATTGTTGATTCAGGGTAATCTCCTGCAATCTGGTAATCATGGTTGTTATTTCAGCGAAACGCTTACCGTTGAGGAACAGGCTCTGATAATCGATACGGCTTGGCGTAAAATTGTGAGCGCCAACAAATCGGGTAAAAAGATTCGTTGCCTATTGGTGAAAGACATTGACGAATCATTGCGTGATGAACTGCAGAAATTGGACAGCGATCTGACTCCATTTGCGGTGCAACCGAATATGATGTCAACCATTAGAGAGGAATGGACAGACTTTGTGAGCGTGATGTCGGATTTCAGTTCCAAGTATAGAGTGCGGGCAAAAAAAGCCATTAAGCAAGCTTGCCATTTGGATCTGCGAGAACTTGATGCAAACGACATTCAACAATGGAATGATACCATCATGGAGCTTTTTAAGAATGTTGAGGCTGGTGCGGATTTCCATATGGTGAGTATTCATCCACGTTATTTTATTGACTTAAAGGCTGCTTTGGATGACCGTTTCGTTGTAAAGGGATACTTTAAGAATGACGAGCTGATCGGTTTCTATTCTTACATCAAAGGAATGGGGCACAATTACGCCAGCTTTGTCGGCATCAACTACGATTACAATAATGAGTTTGCGCTGTACCAGAATATGCTTTACAATCTATTGGGCGATGCTGTTCAGGATGGTGTGAAGAGCATTGATCTGGCAAGAACTGCCATGGAAATTAAAAGTACCATGGGTGCTGAGCCAGTAGATTATCATTTGCTTGTCAAGCATTTGAATCCGATTACCAATTCAATCGTTAAACGATTTATTCAAAATATCCGACCTAAGGAATGGACACAACGGAAACCGTTCAAGGATTATCCGAAAGATTAATTTAGCCTCATGGCGTTTCTTGAAGGCTTTGGGGTTGGTTTGGCGATGGTGATTTTCATCGGTCCAGTATTCTTCACCTTGCTTAAAAGCGCACTCAACTATGGATTTTGGGCTGGAATGATGGTTGCACTTGGCATATTCATTTCAGATGTGGTTTGCGTGGCGTTGTGCTCGTTTGGAGCCATTCCATTCTTCAAGAATGCGGAAAATCAATTCTATTTGGCTTTAGGAGGTAGCGTGATTCTATTCGGACTTGGATTGAAATACCTTTTTAAGCCAAATGTGAATGTGGATGCCGAGCTGAAACTTCACGCTGGACATTACACGGCATATTTCACCAAAGGATTCTTGGTCAATTTTGTCAACCCATTCGTGTTTTTGGTTTGGATTAGCGTCATTGGCCTTGCTCAGGGGAAGTATGGAGCCGGCCAAAATCTTTGGTTATTTCTTGGAGCTTCCTTGCTAGGTATTCTGACCACTGATAGTTTAAAGGTGGTATTTGCTGATAAAATCAAAAGGTTGATTCAACCCAAATTCCTTCTTAGAGCATATCAGGTAATCGGGATCGTACTTCTTGGATTTGGCATGAGGTTGCTCTGGTTTGCATTCGTGTAAAAGCAAAAAGAAAAGCCTCTGTGAGCAGACACAGAGGCTTTTTGATAGGGTAGAAGAAGTGTTGATTAGTCTTGCACTTCGACCATTTTGAACGGTACGCTAATAATGCTTTGGTAGTCTTCTCCAGCCTCCAGCATGTCTTCGTCATCTTCTTCGTAGTACCAGTTGATGACAATCTCATTACCGTTCTTGTTCATGTTCTCCATTTTCTTGAAGAGGTCCAACAGACACTTGGAAGAACTGGTGTTAAAGTACTCCAACTGAATGGTACAAGTTGTCTTTGGTTGGGGGGTTTGCGAGTAGCTTTCCAGCCAATCGACCAGCGGTCGGTAAAACTCAATTGAGTTTTCTGGAATAGAGCGGCCTTTAAGGGTTATCACGCCTTTTTCGCTATCAAAACTTACGGTCGGTGTTTTCGGTGATCCTTCAATAAAAATCGAATCCATATCTATCGTGATTTTCTCGTTATTGTTCTTCTACGTTAATGTTCAGGCTGAAAAATGAATACTCATCATTCAAAGGGGCAAAGTCGTAATTGAGTTTGTTTCCGGTCTTTCTGGCAATGTCGATCATGCCAAGTCCACCACCTCCTTTGTCAGAACGCTCTTCGCTGTTCAGCACTTCTTTGTAAAGTTCTTTTAATTCTTCCCGCGTAAGCGAATTAATTCGCTCAAGTTTTCCTTTAAAATGTTCTTCGCGGTCGGTAAGAATGTAATTTCCAGTGGTAATGGAATATCCACTCTTGTTCAGGCTTACCATGAAAATGGCCGAACGGTCTGAACCATTTCTACTGGTAGCCGATGGTACCTCATCAATATGATGGTAGAGATTCTGAAGACATTCTACAAGCACGTTGTAAACCTTCTTTTTGAGCCTCGGAGCCTCATTCATATCGTCCATTCGTTGCTCAATGATCTGTAGAATAGAGGTCATGAGTTCTGAAGTTACATCGCCTTTGAACGACAATACCACCTTGTTGGATTCCATCCTATGGTATAGGTCGTAGATATTCATTGCAATGTCAGATTCCATTAAACTGTTTCCCGCAAGGGCTACTCTGTTGGTCATAAGTCTTAGGTCTGGTTTTACTTCAGCCCAATCATGGTTTCGTTCCTTTATACCGTTAACTTTTGAATAGGTTACTTTTTTAGCGAAAAACCTCAAAGGTATTTACGCGAATCACGCAGAATCTTATTGTGCTCCACACGCACATTTCAATAATTTAGGCGGCTTAATAAATGAGTGTGCAAGACTGGTTCGAAACGTGGTTCAATTCTCCCTATTACCATATTCTCTATAAGAATAGAGATTTTCAGGAGGCCGAAAAGTTCATTGATAAACTGGTCTCTCATTTAAATCTCGAAAAAGGTTCGCGTGTATTGGATTTGGCCTGTGGAAAAGGGAGGCATGCGTTGCAGTTTCGAAAGGCTGGATACGAAGTAGTTGGGATTGATCTTTCTGAGGAAAGTATTGAAGAGGCGAAATCTTTTGAGCAAGACGGTCTCGAATTCTTTGTACACGATATGCGATCACTTTATTGGTCTGAGCATTTCGATTTGGTCGCAAATCTTTTTACAAGCTTCGGATACTTTCATAACGCGGAAGATGACCAAAAGACCATCTCATCGGTAGCCGATTCATTGAAGCCGGATGGTGTTTTTGTCCTCGATTTTCTGAACGCAGTTAAGGTGAAGAAGAACTTGGTAGATTACGAGGAAAAGGAAATTGATGGTGTTCGTTTTGAACTGAATAGAAGTGTTGAAGATGGCATGATTCAAAAACGGATTCATGTGATAGACGGTGATGTTGAATTGGATTTTGAGGAACAAGTGGACGCATTGGGTTTGGATGACTTCAAGGGATATTTTGATGAGGCTGGTTTGGAATTGGAAGCTACATTTGGCAATTATGATTTGGAGCCATTCAACCAGTCAACTTCCGATAGACTGATTATGATTGCAAGAAAACCAAGAAGTTAATGGAGCTCATTATTCTATTTGTTGGAGCCTTTGTAGGTGGTATGCTGGCTTGGGCTTTCAAAATCAGCAACCAGAATATGAAGATTGTTCTGGCCTTCAGTGGGGCTTTCATGCTGGGATTATCCTTCTTCCATGTGCTTCCAGAATCATATCATTTGCTTGGTAAGTCGGCAGGAATTTGGGTGCTGGCTGGTTTTATAGTTCAAATTGTTTTGGAAGTCCTTTCTAAAGGTATGGAACATGGACATGCGCATGCATTGCATGGCAAGCAGATTCCGCTGGCTCTGTTTGTCGGCCTCGGACTTCATGCGTTAATAGAGGGTTTACCGTTCGGAGGAGAGCACGCTCACGAACACCAATCTCTTTTGGCTGGGGTTATCATTCACAAAATTCCTGTGGCGTTTATTCTGGGAACTGTACTTCGTGGCTCAGATTTTAGCATCTCGCGCGGAGCGCTGGCTATTTTTGGTTTTGCCGCAATGGCTCCGTTGGGTGGCCTTGTTACGCACTTACTCGAAGGAAAGGTTTTGGATATTGGGCAGTTTCAAGGAATCATCCTCGCGCTATTGGTCGGCATCTTTCTTCATATTGCCACTACTATCATTTTTGAATCGGATAAAGGCCACGCATTTAACCTCACCAAGTTGGTGGCAATTCTTCTTGGCTTCGTGTTGGCCTTCGTTTCGGTTTAAGAAATCGTTGTGCTCGAACAATGCCTCGGCCTATCTGTTATCTTTGCGCTCGAAATCGAATTTTAACTAAAAATCATACATAAAAATGTCAACATTAGTAGGACAGAAAGCACCATCATTTTCAGCTGCAGCGGTAGTTAACGGAGGAACCGTTGAGGCAGATTTTTCATTGGATCAGTACATCGGAAAGAAAAACGTAGTATTCTTCTTCTACCCAAAGGATTTCACGTTCGTGTGCCCATCAGAGCTACACGCATTCCAAGAAAAATTGGCTGAGTTTGAGGCGCGTAATACGGCTGTTGTAGCGTGCTCAACCGATACCGAAGAAACTCACTGGGGATGGCTTCAAATGGACAAGGCTGCAGGAGGTATCAAAGGAGTTACTTACCCGATTGTTGCTGATACTGCTAAAACAATTTCTGCCAACTACGGAGTACTTTTCGGAGACTATGATCTTGATGAAGAAGGAAATCTGTTGGCAACTGGGCCAATGATAGCTTACCGAGGCCTTTTCTTGATTGACAAAGAAGGAACTGTACGTCACGCATTGGTAAACGATCTTCCGTTGGGAAGAAACGTTGATGAAGCTTTGAGAATGGTTGACGCGTTGACTTTTTTCGAAGAGAATGGAGAGGTTTGCCCAGCAAACTGGACACAAGGTGCTGCTGGAATGACAGCAACTCATGAAGGTGTTGCCGATTATTTGGCTTCACACTAAGTTTTAGATCAGTAAGATTGAAAGCCTCGCACGAATAGTGCGGGGCTTTTTTTGTCTTGTGTTGACAACAATCTTGAAAACGAGTAACTATTTTTCCGATGACACGTTCGGTTTAAGATGAGAAAAACAGCGAAAATGATTCGATTGATATTTGCACTTTTAATTCTATTTATTGGTTCTGAGGGGATTGCCCAAACGGTTGACCCGAATGCGGTTGATGGCGAAATCCACTTCAAAATATCTGATGACCCAGGTCTTCTTCTGGATGGTTATACAGGAGGAAACTTGACTCTTGATGCTCTTTTTGCAGTTTCTGGCCTTGATAGCATTTTCAAACCTTTTCCATTGCCAGGTACCGAATTGGACAGTATTTATCGGGTGATTTTTCCAAATGCGTTGCAAGTCGATGTGTTGGCTGCGGCATTGGCGGCACTGCCGTATGTGGAGTTTGCAGAGAAGAATCCCATCATGACAGAATTCAACACTCCGAATGATTTACAGTCTGGACAGTGGTCGTTGGAAAAGATTCAAGCAGAATTGGCTTGGGATTACTCCACAGGTTCAACAGATGTGCTTGTTGCCGTTTTAGATGATGCGATTGCAATTGATCACGAGGACCTTTCAGCTAATATTTACGCGAATGCGGCTGAGCAAAGCGGTTTGTTCCTAATTGATGATGATGCGAATGGAAGGTCAGATGATGTGAACGGGTTTGATGTGGCTGATAACGATGCCGACCCACGCCCTCCTGCGAATGCATCTGGAAATTCTGATGGGTTTACGCATGGTACGCATGTTGCTGGAATCGTTAGCGCTGCAACAAACAACGGAACTGGCATGGCATCAATCGGGTATAATACCAAAATCCTACCTGTCAAGATCGGGCGAGATTCTGACGCGGCATTGGTTGGAGCTACAGACGGCCTGTATTACGCCATGCGCTCGGGAGTTGATGTAATCAATATGTCTTTTGGAACAACTACTAACGCAGCAACTCTGAAAGCGGTAATTGCTCAGGTCGCGGCAGCTGGAATCGTGATGGTAGCAGCAGCGGGAAATAATGGCGACCAAGAATTGCAATACCCAGCGGCTTATCCTGAAGTGATAAGTGTTGGTGCTACCAATCAGAATGATGAGAAAGCCTCGTTCTCTAATTATGGAAGCACCATCGATGTAATGGCACCTGGAGTTGGTATTTACAGCACGCTTCCAGAAGGGAACAACACTTATGGGCATTATAACGGAACATCAATGGCCACGCCATTGGTTTCTGGGCTTGCTGCTTTGGTGGTTTCGCATTTTCCAGGTATTTCCTCGTCACAGCTTCGAAGTAAGATAGAAGATGGCTGCGAGGATATATCAGCGCAAAATCCGGGAATGTCTGGAATGCTCGGAGCAGGAAGAATCAATGCTTTCCGAACAATAGGAAATGTTGGAGTTGAGGAAGTTGATGAAAGGGTTTTGGAAATCTGGCCGAATCCCGCATCGGATTTTCTCAATATTCGCTCTAGCGATTCTTTCAAACCGGAACGAATAGAAGTAGTAGATATGACTGGAAGGAGAGTTTTTTCATCAACGTTTCTCACGAAGATGGATTTGGGAAAGGTTAATTCTGGGATCTACATGCTTGTTCTATCTAACAAAAGTTCGCGGCATGTATCAAAATTGGTGGTCGAATGAAACAACTAGTTACGGTTCTGATTGCATTATGGGTTGCCACTTCTTTCGGTGGTTGTAAGTTATTGGACAAGCTTCGAACCTTTAATATGAATTACTCTGTTGACTTCTCAGTTTCAGGTTCACCTTTGGGGCTTCCGATTGATTTGCCAACACCTTCTGTAACAACTAATTCGGAGCAACGGTTTGAAGATGAAGGTGTACAATCTGATTGGATAGATTCTGTCCGGTTAACGAGACTAAGACTCACCGTCACATCACCGCAAGAAGAAGACTTTAGTTTTCTCGAAGATATTTCGGTTTACATGAATGCAGATAATCAGCAGGAGGTCTTGATTGCGAGTAAAATTCCTGTTCCCGAAAATGCTGGCAATTCATTTGATTTGGAGGTGACTGGAGCCGACCTCTATCCTTACGTTTCCACCAATAGTTTCGCGTTGAGAACAGAAATTACTACGGATGAGGCGGTTACTCAGACAATTGAGTTTCGTGCAGATATGGTGATTGAAGTCAAGGCAACTATACCTGGAGGAAAGTAACGTCATGAATCAGCTACTCGATTTTTTTCGAAAACTGGGGGATTCGCAAGCTTTCATGCCACGCTGGGTATGCGGTGAGTGGAGCGAATTACATGGTTGGATGTACATCATTTCCGACCTGATCATCTTTTTGGCTTACATGGCTATTCCTATTACTATGCTCGTTTTTGTTCGTAGAAGATGGAATGACGTACCATTTAAGTCTGTCTTCTGGCTGTTTATCGCGTTCATCTTTCTGTGTGGTATGACCCACCTTATTGATGCAATCATATTTTACGAGCCTATTTATCGAATCAATGCGCTGGTACTTGTTTTGACGGCTGTTGTCAGTATGATTACGGTCGGAGCCATGGTATTCGTGCTGCCAAAGGCATTGGCGTATAAGAGTCCAGTTCAGTTGTCCCAAATTGTTGATGAGAAAACCTCTCTTTTACAGGATCGGATAAAGGCTCTTAACCGCTTATCGAAAGACCTGGCTAGAAAGAAGGAACAGCTGGAGCAATTTGCCTATATCACTTCGCACAATCTGCGCTCGCCCGCGGCCAACCTTCATTCTTTAGTGGAGCTTGCAAAAGCGTCTGAGGATGTTGAGGACAGCAGAATAATTCTAGATAAGATATCTCATAGTACGGATGCGCTGCTGCACACAGTGAATGACGTTTCAACCGTGATCAAGCAAAGTTCGCCTCAACTGGAGGCCGTTGAAATGAGCTTTGACCAAATAGTCAGCGAAGTGCTCGAATATCATGAACAAGAACTGAACAGTATTGACACGACAATTGAACGAGATTTTAAGGTGGAAACCATGCTTTATCCGCCTGATCATTTCCGGAGCATTATTCAGAATTTGATTGATAATGCCGTGAGATATCGAAAGTTGGATGAACCATTTCGGTTATCCCTCCGATCGTTTGAGCAAGATGGTAGAATTCATTTTGAATGTGAGGATAACGGAATAGGTATTGACGTGGACAAGGATGGGGAACACATATTTAAACTCTACAAAACACTGAATAGGGACGTAAGCGGTAGAGGAATGGGGTTGTTCCTTGTCCGAAATCAGTTGGAAAATCTAAATGGTATTATTATCTTAACAAGTGAATTAGGAAAAGGCACTACATTCATTGTTGTGTTTGGGGAGCTTGAAAGAGAAAGTAAATATGGATTATGGGGATGAAATATGGTTTGTTGACGATGATAGGATATTCCAATTCATTGTAGAGAAGTATCTGGAAGGTTCGGCTTATGAAAATCAGTATAAGATTTTTGACGATGGCGACCGCACGCTCTTAGAGCTTATTGGAAGAGCGAAACGAGGTGAGAAATTGCCAAGCATCATTTTTCTGGACCTGAGAATGAAGTACATGGAAGGTTGGGAAACACTTGACTTCCTTAACGAGACCGCCAAAACAAAGGTTGTCATTTTAACATCGTCTTTGAGTTTACAAGATCAGAAACGGGCAAAACAAGAACCGCTTGTGGTTGACTATCTCACAAAACCAATTGATAAGAATCAATTGTTGCTTTGCGTCAGAAAGCATCTTAACCCTAAAAAGGGCGGAAGCCAGGTAGCTGGCTAATGAAGGCACTTTTTTCTGCTTTAACTTTTCTTTTCATTTCAAATGCTTATTCGCAAACAATTGTTGTAGAACAGCTTTGTGAATTACCATCAGAAATCCTTGAAACTTCTGGTCTAGAGAATGGTCCGAACGACTGGTTTTGGACACACAACGATAGTGGAAACCCTACTGAGCTGTATTGCATTGATACACTTGGGGTAATTCAAAGAGTGGTTTCGGTTGTTGGTGATTCTAACACAGACTGGGAGGATCTGACCAAAGACAACCAAGGCAATCTTTACATCGGCAATTTCGGTAATAACAATCTTAACCGAACAGACCTGGGAATTGTAAAGATTCCCAGTATCGACACATGTACCACAAGCGCTATGGTGTCGGATACAATTCGGTTTACCTATTCTGATCAAGTTGAGTTTCCACCAAGTGGGAATTATGGGAACTTTGACATGGAGGCATTCTTCTGGTTTGAGGATTCATTACATCTGTTCAGTAAAGACCGCTCAACAACATCAACGGGCTATTCTAAACATTATCGTCTTCCAGCTGTTGGCGGTAGCTACGTTGCGGAATTGATTGACAGTATTTACACGGGAAGTTCCAACTTCCTTACGGCTATAACGGCAGCAGATATTTCCGAAAATGGTGATACAGTTGTTCTGCTGAATGCGGACCACATTTGGCTGATTACCGACTTTTCAGGAACCGATTTTAGCACAGGAAATGTATCCGAATTGGCGCTCGGCTCTTTTACTCAGAAGGAAGCGATAGTCTTTCGAAACGGTTTTCTGTACGTAACAGATGAGCAGGAGCCGTTTTTTAATACAGGAGGAAACCTGTATCGAGTTCGTCCAGAGGTGTTTATGGGTGTTAATGAGTCTGGAAGAAGCATAGCGTATCAAGCTGTTTATAACCGACAACAGCAACTGATTGAAATCAGACTTTCAAATCCTGAAACTGTGAAGTGGAGATTGCTGAATTTGGACGGAAGGTTGATTCAAGAAGGGGAGTCGTGGGAGAGAATCTCGGCTAGCGACTTATCGGCTGAAAATGGTGTTTACGTGATTCAGCTGTTTGGGAGTTCAGGTAGCTCAGCTACGCTCATCAAACTGTAGATTACAGTTCTTTGGCGGCATTCCAGTAAACATCCATTTCCTCCAAGGTCATGTCAGAAATTTCCTTGCCGTCTTTTTTCGATTCTGTTTCGAGATATTGAAACCGCTTGATGAATTTTTTGTTGGTTCGCTCCAGAGCCATTTCAGGATCAACGTCAATGAATCGGGCGTAGTTTATCATGGAGAATAGCACATCGCCAAATTCACTTTCAACCTTTTCCTTACTTGCATTGGAGTCAATTTCTTCCTTCAACTCAACAAGTTCCTCGTTCACCTTATCCCAAACCTGTTCCTGATTGTCCCAATCAAAACCAACACCGCGTGCCTTATCTTGAATTCTAGTGGCTTTGATCATAGCTGGTAGCGATTTTGGCACTCCTTCCAAAACAGATTTTTTCCCCTCTTTCAGCTTCAGTTTTTCCCAATTGGCTTTTACTTCTTCTTCGTCTGCTACCTCAACATCACCGTAAATATGAGGGTGGCGCTGAATGAGTTTTTCACAGATGCTTTCTGTTACATCAGCAATATCAAACGCATTTTTCTCAGACCCGATTTTGGAATAGAATACGATATGAAGTAGAATATCCCCAAGTTCTTTCTTGATTTCTTCCAGATCATTGTCCAGAATAGCGTCTGCCAGTTCGTAGGTTTCTTCAATGGTCAAATGCCGAAGACTTTCCAGCGTCTGCTTTCTATCCCAAGGGCATTTTTCCCTTAGGTCGTCCATGATATTCAGTAATCGCTCAAACTGTTCCAGTCTTCTATCCATCTTGGGCATTTCGAGCAAATGTGAGAAAATTCTCCTTCGGGAGAGGTGGTGATCGCTACCTACTCTTCAAACAGATTTGAAAAATGCTTTTTGATCACATCCATTAGCTTAGAAATTGTGAGTGGCTTTGCCATAAATCCGTTACTACCCAATTTCATAGCCCTGTCATAATCATCTGGATTGTTGGAAGTGGAAAGCATCCACACCAAGACCTTACCGCGCTGCTCAGGAAGCAACTTCTCATACTCCTCAATAAATTCCCACCCGCTCATAATGGGCATGTTAATGTCCAGAAAAATAAGGTCAGGTTGAGGGTGGTTTCCATTTTCATCAACGGATTTTAAATAATCCAGCGCACCATGTCCACTGGTTACGGAGCGTACTTCTTCAGCACATTCCGCCTTGTTGACCAAAATGGTGTTCACGTAATTGGTGGTCTCATCGTCATCGATGAGAAGAATACAGTTCAACTTTTCCTTCATAGACTAGCTTGTATGATGGTAATTCAAAGTTATAAACTAACTGTTCTGATTGCAGCGTTTTTCGATAAGTCTCCTTAATAATTTGTCTTTTAAGGTTCGAGAAACAGATGTATATATAAACCTTCATCAGAAGTTATTGTTTGGATTTATATCAGCAGTTAATAATTAGGTCTAAGAGGTTTCAACTTCGATATTTTTGGGGATGGTAAAATGGAAGGTTGTTCCTTCTCCAACTTTTGAAGTGACCCAGATTCTACCTCGGTGAAGGTCAACTACTTTTTTGCAGTGAGCCAGACCGATTCCGGTTCCTTCAAACTCACTCCTACCATGAAGCCTTTTGAATACCACGAAAATCTGATCAAAGAACTTTTCATCAATGCCAATTCCATTATCTGCAACTAAAAACTCATATTCTTCTTCATTCTCAGCAAAAGATATAACAACCCTTGGAGAGACGTTTTCTCTCGTGAATTTGAGGGCATTGGTAACAAGATTTTGAACTAACAGTCTTAGTTCTGTTCTAAATCCCATTAACTGTGGCAGGTTATCGGCCACTTGCAATTCTGCCTCTGTTTCTCTGATTCTCAGCGTAAGATCATCAACAACTTCTCCCACAAGTTCATTCATATCGATGGCGCTCAGTTCTCTTTTTCTACCGATTCTACTGTATTGCAATAGGTCGGAAATGAGCTGTTGCGAGCGCAAACTTGCACCTTCCATGAGGTCTAGAAACTCATTGGCCTGATCATCAAGTTTATCTGCATAAAACTCTCTGAAAAGTTCTACAAAACTTGCAATGGTTCTCACTGGCTCTTGAAGATCGTGAGAGGCCACGTAAGTGAATTCTTCAAGTTCTTTGTTCTTTTCGGCAAGCTGTCTGGCATGTTTGATCTCGGCTTCTTCTCCCAATTTTCTCGCGTGTATGTCTACAATGGTGCCGACCATTCTAGTGGGTTTACCTTCATCATTCCAGAGCGCTTGTCCTGCACCAAGAAACCATCTGTAGCCTTTTTCCTTGTGCTTAAGGCGGTATTCCATTATGAAAGGTGCTTTCTTTTTAAAATGACGGTCAACCAATTTAAAGGTCATTTCATTGTCATCCGGGTGAAGCAAACTCGAAAACGTTTCAAGCTTGGGTTCAATTTCACCCTCAGAATAACCAAGTAGCTCGTAAAACCTTGGCGACCACCACTGAACATCGTTGTCAATATCCAGCCAATCCCAAACTCCAGCAGTTGTACCCTTTACAGCCAGATTGAATCGCCTTTCGCTATCAGCAAGCTGAAGTTCCAACTTCACACGTTCGGTGATTACTTCCGTAAACATGATGATTCCACCAATTTGGTCGTGTTCATTTTTCCAAGGCTGAATGACGTATCGCATCCAGTGCACAGAACCATCTTCACGCACAAAATGGTCTCGCTCTCTTCTAATGGTTTCGCCTTTCAGCGCCCGCTGATGCGTTTCAATCCAATGAGGCATTTCCCTTATCTCCGGGAAAACGTCATAGTGATGTTGGCCTATGATCTCCTTTTCTTCAATACCATAATCGGTGTACCAGGTATCGCTAGCCACCACATACTCCAAGTTGTTGTTGAACATGGCCACGGCATTTGGCGTGTTCGATACAAATTGCTGTAGTAGCTTTTCATTTGCTCTGAGCTTACTTTCAAGTTCAATTCTGTCTGAAATATTGCGTCCTTCCGGAACCAGATAGATTACTTTTCCATTTTCATCAAAAATGGGACGGAGAGAGAAGTCAACCCTGATGATGGTTCCATCTCCACCTACATTGTCTACATCGTATCTAACAAATTCACCTTTAGCGGCTCTTTTGATGGCCTCTTTCAGTTGATCTTGAATTTCCGTGCTGAGAGAAAACCAAGGTGAATCACCAAAATCCTGACCACGAGCTTGTTCCAAGGTAAATCCGCCAAAATCGAGCGCAGTTTTATTGGCTTCTATCAGGGTACCATCTGGTTCTAGAAGCCCGATGAACTGATAGGTGTTATCATAAATGCTTCTGAATTTGAATTCCGCTTTTTTCAGTTCTTCAACACCTTCTTCAATTACCTTTTGTGCTTGTACTTTTTCGGTGATATCAGAAACGTTGGCAGAAACAAATCTTTCACCTTCCAACTGAAAGGATGAAAGACCCACCTCAACCGGAAACTCAGAACCATCTTTTCGCACCCCAAAGAGTTCAGCTCCTGAACTCATTTGGCGAGTAGTGCCTTCATTCAAAAAACCTTTGGTATGATTCTCATGTCTTGGATGAAACCGCTGTGGTATCAGTGTATCCAATCGCTTGCCATTCAACTCATCCGGTTCGTATCCGAACATTAACTCCAACCGTTCGTTGGCCATTTGAATGAGCATCTGATCATCAACCACCAGAATACCTTCACCGCTACTCTCAAAAATGGATCGGAGTCTGCCTTCGCTTTCTTTAAGCTTGTTGCTATTGCCTTTGAAGTAATAGAGAATTGTGGCCGCAAACCACACGCTTACAAGACTAATGGTTCGGTTAACAACCATTTCCGAGAAGTTGAAAGCGCCAGACGATACCGTAATGTCAACAACGATGATCAGGGTTGAGACGCCAGCTACAATCAGAAAATCTCGTTTGTCCTTACCAAACCAAGTCAGAGCGATTACAACGGCATAGAGTAGACCGGTGGCTACGTTTTGCGGCAGCTGAAGCTCAATTATAAGAGCTCCGCTCAGTAGTACCGTGAGATACGGCCAGATGTAAAACTTCTTAATGCTCCCATTGTCCACCCACGTGTGAAGTTTCGGAGCAACGGTCAGAACAATTGCCGCCCCTGAAATAGCGAAACCCATTGACGTATGGATTGCCATTTTAGTGTATCTGCCCCAGTCAAAACCGCTACCTGGGTCTATACCATATACGATTAACGAGGTTGCCCCTGCAGCAAAAGCGGACACACCTAAAACTCCCGCAAATCGAACCTGAATAACTCTTCCCAAACTAGCCAGTATGAGGCTGCTGAAGGCGAGAATGTGGGCAATGGCCGAATTTGGAGCCATTCGTCCAGGGTGTGCGGTAGGAACAATTTCATGAGTATTGAAAAATAAGGTGTCAATGCCAGCGTCAATTCCAAACGGATATTGAATGAACGTGATACCAGAAAGAATCAGACCAAAACCGGAGGTTAAAATTGTTGGCGTCTTTTTCTCAGATACAAGTAGTAGACCACTGGCTCCGATAAGGATAAAGCACAGCGCATTATTGAATTGCATTGGCGCGAACCCTTCAGCAATCCTGTACAATTCGGGAATATCCAGTATCCAGCCCAATACAACGCTAGCGCCTAAAAGTAGGACAAGCGAAAAAAGTGCATAACAGATACGCATAGGAAGGTTTCGTCCGAATTCCATCCAGCAGTTAACTATGGTGAGATGTTAAATCGAAATACTGAACGTCTCTCGAAGAACCTGACCCATTTTTGCCTTGCTCAGCGGCTTCCAATAATAATGGTCAAATTCTAAGTCGTCTGCTTTTAGCACATCTCGTATGTCTTTTGATGCTGTAAGAAAACAGAACTTGGTATCATGCGTTTTGAACTGATCTAACTTTTGAAGCTTATCAGCTAGCTCAACGCCATTGACTTTTGGTAGACCGATGTCCACAAAAACGAGGTCTGGCACTTCCTCTGCATTTCCATCACCGTATGCATCCCAAATGGTCTCGCAGTTTTCGTAAAACTCTACGGATTTAGCCAAGTTCATAGACTCGGCTATTTTCTTGTGGATCAGATTTGTCGTTGGGTCATCATCAATAAAGACGACCTTGTTCAGTAAATATTCCTGTTTCATTTTTGGATGGTTTAGTTCCTAATGATTAAACATAACCTACGTGAATCACGTAGAAAGGTTTGTCTCGTTCCTTACCAAATTAACAAAATTCGCACGTGCTTAAAAGCCTTTAGTGAGCGAAGTAATCCATCAAAGCCTGTTGAAAAGTTGAGGGAAGACTTTGGATACCTTCTTAGTCAGATAATCTCCGTAAGGCCCGTTGAACTGGTAAACATCTTCGCCATCCCAACGGTCTGAGAAATCTGTTGAAAATCCAAGCCCAGATATTGGTTTAACCTCTACGTCAAAGCTTGGGTCGAAGAAAAGAGGAAAAGAAAGTCTGTTCTTGCCTGAGGTGTTTTTTACTCTGTGTGGTGTCGATTTGTAAAGTCCACCTGTCATGCGGTCTAACATGTCACCAATGTTACAGACAAACGTATTCTCGATGGGTGGAGCATCAATCCATTCTCCGTTAGATTTTATCTGAAGTCCACCAATATTATCCTGTTTTAGGATTGTAAGCAAGCCATAATCGGTGTGTTCGCCAACTCCCCAATCTTCGCTTTTTTCTTGTGCTGGATAATGAAAGATTCTGAAAAGAATGAATGGGTTTTTAGTAATGGTCGATTCAAAATAATCGGCTGGCAGTTCTAAGCTCAACGCAACGGCTTGCAATACATGCTTTCCTAATTCTGTAACCTCCTTCATATACTCGAGTACCGTTTCTTTAAACTTGGCAGGCTGATCTGGAAATAGGTTTTTGCCGTGCAACGGAACTTTGGCCTTCACTTTTGGATGGTCAGAATCCAGTTCGGTGCCGAAATAGATGCCCTCTTTTTGGTCTGGTTTTCCAGAGGTCAGTTCACCACCGACAGGAAAATATCCGCGCCAAGCACTTCCACCCAGTTCCATGCGGATTTTCATTTTTTCTGATTCGGGCAACATGAAAAACGCATGGCTCAAACGTTCCAGTTCAGCTTGAAGTGCCCGAGAAATTCCGTGGTTTTCAATGTAGAAGAAACCATGCTCCAAACAGGCCTTATGGATGGCTTTGGCCGATTGAGCCATGCCTGGGTTGTCTTCTTTCCGAAAAGGAGAAATATCAATTATCGGAATGCTCATTTTGTCGCTGTATCTCCTTTAAATCTGACATTCAGTATCACTCCAAAAAGTATCATTACAATTCCAATCAGACTCCAAAAGCCGTAAGACTCATCAAAAATGAAATAGCCGTAAAGTAACGCGTAAAGCGAACCCAAATATTTGAGACTGGCTACCAAGTTGGCCTTTTCGGCTTGTAGTGCCTTTGTCATGAACACTTGTCCTATTTGTGTGAAAATACCCAGCAGTAATATCAGCAACCAATCCCAGCCTATTGGCGAAACCCAATCATAATAGCTCAATACCACCATGATGGGCGTTGCCACCATCGGAAAATAGAGTACCACCACCAGCGGATGGTCCGTGTCCTTTACGAGTCTGATGCAATTGTAGGCAGCTCCTGCAAAGAAGGAAGAGAGCAATCCTAAACCGAGATAAAACAGAGACACACGTTCGTCAAACCCCTTCAGCATAGCCACGCCAGCAAAGGCTAAAAGAAAGAACAACCATTGCGCTTTTCTCATTCGTTCGCCTAAAACGAAAATGGCAATAATGGCTGTGAAAATAGGAGAGAGGTACTGTATGGTAACCGCACTTGCCAGCGGTATTTTCTGCAGCGTTATGAAGAATAAACTTAGCGCAGTAACTCCAAAAATTCCACGTAGCAAAAGGAACTTTCGGTTGTTTCCGAGTGGATTTATTCCTTTCGGAAGTAGGTACGCTAAACTTAAAATCAAAGAAATGGCACTTCGAAATAGAATCAGCTCATGAGTTGGGAGATGGTTAAGGAATTTGACGCATAGTTGCATTAGAGAGAAAGCAACCGTGCTGACAAGCATAAACCCCACACCCTTCGACATCGCGCAAATGTGAGAATAAAGCGGTTCAAAAACGAGTCGTATGTGTAACCTTCTTTAAAGTAACTGCAACAGTTATCTTAGAATTACGTCTAAGGGTAAGACATATTTGCACGCTGGTTAAAAAATGGCTAACTATGAAAGAGTTGGTCGGGGAAATGTTCAAGTCAATCATCACTTATTTGCTTTTAGGGATATTCTGCTCCGCTTATGGGCAGAATTTGCAACTGGATCATGTAAGGACTTTCAATGGTCATACGCATGGTGTAAGAAAGGTGGTGTTTTCTCCAGACGGAAATCATTTTGCTAGTGGCGGAACGCGTGGAGAACTCTTCATTTGGAATATCGATGGAGCAGGAGCGCTCAAAAAGCTTGAAGGCCATTATGGCTCGGTAACTGATGTTCGATACTGTCAAAGCGGTAAATACATCGTCACTGCTGGAGAGGATGGTCAGATAAAGGTTTGGGATTCGAGTTCTGGTTATTGCGTTCAGACCATTGTCAGTTCTGCTGGTCATAATTCACCGGACAATAAGGTCAACTTCGCGATTCTATCCACCAAAACCGGTATGGTTTATTTTGGTGGGGCGAACAAAACTTTAAGTCAGGTACCGTTTAAGAGCGATGATGCATCTAAAGCTCTTTACACGGATTCCAAAGATCCTATTCAGTGTGCGGTGGTCAGTCCTGATGGAACAGAAATAATTTTTGCTGCAGGTCAGTATTTGATGGCGTTAAATCTGAAATCAGAGTCTGTTGTTCGAGAGTACAACACAGGCTCGTGTAAGGTGAATGCGTTGGAATTCAGTGCTGATGGAAAACGACTCTTGACCTGGTGTAGCAATTCTCGCGTGGACATGCGTGATCCTTCAAACTTTTACTTAGTTACCAGTTTCCGTTCGGGTAGTAGTGGAAGAAAGTTCAGCAACCTGGCGTTTACAGATGATCAGAAATATGTGATTACTGGAGATCATGCCAGTCGTTTTAACATCTGGGATCTTGATAGGAAAGAGTTGGTATTGGATCAATGGGCAGAGCAAGGAACCATCATGACTTTCGACCTACAAAATGGTCCGAATTACCTGTTGTCTGGCAGCTTGGATAAGAGTATCAAGTTGTGGCAGATAGTTCCTCAAGTTGAAGAGGAGGTCAAGAAGAAAAAGGGTGTCAAAAAGCAGCCAGAAATGGAGCAGGTAGTTGAACCAGAGGTGGAAATCGTGCAATACGTTGAACCCGTGCAGGATGTGCCGCAGGTGGAGACGCCACAAAAGGGGCCTGCCAGCATCAATGTACAGTTAAAACAACCAGAGACGGTTAATACTTACGAGCCGGTTCAAGTGGAACGAACAATAGTAAGTGAGTTGCCAGAGCGCGTACAGAACAGAAGGGTAAAGCCAATCAGGAAAGAGCATCGTTTAGAAATGAAAGGTGGCGTTTTAACTTTCGAGATTTGGGATGCGCAGGTTATTGATGGTGATATTGTCTCTATTTATGTTGGAGATGAGTGCATTGTAAAAGAGTACAGCATTACAGCTGCCAAGAAAAAAGCATCGTTTGACGCCTCAAGGTTTAAGCGGGTTTATGTTTATCTGCATGCGCACAATCTTGGTACTTTACCTCCAAATACAGTTACCATGACTGTTTCTGACGGTGAGGTAACCCACGAGATTGAGATGCGTTCAGATCTTGCTGGCTCTTCTGCTCTTGAAATTACGTTCGAAGAATAGAACGCTTCAAATTATTCCCATTGCCAGCAGAGTTGCCAGAATCAGAATCATGATGGCAACTGTCCACTGAACAAAATCTAGGGTTACTTTTTTAAGCAGTTTTCTACCAAAGTAAGCTCCTAAGAAAGCAGATAGAATTGCGGTCAATAGAATCGGGAAGTTTTCCAAAATGTTGATTTCCTTCATCCTTGAGAAGTACATGCCAATTCTGGTTATGTCTATAAAGCTGGCGATTATAATTCCAGACGCAATGAAAACTTCCTTGCTTAGTCCGTAGCGAATGAGGAACGCGCTTCGCAACGCGCCTTGATGGCCACTCAACCCTCCGAAAAACCCGCTGATCAACCCTCCGAAAATGAGTTTGTTCTTATCGAATTGCATTCGTTTCAGTGCTGGAATCAATTCAAATACTGCAAAGAATGCCATGAGTAAAGCCACTACCAGATTCACGGTTTTTACGTGCATCATTCGCCCAAGTAATTCATAACTGTAGATTGGTTTTCCTTCCGAGAAATGAAATAGAATGTAAGCTCCAATAGCAGCACCAACAACTGCTGGTGCACCAAACCTCAGAACCACCTGCCAATTAGCTTTTAACCCGACCAAACCCATCTTGAACAGATTATTCAAAAGATGAACGATACCTGTAAGAGCGATGGCTACTTCAATCGGAAAAAACAGCATAAATGCCGGTGTTAGGATGGTTCCGAGACCAAAACCTGAGAAGAATGTGAGCAGCGATGCAAAGGCCGCCACCACGGCAATGATCAGGTATTCCATTAGCTGAGCTTTTTCTTCCGTTGCTTCAGCATGTGTCCGTACAGTTTAGGGAAGCCGATGATATACGATAGTGCAACCACTGCTAAGGCAATATTCAACGGGTCGAAAGCAAATTCTCGCCATTTCCAGAAAGCGTACATCACCAGAAACTCACCCAGAACACCAGTTGGATAAAGCGCAACGAAAAACGTGTATCGACAGTAAGTAATAGCCTTTATCTCCTTACTGAAAAGATCGGCCAGATAGTACAACGCACGGACAACCTCGGTAACGCTCCAAGCAATACTTATCAGTGCAAATCCGGTTATTGGCAAGGAAGCGTCAACAGCTTCTAAGGTTTCAAACGGAATCCATATTAGAAGCGCGGATATCAAAAACCTTGAGAATACTTGAATGGTGGTAAGCATCCAGTTTGCACCAGCAATGCCCAATACCGAATTCATGATTTCAAAAACAGCCAGACCTTGCGCAAATACCAGCAAGTAAATGCTCTGCTCATCAACCGATAAACCATGAAGAAGTGCATGAGCAAAGAACAGCATCCAAGCAATGAGGGTGATGATATTAAAAGCAACAAGCCACGCCTTTTTCATGCTGCCCTAATTTCCTGATTTCTTAATGATTGCTACCCAACCACCACCTTCAGCCATGGAAACCACATACTTCATGGAGGCACTGACTGAAGATTCACTATAAAGCTCATAGCTTGTGCCGTCTTCACGAGTCTTATCGCCATCTCGCCAAACGTCCATTTGGTACGTTCCATTATCGAGAAAAGAAAGGTCAATACTGATGGTTTGTCCCAACGAACCTGTCATTCCTCCAAGATACCAGGTTTCACCCTTTCTTCGTGCAAGCAAAATGTGCTCACCGACCTTTGCGTCAAGCACGATGGTTTCATCCCAAGTAGAAGGAACATCCCGCAAGAATTTGAGACATTCAACCTCTTTCTCATAGGCGGTCGGTTCATCGCAAAGCATCTGCAAAGGACTTTCAAATACCACGTATTTGGCCAGTTCGTGGCAGCGGGTTCCTTGGCTTTTCGGGTGTTTGAAATTCATGCTGTGTTTCTTCGGATTACTCACATTTTCCATGGCACCAGGTGTGTAATCCATTGGCCCGGCCAGCATTCGAGTGAACGGCAGTGTTACGTCATGATCAACCGTTATTGCGCTGCTCCATTTGTTCCATTCAGAACCACGGACACCCTCGTAAGTAAGTACGTTAGGGTAGGTGCGCTGCAATCCTTTCGGGCAATGACTTCCATGGAAATCAACCAGCATCATGCGGTCAGCACATTCTTTGGCAACTTGTTCGTAGAAAGCCACCATTTCCTGATCTCTGCGCATCATGAAGTCCATTTTGATGCCTGCAATTCCCCAATCAGAAAACTGTTGAAATGCCTCCACGAATTGTTTCTTAAGCGTATGCCAAACCACCCATAGAATGATTTTCACATTCTTTTCCTTGGCATACCGAATGAGTTCCGGCATATCGATGTCAGATTTCACTTTTGTGAGGTCGCCAAGCTTATACCAGCCTTCGTCCATGATGATATACTCGATATCATTTTTAGCGGCAAAGTCGATGTAATACTTGTAGGTCTGCGTGTTCAATCCTGGTTTGAAATCAACGCCTTCCAATTGCAAGGCATTCCACCAATCCCAAGCTACTTTACCAGGCTCAATCCAGCTGCCATCGCCAATTTCGTTCTCAGCAGCAAGCAACCATGGCAGGTGAGAATCAAAGAGCTCTTCTTCTGAATCTGCAATAGTGAATACTCGCCACGGAAAACTGCGTGTTCCTTGGGTTTTGGCAATGTAGGTTTTGGTAAAACCGACCATCTGAAATCGGTCGAAGAATTTAGCTCGTGTGGCCGGATATTTTGGATGAATGGCTTTATAACCACCCAAGCCATCAGTTTTGAGATACATGCCAGGGTAATCTCGCAGATCAGTTTCCGTGAACATGAGAAAAGGACCGTTTTCCCATTTCCATAGCACTGGCAGACTCGCCTTTTCGTTGGGCTTCAATTCGAGGCTTGAAGTAGGGCGGTAGTACTTTTCATTACTTGAATAGAATGATGTCTCTTTCGGAAACCACACCTTCGGATTGGTGGTCAATTCAAAGCCCATTCTTTCTTCTTTGATGGTCTGTTCGGGCTCAAACGAAGTCCTTAATCGATACGCAGCTCCTTCATTATAGCAGCGGAAATCGATGCCTAATCCACTTTCAAAATCTAACGATAGTTGGTTGTAATGTTCTTTGATCTCTGCAGCGCGATAAGCCACCACAGGTTTCACCGTTCTGTCAACTGAACTTGTCTGTTTTTCTGGCTCGTATTCTTTGTAACCCAACATGTTCTTTTTGCCAATGGTAAGCCCAATTGGTTTGCCATGCATAATGAGCTTATTGCGGTGGTAAACCCTATAAACCGTGTTTGCGCTGACCAGAATTTCCACCTTGATTTCTCCATCCGGAGATTGTAGGAGATATTCTTGTGCCAGAGCAGAGTTAATGGTAACGAACAGAAGAAAGGCTAGCAGTTTTTTCATCAATGATACTTTAAGCAGCAAGTTGTTTAAATGTTTGGAGGTGAACCAGTTTATTGACTGAAATAATTTGCTCCCAGCTAATTTGATTGGCATTGATGTTAATCCTTTTTTGGCAAGTTTGTGCTGGTTCGATAATAATTGGATGAACGACCTGACATTCGGAATACTATCAGTTGTATTTAGCTTACTGTCATTTCTAGTCTCAGCGCTAAGCGCAAGGAATGAGAAATACGGAATAGCTGTTGGAATGTTGATTCTGGGTGGTTTGATTCTCCGATACTATACCGGGTCTGATTTCTATTTGCATTCTTGGGATGAACGCTACCATGCATTGGTTGCAAAAAATATGCTGTCGCACCCATTGATACCAACGCTATACGAGAACCCAGTTTTACCATACAACTATCGTGATTGGGCTAGCAACCACATATGGGTGCATAAGCAACCCGTTCCCCTTTGGACAATGTCGGCAAGTCTTTGGGCTTTCGGAATAAACGAGTTTGCCGTTCGAATTCCTTCTATACTCATGACAAGTCTAGGGGTTTATCTCATGTTTGGAATTGGGAGGTATTTTTTCTCTGATCGGGTAGGATACTTGGCGGCTTTCTTTTTTGCTGTAAACGGACTTGTTATCGAGCAATCTGCCGGAAGAGTGTCAACCGATCACATTGATGTTTCTTTTCTGTTTTTTATACAGCTTGCTGTATTCTTCACGGTCAAGTTCGTTCATCAAAGAAATCCTCTTTTCAATGTCCTTGCAGGAATAAGCATCGGAGCGGCTATTCTTTCAAAGTGGTTGCCAGCTCTTATAGTTTTACCAATTTGGCTTCTTGTTGTTTGGGATTCAAACAAGTTTAGTTTGAAAAGTATCGCAACACATTTCACCGTTTTAATTGCCACCACGGTTTTGACTTTTCTTCCTTGGCAGTTATACATTTTTCATGCATTTCCGGAAGAAGCCGCTTGGGAGGCCAGCTATAACTATAAACACATTACCGAGGCTCTGTCGGATAAAGGTCGTCCTTGGTATTTCTTTTTTGAGCGCATAATGATCAATTATGGCGAATTGATCTATCTGCCGTTGGGTTGGTTTTTTTGGAAACTTTTCAAGCAGCCAAAGGATATGCGAAGACTTGCTATCTGTATTTGGTTCATGGTTCCGATTTTATTCTTTACTGTGGTAAAGACCAAAATGCCTGGATACATATTGTTCACTTGTCCGGCTTTGTTCTTGGTATCTGCTGAATTTTGGTTTGCGGCAATCGATTATCGAAAAAAACTTGGGTCAAAATGGTTGTTGAATTTGGTTTTGGTTTTGCTCATTCTCATACCACTGCGTTCAATGATAGAACGCGTACAACCCTTTGATCAGCACGATAGAAACCCGCAGTGGTCAGTTGACCTGAAAGAATTGAATAACAGAAGAATTCACAATGGTATATTATTCAACTACCAAAGATCAATTGAAGCGATGTTCTACACTGACCTTGTAGCATATCAGACTATTCCGAGTAAGGAAGTGATTATAGAGCTGGTAAGCAACGGCTATACGGTAATTGTAAATGATAACGATAGGGTGCCTACTGAGTTAAGGTCAATAAGCGAGCTTACTTTTGAGCGAATCAATGATTGACGCCAGCTACCACTTCGCCCAACGTTCTCCAACCTTAGGCATGTAGTATAAACCGGCAACACCTGCTAGAATAAGTAGTACAGAAATGATTTCTGCTTGGGTAATTCCTCCCAAAATGGGGTATTCGTTATTGATGCGTATCCGCTCGATCAGCAAACGTTCAATGCCGGTCAAAACCAAATACCATGACATCATAATGCCAGGTGTTTTCCAGCGCTTGCGCATGCTCCATAGAAATGCGAAAATGATAATGGACATGATGATCTCATAAACGGGAGTGGGGTAGGCATAACCTGTCAAACTTTCATATCCATTCCGAGCGTAATATTCAATCATCCACTCAGTTCCTCTATGTGAAGGGTCAAGCACGTTATTCGGGTAATCATAGGCCCAAGCCCAATCAGGTAACCAGCTCAACCAATCAGGTTTTGGGTTGTCGTTCGGTATTCCCCAGTCGCCATCCCCTGCTACTTGGCATCCCATACGACCGAATCCGTATGCCATGGCCAGACCAGGCATGGTTGCGTCCACTAGATGTAATACTCGGATGTTCTTCTTTTTTGCGTAGTAAACGATCATACCTGCCGCGCATATCAATCCTCCGAAAAATGAAAGCCCACTGAAAGATGTCAAAGCCCCGATTGGATCCGCCATCATTTCATCAATATTCTCCAGATTATGAAACAGTTTAGCACCACCAATGCCACCTATTGCGGCTAACACTACCATGTTACCCACATGCTCATGAGCATGCACCTCAATTTCCACTTCTTTGGGCTCGGTTTTGGAGGTTTTTTCCTTGTAGATTATCCAAGCAAGGATTCCGCCACCAAGGGCGATTCCAGCAACCAAATTACCTTGTGTAGAAATCAGAAAGCTTCCAAGGTCTTTTGAAATTGCATCGAAATTCGAGAACAACGGCAAGAGTTTGAACCCCGCAAGGAATCCAAACAGTACATTCAGGATTTTGTCCATCAAAGGCATACCTTTTCCTTCCCAAACTTTCTTTTTGGTGGTAGAAAGCAATCCTTCACGCTCTTTTCGCTTTAGCTCATATGTGAGCGTAATGGCGGTGAAAATGAATCCAAGTGCCACCATAGTCCCATAACTCTGCATGAGTTTGAGGGGGGGTATGGATACACCAAATAAGTCTAAAACGAGTTCGTAGATGTTTGGGTACATATGTTCGCGTTATGAAGTGATTATGCGATGTGGTAATGAAGTGTTAAAATTTGGATTGCTCCTCATTACCTCAAGCCTTCATTGCTTCGAACACTTCTCCTGAGAAGATAGTGTTGTCTTGCAATTCTGTGAGTTGAATATCTACTAGTTTACCACAAAGCGATTTATTGAACGGAATTCGCACACGGAGGTAGTTATCGGTATACCCGAACATAAAACCTTCCTTGTTTTCGTGTTCCATTAACGCGTTGCGAGTTGTGTTTTCGAACTGCTGATAGA
>CAYWET010000044.1:5563-32458 GCA_964457245.1 uncultured Chryseobacterium sp. | reverse complement strand
CAAAATGCCGATGACGAGGCCAAAGACCAGAAACTCACCATTGATATTGAGGTGACGGAAAACGGCAAAACCAAGCGAATTACCAAGGAGGTTGACGCCATAGAAGGCGAAGACATCGAGGCTATTTTAGAAGATTTGGACGTGTTGCAGGATATTGACATCCGTGGTACAGGAGAGCGCATCGAAATTAAAGTGAAAAAGGAGGTGAATGGCGCTGCCAACAAGAACATTAATGTGCAGTTGTTCGGTGACGATGAAGACGATTTTGTCTGGATAAGTGGCGAAGCCGAAAAGAATGGTCCGCTTCTAGGTGTGTTCATTGAATCTTACGATGAGAATGGTAGAAAAGGCGCGTTGGTCAGCGGATTGGTTGAAGGAAGCGCTGCAGAAAAGGCAGAGCTGAAAGAAGATGACGTGATCATTGGAATCAACGAAACGGCAATTACGTCAGAAAAGCAGCTTAAAGAGGTGATTAGAGAATACAAACCTGGTGATCAGGTTACGGTTAAGTATCTCCGAAATGGCGCAGAGTTGACCAAGGAAATCACCTTGGGTGAGTCGAAAGGTCATCGAATCATTATGAATGATTTTGACTTCAATTTCGATTTTGACAAGGAGGATTTTCAAGAACAGTTGAAGAAGTTGGAAGACATTGATTTTGATTTCGACTTTGAGTTTGAGGAAGATGGTGCATTTCTAGGTGTTACTCCAGGTGAGAAGACAGCGGAAGGCGTTTCCATCGGTAAAGTAATTGAGGAAAGCTCTGCCGAAAAGATGGGGCTGGAAGCTGGCGATATTGTCACGGCTTTGGATGGAAAATCTGTAGAATCATTTGATGATCTGGCCAAGGTGATACAGGAGAAAGATGCTGGAGATAATATTACCATTGAATATCTGCGTGAAGGTAAAAAGGGTTCAACCTCTGGAGAATTAGGCGGTAGAGAAGGCACAGCGTTCACGAAGCGAATCATAAAGGAGATGGCTCCAAATTGTCACTCTGGGAGTGCAAGCGCTTGGACGCCACATGTTGTGAAAGAAGTGAATGTTGTCATTGAACTGAAAGATGCTACGAAAGAAGATGAGGCACTACTCGCTGAACCAGCAGATGTAGATTTCAATAAGTCACTTGCGATAAACAAGATCGAGTTTGCACCGAATCCCAGCGATGGTCAATTCAATTTGGCTTTTGATCTTCCTAAAAAACAAGACACGCGTGTAATGGTTTTTAACCAATCAGGACAGAAAGTGTATGAGGAAATCATGAACAACTTCAGTGGTTCATATCGAAATCAGATTGACATTAGCACGCAACCGAGCGGAGTTTATTTCCTCATCATTGCGCAGCAGGATAAGCAGTTTACTCGTAAGATTGTTAAACGTTAATCAGGAATAGAACGAGGTGGTACGTAACGAAAAAGCCCCGCATTTGCGGGGCTTTTTTATTTGCTTTCTATCGTCATGCTGAAGTATTTCAGCATCTGAAAAGAAAGACCCTGAAACAAGTTCAGGGTGACGCAGCATTCACTCCTTCACAAACGAGTTAGAATAAAGACCATCTTCTGTTGCTACCATCAATTGGTAAACTCCTTGGTTGAGGTCGCTCACGTCAATCGTGTTGGTAGTAGCTGAGATTTCCTTGACTAATTGACCTGTTGTGTTGAAAACTGAAATGTTCAAGATCTCAGCTTCAAAGTTTTCCAATCTCAACGAATTCGAAGTTGGATTTGGGTAGATTGTAATTGATTTGATATCCACATCAGTCAGGCCAGCTGGAGTAAGATTATCAGGAGAGAGACCAAGGAAAAATTTCCAGATTTCGGCTGTGTAGTCAATATCCCCTCCACTACCGCTGTTAAGCCACCAATGATCAGCTCCATGGACTTTATAATGCACGGTTCTAGAATTGTTGTCACAATTACCGTATTCAACGTAATCCACGAGAAGTCCATCATTTGCAGAATCTGGGAACCTTCCTTCCAAAGTGATGCCTGAGCAGCTATTGTTTGCGTTCCAGTGGCTGATCCACTCATTCACACTCATTCCGTAGTCATTGTCCATGCTGCCACCTCCATCGGTTCCATAACCAACAGTTGCATCAGCTGTTCCGTGGATTTCGCACATGGGTATTGACAGGCCTGGAGAGCAATTAATGTTAGTTGGAATGGTGGCTGCAACTGCTGCGGCAGCCGATACTCTGTTGCCCAATTCACAAGCAAGGCGGTTGGTCATGAAAGCTCCCATGCTAAAACCTGTTACGAATATCTTATTCTGATCAATGTTGAAATGACTGCTGACCGTATCCATGAGTGCGTTTATAAAACCCACGTCATCGACATCTTCATTTGGAAAGATTGGAGTTCCAGTACCCAGTACATCTGCACCTGCACCTGAATTCCAAGCGGTAGTAAAACCCAAATAGGCGATAGCCTCAGGATACAACACAATGAAATTTGCTGTGTCAGCAACGTCTTGAAATCCGACCACTGAAAACCCTTGCATGTTGTCTCCAAGTCCATGTAAGGCAATCACCAAAGGCACGGGTTCGCTACCATCATACGAATTGGGAACATATTGAAGGTATTGTCGCGTCAGTCCGTCAAAGTCCCAAGATTTCGATTCCAATTGCTGGGCGGCAACAAATTGTATTGAAGAAATTGTCAATAGAAACAGGTATAACTTTTTCATAGTTGTGAATTGATCTGTTGCGAAGTTAGAAATTGTGTCGGTTGAAGTTTGAATCAGGTTTTCTACCTTTTGCAATCAACATAAGATGGGAGAGCAATCAGTAAAATCCATTTCAGATTTGCGCGAACGCGCGAATTTTCTTCGGCACATTCTTCATGATATCGATGCGTTCGATAAAATGGTTGAGCAGAACCTGTTCGAGACAGGCATTCAACGAATCGGTGCAGAACAGGAATTCTGTATTACCAATAGAAATTGGGAACCTGAAGACGCCAGCGAAGAACTGCTCAAAGCGTTGAATGACCCGCACTTTACAACCGAATTGGCCAAGTACAATTTGGAGCTGAATCTTGACCCTCAAGTACTTCAAGAAGATGGTTTTGAACGTGTTGAATATCAGTTGCGGCAACTAATGGGAAGAGCTCAGAATGAAGCAGAAGCAAGAAACTGGCACATCATTCTTACAGGAATTCTACCGACCATTACTCCCCGACATATTGAGTTTGAGCACATGACGCCAAACCCCCGATTTGAGGAGTTGAATCGCATTATGCGCGAACACAAAGGCGGAGATTTTGAACTGAATATTCAAGGAGTCGATCAGCTAATTGCAAAGCACGACTCCATTGTTTTTGAAGCATGTAACACAAGTTTTCAGGCACATTTACAGATTGAGCCCAGTGAAGCTGTTGCACAGTACAATTGGGCACAGGCCATTGCTGGTCCTGTTCTGGCTGTATGTGCCAATTCTCCGCTGCTTTTAGGTAAAGAGCTTTGGGCCGAAACGAGAATTGCATTGTTCCAGCAGAGCATTGACATCAGAAGTGGTTCAACGCTTATTCGAGAACAGCAGCCACGTGTAACGTTCGGCACACGTTGGGTTCGGAATTCTATCTCAGAGATTTTCAAAGAAGATATTGCTCGATTCACCTTTCTTGTAGCAGGCGATATTGAGAAAGATTCGTTGGATGAGTTGAAAGCTGGTCGTATTCCTGAATTGAAGGCACTCAGAATGCATAATGGAACCATCTACCGTTGGAATAGACCATGCTACGGTGTGGCAAATGGTGTGGCCCATCTAAGAATTGAAAACCGATACATACCGTCTGGACCAACAATCCATGATGAGATGGCCAATTTCGCTTTCTGGGTAGGATTGATGAAGGGAATGCCGGACGAGTATTCACGTATATGGGAACTCATGGATTTCAAACGTGTGAAAGCCAATTTCCTGCGGGCTGCAATCAGTGGTATGGAAACCAAATTGCAGTGGATGGGTAAAGTGGTCGATACCAAGCAACTCATTCAAGATGAATTTTTGCCAATAGCTGAAGAAGGACTTCGCAAAGCTGGAATTGACGATGCTTCCATCCGCAATTACCTTGGAGTTATCCGTCAGCGATTGAGTTCCAGAAATGGCGCGCAGTGGATGAAAGGAGCTTACCGTGCGCTGAAGGATGGACACTTACGAGATGTATCGCTTCGTAGAATGACCGCTTTGATGCACAGAAATCAGTCTACTGGAAAACCAGTTGGTGAGTGGCCAATTGCTACCAAAGAGCAATTGACCGGAAAAGAACTCAAGTTGGAAAAGGTCTATCAGGTGATGAGTACGGATCCACAAACAGTGCATGAATTTGACCTTGTAGAACTGGTTCAGAAGATCATGAAGTGGCGTGGATTCCATCACGTTCCAGTTGAGAATGAGGCTGGCGAGTGCATTGGAATCATCACTTCAAACAATTTGAAAGAAGCAGCGGAAAAGCACGGTTCGTTCGGAAATATGTTTGCATCTGAGGTGATGCAACGAAATGTGATCACCATTGATTCGAACGCGCCAATTCTTGAAGCCAAGGAGTTGATGATTGAGAAAGGAATCGGTTCACTTCCTGTTATTTATCAGAGCAAACTAGTGGGGGTTATCACTAAGTTTGACCTCGTTGAATTGGAAGACGAGTAGGCGTTGAGGAAAGCGAAGTTTTACAGCAAGGCAATCGACCAACATTTTGAGGTTGAGCGCATTATAGGAGAGTTTCATGGAGATGATGACGGGCCCGTTCTCGTGTTTTTCGGGGGAATTCACGGGAATGAATCGTCAGGAGTTGTGGCACTGGTTCAGGTAATGGATCAGATTAAAAAGCTTCAGCCGAAAATCCGCGGTAGCATTTACGCCATTACTGGAAACATGCATTCGCTGGAGAAAGAACAGCGCTTTGAAAAAGAAGATCTCAATCGGATTTGGACGAAAGATCGAATCCGAAGAATTGAAAAAGGCACATATTCCGAAGATGAGCTCAATGCCGATGAGCGCGAACAGATTGAGCTCTTCCACATTGGAAAAGAGATCTTCGCAAAGCACGAGCATCAGGTTTACTGTATCGATCTGCACACAACATCTGCTCCCACAGTTCCATTCATCACCCTGAATGACACGTTGATCAATCGTGATTTTGCTACTAAGTTTCCAGTTCCCGTAATTGTCGGAATTGAAGAGTTTTTGGTCGGTCCACTACTGAGTTGGGTAATGGAAATTGGTTATCCATCGTTAGCATTTGAAGCAGGAGAGCATTACTCAAAAGATAGTATTGATTACCACAAGGCTTTTGTGTGGTTGTCGTTGGTTCATGGAGGTTTGATCAATGAAGAAGATGCGCCTGATTTCGGAAAACATCATCTGAAATTGGCTGCTTCGAATGCGGATCACGGGAAAGTTTTCGAAGTCTATTATCGTAAAGGCGTTGTACCTGAGGAGCAATTCAAAATGAAACCTGGTTACGCCAATCTTCAACCTGTCGTAAAGGGAGAACGATTGGCAGATAATATCAATGGTGCAATTCTTTCACCAGAAAATGGTCGTGTTTTCATGCCGTTGTACCAAAGTCAAGGTAGCGATGGTTTTTTCCTCGCCAGAGAAGTTGCTCCGTTCTGGTTAAAACTGTCTGCAACGCTCCGAAAGATCAAATTCGATAACGTGTTGACTTGGCTTCCTGGCGTAAAACGAGACCCGAAAGAAAGCTACACGCTGATAGTCAATAAACGTGTTGCGCGATTCTTGGCTGTTCAGATATTTCACTTGCTAGGTTACCGCACCAAGGTGCGTTTGGAGAACGAATTCCGCTTTAGTAAACGCGAATATGACGTGCGTGGTGTAGCTCAGAAGCAATAGGTTTCCACCATTCAACTGTTGACAATTCTCGATAAGCGGAGAAACTCAAGCAACTGGCCGCCCGTAATTTGTAGTGTGAAAAAGTGGTTTCTCGAATTACCGTTCATTGACCGTACGCGTAAATCCGTAGGGTCGTATTTCCTCAAAAAGGAGATGCGAATCCGTAATCGCGAAATTCAAGGAATGGGCTTGGATTCTGCTCGAAGCATCGGCATCATTTTCAACGCAAAAGACGAACGTACTTTCAAACAGATTCGGGAGTTCTCGGATAAGCTTCGCGGAGGTGGACTTCGAAAGGTTAAAGCACTCGGATTTGTTCCGAAAGCTGAAGTCGCAGCATTTCTACAATCCAGTCAAGATTTTGATTTTTTTACCCGAGAAGATTTTAACTGGTACTACAAACCACAGGGTAGGAAAGTAGCTGGCTTCATCAGCGAGCAGTTCGATATTCTCATTGATCTTCGGCTGAGTAAATTCACGCCATTACTGTTTATTGTTGCTCTTTCGCGAGCGCAATTCAAGGTAGGTAGGTACCGAACGAAGTTCAAGGAATTCTACGACCTGATGATCGATGTAGATAACAATGCTGACCTTGACTACTTCATTGAACAGATTCAGCATTACCTCCACATGCTTGATAATAAGGAAAGCGGAGCAGCTTAAAGTTTCGAAAATTACTTCTTAGCAGTACTTTCGCAATATGAAAGAATTGAGAGGAACAGGCGTGGCCATGGTTACGCCATTCAATGCTGACGGAACAGTCGATTTTCAAAGCTTGGAAAAGCTCACTAATCATCTTATTGAAGGTGGCGTGAACTACTTGGTGGTTATGGGAACCACAGGCGAAAGCGTAACGCTTACCAAAGAAGAAAAGAAAGCCGTTCTGAGTTCGATTCTAGAAACGAGCAGCGGTCGAATTCCAGTTGTGTTGGGAGTTGGCGGAAACAACACGGCAGATGTTGTGGCTCAGTTGCAGTCGTTAGATACCACTGGATTGACTGCCATTCTCTCGGTTTCGCCTGCTTATAATAAACCAACACAGGATGGAATTTATGCTCATTATGCAGAGGTTTCAAAAGCCAGTCCGCTGCCCGTTATTCTGTATAACGTTCCAGGGCGTACTGGAAGTAACATGCTGGCGGAAACCACTCTTCGTTTAGCGCGTGATTTCAATAATATCATTGCGATTAAAGAAGCTTCGGGAAGTCTAGATCAATGCACGGCAATTCTGAAAGACAGACCAGAGGGTTTCTTGGTCATTTCTGGAGATGACACATTGAGCTTGCCGATTATTGCAAGTGGAGGAGATGGCGTTATTTCTGTGGTTGCAAATGCGTTCCCGGCAGAATACTCTGAGTTGATTTCCTCAAGTTTGAACGGGGATTTAGCCACCGCCCAGAAACGACAATATCAGTTATTCGACCTTATCAACATGCTTTTTGCAGAAGGAAATCCGGCTGGTGTTAAGTGTGTTTTGAAAATGCTAGGAATCTGCGAAGAGAACGTGAGGCTTCCTTTGGTTCAAGTTTCTGAGAGTCTCGCAAGTAAGCTGAAAGCTGAGGTCAATCAACTTTAGCAATTGCTATAAACGGAAAAAGGTGCGCAAGAAGCGCACCTTTGACCAACAAACCGGATTCCGATGAACTGGAGAGGATAACCTACAACCTCTGCTCAATTCCTATTCTTGGATTATGGGGCTAAAACCTAAAAAAGCCCGTTTAGAAACTCGGAGACCAATCCGAGGTTAAGTCCAAGTTGGGGGAACCCAATAACTGTGTTTTCTACATCGAATCTTCTTCAAGTCCGATGATTTTAGCTTCTTTTTCCAATTCAGCTTTTGACATTGTTTTAGAGTCATCTGCTGAAATTGATCCGAAAGCGATAAGTAATGCGATTAAAAGTTCCATAATTCCTAGTTTTTAATTGGTTAGACTGAGTCGTTATATGGACTTGGAGAAAAGTTCGTTTGGTCGTTTATCGATACTTTTATTTTTTATCGACAAACGACACAATACCCCTTGAAGGCATTTGAACACCTGCGCAGCATCCAGTTTATGATGGATAAGAATGAGCGCACGGTTTTGAGGAATTATCTGGTCAGCTTCGAATCCCGTAAGAAAGGACACAAGCCGAAGTCACTAGTGCTGTTTGAGTTACTCGAGAAATACGATGATGACGATAAGGTTCTATCGTTACTTAAGAAGAAGATGCCTTCGGAGGATGCCCGCAGAATGGTTATTACCCGGCTTCGTGAAAAGATGCTTGCATCGCTAAGCTTGGATATAAATATTACCCGAGATGAGGTCTATGATGAGCGGGCACAGGCTCAGCCCAAGGTGCTTTTAGGTAAGTTGCAGGGGAAGATACTGTTCTCACGAGGACAGCGTAAGTTGGCCTATTTCGTGCTTGACAGAGCAATTGCACTTGCTAAGTATTATGAACTATATGATGACCTCGTGGATATGCTCTCTGAAGAGCGTATTTACATCAAGGCATGGAAAGGAACCGATAAGGCGTTCTACGATATTGTCAAGGAAATAGAGAAGTATTCGGCTTGTCGGGATGCGGTGAATACGGCCAGACAATATTTCGAAGAAATAACCATGCGGTATGGTTTCAAAGGGTTGAATAGGTTGGCGGCAGACCCAAAGCAGCTTGAGTTCCTCAAGGAAAGAATTGATGATCTACAAAATGCATTTGAAAGTACCGGATCTGCCACCGTTGGTTACTATTATTATTTCTTGCTGGTTGAGTATAACCAGTTACAGAACAATTTGTCGGATGCATCAGAAGCACTTTCGATGCTTGCTCAAATGCTGGAAAATAATCCGGCTATTAAGAGGAAGGTGCGGCAGGCCAGTGTTCATTTGAATTTAGGTGCGAATGACCTTTGGTTGCACCGCTTTGAGGAAGCAAGGAGTCAGTTCGAATTGAGTTTGACCTTTATCAGAAAGAACACTCGTAATCATGCAGTTATCAGTGAGTTGCTCTTTTACTCACAGTTTTATGCAGGTCAGTTAAGTGCTGCTGAAGAAACACTTGAATCGTTAGTTGAAAGCAAATATGTTGATCAGAGTGACTTTAGAAGGAGCGTAAGAAGTTACCTACTTGGGTCTGTTTCCTTCGCTAAAGGCGAGTTCCGTAAGGTAAACCTAAGGTTGGCTGGAAGCCATAAAATTGGAGAGGATAAAGAAGGTTGGAATATTGGCTCGCGGGTGTTGAGTATCATGTTGGCAATAGAACGAGAGAAGTTCGATTATGCTGATTCTCAAATCACAAATCTTAGGCAATTTATGCGTGAAGGTTTGAAGGGAGTTGAGGTACGCAAGCGCGATAAGCTGATCTTGGAAATACTAGTGGAATTACGCAAAAGGAGTTATGACTTTAAGGATACTTCTGAAGCCAAGCATGAAGTGCTGCAACTCTTATCTGTAAATGATCCTGATTCTGGATGGCTGGTTCAGATTCCAGAAATGATCTGTTTTCACACATGGTTCAATGATAAGTTGAATGAAAGACCGTATCAGGTCAACTACAGCACAGATTATCTATTCAACAGCACTACAAAGCCTCAGTCGGCTTAGCTACTTCTATTTCTTGGTTGTTTAGGTTGATCGCTACTGCTCGATTCGTCTTTCTAATTCGATGATTCAGGGGTGTGAAAATGCGTTTTGCAGAAAGGTTACAGTCGTTTATCCATTTTCTTTTAGTTATTAACGAATAAATAATGGAAGACTTAAATCCCTTATAAATAAAGGGATATATGGATTATTATGTATCTGTGACTGTTCAGAATTGAAAGATGTCTTGACGGTCATTATAAATAGGCGCTTCACCTTTGGGTCAACAAATCGGAACAACCGATAGACCAAAAGCAGAAAACGAAAAACCTAACCGCAGACCGGCCTGACCACCGAGAAGCACAAAACCTAAAATCATGAGTGTTCTAAAGAATTTCAAGAAACTTAAAGCTGAGGGTAAAAAGATCGTAGTGGTAACTTCTTACGACTACTGGAGTGCAAAGATCCTTAACGACACTGACGTAAACGGTATTTTGATTGGAGACTGCTCGTCTATGGTAATGCATGGGCATGAAGACACATTGAATTCGGATGTGGAAATGATTGCCATGCACACCAAGGCGGTTAGAAAAGGCGCAAAAGACAAGTTTCTTATTGCTGCCATGCCATTCATGGCAAACCGAAAAGGCATGAAAGAAGCCATGGATAACGTGGAAACGTTGATCAAGGCTGGTGCCAACGCGGTAAAAATTGAAGGTGTTGACGGAAACGAGGAACTGTACGCACACCTTTCTCAATCAGGTATTCCTTGTATCGGACACATTGGATTGACGCCATCGCACCACAACATGATCGGTGGTTTCAAAGTGCAAGGAAAAAGTGTAGAAGCTGAGTTGGAAATCGTTGAACAGGCCAAGAAGTTGGAAGAGCTTGGTTGCATTGCTGTGGTTTTGGAAGCTGTACCACAGCACGTTGGAGCTGCAGTTCGCGATGCGGTTTCTATACCAGTAGTGGGGGTGGGAGCAGGAATTGATGTTGACGGACAGGCGCTTGTTCTTCAGGACATGCTCGGTTTTTCAACCGATTTCAAGCCTAAGTTCGTTCGAACTTACATGTACGGAGCCGACCTTATCAAGGATGCTGTGAACCAATTTGCTGCCGATGTGCATGCCGAGGCGTTCCCAGCAGCTAAAGAGACCTATGCTCCTGCTAAGACGCAACTACTCAAGGTAGCGTAACCATAATCGACTGACCATTTAAAACCTAACGATCATGGAAACTTCATACCTAAAAGTTGTGAAAAGCCTATCTCCAGAGATTGCATTCCCAAATAACTTCGATGCATTCTTAGATAACCTCAACAGTCAGGAAATGGAATGGTATGCAACCTTCCGCAACCATGTAACCAACCAGATTGAGGACTACGATTTCGAAGAGCTGACCGAGGAAGGGATCCGAACGCTATTGCCAGTAAAAACGCTTGCAGCTATGGCGATAATTAAAGAAGGATTCGGTTGGGGAGATGACCAGTTGATCAATGAATGTAAAACCGACCTCCGCGTAAGACATGCGCTTGCCATAACAGAGGTTGCAGATGTACCGCCATTGAGTGCGATGAGCAAGTTCCGCTCTTTGCTTGACGAGTTCAACAAGTACACCGGGATTGACCTGATGGCCGAGTTGATTGAGAAGATCACGGATAACGATGGCCCGGTTAAAAAACTTGGCGGTACACGAATAATGCTTTGGGCTATGCGGGTGGCCTAATCCAGAAATACCCGTAAACCTACAAACCTGGAACTGGAACACCGAGGGCTTCTCACAAACGTGGGGAGCCCTTGGTGCATATGGGCGTTTCAGTTCATCCATTGAAAACCATACTTTCGCGTCAAAGTAAATTTTACGATGACCGAAGAGAAAGAGCGTTTAGGTTACGCGCTAGGGCTCAACATAGCCAAAAACCTACAAGAGCAAGGATTTGAAGGATTTGATTTTACAGCGTTCACTGCTGCATTGGATGACCATTATTCGAAGAATGAGTTGAAAATGTCAGTTCCTGAGGTGAATGAAACCTTGCAAGCAGCTATGGCCAAAATTCAGGCAGAAAAGCATGGGCCTGTAATGGAAGAAGGTGTGAAATTCTTGGAGGAAAACGCAAAGCGAGAAGAGGTCACTGTAACTGAAAGTGGTCTTCAATATCGTGTAATGAAAGCGGGTGAAGGTAAATCACCAAGTTCTACAGATCAGGTTACAACACATTACCACGGCAAGCTGATTGATGGGAAAGTGTTCGATAGTTCCGTAAATCGAGGAACGCCTGCAACTTTTCCAGTGAATGGCGTAATACAAGGTTGGCAAGAAGCATTGCCAATGATGAAAGAAGGAGATAAGTGGGAACTTTTTATCCCATATGATCTTGCGTATGGCGAAAACGGAGCTGGAGGTTCAATTCCTCCATTTGCCACATTAATATTTGAAGTTGAACTAATAAGTGTGAATTGATATGAAAAAGTTAGTTTATGTGATTTTACCGTTGATAATCTTGAGTGCGTGCCAGTCGAAATTGGATGTTGCTGATGTATCGTTAAATGATTTTAAGGATTCAGCCAGCTACGCGGTAGGAACCACTTTGGGTTCTAACCTGATTACAGATTTTGCGGCTCAGCAGCTCGATGAGGAATTTGATAAGGATATCATTCTTTCAGGAATGGCAGATGCATTGAAGGGTGATTCGGGTAAACTGAGTGTTGAAGAGGCTGGTGAGATAATGAACAGGTTCTTCGAAGACATGAACAAAAGAAAGGCTGAGGCGAATAAAAAAGCTGGAGAAGCGTTCTTAGCTGAAAACGGAGCAAAGGCTGGTGTAACCACAACCGAAAGCGGTTTGCAGTACATCGTTCTTAAAGAAGGTGAAGGAGATTCTCCGACAGCAGCAGATCAGGTGAAAGTTCATTACACAGGAAAGTTGTTGAATGGAGAGGTGTTCGATAGCTCAATTGAGCGCAACCAGCCAGTTGATTTCTACGTGAGAAGTGTAATTCCTGGATGGACTGAGGCACTTCAGTTAATGAAGCCTGGAGCAGAATACAAGCTCTTCATTCCTTCAGACCTTGCATATGGTGAGCAAGGAAACCCAAGAGGTGGAATTGGGCCTAACGAGGTTTTGATTTTTGATGTCAAGTTGATTGACGTGATGAAGCAGTAAGCTTCCGTTTCAACATAAGATTTTCAATTAGCAGTGCCCCGTTGAGGGCCTTGTTTGTGTAGCGAAGGTGGAAAAGTGAATTGTTCGACAGCTTTTGAGCAAGCGTGTTTTCAAATGCAGTGATCATTCCAGCATGGAAAAAATAGAAGTCGCCATCGTTAATCATATGCTTTTTTTTCCATCCCATTGGATTGAACTTCATCCCCAGTTTCAAAGCGGAATTTTCCATTAGAATCCGATTCAGTCCATTTGTTTTTCCAAGTTGATCTTGGACGTCTTGCTTCAGTTTCTCCTCAATCTGAACTCTGTTTGAATTCGGAAGAAATGGAATCAATCTGGTTACGTGATAAAGAATCAATTCCGTAGTTGGATAATTGGGAGCGGAGTAGAAGGGGAGTTTCTTGTGCTCATCGTTTACAATTACTTCCGTGATGAATTTTAGGGTGTCTTTATCATATTCATTAAGCTCATCTTCATCATAATGAGGAAGAATTAAGCTCATCAAATTGCTTAATACGCAAACATCAAATTCGATGTACATTTTCTTCCCAAAGAAGGTTGAATAGCACTTCAGGTCACGGTATTTGGACAATGGATTAAACGCCCGTTTGTAAGCAAGGTTTGCATGTAGTTTTAGCTTTTCGCGAAGCTGATTAACTCTTTCTTTGTCAGCTTCTTCCGTCAGATAAATCAAAGCAGTATCATCCACATCATCTGGAATCTGAAAGTGTTTGAAACGATGCATGAACCAGCCATTTGGAAAGTGCCGACTTGGTTTGGTCTGCCAGAAATTGTAAGTGTCTAACCCTTCTTTATTTTGAAACAGTGGGTAGGCGTCTAACGCTTTTGATTTTATCGAACTGAAAACTACTTTTTCCTCATCACTGAAGCCTTCTTCAACCCATTGCAGAATTCTGATTATTGAACTCGTGAAGAACAGGTTATCGTCTTCCCGTCTATACGGTAGAAACGGATGAAATCGCTGTGAGGGAAATATTCCTGCTGGGTAAACAGCATCACCTTTCGATTGGAGTTGCTGTAACTCCCTCAGTAAACTTTCAACCGTGCTGCTCATTCAGCACACAAGGTACTTGTTTCGCTTACTTGATATAACGGAAATCGTGACCAGATTTCAGCTGAATCAGCATTTCGTAGATCAACTTGATCACATTGTCCACATCATCCTTATGCACCGATTCAACCGTTGTGTGCATATATTTCAGCGGAAGAGAAATCAGCGCAGACGCAACTCCTTCTCCTGAATAGGCAAATGCATCGGTATCTGTTCCCGTAGCTCTGGAAGCTGCAGCGCGTTGGAACGGCACTTTCTTCTTCTCCGCAACATCAATGACCATATCCAACAGGTTATTCTGAACAGCTGGGCCGTAAGTCAAAACGGGGCCGCTACCAGAAGTAAGATCTCCCTGTAGCTTCTTCTCATACATAGGGGTTTGCGTGTCATGACAAACATCGGTGATGATAGCAACATCAGGCTTGATTCTACGAGAAATCATCTCGGCTCCTCGAAGCCCGATTTCTTCCTGAACGGCATTTACTATATAAAGGCCAAATGGGAGTTTTTTCTTTTTCTCTTTTAGCAGTCTTGCCACTTCTGCGATCATGAAGCCTCCGATTCGATTATCTAGCGCTCGACCAACGATATAACGGTCGTTAAGCATCGTCATTTCATCTTCAAATGTGATGACCGATCCAACGTGAATTCCTTTCGCCTCAACCTCTTCTTTTGAATTGCAACCCGTATCAACGAACAGATTCTTAAGGTTTGGGCTTTCCTCTTTCTGTGGGTTACGAACGTGAATGGCTGGCCATCCGAAAACCCCTTTTACAACTCCTTTCTTCGTATGAATATTCACACGCATAGAAGGGGCAATCTGATGATCGGAACCACCATTTCTTCGAACGTAGATCAAACCTTCTTTGGTGATATAATTCACGAACCAGGCAATTTCATCTGCATGCGCCTCGATAACCACCTTATAATCAGCTTTTGGATTGATGATGCCAACCGCGGAACCATATACATCCGTATAGTAATCATCGATGTATGGTTTGATGTAATCCAGCCAAAGTTGTTGGCCAGAAGATTCAAATCCTGTTGGTGAAGCATTATTAAGGTAATTCTCTAGGAATTCGAGACTTTTACTACGCATTTCTA
Source organism: uncultured Chryseobacterium sp. (assembly GCA_964457245.1). Lineage (GTDB taxonomy): Bacteria > Bacteroidota > Bacteroidia > UBA10329 > UBA10329 > UBA10329. The sequence goes on along the minus strand of CAYWET010000044.1, from coordinate 17,705 downwards.
TGATTTTGTTCTAAGCAATTCGCACAAATATAATGTTCAGAAAGCGTTTTCTTAAAGCTTCTTAACAAAATGTTTTGAATTCAGAAACATAAAAAAAGCCTTCCGTATTGGAAGGCTTCTCAGTGACCCGACTGGGGCTCGAACCCAGGACCCTAACATTAAAAGTGTTATGCTCTACCAGCTGAGCTATCGAGTCGTGCTTTTTTAAAGCGGTTGCAAATATATACCCTTGAGTTAGGAAAACAAACCTTCGCGTGTGTTTTATCTATATCCCTTTGTCAGTAAGGGATTGAGCTATTTTTCGACCTTGATCGAGTGCCCCATTTTATCGCGTTTCGTCTCTAGATAAAAGCGATTATGGTCGTTAGCGTCTATCTCAATCGGTACATTATCAACGATTTCGAGGCCGTATCCGATTAATCCAGTACGCTTCTTCGGGTTGTTGCTCATCAATCGCATTTTGGTAACTCCAAGGTCACGCAGAATCTGTGCTCCAATCCCATAATCACGCTGATCCATTTGGAAGCCTAAAGCCAAGTTGGCTTCAACGGTATCCATACCTTTTTCCTGAAGTTCGTAGGCTTTCAGCTTGTTGAGCAGCCCAATTCCCCGGCCTTCCTGATTCATGTAAACTATAACGCCTTTGCCTTCTTCTTCCACCATCCTCATGGCTTCTTGCAATTGCGGACCGCAATCACAACGACATGAACCGAAAATATCACCTGTTACACACGAGGAGTGAACACGAACAAGAATGGGTTCATCATTATCCCAAGTTCCTTTTACTAGGGCCAGATGGTTTTGACCATTAGTGGTCTGTTTGTAGGCAACGAGTTTGAAGTCACCGAATTCCGTTGGCATGTTCACACGGATTTCGCGCTCTATCAAGGATTCGTGCTTCACGCGATACTCGATTAGATCCTTGATAGAAACGAGTTTCAGATCGAACTTCTTAGCAATTTCTGCTAGTTGAGGAAGACGCGCCATAGTACCGTCTTCGTTCATGATCTCAACGATTACTCCAGCGGCTTCAAATCCAGCTAATCGAGCTAAGTCAATGGCTGCTTCGGTATGTCCAGCTCTACGCAGAACACCACCTTTTTTCGCCTTAAGCGGGAAAATGTGACCTGGTTTTCCAAGTTCTTCTGGCTTGATCTCGGGGTCGATAAGTGCTTTGACGGTTTTGGCTCTATCACTTGCAGAAATTCCAGTGGTACAGCCATGACCGATCAAGTCAACAGAAACTGTGAAAGGCGTTTCATAAGCAGCGTTATTGTTCTGAACCATTAGGTCTAGCCCGAGGTCAACGCAACGGTCTTCCACCAGTGGTGCACAGATCAAACCACGACCATGAGTGGCCATGAAGTTGATCATCTCTGGAGTTACCGATCGGGCAGCGGCTACAAAATCGCCTTCGTTCTCACGGTCTGCATCGTCAACGACAATAACGACTTTCCCATCTTTTATCTCCTGAATCGCATCTTCAATGCTATCCAGTTTAATATCTGCTTCGCTCATCTCTCTAAATTCGGGGTGCAAAGGTACTCAATCGAAACGCCTGGCGACATTAACTGTTCACGTACAACTGACCTTTATTGATGACAGCAACGGGAAGTCCAGTAAGTTCACGGTCGAGGAGAGGAGAATTGTATGAATTGCTCTTCACATCATCTTTAATGTAAGTCCAAGTAATGCCGGGTGCAAATACTGTGAGTTCGGCATTTTCTCCCTCTTCAACTTTCGGTTGATTCAGGTTAAGAATCTTCCGTGGGTTTGAAGTCAGTTTCTCAATGATCTGCTCCAAACTGAGTTTGTCTGAAAGCGATTCAAGCGCAGCTGAGAATGCTGTTTCCAGCGCGATGATTCCAGATTCAGCGATTCCAAACTCCGAGAATTTTGCTTCAATCTCATGTGGTTCGTGATCGGAAATGATGGCATCGATAGTTCCATCTGCCAAGCCTTCTTTCAAAGCATCGATGTGTTCTTGATTTCGGAATGGCGGGGAAACCTTGTAGTTTGAATCGAAGTCTTTGGTGGTTTCATCATTCAGAAGCAAATGATGCGCTGGAACACTTGCCGTTACTTTCAAACCTTTAGCTTTCGCTTGTCGAATCAACTCTACCGACCCTTTGGTGGTGATGTGCGAAAAGTGAACGGCCACATCTGAGTATTCAGCTAGGTAGATGTCGCGTGCAACTTTGATTTCTTCCGCCAGCGCTGGAATTCCTTTCAACCCAATGCTCGTATTTACTTCGCCTTCATGCATTTGTCCGCCTGCGGCCATCTGCTCATCTTGACAAAAGCTATACAACGTCAAGTTCAAATTCTTGCTGTAGAGATAAGCGAGGTTTTGCAGTTTCGTATTCTCAATGGTGTGTTTTCCATTGCTAGCAGCTACAGCACCAGAATCCTGCATGTCAAACATCTCAGCCAATTCTTCACCATTCAATCCTTTGGTAATTCCACCGATCGGAAGCGCATCAACCACATGTCCTTCTGCTTTTTTTAGGAGATAACGAACGGCAGATTTATCATCAACAGCAGGTTCAGTCTCAGGCGAAATGGCAACTTTGGTAAAACCACCTTGTGCTGCAGCATTAAGTCCAGATTCAATATCTTCCTTGTGCTCGCGGCCTGGATCCCCGAACGTGGCGTACATATCAACCCATCCCGTTGATACGCACAGGTCGTCACCCTCAATCACCTCATTCACATTAGTGGAATCAAGGTCTTTTCCAATGCATTCGATTTTTCCATCCGAAATGAGCACATCGACAACCTTGCCGTTGTGTTGCGAGTTCGGGTCGATGATCTTGGTTGCGCGCAGAAGAATTTGCATGGTCAGAGTATTCGTATCAATATCGTTTCGATGAGTAAGCAGGCCAACGCCAGAATCAGGAAGATTCGCCAGAGTTGCTTGCCGTCATGTAATTCTTGAACTTGATTTGCCAGTGATTCGGTGCTTCCTTCCACAATTTTGAAGTTGCTGATTCCTACGGCATTGGCCGCTTGTTTCAGTTCTTCTGGTGATAGGAATTGCATGTCACTTTCCAATCGATTGTAGTTGAAACTCACCGATTGAAGTGTGTCGTTGGTTTCTGTTTTCAAGATGAAATGTCCGTCTTTCTGAATCTGGTCATGCACGTAAATGCCATTTCCTTCCGCTCGTGCTACACGTTCAGGAACAAAGGTTTCTGGTTCATTCAAGCGTTGCATTTCTAGAATTTCAGTTTCATCCAGATTCCCAGACACAGCAATCATTTCGTCCGAACCGATTGTCTCTGAACTCGTGCCGCTATTCGAGCTGTTCAAAGCCACGTTATATAAGGTTGGAACGAACAGCGCATGTCGGTGGAAATTCGTCCAAGCATCATGCAACGAAGTGGAAATCACGTAGCATTTTCCTTTGCCGCTGGTGTATGCTGTCAGTAGCGGCTGACCGTTTCCTAGTGTCAACAATCGTTCAGCAGTTGAAGTGCTTCGCATTTCGGTAGCGTAATATTTGTTTACGATAGGAAGGTCAATGCGGTCTTCCCATGCGGTGAAAACGTTCTTGAAAAGCTCGCTTTGCAGGTTCACGCCTTCAACTTTCAGCTTGGCGCTGTCAGCGTTTGCGAATTTCTCAGCACCAACGGAAAGTAGCAATTCATTGGTCGAATTGAGGTCTGCTTTCTCGGAAGAGATGAAAAGCAAGTTTCCACCATCTTGAACAAACTTCATCACTTCCTGAACCATTCCAGACGAGAAGTTCGAAACCTCATTCAGAATGAGCAGGTCGGTGGTTTTCAGTGCGGAATAATCCAATCCTTTGCTTGGAACTTGAGTCAGCACAAAACTCAATTCAGAATCGAACATTTTAGCAACACTTGGCGAAGCGTTTTCATCTTCGACACTTAGGATGTTGATGCTGCTTGCCAAGTTGTACGACAGGTAAAAATGGTCGTCATACGTGATCGGGTAGTCCTGAATGGAAACCTCAGCTAACTGCATACCGCTTTCAGGATTGGTGAAACTAAGCTTTAGGTCTTCGTAACTCTGCGATGAAATATTGGTTGTGCCCACAGAACGCTGCACACCGTTCAAAGTCAATTTCACAGAGAGATTTTCGATGGTTGAATTGCCTGTATTTCGCACCCGAACATTCAGTTCGTCAGGTTGCATTGGCAATCGAGATGGTGATGAAAACCAACAACTGTCAATATATAAATTCGATTCTACTTCAGACTGAACTGGAATAGTGTAAATGCTTAGTAATGAATCTGATACCGACTCGGTTGGTTGGGAAGTGTTTCGTTGTAGATCTGAGATGTAATACAGACCAATTCCTTGCCCAGCATCGAACATTCCCGTTGTTCTTGAAACGATTTCATCAAATGTTCTTACCACAGGAGAAGACTGAATCGAAGCCACTTCGTTTTTGAATTCTTCAAACGAAAGATCACGGAAATGACTCGGGTCAAAATCGTTGGTCAGTAAACGAACCTGACCGCCATTCGAATATGCAGAACCAACCTCAATGGCTTTGGCTTTGGCTTCTTCCAGTAGATTTCCTGTTTCGCCCTCGGCACTCATGCTGAACGAGTTGTCGATGTAAACAACAACTGAATTGTTTGCCGAAATTGGCTTTGTTCCAGTTGGAATAACGGGTCTGGCAAATGCCATGACCAAGAACGTGATGGCAAGAATTCGCGATAGCAGAATGAGCAGGTTTTTGAGCTGATTTCGGCTCTTGGTCTCAATTTCAACATCCTTTAGAAAGCGGATGTCAGAGAAGTATACCTTCTTGAATCGCCTGAAATTGAATAAATGGATAATGATTGGAACCGAAATCGCTGCGAGCGCAAAAAGGAATTCGGGATAGGCGAAATTCATTAAAGTGCAAAGGTAGGAAAAGGGTAAAATGAAAAAGGTGAAAAAGAGAAAACGTTTGTTGTCGGAACTTATTCTATTCAAAACGAAGTTCAGACATGCTCTTAAGTGCTCTTTTTTCTTCTTCCCCACCAGATCATAAAACCAGTAACGGGTAGAGATGAGATGATGAGACTGAGAATGAGTGCCAATATTTTTGAAGGAAGCCCGAAAATGGATCCAACGTGAATGTCATAGTTTGCAGCAATTGCTTTTTCTCCTAGGTTCTTGTCATTATGATCATGTATGTGAAGCAATTCGCCAGAATTATCATCGAATATGAGACTGTGATTTAAATGGAATGAGTAGCTCAATTGCTTTACATATACAGAGTAGTTGGCATGCTCGTGATCATCAATGTGCTCATGGCCAAAATCTAAGGCATATCCGTATGCATCTGGATATAATTCTTCCACCTTGCTGCCGATCTTATCCAGTGTGAATTCGTCTCTCATTTCGATAGGGGCCTCTGTGGTTATATGATCAAAATTGGGGTAGACCGTACTGCCACCAGAGAAGACAAAATAGATAAGGGCCTTTACTGCAAAAAACGCGTAGAACAGACCAGTAACTGCAATGACCAACGCAAGCGATGAAACGTAGAATCCGAGGATGTTGTGCAGGTCGTAGTTTTTACGCTTCCATCGGGTTTTTTCGTTCCAGTTGAATTTGAATCGTTGTTTTCTGGCGGCTTTATTTCTTGGCCACCAAAGAATAATGCCCGAGATAAGCATGAATACAAAAATGAGCGTAGGAATGCCCGTTAAGTAAGTTCCCCACTCCGTATTGAGCATAAAGCTGAAATGCAGTGATTTTATGATGCTGAAAAAGTCTCTTAGTTCGTCATAAACAGCAAGTACTTCTCCAGTAAAAGGGTTTACGTAAACCGATTTGTAGATAACGTACTCTTCGTAGAGATTCCACCCCTCGGGGTTATGCTCGTAGTAGTAGAACACATAGCTCAACCGCTTGTCCATGTGCACATTTACCCAGTGCAGTGGATACTCTTCTTGAGTATGCTCGTTTACCAGCTTTTCGAGTTGCTTTATGGGTAAAACCTGTTTTTGGTTGATGTTGGTCTCACCGTGATAAATAGCGTCTTTTCTGATGAATTGAGTGATGTCATCATGAAAGACATAAATAGCTCCAGTTATTCCAAGAAACAATACAATAGCACCAGAGCTCAGGCCAAGCCACAGGTGCAATCTTCCTATCCAGTGTTTAAATCCTTTTTTCTTGCTGTTTGCCACGGAGTTAGTTTAAAATCAGGCCGCCATAGAATTGTGGCGGCCTGAAATGATTCTAATAGTCTGATCAATACTGATACATGGCTTGAAGTTCAAAGCCTTCAATGCGAGCACCTTGAGTTGCGGTTGCAGATGCTGGGTCTATCTCATAGATCCACGCTTCTTGGTACGCACCATCCGTAGCTGAACCAATAGTAATGGATGTGTAAACCTTACCGTCTTCCAGTAAGAAAGGGGTAAGGTATTGACCTCCATGGTTAGGTACATCAGCTACTGGGGTTATGGTTTTGGCATTGAGGTCTACAATAGCAATATTACAGGCTGGTGCAGAAGTACCTCCAGCTTGGAATGCTGCCCAAGCAGGAACAATTCCATCCATTGTTGTAGATATTACTCTGGCTACAACAATTCCATTTCCAACGTACTTTCCGCCAAGAACTTTGTAGCCTAAAGCTTCTGTGTCAAAGAAATAATCCGAATCAAAAGAGGTGGCTCCACTGTTGATCTTAAGGATGCCTGCAGGTTTGGTGCTTTGGGTAAAACCTGCGGCAGATGATGTGCTGGAGAAGGTGTAATGATTTCCGTTTTCATCCTCGATAACGCAAGGCTGTCCGCTATAGTAACCGATTGGGCCAGTTCGGGTGTCTTTAAAGGTCGTTTCGTATTCTAGGTCTGGGTATGAGTAAACCGTTACATAGGCTGTGTCAGTTTGTGGTGTTTCCCAGGTATCTCCAATAAGTGGGTAAAAAGGAACATAGAGTTTCCCGCTTTGCACCCAGCATGCGGTAGGCCAAGAATTAATTTGCGTTCCGTTGTGGATAGGTGCGTAAATAGGCGTAGTGATACTATTGGAGAACCCAACGGTTGAACCATCGATTACCTGAATTTCGCAATCGAAAGAACCACCGCCCCAAGGAGCTCCTATCCCAATTGCTTTGCCATCTGGCGCTGGGCCAAAGCAATCCAATCTTTCGTAAGCAAATTGTCCAACTTCAGAAAGTAAACCTTCTTGAACTCTGTAACCAGTAGCAATATTGTTGGTGTAATCTATGGCAATGTATGTATTGCCTGCTTTGACCATGTACGACCACCCAGCTTGCTCATAACCAGTTCCTGTAGAAGAAATACTCCCACTCATAAGGTTGTTAGTGGTAAGCACATAATCGGCAGAAGGATCGGTGGCCGTTCTTAGCAGCACCGCATATCCTTCTTGTGTTTCGCTACCACCATCATCTTTTTTACAGCCTGCCATTCCTGCCAAGAGCACAGAAACAGAAGCCAATCCTAGTATTGATCTTAATCTCATTGTGTTGATGTGTTTAGATATTTATGATTTAGTGTTATTTGATTTACTCTTCTTTAAATCCTCGAGATAGAATCTGAATTTGACGTTGAAACTTCTGCCAGGTCGTTGCACTCTGAAGTTGTCGTACAGCTTACTGTCAGCCAGATTGGCACATGTAAAACTCAGGCTGTATTTTCCCGAAAATGCGCTAACCGATACCGAAGCATCGTGAGAAACTTGCGTTGGAATAACATGTTTGCTACTTACGCTGCCTTGCGATGGCCAATTGAGGAAAAACTCTTCGACATAAGATGTGGTCCAGTTAAAACCAACCTGTAAGCGGTGTTTGGTCATTACGGGACTTTTAAGAGCCAAGACTGCGTTTCCGAAAAGGAATGGAATGTTAGGAATGCGGTCTCGATACAGTGGGTCAGGGTAGGAATCGATAACACGATTGGTGTTTCGCATGTCCTGATAGGTGGCGTTCACCTCAATATCTATCCAGTGCTTAAACCCGTATCTAAATGAAGCCTCGCCACCTAAAACCTCTGCACTTGAGAGATTTACATATTGGGCCAAAACTCCTTTGCTTACCAACCGAATAAGGTCTTTCGGTTTTCTGTAAATGAAACCTCCTTCAAGACTCAATCGATGCCCATTTCCAAAACGTCTTGTGTACAATGCCCCGAAATTGGCGTTGTGGCTCTTTTCGGGTTCTAACTCCGCATTTTGAAGCAATAATTTGCCGTCTCCAAATAGTTCGTAAGACTCTGGTAATCGGGTTGTGTATTCGTAAGATGCTTTGAATAAAAGCCCTTTAAGCACGGCTAATGAAGTGGCAATTCCCTCTCCATGATGAAGATGTGTTTTGTCCTGCTTTTCATACTCATCGGTTTCCTCATTCTCCACAAACAACCCTGCATTCATGTAGAAACTCTTGATGAAAACAGTGGTGTTCCAACGGTTATTCCACCAACTGAATTTGTAAGACAACCCAGTAATGTTTTCGGAAATGGTGTTCGGGTCTTCGAATGCCAAGCTCTCGCTGTATCGCGAAGCAACTGGGTCTGAACCTTGTCTTCTAATGAAAGAGAACGTGTTGTTCAGCGTAATTGAGTGATGCTTGAGAAAATCGTAGTTGACCGTTGCGGTATTTACCGTTGCATGGTCATCAAACGTGAATAGGGTTTTGTAATAACTGAACTCACCAGCAGAGACATCAAACGCACGTGTTTCGTACGAGCCATCCCAATTGAAAATCTTCGAACTTGTATCAGCCGTTGTTGACTGGTTGTAAGCGTAGATAGCGGTAAAATTAAAGGAGAGCCCTTTTGTGAACAGGTTCTTTTTCTGGTATTTAAGTGTAGGAGTGAAGCTGAGGTTGGTAGAGTGAGCCTCGCCAATTGGGTTGAGCACAAGAGTCTGACCGCGCTGATAGTGTTTCTTGTTTCCTGAAACGATAAGCCCTATAAGAAATCTGTCTGCCCACTTTTTTCGAACAACTCCTCCCTCAATCAAACCAGAACCAGACATGTATTGCTCATTGAATAGTTTGTAAGATTGATAGTCACCGATTATCCCTGTTTCAGGGTCTACATAAGGAGCTTCAATGGTAAAGTCGTTGTCGGAATAATTGAAAAACCCGCTCGTATTCAGCACATAATGATCCTTGAAGGAAACTCTGCTAGTAAGTGCAAAACGGTGTGTGTTGAATGAGCCGAAGCTGTAGCTTACATCAAGGAAATCCTTGGCATTATTACTTGTGATAATGTTTACTGCTCCACCAAGGGCATCTGCTCCTAAATGCACGGGAACCACGCCCTTGTACACTTCAACCCGTTCGATGGTATTTACTGGAATGTTGTTGAACTGCATGGCAGAACCCATGAGGTCGGATGGGATACCATCAATGAAAAAGCGTACCTGATTGCCTGAAAATCCATTCAACGAGAATTTGAAATCAGAACCAAGACCACCGCTCTGTCTGATTCTGATTCCAGTTGTTCTGTTCAGAACGGTGTTTACATCCAAATTCAAATTCTGAATTGGTTTCACATCAATGGATGTGACGGTGTAAGCTTCTTCTCGAACAAGTTCAGCTTCAGATTTTGTTGCATCTGCAGTAACGGTTACCTGTCCGTGTTCGTGTGTAGCCTTTGTGAGTTTGAAGTCAACTTTTGTTGGTTTCCCTGCATTCACAGAAACCGTTTCAGTAATTGGTTCAAATCCGATACTGGTTGCTTTCAGTGAATAATCTCCCTCAGGAATTTTCTCTAGTTGAAATTCACCGTTCCCGTTAGCCACAGTTCCTTTTTGCAGCGATTCTATTACAACATTGGCAAAAGGAATTGGAACTCCACTATTATCTGTAATCAAACCCGATATAATGCCAGTTCGAGTTTGCGCATTAACACTGATGACTGCAAGAATAGCCGTGGAAATGAAAAGAAAAGTTCGCGCTGCACCACCCATGTTCAACAGCGCACGAAAGTCTTATCTAGAATGATTCTAAACAATACCCACTATTGGGGATAATTCATTCTCGTAAAACGGAAGGGGTGTGAGTTTAACTCGGATATTCCACCCGAACGTGGTAAATGTTGAGCAGCTTTTTCTTGAAGATGGAGCGCACTTCGGTAATATCGCGGAGCGTGATGTTGGCACTATCGAATTGTCCTTCGTTGAATTGACGGTCGATGATGTTGTCAACCAGCTTTCCAACCGATTCGGTGGTGTATTCACTCAAACTTCGCGAAGCGGCTTCAACACTATCTGCCATCATCAAAACCGCCATTTCTTTGGTAAACGGCTTCGGACCAGGGTAGCTGAAATCATCTTCATTCAAACCACCATCTGGGACATTCTGCAAGTACGAACGATAAAAATACTGCACCGTGGAAGTTCCGTGGTGCGTTCGGATAAAGTCAATCAACTGCTCAGGCAGGTTGTTCTCTTTGGCAAGCTCAATTCCTTTAATGACGTGGTTGATGATAATCTCCGCGCTTTCCTCAAAAGAAAGATCATCGTGCGGATTTACGCCCGTAACCTGATTCTCGATGAAATACATTGGCGCATACAACTTCCCAATGTCGTGGTAGAGCGCGCCTGTTCTCACAAGAAGTGCATTTCCACCTATTTCATAAACAGCCGTTTCAGCCAAGCTTGCCACCTGAAGCGAGTGCTGGAAAGTTCCAGGAGCCTCGGTTGCCATTTGGCGCAGCAACTTGTGGTTGGTGTTGTTCAATTCAAGTAGCGTAACCTCAGAAATGAACCCGAAAATTTTCTCAAACAAGTAGATGAGCGGATAGGCGAGAAGCGTCAATCCAACGCTGCCAGCAAACCAGAGGAACATGCTGATGTCTATGTTCTTGATGTCGCCTTCTTGCATGATGGCAATGCTGAAATAGCTGGCGCTGTACGTCACGAAAACAACCAGCATCGAAACGAAAAGCTGCGAACGATTCTGAAGACTGAGCAACGAGAAAATGGCAATGATTCCCGCAATCAGTTCGAGGAACATGAACTCAAAACCGTTGGGGGCTTCGAAGCCAACAATTATCAGCAGAACGATGTGCGCAAACAGCGCAATCCGACTATCGAAGAAGCTTCTAACGATAACGGGAAGCAAACAGAACGGAACCAAATACAAGTTTACGTTCGGGATTCGTTGCGCGAGACTTGCTATGACAACCATTCCCAAGATCAGCATCAAAAGAAAGGTCACTTGCCAGTTGTTCTGCATCAGGTCGCTGCGGTACTTTTCCAAGAACAGCCAGAACATCAGCAGCACAATCGACACCATGATAAGCTGCCCGATGAGTATCAAATAAGAACTCTCTGAAGAACCTAACCGTGATTGGTACTCCTTTCTCAGCGATTCCAGAATCTGGAACTTCTCCGTATCCACCATGTCGCCACGGCTGATGACCATCAAACCCTGTGGAATCATGCCGCGTGTTTCGGAGATAGAGTTCAGGTCTTCTTGCAACAACCGCTCGGTGGTGGTCGCATCATAAATAATGTTCTGAATGAGCGATTCCGATAGCGCAGAAAGCAATTCCTCCTTTTCAATTCGGCTTTCCTTGTCCAAGTATTCCTGAATCAAGGCATAAGCGGACTTTACCGAATAGAAACTCCCAAGGTCAACCTGCGTGGCAGTATTTCCTTCCTTCAGGAAAACGATCTGGCCTTTTTTCAAGCCGTTGATCTCTTCACTCGAACGAAGAATCCCAACCGAATAGATCTGAGATAGAACACCATTTCCAACGGCCAGATTCCGATTGAATTTATTCAGCGAAGTAGTTTTGGAACTATCGGCTTCAAGCGCAGCAAACAGATTGCGTTCGAAGTTGTCCAATACACGCTCAAATGCACCTTCATCACGTTTCAGGTATATCCTGAACTGGTCTTTGACTTGCTGAATTTCCGCATCGAGCTCCGTTTTCGGCTTCTCAATGGCGAAATCGAATGGAGCAACCAGATCTTCGTGTCCCCACGGACGACCTTTCTGGTATTCGTACTTGAATTTGCCCTCTTTCGGCAACATCAAAACCACGATCACGCCAGTAATAACGAACAACAGAATGCGCTGAATGCGTTCATGATTGTTCCTCAGATCTGAAAGAAATTCGCTCATTTCAATGCCACTAATCTAACTGAATTATTGTGGTTGTGTTAGCTTGGGTTCATGTCATTTTCCATG
>CAYWET010000044.1:1239-5463 GCA_964457245.1 uncultured Chryseobacterium sp. | reverse complement strand
GGATTAGGACAGGCACCTGCTCGTCAGGCCGCCATCTTTGCTGGGTTGCCAGACACGGTTCCTTGTACTACTGTAAATAAGGTTTGTGCTTCGGGAATGAAAGCCATCATGTTGGGAGCTCAGAGCATTATGCTTGGCGATAACGATGTTGTGGTTGCAGGAGGTATGGAGAACATGAGTTCTGTGCCACACTACTTGCCAGGTTCAAGAACTGGAACTAAGTATGGAAACATCACCATGCTGGATGGATTGGCTTACGATGGACTTCGTGATGTATATAACGATTACGCCATGGGAATGGCTGCGGAGCTTTGCGCTACCGAGTGCAACATTTCTAGAGAAGAGCAGGATGCTTACGCTATTCAAAGCTACAAGCGTTCAGCAGCAGCTTGGGAAGCTGGTGCTTTCAAGAGTGAGATTGTTGCTGTAGAAGTACCGCAAAGAAGAGGAGATGCGTTGGTTGTTGACACCGATGAGGAATACACAAATGTTTTCATGGATAAGATTCCAGCGTTGCGACCAGCCTTCACGAAAGACGGAACGGTTACAGCTGCAAATGCTTCAACCATGAATGATGGCGCGGCTGCGGTTGTGCTTGTCAGCAAGGAAAAAGCAGAAGAGCTTGGACTGAAACCATTGGCGAAGATTGTTTCGTTTGCCGATGCTGCGCACGAGCCAGAATGGTTCACAACTGCACCTTCTAAAGCAATCCCGAAAGCGCTTGATAAAGCTGGTTGGTCTGTTGCAGATGTTGACCTTTTCGAAGTAAACGAAGCGTTCTCTGTGGTTGCTATCGCGAATAATCAGAAATTGGGTCTCGACCCAAGCAAAGTAAACGTGAACGGTGGTGCTGTTTCGCTTGGTCATCCGCTTGGATGTTCTGGTGCGAGAATCCTCGTTACGTTGATTCATGCGTTGAAAAGTAGAGGTTTGAAGAAAGGTGCCGCTGGAATTTGCAACGGTGGTGGCGGTGCGAGTGCTTTTTGCTTGGAACTTAGTTAAGATAATTTGCGATTTACAATTGGCAATTTGCAATTTGCAATCAGCAATTGAGTTTAGTTTTCAATTGAAAATCGTCTATAGTAAATTGTCAATTGCCAATATCTAATTAAGTGGCAACATTCGGAATTTGTAATCTAAGCGTAATTCCTTGTCGGGAGGAGCCGTCTGATAAAAGTCAGATGGTAACTCAGTTGCTGTTTGGCGAAAGCTTTGAAGTAATCGGCAAGCGCAACCAGTGGCGTAAGATCCGTAATGGGCTGGACGGCTACGAAAGCTGGATTGACGAGAAGCAATTTGTAGAAATTGATGCGAATGCTTTCGAAGCGTTGAATAAGAAATTGCCTGTTTGTGCATCCGATCTTGTCCAACTCGTCAAACACAAACAAACAGGACACATGATTCCCGTTTTGGCGGGAAGTTCGCTACCGAATTACCGACAAGGACATATTGCCTTTGGCGAAGAAGCCTACGATTTCGATGGCGAGATCAACCATCCAGATGAGGAAGATGCCAGAAAGCAACTGGTTGATTTTGCCATGGTGTATCGCAATGCACCTTATTTGTGGGGCGGTCGTTCTCCCTTCGGAATTGACTGTTCAGGGCTGATGCAAGTGTTGTACAAAATGGTCGGTATTCCGCTTCAGCGCGATGCGTACCAACAAGCCGAACAAGGCTACACGCTAAGTTTTGTAGAAGAAGCCGAACTCGGAGACCTTGCTTTCTTCGATAATGATGAAGGTAACATCATCCACGTTGGAATGATGGTTGGCGAAAACGCCATAATTCATGCTGCTGGAAAAGTCCGCATCGACAAACTTGACCACCAAGGCATCTTCAATGTCGATACGGGTAAATACACCCACAAGCTGCGGTTAATCCGTAGGGTTTTGGATTAGGTGTTCATTTTTGTCAAAGTGACTGTCCTTAGTATTGCTTTGATGTTCCCTTTCATTTCTTCATGAAACCATGGCAGATTCAATACCAAATTTGAATTCTGGTTAAACTTGTCTGAAGGCCTTTCGAAGCTTTCTATATCTGGGTATCGGCTTGAAGCTTCGAATAAATCGACCATGAAAGTGATGCAAAACAGTGACATGCCAGCTTCGATAAAAGGACCTAAAGTTTTCATGAACTCATTACTTCGTTTTTCCATTGAATTTCTGAATTCGTCATTTTTCATTGCCTCTTCAAAAGCCTTCTTGTCATCTTCTGGAATATCAAGTTCAGCTAATATTGACGTGGTAGCGGAAGAAGGAGGAAAGGAACTTGCAAGGTTCATTGACTTTACGTTTTCTTTCAATTCAGCTATGCTGCCTTTTGTAAAGTCTGATATTTCATTCATGTCTTTAGATTGAATCATGACCTTAATCTGCCTAAACCGTTCTGCTAATTGACTTGGTGAATCTCCATCAGTCAACTCAGGGAAAGCTCGAAGTATTATTTGAAATAGTTTGGAACCATCATGTCCGATTTTATTTCGCATTTGCTTTGGTGTGATAGTTCCATTCTCAAGTCCGACAAATTTTATCGTCTTTTCAACCGATTGTTGAAGGAAGAATAACGATTGAGGGAAATGACCTTGCTTGTAAAGCGTTTCAGATGCTTTTAAGTCTTCAAATGCCACATCTAGCATGTTCATGTAGTCCTGTCTCTCTTCCATTAATTCGAATATATCGATTCCCTGATTACTCTTACGTAAGCAACGCTTTAGGCTCAATAATCATGAAATAATAGGGCATTCCGAATGAAGCTCAGAGTACTTCACGTTCCGAATTCCTAGAATCTCTATCATTGTCACATGGTCAGAATTCTAGTCATACTGTCTCTTGTTCTTCTTTCCAATAAAGGCTTTGCGGAAAACGCGGAGTTAGACAGTCTGCTACAGGTGTTGAAGCAGGAAACCGTGCGTGATTCGCTGCGTGTTGACCGACTGATTGACGTTCACGGACATCTTATTCTGAGCGATGCTTCGGCCACGCTACCGTATGTGGAAGAGGCCATGGCCATTGCCAAAGAGATAGGATACATCGAGGGCATTGGTTTCTGCGAGAACGCCATGGGCATGTATCATTTTTACCATCGCGAGAACAAGGAAAAAGCCTTGGAGCATGTGTTGCGCTCGGTGCAAATTCTCGATTCTATCGGAGATCAGAAACATATTCTGGTTTCGTACAACAATCTGGGGCTCATTTACCAGCGGTTAAAGCGGTATGAGGATTCGCAGGTTATCTACGAAAAGCTGTTCAGGCGCATGGAGCCGATGGGCATCAACAACCAGTTGCTGGCCGTTTGCAACAACCTCGGGCTGGCGTTCCATCACACCAAGAATTACCAGAAGGCCATCGAATGGTACACCAAGCTTTTCAGCATGTCGGAAGAGGTTGGAAGTGCCTTCGGAATGATGATGGCCAACGGAAACCTGAGCCGCGTTTACGGAGACATGGAAGATTATCCGCAGATGCTGGTTTACGCACAGAAAACCTTGGATGAAAGCTCCAAGTTGGGTGCGGTGCGGCAGGTAACCAACGCGCATCAGGCGGTTGGGAAAGCTTCCGCAGAATTGGGAAACTTAACCAAGGCCATTTTCCATTTGAAGAAAGCCGACAGCCTCGCGGCCGTTATCGGAGATCTGGATATTTCGGTCAGTACGCGTGGTTTTCTGTCGGAGTTTTTGGAGAAGCAGGGCAACTACAAGGAAGCGCTCCAATACCAGCGGCTCAGTCAGCAAGCGCGCGATTCCATTCTTGTGAATGAGAACAACAAGAACGTGGAAGAAATGCGTGTGCGGTTCAAAACAGAAGAAGCGCTGAAAGACAAGGAGTTGGCCGAGTTGGAGAAGGAGAGAGCCAACCTGCAAAAGGAGCGCAACCGAAACTTGGCCATCGGCATCGGAATTATCGCTTTGCTGATCATACTCTTGACTGCGTTGCAGATAACCAGAATGCGCTCCAAACGAAAAGCCGAGTTGTTGGAAGAACAACTCAAGCGACAAGAAGAAGAAGCCAAATGGACAGAGCAATTACGCCAGTCGCGGATGAGTGCGCTGAAATCCCAAATGAATCCGCATTTCATCTTCAATGCGCTCAATTCGGTGCAAAGTCTGTTCTATGCCAACGAGAAGGAAAAGGCCAGCGAGTACCTCGGCAAATTCTCCAAGCTGATGCGTAGCGTATTGGAAATGTCCGATCAGGTTAGCGTGTCGCTTTACAAGGAAATGGACGC
>CAYWET010000044.1:0-1139 GCA_964457245.1 uncultured Chryseobacterium sp. | reverse complement strand
AAAGTTTCCATCGTCATACCTTTGTAGGCATGAGCAAGCCCACAGCCATTCTTGTTGACGATGAAGCCAAGGCGCGTGACCTGCTGCGCAACATGCTCAAGGCCCATTGCCCACAGGTTGAAGTGCTGGCCGAGGCCGAGAATGTGAAAGATGCCATTCAGGCCATTCACGAACATCAACCCCAAATTGTCTTTCTTGATATTGAGATGCCGCGCATTTCTGGCTTGGAACTGCCGTCCTTCTTCAAGCCCGAAGACCTCAATTTCAACATCATTTTCGTTACGGCTTATTCGGAATATGCGGTTCAGGCATTCCGATTGAGTGCCTGCGATTACCTACTGAAACCCGTTGACCCATCCGAGCTGCGTTCTGCGGTAGAGAAGGCTTCTGCCAAGCAAGCACAGCAGTCTGGAACATTCGAAACACTCCGCGCCAATATGGACACAGGAAGCAGCAAGCGGTTGGCGTTGCCGCATGCAACGGGCATGCACTTCGTGGAGTTGAATGATGTGGTTCAGTTCGAGGCCGATGGTTCCTACACGCACGTTCATTTACTGAATGGCGATAAGTACACGGTCAGTCAGCGGTTGCGGGTGTATGACGAGCTGTTGGAGCAGAACCCAGACTTCTTCCGCATCCATCGGGCGCACCTCATTAATATGACGTTGGTTCAGAGCTATTCCCGCGCAGAATCGCTCATGATCATGAAGAACGGAACCAACCTTCCCATTTCGCGAGAGCGCAAACAAGCGGTAGAAGAGGTGCTGGCGAAGTATCGCGCCTGACGTTCATGAAAAACTCACGACCGTTCATGAATCGGTAGAGGCACAAACGTGCGTGTAGCCTTCAATTTTGAGGCAAATCACTAAAACACGCACTATGAAATTCAAACCATTACTCATCGCAGCCGCCATGTTTTCGAGTTCGCTCGGCATGGCACAGGAAACATCCGTAACCACGGGTGTTGGAACTACACTCAGTCAGGCGCCTGCCACGCCAAGCGCGGAAAGCTATTGCCAGAGTGTTTACGAAGACTATCATGTTGGCGGCCAAGCTGGCTATATCATCGAGCTTCGCTATAAGCGAAATGATGCAGGTTCATATACCAATGCCATGGATTGGGTGGTTTACCTCGGAAA
>CAYWET010000043.1:0-32600 GCA_964457245.1 uncultured Chryseobacterium sp. | reverse complement strand
GAACTTTTATTGGAAAAGTATGTTGATGAATTGTCCAACAAGGTTCGGGAATATCCCAACCAGTGGTTCAATTTTTACGACTTTTGGAAGGCCTGATGAAGGAGCTTACGAACACAACAACTTTCCGAGTACGGTTCAGCGAAGTGGACAGCCTGCGCATAGTATGGCATGGCAATTTTCTGAAGTATTTTGAGGATGGGAGAGATGCTTGGGCCAAGCAGTACGATTTCGATTTTACCGATGTGTACGAGCAGCACGGGCTGCTGATGCCTTTGGCGTCATCGCACATGGATTACAAGTATCCGTTGCGGTACAACGAGATCGGATTGGTGGAAACAACCTTTGTCAATTCGCCTGCGGCCAAGATGATCTTCCGCTTTAAGGTGTACAACGAGGATAGAACGCAGCTGAAGGCAACAGGCGAAACGGTGCAGGTTTTTATGGACACGGACCACGTGTTGCAACTGAACACACCACCGTTCTTTGCAGAGTGGAAACGAACACACGGACTGGTTTGAGCGAGGTTTACGTAGGCGCAAAATCTGTTATCTGCCCGTTGGGCGATACACCCGCCAAGGTGTATGATGCCATGCTGCGTGGCGAAACAAGTTTGCAGTCGGTAGAAAAGCCTTTTGGGGTCGATACCACCAGTTATGTTGGCCTGGTGCCCAACAGTTTCATTCCGCAGGAACATATTGACAGCACCAAGCTCGAAGATATGTTGGTGAAGTGCTACGAGCATTCGGTAAACAAGCTTCGCTTCGACCCATTTCAGGATGAAGATGGCCTGGTGATCATCTGCACCACCAAGGGCAACATTGATAAGATAGATAAGGATGACGACCCGCGTTTGCCGCTCACGCGATTGAGCAAGTTCATGCGGCAGTCGTTCGACTTGGCCAATGAGCCGATGATCATCAGCAATGCCTGCATTTCGGGCGTGCTGGGCATTATTACCGCAGCGCGTTTAATACGTGCAGGAAAGTACGAACACGTATTGGTGTTGGGTGGCGATGTGGTTTCGGAATTCACCCTTTCGGGATTTGCCGCTTTGCATGCATTGACGGAAGGTGTGTGCAAGCCTTACGATAAGAACAGAACGGGCATCAACCTGGGCGAAGCAGCCGCAGGTCTGGTGCTTTCGAATGACGATACGCTCTTCAAAGGAAGATGCGATGAGTACGTGTCGGGCGCCAGTGCCAACGATGCGAACCATATTTCGGGCCCATCCCGAACGGGGGAAGGCCTGCACCGCAGCATTGAGCGGACGTTGAACCCTGTTGCGGTCAGCGCAGGGCAGATTGGTTATCTGTCGGCCCACGGAACGGGCACTTCCTTTAATGATGAGATGGAAAGCATTGCGTTTGAGCGCAGCGGACTGTCGGATGTTCCCGTTAACAGCATGAAAGGCTATTTCGGCCATACGCTGGGCGCGGCAGGCGTTATCGAAACTCTCCTCGGATTGGAGGCCATGAAGCGCAAGGAATTGGTTGCTTCGCTCGGTTATGAGGAAGAAGGCGTCTCACGGCCTATGAACATCATCACGGAAACCACTCAACCCACCTCGGATTATTTCCTCAAGACTGCATCAGGTTTTGGCGGATGCAATGCGGCAGCTTTATTCAAGACGAGATGAGTTTGAGCCTGAAAACATATTGCCGCATCAAGGACAACGAGGTTCACATCAATGGCGAACTCTTCTGCCAGCACATGGACGAGGAGCCGTTTCTACGGTCGGTTTACAAGCACATTGGGCTCAATTACCCGAAGTTCTTTAAGATGGACGCGCTTTCGCAACTGGGTTTTCTCGGTGCTGAAATGACGCTGATGCGCTCGGAGTTGGAAACGTATGCGGATGATGACGTGGCGGTTATTTATTCCAACTGTTCATCCAGTCTCGAAACGGACCATGCGTATTACAATGCGCTGAAGGAGAGCGGGATTGCCAGTCCAGCGCTGTTCGTGTACACGCTTCCGAACATTGAAGTGGGCGAGATTTGCATCCGCCACAAGCTGTATGGCGAGAACAACTTCCTTATCACCGAACGGTTTGATGCTGCGCAACTCTTGGAGCAATGCGAAGCACTGTTTGCAGACAATGCCGCCAAAGCGGTGCTCATTGCGTGGACGGAAGTGAACGGAGAGGAGCACGATGGTTTCTTCGCGTTCATCACCAACGATGGAATGGAAGAATTGACCGTAGACCAACTAACCGACTTATATTTAGACAGATGAGTTTAGTAGGTGTCATACGTTTTGGATTGCTGATGATGGCTTTGTCGCTAGTTGCCTGCCAAGAAGAGCAGGAAATCAGTTTCATTCATCCAGTTAACTGGGAAGGAAGAACGGTTGCCAACTTGTCTTCAGACAGTTTGGAGATGGGCACAACTTACCTTTCGGTTTACTCACAAATTTACAGCGATACAGAGCATCGCACGCACGACCTTACTGCAACCATAAGCATGCGGAACACAAGTGTGAAGGACACGATTTACGTGAGCCGAGCTGCTTATTTCGATACACACGGAGAACTTATCCGAACCTATTTCGACAAACCTATTTTCCTTTCTCCAATGGAAACGGTGGAGATTGTCATTGATGAACGCGACAAGGAAGGAGGAACGGGCGCGAATTTCATTTTCGATTGGCAGAAAGATGCTACCGCACATGAACCGTTGTTCGAAGCGGTGATGATTTCCACTTCTGGGTCCCAAGGATTGTCATTCAGCACCCAAGGAAAACGCGTGGAATGATGATGGAAATAATTACAAAAATCATGTTCCTTATCGCAGTTATCGATCCATTAGGTTCGGTACCTGTGTATTTGGAAGCTACCAAGCAGCTGGATGCCGTAGAGAAAAAGAAAGTGGCGGTGCGTGCCTCCATTTTGGCGTTCTTCATTCTGTTGTTTTTCATCTTGGTTGGGCAGTTCATTTTAGAAGGAATGGATGTGACGCTCGATGCATTTCAGATATCAGGTGGCGTTATCCTTTTCCTTTTTGCTTTGACCATGATCTTCGGAGAAGGGAAGCCCGAAAGTGAAAAACATCTTATTAAGGATTACAAGCACGTTACGGTGTTTCCTGTTGCCATTCCGTCCATTGCATCGCCTGGGGCAATTATGGCAGTGGTACTTCTTACCGATAATCATATTTATACCATTTGGGAACAAGCAGCCACAACGGGACTGGTGGCTTTTGTTATCTGTTTGACCATGTTCCTGCTCATGGCCGCAAATAAGGTGCAGAAGCGCATTGGCGAGTACGGAATTGTCGTCATTAGTAAGGTGATGGGATTGATACTTGCAGCGTATGCTGTACAAAGTATTCTAAGTGGGTTGAAGGACTTTTTTCAAGTGTTGAGATAGTGGAGATTGCGGTCACTGGTATAGGAGCGATTTCGGCCATCGGCAACGATGTGCAAGAGAACTTGGCTTCGCTTATGGCGAAGAAAACGGGTATTGGCAAAGCCGAACTGCTCAGTTCCAAGCTCACAGAAACGCATCTTTTCGGAGAAGTGAAGTTGAGCAACGACCAACTGAAAGCAGGTCTGAATTGGAAAGGCGATGCCGTTTCCAGAACCACACTTTTGAGTGTGTGGGCCATGAAAGAAGCCATCGAACAATCGGGTTTTGAAATGGACAACCGCGTTGGGTTGGTATCATCAACCTCTGTTGGCGGGATGGATAGAAGCGAGGGCTTCTTTGAACCCTTCTATTTAGAACAGGATTTTTCAAATGTGTTCCTACTGGGAACACACGATTGCGGCACCTGCACCAAACAGGCCGCAGCGCATTTCGGCATTACGGGATACGCCACGACCATTAGCACGGCTTGTTCTTCTGCCGCCAATGCCATTGCCATGGGCGCGCGCTTGCTGCGTCAAGGCAAATTGAAGCGCGTTATCGTGGGCGGAACAGATGCTTTGTGCCGATTTACGGCCAATGGCTTCAACTCGCTGATGATCTTGGACACGGAATGGTGTAAGCCGTTCTCTGCCAACCGCGCTGGATTGAACTTGGGAGAAGCTGCGGCTTACCTCGTGCTGGAAAGCAAGGAAGATGCTGAAGCGCGTGGCGTGACAATCCACGGTCTGGTAACAGGTTGGGCCAACACGAACGATGCGTATCACCAAACGGCTTCTTCGCCAGATGGAAATGGTGCGTTCATGGCCATGTCTCAAGCATTGGAAAAAGCAGGTTTGCAGTCGACAGACATTGGCTACATCAATGCCCACGGTACAGGCACACAGAATAACGACCAGTCGGAAAGCATTGCTATTCACCGAGTATTTGGAGAGCAAAAACCGCCCATCAGTTCTACGAAAGCTTACACGGGCCACACCTTGGCTGCGGCTGGAGCTATTGAAGCTGTGTATTCACTTTTGTCTTTGAATGAGCAAAAGTTCCTTCCCAATTTGAACTACCAAAACCCAATTGAGGACAATGATTGGAAACCGCAGTTGGAAGTGGAGAGTGGTGTCATCAACCATGTGCTTTCCAACTCGTTCGGGTTTGGCGGCAATAATTCAACGGTGATTTTTAGTAAGTACTGATGAGTGTAATAAGTAAATCCTCCGCCTCGTTCCTCGGCACCTCCTTTGAAAGGAGGAAGGGCGTCATTCCCCCTTGTAAAGGGGGTGGCTCGAAAGCGGAACTTGTGGAGCTTTTCGAGACGGGGGATTTTGAAATTGAAAGAATGGCTTGGGTATGTATTTAGGAGCCGCCAGTTGCATATCGTATCAGGACACCATCGGAGATGAAAATCCGTGGAATGTGCTGACGGAGCTGAATTCCGAAAGTCAGCTCATTCAACCCAATTACAAGGAGTTTGTAAAACCAGCCTTGCTCAGACGTATGAGCAGTGCCTTGAAAATGGGCGTAGCAGGAGGGAAGCTGAGTTTGCAGAAAGCGGGATTGGAAAACTGTGATGCCATCACGGTCGGCACAGGACTGGGTTGTGTGAGAGATACTTTGAAGTTCATGAGAGTGATGTACGAGGAAGCCGAGACAGGACTTTCTCCTACTTCGTTCATACAATCAACACATAATTCCATTGCAGGACAGATTGCTTTGATGCTTGGAAACCACGGCTACAACATGACGCATGTGCAAGGCGGGTTGTCCTTGGGCTATGCGCTCTCAGATGCTGAACTGCTCATTGGAGAAGATGATGCTGCAACGGTGCTTGTCGGTGCGGTGGATGAGAAAACGGAAGAGTTGGTTGAACTGCTGACCAAGCTTGCCACAACTGCCAATTACGATTTGCCAGCAATTGGAGAAGGTGGCGCGTTCTTCTTGGCTACGAAAGGGAAGTTGGGTTCATCGGTTGCGAAGGTTGTGGAGTTGAGTTTGGTAAATGACCACCCCGTCCCTTCGGGACACTCCTCCTTTCAAGGAGGGGAGCTGTCAGGTTCCTCTATCCTTAGATCAACGGGCCAACTCTCCCCCTGGAAAGGGGGAGTACCGCGTAGCGGGGAGGGGGTTAATTCTGGAGGAGGTCAGATTGACCTTGTGCTTTCAAACACAGATGAAGGCTTCAATTACGTGAGGTATTCAGGAGAGCATTTCACTTCCGCTGGCTTTGGACTTTTCATGGCGTTGAAAGCGTTTGAAGCAGGAACCGTCAACGTCAATGGTTCTTCTGTTGAACCAAAAAGCATTCTTGTCCGCCACAGTTTGTTCGGACAGGAGTTCAGTATTCTATTAGAAAAGGTTTGAATTTCCAGCGATTGAATATCCTCGCCATTGGGTTGGTATTAATACTGTTGCCTGCCATCACGTTAGGGTTTATTCCTTGGTGGTCGCTGCTTATCCTATTTGTCGTTTACTCCATCATTCTTGGTTGGGGTGTGTTCGATATTGGCTCTCAGTTCTTCATGCCGACTTTTTGGAGAGGAAAGCAAGGAGAGGTGAGTTTTACGTTTGATGATGGTCCGCATCCAGACGTTACGCCAAAGGTGTTGGATGTTCTTCGCGAAGCGAATGTGAAAGCCGCATTCTTCGTAATTGGACGGAATGCAGAGAAACATCCAGAACTGGTTAAGAAGATTGTGGATGAAGGTCACACGGTTGGAAATCACACGTACAATCATGCTTACGTTTTCTCAAAATCTGCTGCCGAAAAGCAGGTAACAGAAGGGCAAGGTGCGATTGAAAAAATTATTGGTAAGAAGCCTAACTATTTCCGTCCACCGTTTGGGGTGATGACACCTGAAATTGCAACGGCCATCAGAAAGGAGAAATGTACAGTAATTGGTTGGGATTTACGTTCGCAGGATGGGAGAATTAGAACCAAAGAAGCGACTATCAATCGGGTGAAAGCACACTTGAAGAAAGCAACCGTGCTGTTGTTTCATGATACAAATCCGACAACACCTGAAGCACTTCGTGAGATTATTCATCTTTGCAATCAAAATGGCATGAAGATCGTTTCATTGCCTGAACAATTGGCAATTGAGCCTTATCAGAATTGATATGAAACATTTATTTGCATTTGCCTTGCTATTGTGTTTAAGCGCAATGGGCATGGCGCAAGACAACACGGAAACCATCACAATCAAAACTAGCATTGTGTGCGACCATTGTATGGAATGCGATGACTGCGGTTTCAATATCGATACACATATCCGTTCGCTCAAGGGTATCAAGAAAGTAAAGATCAATCCAGATGAGAGTACGGTGGATGTGACTTTTCGAAATGATAAGACCACGCCTGATGAAATCAGAGGAGCAATTGCCAAAGCTGGTTTTGATGCGGATGATGTGAAAGCTGACCCTGAGAGCTACGCCAAATTGGACGGCTGTTGTAAAAAGAAATAGTCGTTCTGATGCTGAAAGTCACGAACGTTTTCCTTCTTCTCATGTTCCCGTTTTTGCTCTCTGCGCAAGAGTGGAAGAGGCTGAGCGCGGACGATGCGATGTTGACGGATCTGAAATCCGCGTTGGCTGGAATGGAAAGCATTAAGGGCGATATCAAACAGGAAAAAGCATTCACATTCCTTACCGATAAGCTCGTTTCGACTGGGGTTTTTATTTATCAGAAGGAAAGCAAACTGCGTTGGCAGTTCGATGAGCCGATTGAGTATATCATTCTTATCAATGAGAATTCAATGCGTTTGAAGGAAGAAGGAGAGGAGAAGAAATACAAGGGAATGAACCAGATTTTGCGTCAAGTAAAGGAGATTATTCTCGGCTGCATTGATGGTTCCATCATGAGTAATTCCAATTATAAAACAGAGTTTGCGAGTAACGGTGAACGTATTCGAATTCAGCTTCAGCCGAAGGCGAAAAACCTAAAGGAGTTCATTCAGCAGATTGAGGTTCAGTTCGAAGAATCGGGTTCCATTCTTAAGAAGGTAACTTTGACAGATCCTTCTGGCGATATGACTGATATTTTCTTCTCCAATGTGGAAACCAACAAGACAATCGATGAAAGCATTTTTGCTGAGTTTTAGTCTACTGGTTTCAACCATAGCGGTTGCTGGTCAGAGCGTGGAAATCCTTCCGCGCGGAAAGGAAGCTATCTACAAGGCTGAGTTCAAAATTATGGGAACTACTATCAATGGTTTTCTTGCTGTTCAGCACAAACGGAACAACACTTTGCATGTTTCTTTCACGTCTCCAATGGGAAATAACCTGCTGGAAATGCGCTGGAAAAAAGGCCGTTGGAAGAAAATCTACGCCATTAAGAAGCTGGGAAAGCGTAGGACATTTGACATGATGGCAGAAGATATTCTGTTGTTGTTTGCGCACTATCAGTACGATAGGACTTTTGTGGATCTGGGCAACGAATGGGAATGGAACAAAAAGAAATTACTGCCTGTTTTCGGTGATGGAAAACTCAAATCTGTCAAGTTGATCAAGAGAAGACATCATCCAACGCGTACGGTTAAGTACGCTCACAGTGAAGATTGTATTGAAGAACTGAGCATCGACCATCAGGGATTTCCGTTCTCAATTGTTCTTGAACCATTGAAAAAGAAGTAATGGCAACATTGACTGGATTTTACGAACGAACTGGCGAAACGAAAGTGGAAAACGGCTTCGTTGTGAACGTAAAATTGAACTCAGGTCATGAGGTTTATGAAGGGCACTTTCCTGGAAAACCAGTTGCACCAGGTGCAGCTTTGACGCAAATGGTGTTGGATGAGGCTATTCGGTTGACTGATGGTGAGAAGAAAGTGACCGAGTTCCGTCAGATCAAATTCCTTTCGGTTATTGACCCGACAAAGGTGAACCAGCTGGTTCTGGAATACGATTTCAAAGAGCGGAATGGTGTGGAAATGTTCATATGCACTGGTCGCTCAGGGGAAACCAATTACTTCAAGCTAAATGGCATCTTCGGCTGAATTTGAGCATTATCGGCAGGAAATGAAGCGCATGGGAATTTGCGTTATCATTCCTACCTACAACAATCATAAGACCGTTGGCCGCGTCATTGATGAAGCGCTCAACTATACCAGCGACCTAATTGTTGTAGGTGACGGCCCGACCGATGATACACCCACTATTCTTGATGAGTTTGGTGACCGAATTTTTCGAGTGGACTATTCTCCAAACAAGGGAAAGGGTTATGCGCTGCGAATGGGTTTTCAGAAAGCCAAAGAACTTGGATACAAGTTTGCCATTACACTTGATAGTGACGGTCAGCATTTTCCGAGTGACATTCCGAAGTTTTTAGAGGTTCATAAGTCGCATCCTGAGTACGTAATTATGGGAGCTCGAAACTTGGAAGCTGATGGCATGCCTGCCAAGAATAGTTTTGCCAACCGTTTTTCCAATTTCTGGTTCCGTTTGCAGACGGGGATTTTCATGCCCGATACACAGACGGGTTTTCGCTTATATCCACTTGAGAAAATCAAGAACATCAACTTCTTTACTACGCGTTTTGAGTTTGAAATTGAGGTGATTGTGAAACTGGCGTGGCGGGATGTTCCTTTCGTTTCGGTTCCTATTCAGGTTAAGTACGACCCGAATGAGCGTGTGTCGCATTTCCGTCCTGGGCCAGATTTTACACGTATCAGTTTCCTGAATGCTTGGTTCACGATTCTGACCGCTGCGTATCATCTCCCAAGAAGACTGCTGCTAAAAGGCAAGCTCTTCCGATTGATCAAGGAAGAAGCCATCAAACCAGAGGAAACGAACATTCGAAAAGCAGCCAGTATCGGTTTCGGTTTCTTCTTCGGAATTCTACCTATTTGGGGATTTCAGTTGCTGGTTGGAATTCCTGCCGCAATATTCTTGCGGATGAATAAGGTGCTTTTCATAGCGGCAGCGAACATCAGTCTGCCACCGATGATTCCATTCATTATCTTCTTCAGCTACTTGATGGGACAACCGTTCTCGGATGCAGAACCGATTCCGTTCGAGAAACTATCTACGCTTACGCTGGAGAACATTCACGACAATTTCATCCAATACGTGATCGGAGCGATCATTCTCTCAATCGCGGTTGGACTTGCCGGCTTCATGGTGAGTTGGGCAGCGCTTACCGCTTTGCGGAAAGACCCTGAATTGGCGGAAGGTTAGAGATTCTTCACCTCTTCGTGCCGGAAGCAATCCATCGTGTGATCATTCACCATTCCAGTGGCTTGCATGTGTGCGTAAACTACCGTTGGTCCAACGAATTTGAACCCACGTTTCTTGAGGTCTTTGCTGATGGCTTCGGCCAATTCTGTTTTGGCGGGAATGTCTTTCAAAGATTTTAAATCAGGCTGCAACGGTTTTCCATCTACAAAATCCCAGATGTACTTACGGAACGAACCGAAATCGTTTTGAACCTGAATGAATGCCTGCGCATTGGAAACAGCTGCTCTAATCTTCGCACCATTACGGATAATGCCAGCATCTTCAATCAGCGAGGCGATCTTTGCTTCATCAAAGGCAGCCACTTTCTCCACATCAAAGCCATCAAATGCCTTTCGGAAATTCTCACGCTTGCGCAGAACAGTTATCCAGCTCAAGCCAGCTTGGAAGGTTTCCAGCATCAGGAATTCAAACAGTTTCTGATCATCGTAAACAGGAACGCCCCACTCTTCATCATGATATGCAATGTAGAGTGGGTCGTTGGTAACCCAGCCGCAGCGTGTTTTCGCCATAGCCGAATGTGTAGTTCGAGTAGGAGAGAAGTGGTTTACTTCTTCTTTTTGACCGGTTTGGCATCGTTAACGAATTTCCCGTTAACCGACTTGCCCAGAATGACAACCTCTTTCGACTTCTCGTAGTCCTTCACCGCTAGCATCATCTCATCTTCCGTGTCTCTACGAATCTTAATTCCTGAGGCTGCTCCAGTGTTTCTTACTTCAATGTAATAGCCGTCTTTGAGTTTTTTTGGTCTTGTAGGAGGTCTTCCCATGTCGTGTTTTAATCAGTTTCGCCTGTTATTGGTACGTAATTAAACGTGCCGCGTTGAAGGCTGTTCGGCCGGAAATATAGACAAATGATCGAAACTCCAAGGTCTGAAGTTGGAATATGTCTTAACCAAGCCTTGTTTATTCCGGCAAAACGGTGACCGTTACAGTCGATTTTGTCTGTTGCAACTCATGGTCGGTTGCAATTGCTCGGAGTTCAAATTCTGACAGAACATCAGTTGTAAACGTGATCTGATCGACCCATCGATAGCTATTGCCATGCTGATGTATATTTTTTTGATAGACCATGGATCCATCTTGAATGCGAACAATGGTAACGAGCAGTTCGTGAAGCTCTTCATCATCGTCAAATTGCACTTGTAGTACGGTTGGTTCGCCACTTGTAAACGTGCTGTCAGGACTTGGCGAAAGAAATTCCACGGTAGGAGGATTACTTTCCGGATCAGGGATTTCCGTCTCTTCGCAAGCGGATAATAGCGCTACGGCAAACAATATTGGCAGCCACCTTATATATGTTGAGTTCATTTTAGATTGTGATCAAAAGAGAAAAATTGCATTGATGTTTCGGAGTTACTTCTCCTGAACCCAGATCATGGAACAACGGAATGGAGTAGCCCATGTTCCAGATAAATCGTTTGTAGCCTACTTGAAGGTTGGCCCGCGCCCAAGTGGAAAAACCACCTGTTGGAATCTGAATTACGCCTTCATCACGGTCTTTCCAAGCATAATCACTCATAATGGCCAATTGCGGCATGAACGTCATGTTGCGATAAACCGTCCAGTAGAATGCGCCAAGGAAACCATTCACCCGATTACCGAATTTGTAACCGTTTCGATTCTTCGTATTCAAGCGGAAATCTGCCGCAGATGAAATTCCCCAACGCTTGATACGAATGATATAGCGTGCTCGGAAATTCGGATCCCAACTTCCTGTTCCAGGCTGCAGATTCATGTTCAGCAATTCATTGTTCTGCTTCAGATTGGTTGGCCCGGTTGGCGTTTTCAGTCCTGCGCCTAAGATCAGGTTATGGCGCACTTTTCTGCCAAGCGTATCTGGCGTTTTAATAACGGTGTAGTTAGCGCCAAGCCATGCATCGCCCAGCCCGTAGCCGGTAAAAGTTCCTTCCTGTTCGGATTTCTGAGTACGATAATGAAATGGCATGCTTGCCAAAACCTGTACACGCCAATACGGAACATAACTTCCGAACATCTCAACGGTATGGAAGTGCTCCACGCTTTTATCCAGTGCCAAACCTTCAATAATTGAACTTGAATGCGTAGTTCTGAAGTTCTGATATTGATACCTGAGCCCGATGTAATGTTTACCGAACTGTGGCACGATTCCCATAAATCCGCTTGAGGCGCAGCTGCATTGGTCACAACTGAGCGCATTCAAACTTGCACCGACCAAAAGGCCGATTGCCAGAATTGTTTGTTTCATAATAAGATTATCTGAGTTCGAATTAGCGGTTCAAGACCGCATGTTTTTGAATTCAGACAACCTGTGGCGGGTGGAAAATGGAATGAATGGAACAGATTCCTTTCAGATGAGTTTCATGAGGAATCTGAATGATAGACTCTTCAAATGATGTGAACTCAAACGCATCATATTCTATGAGGAAAAGCAATGCTTCGTGAAGATTCTCAGGTAAAACAGGAGCGTCTTCCGAGCTTTCTTCTGTTTTTTCAAGCTGCTTGCTCAGATGACATTTCCCGTTACAGGTGTTCTTCACTTCATCTTTCTGCACACACAAAGTCTGGCTGATCACCTCTTGATGAATCTTGAAATCCAGAAGTACGAAACTCTTCAGAAAGACATTGCTGAAAAGCAGTCCGATCAATCCTATGGCGGCAAAAGCGCGAAACATCGAGGCAAATATACCAACCAATGAAACTGGAAACATGACTTTCAGCACCGTTTTACCATTTAGTTGGTATTCTATTTTTGTGTTGCCTCAATGAGTCACGCCACCAAACGCATTCTATTTCTAGTTCCTTATCCGTTGGGAATTGCGCCCAGCCAGCGTTTCCGCTTCGAGCAGTACTTCGATAAGCTGACAGAAGCTGGTTTTGAGTTCGATGTGAAGCCGTTTTTAGATGAGCGGGCCATGATCTACCTCTACGAGCCTGGAAACTTCTTTCGCAAGGTTTGGAAGGTGAAACTCGGTTTGTTGAAGCGGTTCTTCCAGCTCTTTTCTCTTGGGAAGTACGATTATGTTTTCATCCATCGCGAAGCAGCTGCCATTGGTCCGCCCGTTTTTGAATGGATCATCACCAAGGTTTTTCGGAAGAAGGTCATCTTCGATTTTGATGATGCCATTTGGTTGAAGAACACGTCAAGCACCAATTCGATTATCACATTATTTAAGCGCTATCGCAACGCGAACGATACCTGCAAATGGGCGTGGAAGGTGAGTTGTGGCAACGATTACTTGGCAGATCATGCGCGGCTATTCAATCAGAACGTGTTCGTCAATCCGACTACGATCGATACGGAACATCATCATAATCAGGTGAAGAATTTCTCGGGTGAGAAGATCACCATCGGTTGGACGGGCACACATTCGACCATCAAATACTTGGATGCCCTTATTCCGATCTTGAAGAAGCTGGAAGGTGAGTTCGATTTCAACTTTGTGGTGATCGCTGATCGTAAGCCCGATTTCGACCTGAAAGGACTTCAGTTCGTTCCGTGGAACAAGCAATCGGAAATCGATGACCTGCTGAAAATGGATGTGGGCGTGATGCCGTTGGAGAATGACAAGTGGGCCAATGGTAAATGTGGTTTCAAGGCGTTGCAGTACATGGCGTTGGGTATTCCTGCCATTGTTTCGCCTGTTGGCGTGAATACGAAAATTGTTGATGACAATAAGAACGGCTGGATCTGTGATTCCGCTGATGATTGGGAAAATTCGCTTCGTTCCATCTTGGAAAAGAAGACGGATCTGAAGGATTTTTCTGCCGCTGCAAGGACCAAGATCGAAGACCATTATTCGGTCAAGTCCAACACCTCCAATTTTCTACATTTGTTCGCCAACTGAAAGACTGAAAATCCCCCGTCACGCTTGAGGCGTGACACCCCCTTTGAAAGGGGGAATGGCGTCCTTCCTCCTTTGAAAGGAGGTACCGAGGAACGAGGCGGAGGATTTAATGATTGTCATTAATGAAAGGAAAAACGTCAATAATTATAGCTCAAACCTCATGGCTCAAACCTCAGAACTAGATCAATTGAAGAGCACGGCTCTAACCGAAAAACACATTGAATTGGGAGCCAAGATGGTTCCGTTTGCTGGCTACAATATGCCATTACAATATGAAGGATTGACGGTAGAGCATTTGGCTGTGAGAAGCGGAGTAGGCGTGTTTGATGTCTCGCACATGGGCGAGTTTATCGTTCGGGGTGAAGGTGCATTTGAGTTGGTTCAGAAAGTGACTTCGAATGATGTTTCTGTGCTGGTTGATGGCAAGATTCAATACTCATGCTTGCCGAACGAAACTGGCGGAATTGTGGACGACCTTTTGGTTTATCGCATTGATGAGAAAACCTACATGTTGGTGGTGAATGCTTCCAACATTGATAAGGATTGGGCGCATATCAGCAAGTACAATACGGATGGTGTGGAGATGATCAATATCTCTGACAAGACAACGTTGCTAGCGGTTCAAGGACCGAAAGCTGCGGAGGCGCTTCAATCTTTGACGGACATCAATTTGGCGGATATGACCTATTACACATTTGAAAAGGGTGTGTTTGCGGGTGTTGAGAATGTACTGGTAAGCGCCACGGGCTACACAGGTGCGGGTGGTTTCGAGATCTATTTCGAAAACAAAGACGCTGACAAGATCTGGAATGCGGTTTTCGAGGCTGGTGCAGCTCAGGAAATTCGTCCGATAGGATTGGCGGCACGAGATACTTTAAGATTGGAAATGGGTTTCTGTCTTTATGGAAACGATATTGACGATACCACTTCACCGATTGAAGCAGGTTTGGGTTGGGTGACCAAGTTTACCAACGATTTCACCAATTCTGAAGCATTGAAGAAGCAGAAGGAAGAAGGCGTTTCTAAGAAGTTGGTAGGTTTTGAGATGATTGACCGTGGTATTCCTCGACAGGGTTATGCGATTGTGGATGCGGATGGAAACGAGATCGGTACGGTGACTTCTGGCACCATGGCTCCGAGCTTGAAGCAAGGTATTGGCCTTGGGTATGTGAAGACGGAATTCTCGAGGAAGGAAACTGAGATCTACATTCTTATCCGCGATAAGAAGATTAAGGCGCAAGTGGTTCGCCCACCGTTTTACAAGGCGTAGTGGTATTGCTTTTCAAGGTTGTGGACACATTCAGGGTAGAAGGGAAAGGACTTCTGCTTTCTGGAAAAGGGAAAACGAACCTGAAAGGCGTTGATTTTCAAAGTGCATTGAAGCTGAAACTTCCCAACGGGTCTGAATTGGAAACCTCCGTTGTTGGCATCAACTGGGCGAATGGTGACCTGATCGTTTCCGACATTGAAAAGCTGGAAGTTCCGAATGGAACGGAAGTCTGGCTGCAAGAACCAAAGTGATGAATCAAGTAGAAGTCTGTTTCTCGCCACAGCTGTTTGACCTTTTTGCGAAGAAGGATAGTATTGTGGTGGTGGTTGATGTGTTCCGCGCTACCTCTGCCATGGTCACGGCTTTCCAGTATGGGGCCAAGTCGTTCATTCCGGTTTCTACCATTAAGGAGGCTAAGGAGCTTAAGGCGCAAGGTTTTCTGGCGGGAGGCGAACGGAATGGGGAAGTGGTGAAGGGTTTTGAGTTTGGGAACAGCCCGTTCTCGTATATGAGTGATAAGATCAAGGACCGTGAAATTGCTCTGACGACCACCAATGGTACACGCGCCATCAACATTGCTAAGAAGGGAGCCGATACGGTTCTCATCGGGTCGTTTCTGAATCTTCAAGCGTTAGCTGACCACATTCAAACCCAAGGGAAGGATGTGGTGATCTTCTGCGCGGGATGGAAAGACCGTTTCAATATGGAGGATAGCCTCTTTGCGGGTGCGCTCACCAATCTGCTACTTACCAGCGGCAAGTTCTATTCTGATTGTGACAGCGCGAATGCCAGTAGTTTGGTTTATCGCACGGGGCGAAAGAACCTGATGACTTTCCTTAAGAGTTGTTCTCACCGCAAGCGCTTGGCGCACCTTAACCTGGAGAAGGATGTGGAATACTGCCTTCAGCGGGATGTAACGGATGTGATTCCTGTGCTGCGAGGTGACCGTTTGGTGCGATTGGCCGACTAGCATCTGTAGAAGTTTCTCCGCTTTCTCAAGTTTACCAGGGTGTTGTTTGCTTTCATCTCTTTGGAGATGATTTTACATGGCTTGCAGGTTGGTCTTACCGAATGCAGTGGTTGATTGGTTCTGGCTGTCTTTCAATTGGTTCTGGTTGAGGAGTTGTTTGTGATTGGATGGAGGGAAATCTAAGTAAGACGGAGAATGATCGCATGAAGGCGGAGATAAATTTGACTAAGGCGGAGATAGATCGGGGAAAGGCGTAGATGCTGTTTATCAGGGAGTTAGGTAGTTTGTGAGTTGTGGCAGATACGCGTTGCAAACGCGCGCTAGCGGGGTTGGTTTGAGGTCAGTTACAAACTGATCGTATTTGTTTCCACACAAGTCATCCCTTCGGAAGACTTGCGCGGGCGGAGCGGAGCGGAGGGGCCCAACGCACGTACTTCTCGATACATCCCGATTTATTATCGGGACACTCGAAGTGACCCAACGCAATTGCTTTGGCCGAAGCCATTGCAATAGGAGTGGGCTTGCGTGAGTGAGACGGACAAAAGGGCGAAAAACGTCTATTTTATTAACATGTTTAGGTCATCTATCATTATAGATGCCGCAATTACATTGATAAACACGGCATTTACCATTATAAATGCCACGTTTATCATGATAAAAATGATTTTCATGATCATAAAAATCATTTTTACAATGATGTTTATGATGAAACTGTTTATAAACGTGACGTTTACAAACGGTTTTATGGCAAATACGATCATAAATGCAGCAAAACCGTTAATAGTTGCCGTGAAATTTCAAGGTTTTTGGGTGTGCTGAGCACAAAACGGCTGTCGGAAGAGCCGTTTGTCAGTGAAATCAGTTGTTGCTGAAATGTAGAAGGCACGGGTAGGTGATGTGCGCCATTAATAGACCAGTTTGGAAACTGATCGTGTTTGTTTCCACACAAGTCATCCCTTTGGCTATGCTCAGGGTAGCGTCAGTGAAAGACTTGCGCGGGTTGGGTCAATTCAATCTTGAATTAGCTACCTTCGTCATACTGTTACAACGTGTAGGTTCAATTACTTTTTGAGACCTAGCGTCATTCTTTCTGAAAACACAATGGATTACATTCCTAGAGCGATTATCGTCACCTTGTTCCTTGTAGCCAATTGGAGCCTGCTCAAAGCACAAGACCTAGAATGGGCAAAATCGTTTGGTGGAACTGATGTTGACAAAGCTTATTCTGTTTGTGTTGATTCTCAAGGAAATCTGTATTCTACTGGTTTTTTTAGAGACACTGTGGACTTCGACCCTGGCCCCGGGACTAATGACATTGTTGCATCTTGCCCGCAAGACATGTTTGTGCAGAAACTGGATGCCACAGGTAACTTACTTTGGGTAAAAACGATTGGAGGCATTAGTTCTGCTTCTGTTGCAGGCCATTCCATTACACTAGATGATGCTGGGAATATTTACACGACCGGAACCTTTCATAGTATGGTGGATTTCGATCCTGGAGTGGGCGCTTATAACCTCACAGCGATTAATACTAATCACGTTTTCGTGATGAAAATGGATACTTCTGGTGGTTTTATTTGGGCAAGGGCATTCGGGGGTGATGAATCTAGCAATGGTCTGGCTATCGAGGTTGACGGTTTGGGCAATGTATATACCACTGGATATTTTGAAGGAACAGGTGATTTTGATCCTGGAATTGGAACATTCAACGTTACTTCAGTGGGATGGAAGGACATTTTCGTCCATAAAATGGATGCCTCTGGGAATTTTTTATGGGCAAAAGCTTTTGGAGGAACTTATGACGAAGTTGGCCGCTCCCTGACAGTTGACACCTATGGGAATGTGTATACTATAGGAGATTTTGCGAGTTACGTGGATTTTGATCCTGGAGCTGGATTCGCTGTTTATGGCGCGAGTGGTGGTTCAAATGTTTTTGTCCAGAAATTAGATTCATCTGGGGATTTCAATTGGGTAAAAGTTTTTCAAGGATTCGGTAGTGATTACGGTCGGTCTATTTGTATTGATGATTTTGGAAACCTCTATTGCACGGGGTCTTTTAGTGGAACGGTTGACTTCGACCCTGGAGTTGGGGTGAATAATATCACCCCAATAGGTTACTCTGATGTTTTTGTCCATAAAATGGATGCTTCAGGAGAAATGCTTTGGGTTAAATCATTTGGAGGTGATAATTCTGATTTTGGCACATCCATTTGTGTTGACACCTATGGTAACGTTCATACTACAGGGACATTTGGGAGCTTCGGGAACCCCGTGGATTTAGATCCTGGTTACGGAATAACCAATTTTACTTCACAGGGATCTTCAGATGTTTTTGTGCATAAAATGGATGCTTCTGGAAATTTTATTGGAGCGCGATCATTCGGTGGCACATTATCTGACGAGGTAGAATCTATAACAGTAGATGCCATCGGAAATGTATATGCCGTTGGTAACTTCGAGGGTACGTCTGATTTTAACCCTGGTCAAGATACGCTTAACCTTACTTCGTCAGGATTCGAAGATTGTTTTGTTTTGAAACTGGGGCAAAAGCAAATAGTTGGCCGTGTATTTTTAGATGTCAACGTTGATTGTAATCAGAATGCAGATGAGTTAGGCCTTGGCGGGAGAATTGTCCAAATAAACCCAGGAGGACTGTACGCAACTACAAATGTGTATGGTGTTTGGGCGCTTGACTCTTTACCACCAGATGTTTATACGGTTGAGGTGGATACAGGAGCAAATTGGGCCGTATCCTGTAATTCTGGGTTCAGTTTTGAGGTGGATAGTGGAGGAAGTGGTTTTATTGTTGCTCCAAGCATAGGAATGTTCAATACCCTTCCCTGTTCTGCACCAGAAGTCTCCGTGTTCACTCCGTTTTTACGAAGGTGCTTCCCAAATCAGCAGGTATATGTTCAAGCATGTAATTCACTTGATGCCACAGATGTCTTGTATGATGCTTCTGTTATATTGACATTAGACCCGCTCATGGAACTCGAAGGTGTCTCGCATCCGTATACCATTGGATCTGACAGTACATACCACTTTCAAATAGGAGACCTTAACCCTGGGATGTGCATGAATATAACTGCGCAGGCTTTGGTAAGTTGTGATGCAGTTCTGGAGCAGACTTTATGCATGTCTGCCGAGATTTTTCCTGTAGATAGCTGTGTATATGATACAATTCCTGCTACGATTCCTCCAGATTTCACCCCCTGTGAATCACCATATGACAAATCTCGAATTCAGTTGTATGGTTGGTGCCAAAACGATTCTATCTTCTTTACCATTGCAAATATTGGAGACTCCGTATTTGGAGACATGGATTGTTATTCTCCCGTTCGACTGTTTGTAGACGCACAGTATGTATCGTTAGATTCAATTATGCTAGAAGGAGGAAGTGTTGATACGTTGGTGTTTCCTGGAGATGGAAGAACTTGGCGTCTGGAAGTTGACCAACATCCATTGCATCCAGGCAACTCTCAACCTAGCGTAACAGTAGAATTATGTGGAAATGAGCAAAACTGGACATCTGACCTTGTCAATACACTTCCCCACAACGATGCTGACCCAATGGTTGACATATACTGTGGAATAGTTTCTGGGAGTTACGATCCGAATGATAAGCGTGGTTTTCCAACGGGCATAGGTGAGGATAATTTAGTGTCTCCAAACGGTTCTGTCGACTACGTAATTCGATTCCAGAACACGGGTAATGATACTGCTTTTGTAGTCGTTATTCGAGACACCATAGATCAGGATTTGGACATTTTCAGTCTTACCTCTGGAGTTTCAAGTCATGACTATACGTTCGAAATTCACGGGCCTCGAGTGGCAGAATGGACTTTCTCTGGTATCATGTTGCCAGACAGTACCACAGATGAACCAGGAAGCCACGGGTTCGTTTGTTTCAAAATCAATCAGGTTGCAGACCTACCAGACCATACACCTCTTAATAACACAGCTGATATTTACTTCGATTACAACGAGCCGATTATCACAAACACGACTTCACATATTGTGCATAGGGAAGCAGCATTACCGCATTGGTCTGAAGAAATCGAGTTGTATCTTACTGATTGCGATACGGTAGTCTTTAATTCCTACAGCTATACTCATAGTGGTAATTACTGGCAAGTGTTGGATGGTGGGTTGGAATCAGATACGTTAGTTCAGCTACAGGTCTCAATCTTGCTAGATGAAATGAATCTTACCATTGTTAATACTAACGGAACATTAAGTGCGATTACTGAAAGTGCGTCTTACCAATGGTTGGATTGTGACCAGAACTTTCACACCATACCTGGTGAAACTGACGCTACGTATACACCCACTGTAGATGGTAATTATGCTATTCAAGTGACCCACCAAGAATGCACTGATACTTCTACGTGCTTTAATGTCACGGGAATTGGAGTAGTAGAGGCAACGGGTTTAGATGATGTTGTGTTGTTTCCTAATCCTACCTCTGGAGAAATACACGTTGAACTAAATAAGGTGAATGTCAATGTTTTGCTAAGAATCTTCAACCCTTTAGGTCAGCTGATTTATTTAACCCAGTTAAATTCTCAACAGTCGTTTTCATATGAAATAACAGGTGGGAACGGACTGTATCTGATTCAGTTGATTACACCCCACGTCTCCATAACACGCAAAGTTCAGAAGAAGTAATTCCGATGTGACGCTTGTTTTTTAATTGAGAATTCCGCTGAAATATTAGAATGGGAAGTCAGGCTGTTATGTTCGATTTGAATTTCACATTTTAACAATTCAAGTTTCGTCACCCAATCAACTCCCAAATGCCTTTGTTTGGGATTTTGCCTTCTCCGTTTTCGGAGAATTCGGGTTTGATGGCATTCACGAAGTACATTTCTACCAAACCTTTTCCTTTGGCTTCTTTCTGACCTCGGTATTCGGTGTCGAAATACTTCTTGATCATCTCGTGCGTGGTGCCGGACACATTGATGCGCCCCGGTTCTGAAGACGATTCCATTCTGCTGGCCGTGTTCACGGTATCGCCCCAAATATCGTAGGCAAACTTCTTCATGCCCACCACGCCCGCAGTCAATGGGCCTGTATGAATTCCAATACGTATCTGAAGTACCGGTTCTCCTTTGGCCTTGTTCTCTTCGGCCACTTGCATCATGAAATCTCGGATTTCTAGCGCGGCCAGGGTAATGGCAATGGCGTTGCTGCTGTTCCTGATCGGAACACCACCCGCACACATGTAGGCATCACCAATGGTCTTGATCTTTTCGAGATAATACTTGCCAATGATCTCATCGAACTTCACGAAGTAGCGATGTAGCTCGTCTACCAGTTTCTCTGGTGGCGTGTTCTCTGCAAACTGCGTAAATCCTTTGAAGTCAGTAAACAGAACGGAAACCTGATTGTAATGGCGAGCCGTTGCCTTACCGTTCTTTTGAAGTTCGGATGCTGTGTCTTTCGGAAGAATGTTGAGCAGCAGCTCTTCCGTTTTCACTTTTTCCTTTTCCAATTCAGCGGTACGCTCCGCCACTTTGGCTTCTAGAATGCGCTGCGTTTCACGAAGGCTACGTTCTCGGGATTTGATAATGACCCAAACCACCAGTACGAGGATGAGCACATAAACCACAATGACATACCAGCGCAGATACCATGGTTGCGGTACACTGAAAGCCAGTGTTCTTATCTCGCTTACCTCGCCCAAAATGTTGCGTGCACGCACTTCAAGCGTGTAATCGCCCGGTGGTATAATTCCCGGATCGATCTTGGGGTTATCTGACCACGCTTGCCAGCTATCTCGCAGTCCTTGAATACGGTATTGGTATTGCGTTCCTTCGTTTTTGAGGTAGAATGGGGCAGAAACGCTGAAGACCATGGACGAACCATCTGAAAGTATCTTCATATCGCCCATGGCGAATGGCTGCCCACTGCCATCGGTAACCTGACGGATGTAGACATTGAAACCGTAATCCTCGCTTGTATTGCGATGTTCGAGCGAATAGACGTTGGTGCCTTTATCGATGACGTAAATGTTCCCTTGGTCATCGGTGCCCAGATGTCGGATGTCCTCAAACAGATCAAGGTAGGGTAGCATAGGGGTGAACTGCTCTCCGTTAAGCACTTGCCAACCGTATGCCGATTGAATCCAGATCACCCCTTCATTGCCAAGCATGTAATCGAGCCGATCTGAAGCGGGAACTTCTGGAAGCGAAGCCGGCAGAATGGTATCTGAATCTGTTACGTAGTGATACAGTGAATTGGGAAGTAACAAATGCACCTTTCCGTAAGCGTTGGTCACCAAAACCCTTTCATTCAGCACTTGAGGAAGAGGGTAGAACCTCACCTCATCCAGAAAATAGCGGTAAGCACCATTGTCGGTTCCGGCCCAGATGCTTTTTTCCTCATCCTCAATAACGTTGTAGGCTACAAATTTGACCGTGTCATTCAGCGATCTTGGCATCCATTTGCCCAGACTGTTCTTAGATAGTTCATAAACACCTTCGAGCGTTGCAAGCAGCAGTTTGGTTCCGTCTGCATTTTTAGAAACGAAGTTCACATACCTGTTAGGCGTCAAGTTCTCCGAACTTTCGCCCCGAATGATGTAAAGACCGTTGTTGGTTGCCGCGAAAACTTCGCTTCCGACCTGAATGAGTTGTCGGCATTTAACGTCAATTCCCTTCACTTTCTTGAAGAGATAGGAATTTCGAAGCGTCTTAAGCTTGTGCTGATCTTCTTCCTCCGTTTTCTTGGTGGCCTGTTGTGATAGCACCTGTGGTTTGCTTCGTTTAATGCCTCCACTTCCTGGAGGGGCGGTCATTCCGCTACCCGAAACACCTGTTTTCGGGTCAGGAATCAGGCCTTTCATTGGGTCTGGTCCAGCAGACTTTTCTTCTGAAGCTTCTGGTTCTTCTACAGTTTCCTCTTCCTCGTCACTATTACCCGTGAACAGGTCTTCAATGGCCTCGCCAACGGATTTATTTTGGCGGTTTTCTCTTCGCTGTTTACGAAGTTCTTTCTTCAGCTCTCTGATCTCCTTTCGTGAGAGTTCCTGTTTGACTTCTTTCGGGTTTTCCTGAAAGCGTTCCAGCAGATCGACCGATTCACTTTCGTTCCGCTGATTTATTTTTTGCTGAGGCGGAACGTAGTTCGAAACCTGCTCTTGCTTGGCCGATTCACGCTTACGGATCATTTCTTCCATCATCCGTTTTATCTCCGCCTGACTGGTAGCTTTTTTCAGCACGAAAACTCCGTTTCCTGTACCCACATGAAGCTGGCCATTTGCCATGATGCTGGTGGTGAGATTGCCTTCCAGCCCAGGATAACCACTGAAACTTCTTACGGGTTGTAA
This sequence comes from uncultured Chryseobacterium sp., assembly GCA_964457245.1. GTDB lineage: Bacteria > Bacteroidota > Bacteroidia > UBA10329 > UBA10329 > UBA10329. The sequence continues at coordinate 9,618 of CAYWET010000043.1, read as the reverse complement.
AAGATCCACACGGGTTAGGCCGCCTTCGTAAGCAAGCCACAGACCTTTATCTCGGTCAACGCCCAAGCAGAAGATCTCGTTGTCTCTGGCTCCTGTTGAATAATCGAAACGGTAGTCGATTTCGTTGGAATGTATCTGCGCCACCACAGCACCACCTGCCAATGTGGAAAATGCCATCAACGAATCATTCAATACAATTCCGTCTGAAAGGAGATTGTCTTTTAGGAATTTCTGAAGATGACTTTTTACGCTATTGATCTTATTTCCATCAAATCGGAAAAGAAGGTCGCTATCGAAACCGATGTATGTTCCGGCATCTGTCTCGAAAGAAAACAGCATTTGATCTTCTGACATGGCGTTGTAACTGCCGATCATATCGAGATTCTCCTCGCTCCATTTGAAGAGCCCATCTTGGAAGAAGAGGAGATAGAGTTGGTCTTGGTGGCTGAATGCACCGCTGATCAGCATTTCTGGAAAGGCGAATTGCTTGCTCGGTTCTTTCGTGAGTGGTTGTAATCTGTAGATCTCGTTCTCGCCAATGAAGAACACTTCACTATCGGTTCCGATGATGTATGAGAATGGCTGTTTGGAATCTATTCCGGGGATTGGTTGAACGGAGTAGGCGCCAGAATCTGACTTGACCAATTCTACAACTCCTTGTTTGAGGCTGACGAAAACGCGGTTGGAAGTGTTATGATAATAGACCTTGATTGCTGGCGATGGAGTCGCAATTCTAGACCAACGGACCCCATCGAATTTCAATAATCCTCTTGAGGTGGAGAAATACATACTCTCCTCACCGTCTTGCACAATGCTTCCAATTCTTGAATCGCTGAACTGCCTGCTGAGCTCAATGTCTGTCATGAACGGAAGCCCGTTCTGACCATACCCAAATAATGAGCATAGAATCAGACAGATGGTTGCAAGAAAAAGCCTCATTCGCGGTAGCCCAAAAATAGCATAAGCAACGGCTCTTAAAAGATGCTGCTTGCTCAATTCCTTCGGGCTATATTTGGGCAGTACATGGCGCAATCTGTAAAGCTTGAATTCTTAGGTACTGGCACTTCGCAAGGAGTTCCGGTTATTGGTTGCAATTGTCCTGTCTGTAAATCAGACGACCCACGCGACCATCGGTTACGATCTTCCGTGATTGTTTCGATAAATGACATCAAGATTGTTATCGATACGGGGCCCGATTTCAGGCAACAGATGTTGCGCTCTAATAATGTGGATTGCGATGCGGTGCTGTTTACACACGAGCATATGGACCATGTAGCGGGTTTGGATGATATCCGTGCCATCAATTTCTTGCAGCGTAAGAATATGCCATTGTATGGTTCTGAAGGAGTGGAAGAGGCGTTGCATCGTATTTACCATTACGCTTTCGCGAAGAATCCGTACCCAGGGGCGCCTATCATTCAGTTCAATCTGATTGAGAATAAGCCGTTTGAAGTACATGGAATTGAAGTGATTCCAATTGCAGTGAAACACGGAAAGATGCCTGTTTATGGGTTTCGTTTTGGTGACCTGACTTATATAACAGATGCGAAATTCATTGATGAGGTAGAGCGGGAGAAGATCCGTGGTTCGAAAGTGATCGTTGTAAATGCTCTACGGAAGAAGGAACACCACTCGCACATGAACTTGGAACAGGCGTTGGAGTTTATTGAAGACCTAAAGCCCGAACGCGGTTATTTCACGCACATCAGCCATTTGTTAGGCAATCATTCCATTGTGGAGCAGGAATTGCCAGATCATATTCGTTTGGCTTATGATGGTTTGATCATTGAGGCATGAAGTAATAAGCTATGAGGTGATGAAGAATCGCTTCATCACATCTTCACATCTTCACATCATCACACAATGATCATATCTTCGCGACCTCGTCATGACCAACAAGCAAGAAGTAGAAAGAAGGCGCACATTCGCCATTATCAGTCACCCCGATGCAGGTAAAACCACACTAACAGAAAAGTTGCTCCTTTTCGGTGGGGCCATTCAAGTGGCTGGAGCTGTAAAAAGCAACAAGATCAAGAAGACCGCTACATCCGATTTCTTGGAGATTGAGAAACAGCGTGGTATCTCGGTTGCTACATCGGTAATGGGGTTTGAGTACAAGGACAAGAAGATCAACATTCTTGATACGCCTGGTCACCAAGATTTTGCGGAAGACACCTACCGTACGCTTACGGCCGTGGATAGCGTAATTGTTGTAATTGACGTTGCGAAAGGAGTTGAGGCGCAGACTGAGAAGCTGGCTGAGGTTTGCCGCATGCGCAACACGCCTGTTATCGTGTTCATCAATAAACTTGACCGCGAAGGAAAGGATGCGTTTGAACTGCTTGATGAAGTAGAGGAGAAGCTGCAGATCGGTGTTCGCCCAATGAGTTGGCCTATTGGAATGGGGCAGCGATTTAAAGGTGTTTACAATCTGTACGAGAATAATCTTTCGCTTTTTAGCGGAACGGACAAACAGCGTAAGGAAGATACCGTTGACATCAAAGACTTGGATGACCCATTGGTTGATAAGATGGTAGGCGAGGAGGCAGCTTCTACGCTTCGCGATGAGGTTGAGTTGATCAATGGCGTGTATGATGAACTGAACATTCAAGACTATTTGGATGCCAAGGTGGCTCCGGTATTCTTCGGTAGTGCCTTGAACATGTTCGGGGTTCGGGAGATGTTGGATTGCTTCGTGGATATTGCGCCATCTCCAAGAGGCATGGAAACCGAGGAGCGACACATCGAACCAATGGACGATAAGTTCTCAGGTTTTGTGTTCAAAATTCACGCAAATATTGACCCGAATCACCGAAACCGTATCGCCTTCTTGCGTATTACTTCAGGAACGTTTGAGCGGAACAAACCTTACAATCATGTTCGGTTAGGCAAGAATTTGAAGTTCAGCAACCCGACTTCGTTCATGGCACAGAAGAAGGAAGTGATCGATGAGGCATTTCCGGGAGATATTGTCGGTCTGCATGATCCCGGCAACTTCAAAATTGGCGATGCACTTTCTGAAGGAGAGCCGCTTCACTTTAAGGGAATTCCGAGTTTCTCTCCAGAATTGTTCCGTTACATTGAGAATGCCGACCCGATGAAAACCAAGCAACTCAACAAAGGCATTGATATGCTGATGGATGAAGGGGTTGCGCAGCTGTTTACCAAGAAGGTCAACAACCGAAAGATCATTGGTTGTGTTGGTGCGCTTCAGTTTGAGGTTATTGAGCACCGATTGGAACACGAATATGGTGCTAAGTGTCGTTACGAATCAGTGAGTCTTCACAAGGCTTGCTGGATCAGTTCGGATGACAAAGTTGAGTTGGACAAATTCATGGATATGAAGTTGAATTTCCTAGCGGAAGACAAGGACGGAAAGCTGGTATTCTTAGCCGATAGTGCTTGGGCGTTGCAGATGGCTCAGGAACAATATCCGAAGATCCAATTCCACTTTAAGAGCGAATTCTAAGCGATTTCTAGCTCATTCTGTCAGCAAAAGGAATTGCTGAAAATAGCGCTGACCCAGCTCTCGTTGTCCTGCGGCATCGAAATGAATCTCATCGAAGGTGTTGTCCGTTTTCTCAATAACGGTTGGAACCGTTGGGTCTGCATATCCTATTGCACCTAAACGGTCAGTTGTTTCTTTTATCAGTTGCTGTTGCTGTTGTCGATCAGCAGCCTGCTCAACCCAATATGGCACCATTCCTCCAAGAATAAATGGAATGGAATCATCTCCAAGATCATTGCGAAGGTTACTGATAAACGTGTCCATATCGTTCTGATAATTCTGATTGCCTAGGAACACATCGGTTTCTCCCTGATGCCAAAGTATGGCTGTCATTTCACCGTCAGGGTATTTCTCCTTAACGGTATTTATGCGGTCAACGGCATCTTCATAAAGGTCGTTTCCTTTGTTCCAACGGTTATCCGCAAAGCCAGTTCCACCAAATCCGCATGGTACAATCAGAATGTCATGCTGGTTCTGTTGCTTCAGCAGTTTTGCAAAAGTTAGCGCAAAACCGATTCTCCCTTCAGATTTGGTGTGATGGTCTAATGGTTCGGCAGCTTGAATGATGCAATTGTTGTTTTCAAATCTTCCAAGCTGGTAAATGCCGTCTTCAGGTATGTCGATGTTCGGGTCTAACCCCAATCCAGCGTGTGTGTTCGATTGCCCAACCACAAGAATAATCTGAGGAGCTGAAACTTCAGCATCTGAACACACTTCTTCATCTTGCGAACATGCTGTAGCAGCAAACAGCATTATCGAAACAACCGCAAGTTTCAAGTTAGAGTAGGAATCCATTCTGCGGTTCCAATGGTTTTGGAATGTCGGTATCGTTGATCATCTGCCGAAGGTCAATTTCGATGCCTCTGGCGATGGTTGTGATCGGTACATCGTTGTATGTACCCTCAAACGGATTTTCAGAATAATCTCCAATCTTCTCCATCAAGAAGAAAATCCAAGTTACCAGACCAACGATAAATGGGCAGGTCCAGAACAGCCAGCCTGAATAATTGTGGAATACATCCATAATTCCGAACGGAAGCAGAAAGCAGAATACCATAGTGAGCCAAAGTGCGGTTGAAGCATATTGACGGGGAAATGGGAAGTTTTTGATGCGTTCAGATTTCCCTTGGTCTTCGTAGAATGAAGTGATGAGATGCACCAACTCCATATGTCGGAAATCTTCGAAGTACCCTTGGTCTCTCAATTCTTGTAATCTTTTGGATTGATCGGCCAGAATATGTGTGGCCGAATTACCGAAGTGTGTGTATCTACTGATGTCTTCGTCTGAAATGAACAACTTCACATCCAGCTTCAACTTGTTATTGTAGTCTTCGCAAACAGTAGGCGCATACTTTGATTTAACTCGCTCCTCAGTATGTTCCCATTCTCTGGCCAATCTTAGTTGATGTCTTAGTGCAGTTAACCATGCTATATGCCTGTATATCAACTCTTTTTTAATGGCATCTTCATTTTCTCCTTGAACAAATGAAACAACCTGTGCACCAAACGAACGGCTGTTGTTTACAATGCTTCCCCAGATCTTTCGGGCTTCCCAAGTCCTATCATACGAGCTGTTGTTTTTGAAGCCTAGATAGAAAGCCACCGCGATACCAATTACGCTTATCGGTTGCCAAGGCAGCACAATATGAATATCGAACACAAGGTGGAAAAGGCAAAGTCCGAGTCCGTAAAGTGTTCCAATTATGAAAGGCTTTTTAGACCAACTGAAGGTCATTCCGAAGCCATAATTCCTTTTAACGTACATACTATTGGTTGGAGGTTAAGGCAAGTTAACTGATCACGAATCTAATTGTTCGAGGTTAACGCTGAAGTAGCAATTTCCATGTTACCGACCCTGCAGATGTGGTGATTCTCAACGAATAGACTCCATTTGCGAAATCACTAAGATCAAGCATAAATCGATCACTGGTTTTTTGATCTTCTAGAATAGCCTTTCCGGTAATCTCCAGCACGTGAACACTTACACTTTGAAGTGAGCCCAAATTAACCTCAAACAAACCTGTTGATGGATTTGGGTAAACTTGAATTTGAGACACTGAGTTTTCTTCGATTCCCGTGATTAGCACATCTTCACATTCGCTACAAGTGTAGCATCCTTCTGTTGTGTAAACGCAAACCATATATGACCCTGAGAGTGTTGGCGTAAATAATTGAATTGACGCTCCAACTACTGATGTATCCGAGCAATCATACCAATTGTAATCAGCAAATCCTGCATCCGCTACCAGTTGACCACCATCATACTGAACAGAAACTTCGGTTGAATTACACGTGGTATCATAAGCGCAAAACTCGAACTCAGCACCCTCTTCTGAGTTATAACCGAACACGCGGAGATAAAGCGTTTCTCCAGCTAAACTTTGGTCATTTACTTCCATTTCGCTGGTCAGTTGGGCACAACTTATTACACTGTTGAAATTCCCACAAGTTCCTTCATACAAAGCAAACTGGGCGTTGCCATCAATGTTGTCTCTTTCAAGATGCAGCATTCCTGTGGCTGGCATTTCTACCGTAAACCAAACATCACCACCTTGGTAAAACCCGCAACCTGGACTTGGAGCTGTTCCAGCTGTGTCGGTAGTCGCGTATCTGCTAGAATAGCTAACTGGATTACACGAATCTCCAACGGACATTTCAATCGCGTTTGCACACAGGTCATTTACTGGAACTGGCGGATCCCAAAGACAGATTTCAAACTCCGAGCCTTCTTCGGTATTGTACCCGAAAACCCGTAAGTAAAGCGTTTCGCCAGCTAGGTCGGGTAGCACCAAAGTTGTGCCGCCATCCAACTGTGCACAATCCACCACTTCCATATTGCCACACACACCATCATACACGGCATATTGGGCATTTCCGTCAATGTTGTTTCTATCAATTCTCAGTTCACCAGATGCTGGCATATCGAATGTGAACCAGATATCACCGCCTTGATAGAATCCACAACCTGGAGATGGTGCGGTTCCCGCAGAATCTGGCGTGGCATAAAAACCTGAAAACTGCTGAAGCGTGCAGCTTTGTCCAACGGGTAGGTCAATGGCATCGGCACAAAGATCATTTGCAGGAATCGGTGGATCCCACAGGCAAATGGCAAATTCGGAACCTTCTTCCGTGTTGTAGCCCCATACTCGCAAGTAAAGTGTTTGGCCTGCCTGATCAGGTAGAACAAGCGTAGTTTCTCCATCCAACTGTGCGCAATCTAATACCTCAAAGTTGCCGCATGTTCCATCGTAAACTGCGTATTGTGCGTTTCCGCTGATGTTCTGACGCTCAATTCTCAACTCGCCAGATGCTGGCAGATTGAACGTAAACCATACATCGCCACCTTGGTAAAATCCGCAACCAGGGTTTGGTTGATTTGGAGTTGTGTCTGCTGTGGCATACACGCAGGTAAATGTATCTAGGTCACAGGTTTGACCAACCGTAAGCGGAATGGCATCAGAACAGTAATTGTTTACTGGAATTTCGGGTTCCCAAACACAGAGATCGAAGGTGCCGCCATCTGCGGAATTATATTTCCAAACGCGGATGTAAATTTCTTGCCCAGCAAGGTCTGGACGATGGATGGTTCTCGCAGCATCCAACTGTGCACAGGTAACTACTTCCATGTTGCCGCAGGTGCCCGAATAAACGGCAAATTGCGCGTTGATGCTTCCGTTGTTGCGCTCCACTCGCAAAGCGCCTGAAGCTGGAACAACAGCACGGAACCAAACATCACTTCCTTGAAAGAAACCACAGCCTGGCGAAGGTGCAGGTTGAGGATTTTCCGCTGTTTGATTTTCGCTATCAAAGGAAATCATGTTGCAACTCTGGCCGACCGAAAGAAGGGTGGCATTTGCGCAATCGTCATTAACTGGTGCTGTTGGATTGACGGTAACTGTTCCAGCCATGCTCGGAGCATGAGGGTCGCACCAATAATCGTAAGTTCCAACGGTAGCAAATCTGTATCCGTAAACCCAACCAGCAGGAGCGGCCGTTCCACTATAAAACGATTCTGGATTGCTTGGGAATGTTGCCGTGCTGCCATTCACGTTGTGATTGCCTTGGTTGTTGGTCCAAACCACGGAGTCGCCTTCCTCAATTATGAGGTTGGCAGGAGTAAAGGCATTGCTTGTAACAGATACCTGATGCGTGGTCTGAGCTTCCGTGACCGAAAAGGCAAATAGCAGGAGGGGGAGTAGCAGTTTTTTCATGCCTCTAAAATAGGGCATGATTGCTTTCTGAATCGGAAGAAAGTGTCGATTGGTAACTCAGTTACAGCTCGGACAAACGCCCATTACGTTAAACTGAATCTCGCTGACCTGATAACCAGATGGTAAGTTCAGATCCGATGGAACTTCGTTGTCTAAACAATTGGTTTTACCACATTCTGTGCAATGGAAATGGACGTGGTTGTCATGATGTTCGTGTTCATCGCAATGGTCGGAGCACAACGCGTACTTCTTTTGCCCAGATGCATCAACAGAATGATGAATCAGACCGCATTCTTCAAATGACAGCAACGTTCTGTAAAGCGTAATTCTGTCAACGCTCTCCAATTGACTTTCAATTTCAGCATTTGAAAGCGCGCCATTGGCTTTAGAAAGAACCGAAACGCAAGATTTTCTTACATCGGTTACCCGAAGTCCGTGATCTTTGAGTAGGGCAGAAGCAGTTTTTTTCAAAATATTTCGACCGTAAATTGAACCGTGTTCGATGGATTGTTTACCGCATCGAAAGCACGAAGTTCAAATATATAAGTTCCATCAGCAACAGTTGCTGGAACATCCGCATCGAAACTGAAATTGTAGGTTGAACCAATACCGCCATCCAAAGCTTCTTCGTAAAGCGTATTGACCGTTTGGTTGGATGTACTCCAATATCGAAGCTCCAATCGTCCGTTTGTTCCAGAGCCAAGCGGATTGTTGTCAGAAAGTGTTCCTTCAAAACTTACCGAAGTTCCTTTTTGAACACTGAAGCTTGAGTTTACTGGAGTTGTTGTGCTCAATACGGGAGCCTCAGTGTCGTCAGCATTGATAACGTTCAAAGAGTAGAATATAGATTCGGCATTATTGCCAGCTGCATCGGTAGCCTGAATATTGAAATGATACAGGCCAGTTGTAACATCAGTAGGAACTGCTAGCTCGCGAGTAACCGTTTGGTCAGAACCAGCAACGTCTTCAATAGAAACTAAAAACCAATCTGTTGTCTCAGTTTTTCCCGAGTGTCCGTGGCAATCGAAGTTGTTGTGCAAATCGATCTTGTACTGAGAAAGCTCTTCATCATCTGTCAAGCGGAAAGTGATTTCCAATGTATTTGCTGAGTTTAGTGTAATCACATTGCCCTCGGATTCTCCACATACTAATCCTGCGGCTGGTTCTGGAGATAGACTGAGTACCTCAATAAGTGGCGATGTTGTGTCAGGCTCGGTACAGGACTGCCCGAGTAGCGCGATGCTTACGAATACGGCTATCTTTTTCATTGAATTCATTTTGCAAAAGAATAAAAAAGGCCTTCAAGATGCGGCTGAATGCATCGAGAAGGCCAGAATAAGGACACAACTGTTAACCAAAAACCGTTAGAGTCCTGTATTATCTTCAGAACTATTGTCCAAGCTCGAAGTGAATTTCAGCTGTTTCAAATTCAGTTTCATCGTGATTAGTGAAAGCCTTAGCTTCCAAATGGAACTCATCTCCCGGATCAAATCCAGAAAGATCAACCTCTTGCATGAAAGTTTGATTTGCTTCATGTGAGTGTACCTCCCAATCATCTACAGCTGCTCCAGTGGTTTCGTTCTCCAATGTCACCTCAAAACCATGTGCTTCTCCCTCAAACTCAAATTCGATATGAAGGTGAACGTCATCTGCATCTGCCAGAGCAATCACCTGTCCATCGGTCGGCTCGTCAAACGTAATGTTGACGTGGTCGTGGTCATCATAAAGGCAAGAGCCATCATCTTTCTTGGCATCTTCATCGTAATTGGTTGCTGTGGAATCCGTACATCCTTCCTTCTGGCAACCTACAACACCAACAATGGCAACTGCTAACAATGGTAATAGTACTTTTTTCATTTTTGTGCTTTCGTTTTTAATGCAATGATGTTGCAAATATAG
>CAYWET010000042.1:0-33622 GCA_964457245.1 uncultured Chryseobacterium sp. | reverse complement strand
GCAATGATGTGCGTAAAACCTTGCAGTTTTCGGTCGCTCAACTCAATTCGCGAAGCCAATTCTGGAGAAATCTCCTCAATCGTTTCCAGCAACTTTTTCGGTAGAATATCATCCTGAGATGACATCTTTACAACGGCCGAGTTTCCAGAAGCCAATACGCACAACAGATCATGGAATCCAACCAACGGAATATTCCCCGCCATGATCAATCCCACTTTCTTATCACCGCGCTCAGGAATATCGTACTTCGCCAACCACTTTTCAAGTTTGTCGGCATCCAGCATGTAGGCAATTCCGCGCAGCGCAATGGAAATGTTCTCCAGCGTAAACCATCCGTTCTTGGCTTCGGCCTGACGAAAAGCCGCAGCCCAACTGCTCTCGGCAGGATTTTCCGCCACTTCGGCCAATCGTTTGCCCAATTCCGTAAAAGCCGTAATCCGCTGTTGATGGTTCATTCCGTGTCCACTATCTTTGAGGCCGCAAAACTACAAACACACAGCAATGGCTATCAAGATAACAGACGAGTGCATCAATTGCGGGGCTTGCGAACCAGAGTGCCCGAACAATGCGATCTACGAAGGCGGCATGGAATGGCGTTTTTCCGATGGAACTTCCGTGAAAGGCGAGTTCAAGGGATTCAGCGGTTTCACGGCAGATGCCGATGCAGCGCAAGAGCCGAAGGAAATGGACGTGTACTACATCGTAACCGATAAGTGCACCGAGTGCGAAGGGTTCCACGATGAACCACAATGCGCGGCCGTTTGCCCAGTTGACTGTTGCGTTGACGATGAGGACAATCCGCACACCAAGGAAGAAAACCTTGAGAAGAAAGCATCGCTCCACCTGTAAAAACAGGCAAGGAGTTTGAAAGGCGAGACATGGTTCTCGCCTTTTTTGTTTCACGGAGACCTGCTAGGTTTTAGAAACCTAGCAGGTCTTGATGGAAATTGGGCAATTTTGTAGCAAGTAAAGCGTATCTGTAAGCATGAATTCTGGAAAGAATATGGATGATTTTCTGGGCGTTACCCCAATGCTACGCAAAGGGGTCGGGCTTTCCGCGCTACACGGTAGCTTGCTCCAATCCCTAACGCGGGCGGCAACTGCATTCTTGCTTTTGCTCCTTCCATTTGGCGCCATTGCCCAAGTAGAAGCCTCCTTCAGAGATCCTGTCAACGTGCTTTTCGATACCATGCGAACTGCCGAGGATTCCTCAAAAATTGCTGCGGCCACCAATCTCGAAAGTATGCTTTCGGAATTCTACAGCAACGAAGAAAACTTCGATTTGCTGTTTGATTCTGTTCCATTTCTAGGTCAGCTTTCATCGCCAGATGATGTTGTGAAAATGTCCTGTTGGAATGTGGCCTTTGAAGACGGTTCGTTCCAATATCATTGCGTTATGCGCCACCGATCAGACAAGAAATCGGTTACTGTTACGGTTTTTGAAGACACCGAAGATTGGGAACGCATTGAACGCAAACCCATTCGACCAAACAAGTGGTATGGAGCGTTGTATTACAAAATCCTGTCAGACAAGCATCGTGGCAAAACCTATTACACCATTCTTGGTTGGGATGGAAAAGACAATATCACGAATAGAAAAGTGGTTGATGTCATTACGTTTCAAGGAAAGTCTGTCATTCTCGGTTCATCCATTTTCAAAGACAAAGACGAGCGCCCCGCGCATCGCATCATTTACGAATACGCCAATGATGTCTCTATGGCCTTGAATTGGGATGAAAAAGAGAAGATGATCATCATGGATCATCTCGCTCCAGAGGACTCGCGCTTCGAAGGACAGTACCAATTCTATGGACCCGATTTCAGCTATGACGCACTCAAATTCAAGAAAGGGGAGTGGGAGCTGATTACCGATGTCTTTGCCAAAAATCGCAGCCTCAATAATCTACCTGAAGATTCCAAACCAGGCGATTTTAAGGATTAACTCGACCTTCAAGGTTTTCAAAACCCTGAAGGTCTTTTGAGCAATTTTCAGAATTATCTTTGGCATCGCTTTTGCTAAGCAGAAGCAACAATTTAATCTACCTCAACATGAAAAAACTATTGACTCTTTTGGCTGCTTGCGGTTCAATGACAGTTCTTGCGCAAGACACGGATGTAAATGTGGACGTGAACATGGGCGGAATGGGCGTTGACATGAATGTGAACATCAGCGAGACCTACACCGAAACGCACACAACTACTACAACCACAACTACAACAACTGGCGGAGGTCAGACGGACCATTACGTAATGCCAGGTTACAGCGGCCCGATCGGTTGTCCATGGCCTATGGATGAAGGTCAGTTCGCTAACGCGCAGCGTTCTGTTTCTTCAAAGGATTTTGAAGATTCTAAATTGACTGTAGCCAAGCAGATCACAGGTGCAAATTGTCTTACTGCCGATCAGGTAAGAAGAATTATGGATGAGTTCGATTTTGAGGATTCTAAATTGGAGTATGCGAAATTCGCGTATAATAAGACCTACGACATCGGGAACTACTACATGTTGAATGATTCATTCGATTTCGAATCTAGCATTGATGAATTGAACGAACACATCAACGGATATTGAGATAAGTTACTTCAAAGAGAAAGCCCCGATGCAAACACATCGGGGCTTTTGTTTTTTCGAGATCTTGGTATTTCAACTAAGATCGCAAAGCTGTTCGACATCTGATGCCGAACGAGAAAAGGTTTAGCTTACGCCTTACCCAAGATTTTGAACATTCCTGTTCCGCAAGTAGGGCAAACTCCTTTCAAAGCTTTACGCTTGTTTTTCATTACCACTTCTTTAGAGTCTTTCATCTCTCTCTTTGCTTTGCATTTTACACAATAAGCTTCAGCCATTTTAAATAGTTTTTGGTTAACAATTGTTTAAATGTAAGAACAAATGAACACGAACTCCCGAATAAATCAAATTTTTCGGTCGATTAGTTTTCAACGAAAGTTTCCGAACAATTGAACTGAGCAACTTGAATTTTGGCGGAATGCGATAATTCGTTGTTTCATAAGGACGCTTTCAGTAGAGTTAATCTTGACCTTACTGGCTGTTTCCCAATTATTTAAGACTTTCGCGCAAACAAACTCAAACACATGTCAGACACACTCTTAAAACCCAAGGTTCATAACTACAGCGCGGGTCCGTGCATCCTTCCGCAAGAAGTTTTTCAACAGGCCAGTCAAGCTGTTTTAGAGTACAACGGCACTGGACTTTCCATCTTAGAGATGTCTCATAGGAGCAAAGAGATGGTTACAATGGCCGAAAACGCCATCAGTTTGGTAAAGGAAATGCTTAATGTTCCATCCGGATATTCGGTGCTTTTCTTGCAAGGTGGTGCCAGTTTGCAGTTTTATATGAGTGCGCTCAATCTGCTTTCTGAAAATGGAACAGCGGGTTATATCGACACTGGTGCGTGGTCTAGTAAAGCCATCAAGGAGGCCAAGCGAATTGGCAACGTTGAGGTTCTCGCTTCATCGAAAGACAAGAATTACAACTACATCCCGAAAGGATTCGATATTCCAACGGGGTTGGATTTTCTTCATTACACAACTAATAATACCATCTACGGAACGGAGTTTTTTCACACTCCAAAAACTGATGCGGTTTTGGTTGCTGACATGTCTTCAGACATATTTAGCCGTCCGATAAATGTGGCTGACTACGGGTTAGTCTACGCAGGAGCACAGAAAAACCTTGGACCTGCTGGCGTGACCCTGGCAATCATTAAAGATGAGTTGCTTGGCAAGAATGAAGGACTTCCTTCGATGCTCGATTACAAGATTCATGCGGACAAGGACAGTATGTTCAATACACCACCTGTGTACTCTATATATGTATCGATGTTGACGTTGGAGTGGTTGAAGAAGAACGGTGGAGTTGCGTGGGTTGATCAAAGAAATCAGCAGAAAGCCGACCTATTATATGGAGAGATCGATCGGAATGGGCTGTTCACTGGAGCTGCGGAGAAGGAAGACCGCTCTCGTATGAATGCCACATTTGTATTGAATGATGACTCACAGACTGAAGAATTCAATAAGCTTTTGGCTGATGCGAATATCAGCGGATTGAAAGGTCACAGATCTGTAGGCGGTTTCCGCGCAAGCATGTACAACGCCATGCCTGTTGAAAGCGTTCAGGTGTTGGTTGATGTGATGAGGGAATTTGAAAGAACCAAAGGATAATGGCATTGATCTTAGCGAATGACGGGATTCATCCCGCAGGAAAAGAGATTTTAGAAAAGGCAGGGTTTCAAGTGCAAACGGAGAAGGTTGCTCAAGATGAGTTGGCGGCTTTCATAAAGGAGAATGAGATTGTTGCTGTTCTGGTAAGAAGTGCAACGCAAATAACTGAAACGGAGCTCAAAAGTTGGGATGGCCTGAAAGCTATAGGCAGAGCAGGAGTGGGGCTCGATAATATCGACCTGAAGTGTGCAGAAGCCAGTGGAGTTGCCGTGGTCAATACCCCAGCGGCTTCATCGCAATCAGTGGCTGAACTTGTGCTTGGACATCTGTTCTCAATTTCTCGCTTTTTGCAATTATCGAATAGAGAAATGCCAGTTTCTGGCACAACTGAATTTGGGAAACTGAAAAAGAGCTACTCAAAAGGTTCGGAGCTTCAGGGAAAAACGCTCGGTATTATAGGTGTTGGTCGAATCGGTCAAGCGTTGGCTAAAATGGCGCTTGGTCTGGGTATGAAAGTCGTTGCGCACGACCCGTTCATTCCAGAGGTGAAAGTGGCATTTGATGTTCACACTTACGGAGAAGTTCATGTTACACTTGAAACAATCGGTTTGAACGATTTACTTGAACAATCCGACTTCATTTCGCTTCATGTTCCAAAACCAAAAGATGGTGCATTGATAAGCACGGCTGAGTTTGGAATTATGAAAGAAGGTGTGCGAATTGTAAATGCTTCGCGAGGTGGAGTTATTGATGAAGACGCCTTACTTGCTGCGCTGGAATCAGGCAAGGTTTTGGCCGCAGGCTTGGATGTGTTTGAGAACGAACCAACGCCAAGAGAAGACCTTTTAAATCATCCGCGCATTTCTGTAACGCCACATATTGGTGCTTCGACCAACGAGGCGCAAACCCGTATTGGTATTGAGTTGGCTGAAAAGATCATAGCAGCAGTGAACTGATTTCTGCATCTTTAGCGCATGGCAAATGTTCGCCCACTTCGAGGCATCCGTCCGAGGCCAGATAATGCGGCCAAGGTGGTCAGTCGTACGTACGATTCGTATTCCAAGCAGGATATCCGGTACATTCTGAATTCCAATAAGGAATCGTTTCTGAATGTGATTCGTCCAGAGGTGTTGACTGGTCAAGAGCATCCAGCCAATTCAACGGAGCTTTTTCATCAGAGTAAACGTGTTTTAGACGCGATGTTCAACAAAGGTGTTTTTGTTCAGGATGATACTCCGTGTTTCTATGTCTACACGCAGTTTATTGGTCGGATGTCGTTCACAGGCATCATCGGATGTGCTTCTGTAGAGGATTATGATGCTGGTGTAATCCGTATTCACGAACAGACCATTGCCAGTCGCGAAGCAATTTTACGGGATTACCTCGATGTGGTGGAGGTCAATGCGGAGCCCGTTTGCTTCACATATCCTCGAAACGGCAGTTTAGAACTGTTGATGGAGATCGTAAGACAAGATCAGCCAATGCTTGATTTTGTAGATGATACCGAAACACGACACCAGCTTTGGAAGGTGAGTGATTCGAATTGGACATCGAAATTCTCGGAAAAGTTGGGTTTGCTTGAGCATGTTTACATTGCCGATGGACATCATCGGTCGGCTTCGTCTGTGCTTCTAGCTCACGATCGCTGGTTAAAAGCAGGTAAGGTCGCTGGTAACGAACCATGGAATTACTTCCTCGGGATTTTCTTTCCGGATGATCAGTTGAAAATCTGTGAGTTTAACCGCGTTGTAAAGGATCTTGGCGATAAAGGAGTTGCTCAGTTTTTAGAAGAATTATCCGAAGATTTTGAGGTCTATTTCAAGGAGCAGATTCCAATAAAGCCAGAACAGCCAGGACACTTTGGAATGTGTTTGGGCGACCACTGGTACAAGTTGGTTTATAAAGGAAGAAGAACCACTGAGGCAGTTGCGTCTTTGGACGTCAGCATTCTATCGAATAAAATTCTGAAACCGCTACTCGGAATTACCGACCTGCGAAACGATGACCGCATTGGTTTTGTGCCGGGAACGAAAGGTCCGCAAGAGTTGGAAAGGTTGGTTAACACGGGAAAATACAGCATTGCGTTTTCGCTTTTTCCTGTAACCGGCCAGCAGTTCTATGCGATCTCCGATCAAGGCAAAACCATGCCGCCCAAAAGTACTTATGTGGTGCCTAAACTCTTGAGCGGCTTAGTTATCTACAGCTTGGCGGATTGATCGGTCAGGCAATTCCTATTCCTTGGCTTCCTCAAACGGGAAATAATCCAACACATCATATTCCCAAACATTGGTTGGAAATATGACCACTAAGTTGGCTGTTTTATCGCCAATATTCTTGAATGCGTGCGGCACCATTGGAGGAATGTTGACGATATATGGAGCCGTGATTGTGAACATGGTATCGCCAAGCGCATAAAGGATTTCTCCTTCCAATAAAACGTGAGATTCTTCTCCCTTGTGAGTATGCATTGGTGGCGCTCCACCGGGGAAAGTTTCGGTAATTCCAATGACCAGGTTTTGATAGCCGTTTTTGTAGCCTTCCATCACGTGTACGTATTCGCCAGGGCCAGGGTTAATGGTGGGCAGGTCCTCAACATTTGCAGCGTAATCCTTCCAGTATTTCAGGTTTTTCGTCTCATAACCAGATGGAACCGTTCTTCTTTCCAATACTTTGTGCGAGTGGTGCTGCGCATGCAGATAATCGATAATCGAATCGGGAACAGTTTTCACTTCATCGACAAGCGTGGCAATGGAAAATGTCTCCTTTGCATGGTCATGCGATTCTCCATGATGCTCATGTCCGTGTTCATGACTTTGACCATGATCATCCGCCTCTTGGGCTGGTTGATTTTGACCGCATGATGCCAAATACATCACGCCAATGCTGAATAGGAAAAACTGTTTTACAATCTTCATTTATAGATGGTTTTGAATAGTAAGCCGCCAAAATAATATCTAGGGAAAAGTCTCGCCAATTTGACGAGGATTTTTGTTCGAAAGGCTAGCTGATTTCGATTACATGAAAATCATCTGTAGCACCATTAAGGTGACCACAGAATTCACCGTCAACCGTACCGCTTTCTTCCATTTCAGGAATCTGTCGCTCAATGAAAGAAACAAGAGTACCGCAAAAACGATGATCAGTTGCGCTACCTCAATGCCGATGTTGAACCCAAGTAACGGAGCAACAATGCTTTCTCCTTCAAACAACATGGCCGAAAGGAAATTGGAAAAGCCCAATCCGTGAATCAGCCCAAAAAATAGAATCACGAAGTAGATCAGATAACCTTTTGGAGCTCGGTATTCGCCTTCCCTCAGAAGAGTCCAGTAATTAAGCAAGCAACTTATCAGAATTGTGATGGGAATAAGTGTTTCGATCAGCTCTGGATTGACATTGATCTTATCAAGCGCAGCGAGCGCAAGCGTTATGCTGTGGCCTACGGTAAAAGCGGTGACCAGCGCAACAATTTTACGCAGGTCTTGAATGGCGTACAGCAAGCAAAACGAAACGATGAAATACAGATGATCCAGTCCTTCCGGGTCCAGAATATGCTCAATGCCAAGTTGAATGTAATGTGTCATCAGTTGAATTCAATTTTCATTCTTGGATTAGCGGTGTTCAGTAGGTAATGCTTTTCCAAATAGAGGATGTCATTTTTTTGTTTTTCCGATGCTTCGCACAATAACGTGTTTGTCAGGAATATCTCTTTTGTTGCATCCAGTGGCTTTTCCGTACTCAGGTAAAGCGCCAATGCCAATCGGTTTCTGGAGAAAAATACAGAGTCGATTTTCAATTCCGACTTCTTTCCATTTTGCTCAAAGTAATAGTGCTCGGAAAGGTATTCCTGCAACGATTGCGTGGCATTGCTTTCTAGTGTAGAAAAGTCGACCGTATCCAAGTCGTACCGTTCTTGTATTTGTGCAGTAATGTCATCCAAAAAAATGCGTGTCTGTAAAACGATGGTGCCGTCTGAATTGATTACCAGATTACTGAACGACATCTTTAATGGATGCACCTCAGCAAAACCACTTGATGCAAACAATACGAATGCCGAAGCGAGGCAAATTATTCGAATTGTTTTCACCATCAAATAATCAGATCAATTGCCAACGTGCTCTTCCTCTGTCTGCGCAGCCAGGTATTTGGCAATATTTGGTTTGAAGTAATTCTCACCCTTCATTACTTTGCCATCTTCTCGGTAAATCGGCTTTCCATCAGCACCGAGTTTGCTCATGTTACTGCGATGGATCTCATCAAAAATATCAGCGATCTTGTCTTGCAACCCGTGCTTGCAAATAGTGCCATAAAGGATGTACATCATATCACCTAAAGCATCGGCAATTTCTACCAGGTCGCCATTCTTGGCTGCTTCCAAATACTCCTCATTTTCCTCATGCATTAAGCGATGACGAAGCAAAACATCTGCTTCTGTCAAAGTGCTTTGTGGTTGGTCATTATTCTCAATGCCAAACGCATCATGGAACTTGTAAACGGAATTGATCTTGTCTTTCAGAGAATGGTCGCTCATATCAGTTGTAGAGGTAAACAGATTTAGAAGTATTGCCGTATTGCTGACCGTACGCTTCAATCAGCCTATCAGCACTATCATAAATGTACTCTTTGCTTTCGGCCAGCGTGCCATCCGTCAGTCTGTATGTCATGGAACTTATCAACCCATTCTGTGAAAAACCGAATCGCCTTCTTCCAATAAGTTCGTGTTCTGAAGTGTAATAGGTTTCTCTGTAAAACGTCCCATCGTTTCCATCGAAATAATCGAAGTTCCGGTAAGATAGGAGCGAATCGTTTTTGTCAAATTCTGTGATGCGATACAACATACCGTCATCCTGATAATAACGGTACTCCGAATATCCCAATGTGTCGTTTCCGGCAACCCTGATCTGTTGAAATCGTTTGCCGTCATCGTATTTGACGATCAGAGAACTGTCGTTAGCTCCGTAAACGATGAATGAAAGGCTGTCCGTTTCGTTATAATGCCAGGTTTCTACCCGAGAATTTGAATTTGGAAATTGCTCGGTTATGACACTTAACTGTCCGTTTCTGTAGCGCGTAATAATGCTTTTCTGCCACTCGGAATCAGTGGAGTAAACATTCCCGAATACCACTGAATCTCCTTGATATTCATATTCCGTAAAACCCTGAGGTTGGTCATTGTAGTATTGGTACTTGCGGCATAATTTGCCGGTAAATGCCTCAGAGCTGCATGGAACTAACGCATCCTCAGAACAAGCACTTAAAAGAACGAGAAGAAGTATGAAAACTCGGTTTTGCATCAAGGGTGGTGAAAGTAGTAATAACACGATTTCGTTAAGGTCAGCTCTTTACCATTTACCAAACCAGTTAAAACGTAAATTTGAAATCCTGAATTCACAATTACAATGAAAAAAGTACTATCAATTGCGTCCGTAATATGCTTCGGACTATTCACGGCACAATCTCAAAATGTTGTTCGAGGACCATACCTTCAATTTCCTACTTCAAGTAGTATGAAAATTATGTGGCGAACTGATGCCGCAACTCCCAGCCGTGTTTATTATGGAACAAGTTTGGCAACCGTAATGGATAATCAGGTGGATGTTGCTGCGGCCGTTACAGACCACAATGTGGAAATCACCGGACTTGACCCTTACACAGAGTATTTCTATGCAGTCGGAGATGGAAGCAACGTTTTAGCTGGTGCCGATAATGATCACCGCTTCAAAACATCACCAGAAATCGGAACAGTTCAGCCCATCAATATTTGGGCAATTGGCGATTTCGGAAAAGGAAACTCCAAGCAAGTAGCTGTTAAGAATGCCTATTTGGATCGTATTGGCGATGAAATGCCCGATTTGTGGTTCTGGTTGGGTGATAATGCATACCCTGATGGAACGGACGCGGAGTACACTGAAACCGTTTTTGAACCAACATACGGTTACCCAGAAGTTTTAACACGTGTTCCATTCATGGCAACACCGGGGAATCATGACTACTTGTCGGTAGATGGTAACCCATTAGTGTCAATTCTGGGTGGTGACCCTTTAACTCACGATGGCCCTTACTACGATGTCGTAGATGTGCCAACAAATGGAGAAATCGGTGGTGTGCCTTCTGGCCATGAACTATACTATTCATTCGATTATGGGAACGTGCATTTCATGTCTTTGAACTCAGAGATTGGTAATCCGATAAATGAGATGTGGGATTGGACAGGTGTTCAGTCTGCAGCGGTCAACTCGGGTTTCGATGGCTCACCATTCACAGAATGGATACATGCTGATCTTCAGGCCAACGATAAGCCATGGGTGGTTGCTTTTATACATCAACCACCGTATACAGATGGATCGCATGAGACGGGAACCTTTTACGAAGTATATATGAAGGCGGTTCTAGAGAATATTTGCCCTGTACTTGAGAGTTATGGTGTGGATTTGCTGATTGCTGGTCACAGTCATGTTTACGAACGCTCCTATCTGGTGAATGGTTATTACAGCGATGACGTGAATGACTTTGACCCAAACCAACATTTAGTTGATGGTTCCAGTGGCAAACTGTCTGAAGGTGAACCTTACATAAAGTATAAGGATGGTCCCAATCAGAATTTAGGTACAATGTATATTGTTCAAGGTAACTCTGGTAGCACAGAATCGGAGGCTGGTTTAGAGCACCCAGTTATGTATGCAGGACATGGATGTGATACATGCGTTGGGTCCACCATGTTGCGCATACACGGAGACACCCTTTTTGGAGAATATTTGACCAAAGACGGTGAAATTCTGGATGAATGGGCCATCATTAAACAGTCAGATCCAAACGCCAGTGTTGAGGAGGGAACTGCGTTCCCTGTTTCGGGAATTGAAGTGTATCCGAACCCCTTCACTTCAGAAACAACCGTACAATTTGAAGTGTATCAAGATCTTCAGGCGGATGTAGTACTGATCGATCTTAAAGGCCGCGTTCTTCACCAACTAGATAGCGGGAAAATGACTCCTGGCAAGAAAAAGTATGTGCTGAATGCTGCAGATTTGGGCCTTGCAAAGGGGTCTTACCTCGTACGGGTTATTACCGATAAGCGTCCAGCAATTGCACGCATTATTAAGGTAGAGTAAGACTGCGTGAGAAGTACGTTTAGTCTTCTTTTTGCATTTGTTTTTGTTGGAATAGCCGCTGCTCAGGACTTGAAATTGAGTGGTGAGATTTCAGGCATGGCCGATGAGAATCTGCGTGCTGAATTTCCGCAAGATTGGTTCGGTAATTCATGGCATGAGCAAATCCAGGTTTCAGGAAATGCTTTCTCGAAGAATATCTCAATTCCTTCTTCGGGTTGGTTAAAACTCACTTATAGGGACAAAGACAAGAAGTTCTATCTCTGGAAAGGTGCTTCTTCACTTGAATTGGCATTCGATGCGGATTTCTTGGATGGTGATGTGCAAACGAATGGAGATGCCGCTGCGATTTCCAATTTCATGACGCAGCTGAACGAGAAATTCGCAAGTCAATTCTCAATCAAGTGGTTGGAAGAACAGGCAAAAGATGCTTCCAATATTGACGCTATGGAAATGGATGCATTCAGCGTTCGGAATGATGTGATCCATGCCATGGAAAAGTTTGAAGGCGAACTGCCTGAAGCTTTCCAAAAAGCTTTCAAGAATCACGCGAGTTACTATTATTATTTGTCGCTGTTCCAGTTTTCGAGTGCCAAATCTGCCGCAAGTAACATCCCGAAGGCAACGGAAATCCCGAAGGTTCTGATTGAAGGACTTACTTGGGAGCGCATGAACATGGCTTCTGAACTGGACAGCCGTTTCTTCCGAGAAATGCTTTTGCAATACGTCACATACAAAGCGTTGGAGCAATATGATTTTATGAAGTTTCCTGATAGAAACACGACCATTCAGGAGGCGTTTAATCTGGCTCGGGCTGAACTGAAAGGGCAATCGTTGCAATTCTATCTCACCAAAACCATGCTTCAAGAAGCGATGAATATTCAGCCATCATTGCTGCGTCAGATGAACGAGTTCCTTGCAGAAACCGAGGGGGCTGAGATTTACACGAAAATGGTGGAAGACAGCCTCAGCGAAAGACTCAAAGCGAAGGATGAGGAGGCTGAAATTGTACTAAAAGAAGATGCCGACCAAACAGAAATTGATGTGGAGGTGATGGGCTTGAATGGCAAGACTTTCAAACTATCAGACCTGAAAGGAAAAGTGGTTTACTTGGATATTTGGGCAAGCTGGTGCGGCCCGTGCCGAAAGCAATTTCCTCACGCCAAGGAGTTGAAAAATCAGCTTTCTAAAAAGGAGTTGAAGAACATTGAATTCCTTTACATCTCAATAGATAACACGGAAACGGTTTGGAAACTGGCTATCGAGGAATTGGGAATTGAAGGAACACACGGTCTTTCTCAAGGAGGTTGGGGTTCTGAGGTTACTTCTAAGTTCGGTGTGAGCAGTATTCCGCGTTATCTCATTTTCGATAAAAAAGGAAAAGTGGTTGACTCGAACGCACCGCGGCCCAGCGACCCACGATTGATTGATATTCTCAGAAAACTAGCTTCTCAATAACCCCCTCGTCCGCCTCAGGCGGACACTCCCCCTTTTCTGGGGGAGATTGGTGGTCTGAACTAATGTCGTAATTGTTCCAAAGCTCCCCTCCTAGAAAGGAGGGGTTGGGGGAGGTCATTCCTTGATGACCATGTCATCACCAAGCCAATTTTGACCTACATAAAGTTTGTATGGAGCATCTTCCAGATCGGCAAGAATGCACTCCACTTTTCGACTCTCTTTGTGCGACATGAAATTCATGGTCAGCTCCAGCTCTACAGTGTAGCAATCTTTGCCATTCCATTTCGCAATTCCTTTTACAACCGAATTAACCGTTCGGCCTTCGCCATCTTTGTTCTTCACCTTAAAACTGATCTGGCGGGTAATATTCTTCTCCTTTGGGAAAGAAGCATTCATAACCGCAATGCTGTTTGCGTTTATCACGCAGTACTTCAAAGTGTCGGAAACCCCGGCAGTCCAAAGCACATTCGATTCCTTTACGTGTACTGGTTCTTCTTTGGCTACTTCTGTTTTATCCTGTGCCAAGCAGAAACTGGAGAAAAGCAGTAAACAAATGGTCAGATTTTTCATGATGAGATCGGTTTGGTCGAATCAATTTCGTCTTTTCAAATGTATCAGATTCTGAGGGAGATTCTTCGCTTCATGACTGCAAATCTCCTGTTTCCCTGGCGAAGGAAGGAGCTCAAAAGCGCACTCGAAGTCGTTCACTCAGAATAAAATTTAGCAACCCATGGCAACCATCCTAAACAACCCACGTCTTTTAAGCAGACATTCCACTTTTTCCCGGGGAGTTAGGCAGATGCTTTCGCTACGAAACCAGATTCTTAACTCCCTTCCTTTTTGCCTTAATTTTGAGGAACAGTGAACTTCCTCGGTCACATTTTTCTTTCTCCGGATGAAGATGAGTTACTGCTCGGTAATTTCATTGCCGATTCGGTAAAAGGCAATCCTGATAGTCAGTTTCCAGAGCGTATTGCAGACGGCATTCGGCTCCATCGTGCCATTGACGATTTTACAGACAAGCACCCGTTGGTAAAGCAAGGTGTGGAACGCTTCCGCGAAACGCAAGGACGGTACGCAGCAGTGGTTATTGATGTGGTTTACGACCATGTGCTTGCAAGCAATTGGAAGCAATTTCATGATGAGGAATTAGGCATGTTCACCGAATCGGTTTACCAGCGCTTACAAGCAATGTCACACCATTTTCCAACTCAAGTTGAACGTTACTTTCCATACATGAAGCAACAGAACTGGTTGTACAACTATCAGTTTGAATGGGGTTTTAGAAAGTCGTTGGAAGGTTTGGACAGGCGTTCATCCAATCCAACAGAAATGCACAAAGCCGTGGAGGTTTACCAAAAGTATGATGATGAGTTTTTGAGGGAGTTTGAGCAATTCATCGCTGATGCAACCAAAATGGTCACCGATTACTCAGCTTGAAGACCTGAAATCGGAGCCAAACTCACACCCTTATAATAGTACCCCAATATCTGGCTGTATGTGTAGCCGATCTCGGCCATTTTCATAGCGCCCTGTTGGCAAAGCCCAACACCATGCCCGTAACCTTTACCATGTAAATGGACCGTTCCATCTGCAATTTCCATATCGAAAAATGATGAACGCAAACCGAAAAGTTGCCTCATTTTGGCTGTTTGAATGGAATCATTTTCCAAAGCGAAATAGCGCTCTCGATTTTCATTACCCCATTTCCAAGAATCGCTAAAAGTTGTGTCTTTCCATCCAAGCTGATTGAGGAATTCTGTCAATGGAATGGACTTTTCCCAACTCGCACTGCGAGATGAAAGGCAGAACGTATCGGTCACTGACTTTAGGTACGAACGCGACTCTTTCCAGACATCTTCCGAATTAGCTGTTTGCCCCCCACAATTCGCGTGGAAAGCACTCAGTACAAGGTCGTTTTCTTTACTCAGCATGACCAATCCAGAAGTTGCAGCTGTGGCTTTCACCACCTCATCTGTTGGGTGCTTTTGGCCAGAATAAACTTGGCAATGCATGTTGTCGCAAACATCGAAACCATCCACTGCATGGCGCTCTAGATTTCGGATAGCGTAAGTTCGGCAGATGATGCTCTGAATCTTGTAATACTCATCGGCCGCACCATAACCAACCTCTGCCTGCACCACCCGGCTTACGTAGCGCTCCACATCAACTGCATTCACCAATTGCAATTGGTTTTCCTTGGCAGTTACTTGCAACGATTCGTAGAAAATACCATCGTTCTTTTCATCATTTACACGGGTTTTAAACGATGGTTTATTACCTGAACCGATGAGAAAAGCCACTTCCAGCGTGTCATTCAAACCGTATGCGCTTTTGGCAACAACGGAATTGACGTTTGCAGTCAAAGAAACCGCGTCATCCGAACGGAAACGGTAAATCGTGTCTGAAGAAGAATTCAGTAGAAAATACTGCCCTTCTGCAGGCGAAACGAGCAGTCTGTTCACTTCAATCTGAGAGAACAATCCAATACGGATCTGGGCAACTCCGGTAATAGCTGAAAGCAGAAGTATGGAAATGGCAAGAAGTTGGAGTCTAACCATTGATTGCAGAGTTCTTGACAAACCATGCTTGACAACATCTGAAACATGCACCGTATCGTCCTTCCTCATTGTATAAAAACAGATATTTTTGGGGCTTCGAACCATTGGCCTAAAGTAACCCGAAACGCGGGTCGTTCTATGAAGCTCAAACAGCAACTTTTCCTTATCGCTTTGCTCATAATTTCTGTGACAAACGCGTTCGCGCAGATCAGTTTCGATAGTCCGGAAGAGTTGGAGAAGGCTGCGAATGATGCATTTGATGCCAAGCAATATGAGAAGGCGAAACCGCTTTTCTCGCAGTTGTTGAGTTTAAATGCGCTTAACGCCAACTACAATTACCGTTTTGGCGTTTGTATTCTTTACACCGAAGCTGACCCGCTGAAACCGTTGCCATACATCGAAGGTGGGGCAAGTACAGACGGTGTAAATCCAGAAGCATTCTATTTTCTAGGAAAGGCTTATCAGGTCAACTATCGCTTTGATGATGCGATCAATTACTTCCAGAAGGGGCAAAAATCCGGGTATTCTGCAGAGGGTGTAGATTTTGACAGATGCATTCAGGAGTGTCGTAACGGTAAGCTGCTTTACAATGATGCTATTCAGTTTGATCCGGCTCAGGATAAGGAAGTGATTGAAGCCGAATTCTATCGTCCTTATGACTTTCGGAAACTCAAAGGCAAGGTGATTCCGATGCCGCCCAACTTCAAAACGAAGTATGATGAGAAGAACCTGAAAGGAACATTTGTTTACACACCATCAAGTAGTCAGGCCTTGTTTTATGCCAGTTATGGCGAGGATGGTGCTAACGCAAAAGACCTTTATCGGGTTAACAGACTTCCGAATGGTGAGTGGGCTTTACCGCTCCGACTACCAGATGTGATCAATACCAAATACGATGAGGATTTCGCCTTTTTTGACGATGAGACACAGATTCTCTATTTCGCATCAAAAGGGCATAATACCATGGGCGGTTATGATGTGTTCAAAAGCGTTTACAATGCGGAGAAGAATGAATGGTCGCAGCCCATCAACCTACAATTTCCGATAAACTCGCCTTGGGATGATTTCCTTTATGTCAGCGACCCTGATGGAAAGGTGGCTTTCTTCACATCTAAACGAGCGACTGAAGTCGGCAAGATTCGGGTGTTTAAAACGCTACTTCACGATCCTTCAAAGGTTGAATTGTCAATCGTAGAAGGAACTTACGAGGACAAGACCGATTCGATTTACAATTACATGTTGGCTTCGGTTATCGACCCGAAAACCAACCAGGTTGTTGGCAAGTATCGGAGCAATAAAGAGACTGGAAAGTATGTGCTGATCCTTCCTCCGCAGAACGATTACACAATGGACGTTGGACCTCGCGAGGCAGCCGGGTTCAAGTTCGACTTGGATGTGCCGCAGCACGAACCAACCAAGCCACTTGAGCAATCATTGGCTTACGACAATAGTACTGGAGAAGGCACAGTGACGCTCACCAATTATTTTGATGCAGCTGGTAAACCCGATTCTGTTTCCGTTGTCAAGAATCGGCCAAAAGAAGAGGTCGAAGTTGCTATGGTTGATATGCCAGACCCAACAGAAATTCTAGCTGCGCGGAAGGCAAATTTGAAGGAGAAAGAGAAAGCCGAACAGGCCAAACTTGCTGAATTAGCGGCTGCCGAGAAGAGGACATTGGCCGTGGAAAAAGCAAGGCAGGATAGTCTGTTTAACGCAAACCTTTTGGCTGAAGTAGCACGAAAGGACAGTATTGCTAAGGCCGAGCAATTGGCTCTAAAGCAAGCTCAGGAAAAAGCTACAGCTGATAGTCTCGCGGCTGCCGAAGCTGCAAAAGCTGAGGCATTAGCTGCTGCGCAAGAAAAGGCGATTGCAGACAGTATTGCACGAATAGAGGAATTAGCTCTGGAAGCGGCTGTTGAACGTGAAAAGTTCGTTGCTGACAGCATTTCCATGGCAAAGAAAGAAGCCGAGCGTTTGGCTGCGGAGCGCCAAAAGGTAGTTGCCGATAGCATTGCTGAAATGGAGCGGTTGGCTCAAGAAAAGGCTGTTTCCGATAGCTTGGCGAAGGCTCAGGAGCTCGCTTTAATGGAGGCAGCAGAGCAAGAACAATTGATAGCTGATAGTCTGGCGAAAGCCGAGCAAGTTGCTGCTGAACTGGCCTTGGCCAAGGAAAAGGCCATTGCCGACAGTATTGCTGAAGAAGAGGAACGAATAATGGCGGCAGCTTTGGAGCGAGAACAATTCGTAGCTGATAGCATTGCCAGAGAGGAAGAATTGGCCCAAGAAATTGCGATCAAGAAAGCAAGGTTGGATTCACTGAAAGCATCGTTGGCGACCCAAGTAGTTGAAAGTGATGTTGAAGAAGTAGTTGAGAATACCGAGGTCGATTTGGAAGAGGAGCGTAAACGGCAGGAAAATCTGGCTAAACTGGCTGCTTTAAAAGAAGAAAAGAAACTGGCTGCCGAGCGTGAGAAAGCTGTTGCAGACAGCATTGCCAATGCTGAGGAAATGGCGCTAAAAGCAGCTGCAGAACGCGAAAAGTTTGTTGCTGACAGTATTGCGAAAGCAGAGGAGTTGGCATTAAAAGCCAAACTGGAAAGGGAAAAGATTGCCGCAGATAGCATTTCTAAGGCGGAAGAACTTGCTTTAGCGGTAGCAGAAAAGGCATTGGCAGATTCCATAGTCGAGGCTGAGGCCGAAAAAGAGAGATTGGCACAGATTGAACGTGAAGTTGAGGAAGCCAAGGCTCGGGCGCTGAAAGATTCGGTGGTTGAAGTGGATGTTGCCCAGGCAGACGAAAAAGAGGAAGCTTCGTTTGAGGATATTCTGAAGGAAATGCAAGAGAAGGAGGCTGAAATTCTTGCTCAAGAAGGAGCGGAAAAGAAAGTAACCAAGGAGCCAGTTGTTGCGGAAAACGCTGGAAGTTCAGAAGAAATGGCACAGGAGGTTGAGGATTCTTTGGAGTCGAAAGAGGTTATTTCAGAAGCAGACCTTTTCCTCCAGACCATTGCTAACCTCGAACAACAGAAGCTGCAGCAAGAGCAAGAAATAGCTGCTGAAAATGCTAAGGCCGAAGAAGAAAGAAAGGCACAGGCAGAGGCGAAAAAACTTGCTGCGGCTCAGAAAGACACTGCCGCTATTGTGGAAGGAAAAGAGGGACATCTGCACGAAATGGCGGAAGCTACAGGGGATTCGACTGTTAAAGGTGTTGAGCCGGTAAAGTTTGATGGAGAGCCTGATCTGGAAGTAGAGTCTCTGGCACTGAAGAGCGAGGCCGACCCGAACGCATACCTGGCAACGCTTGCCGAAATCGAAGCGGAGATGGAGCTGGAAAACAAGTCGAATTCTAAAAGTTACCAGCTTCAAGATCTGACCCCGAAAAAGGACAAGGCTGAAAAAGACATTGACCCGGTTTTGGCAGAAAAACTGGAGGAAGACCGAAAAGTTATTGAAGAGCATCAGCGTATTGCTGCTGAAAAGGAAGCTGCGTTGAAGGAGCAAATGCAGCGTGATAGGCAAGTGGTTGAAAATGTCATCACTGAGGAAGAGGAAACCGAATTAGCGGACATCGAGGCTGAGTTATTGGAAGGTCTTGAAAAGCAGAGTGAGCCAGAATCGCAGCCAAGTGAAATGCCAACGGAAGTGATTGCTGAAGAGGATGAGATTTTCGAGGAAAAGCAAGAAGAGGTTGCTGAGGTAGTTGAAGTAAAGGCTGAAGAGGCTGTGGAACTAACCGAGGAAGAAATTGCGGAAGTCATTCAACCAGAGGAGGAAGTTGTGGAAACGACCATAGAATCGGAAGCGGTTGAACCTGAAGTTTTAGAAGAGGTAGAATTGGAATTGATTGCAGAAGCCGATAAGGTTTTGCAAGAAGTAGTGGAAGAAGCATCAACCACGGAAGTAGAGGTTGAGGAGGTAGAATCGGCCTCTGAAGCAGTTGAGGAAGTTGTGGAATCTACACCTGAACCAGTTGTAGAAGCGGAAGAAGAACTTGTTGCTGAGGCTGATGAAGTAATGGAGGAAATCCTGAAAGAGGAACCAATGGAGGTTGAAACTTCTGAAACCGTAGCTGAGGAGAAAGAGGAGGTTGCAGTTGAAGAGACAGTTTTGACAGAAAGTGTAGAAGAAACCACAACTGTTAATGAAGTTGTAGAGGAGGAAAAGGCCGTGGAAATTTCGGCTGT
Source organism: uncultured Chryseobacterium sp. (assembly GCA_964457245.1). Classification (GTDB taxonomy): domain Bacteria; phylum Bacteroidota; class Bacteroidia; order UBA10329; family UBA10329; genus UBA10329. The sequence continues at coordinate 14,135 of CAYWET010000042.1, read as the reverse complement.
TAAGGAAGAAGTGGCAGCAGCAGAAGCAGGTGCTGGGCGTATTCATTTGCTTGATCCTGCGCTAAGAGATTACGGCAAGCGCAAAGCAGATTTCAGCGGTATTGAAAACAAGACCATGAAGCGAATGGTGCAGCGCATGCGGGCTGAAGATGTTGGTCGTCTGGCGGTGCTCAAGAACATGAAAAACCAGTGGGTTGATGCTGGAAAGACGCAGGAATCGCTGAAAGAGATTAAAAGCAATACGCGTAACCAAGATGTATTGGCTGTTGTTGCCGACCGTCCAACAAGAGAAGAAAGGGTCCGTGAGCCATTTGATAAGAATGACCTTCGCGAAAGGGAAAATGTATTCTACAAATTGGATTTGAAGTTGACCACAGCAGGTGTTTCGGAGACCGTTTCCAATGCAATGACACCCGAACAATCCATGACCTTTTTCATGCCAGAGTTCCAAATTGCAACTGGATATTTTACTTCGTTGGCAGATGCAGAAGCGGAAAAACGCTACTACAAAAACCGAGGGTTTGAGGCGGTGCAAGTTGTTGCTTTTCACAACGGAGAGCAGATTTCGCTGTCTGACGTGGCAAGCATCCCGTTTGTCGATTAAAATTCAGGGTTCATAAGTTTAATTTCTATCTTCATCATTCGATTTTAAACCTATGGAGTTAGACCCACTCTTCAATTTAGATTTGGAAGTCGAGTTCAAAGAAGAGCTTGATACACTGATTCAAGCGCCAAAGTGCTTGGTCATCCACAATGACGATTACAATACGTTCGATTTTGTGATTGAAACGTTGATTGAGATCTGTGGACACGAACCATTGCAAGCGGAGCAATGCACGTTTGTGATTCATTACAGCGGTAAGTGTGGAGTGAAAACGGATGCGTTCAGTAAGCTTCAACCCATGTGGCGAGAGATCATTAACCGTGGTCTGACGGCCACCATCGAAGACGTACCTAAACCGGTCTGATGCTAGGAGTCGTCATCGGCCTGTTGGTACTCGGAATTCTTCTACTACTTCTCGAAATCATTTTTGTTCCCGGAACTACCGTTGTTGGTATTGGCGGTTTTATCCTGCTGGCCATTGGCGTTTATTTGGCATACACTTCTGTAAGTGCCATGGCCGGACATATTTCTTTGGCCTCTAGCGTAGCTGTGATTTTTTTGGCGTTGATCGTCTTGCTGAAAGGTCAAACATGGAAACGATTTGCTCTTGAGAACGAAATTGAAGGAAAGAGTATTGAATCTATGCAGGAAATTCTCAAAGTTGGGGATAAGGGCAAAACAATTAGTAGATTGAACCCTGTCGGAAAGGCGTTGTTTGATGAACGTATCGTTGAGGTTTCCACCACTGGCGATTTTGTAGCCGAGGAAGTGGAAATAGAAATAATTAAAGTCGAGCAAAACCGAATTCGTGTAAAACCAGTTTAAATTATTGCCCATGGCGCTTCCCATTTTAATTGCAGTTGTTGTCTTTTCAGTGGTCATATTATGGCTGTTTTTCTACTATGTACCAATTGGCTTGTGGATTACAGCCGTTTTCTCAAAGGTTCCAGTAAGTATTGGTTCCTTGATTGGTATGAGATTTAGGAAAATCCCCCCTTCTGTAATTGTTAACGCTATGATTAATGCAACGAAAGCGGGACTATCGATTGAAGGAAGTAAACTGGAAGCACACTACTTGGCTGGTGGTAATGTCCAGAATGTGGTCAACGCGCTTATCTCGGCAGATAAGGCCAACATTCCATTGGACTTCAACATGGCAACGGCCATCGATCTTGCAGGTCGTGATGTATTGCTAGCGGTTCAGATGTCGGTGAACCCGAAAGTGATTGACACGCCTCCGGTAACCGCAGTTGCGAAAGATGGTATTCAGCTTATCGCGAAAGCGCGGGTTACGGTGCGTGCAAACATCAAGCAGTTGGTTGGTGGAGCTGGTGAGGACACGGTTCTTGCGCGAGTTGGAGAAGGTGTTGTGTCATCTATCGGTTCTGCGTCAAGCCATAAGGAAGTGCTTGAAAATCCAGATTCTATTTCCAAGGTTGTGTTGTCGCGTGGCTTGGATTCTGGAACTGCGTTTGAAATCCTTTCCATTGATATTGCCGATGTTGACATAGGTAAGAACATCGGTGCGGAACTGCAGATGGATCAAGCAGAGGCCGATAAGAATATCGCGCAAGCAAAAGCTGAGGAAAGAAGAGCAATGGCCGTTGCGCAAGAGCAAGAAATGAAAGCTAAAGCGCAGGAAGCGCGTGCCAAGGTTATTGAGGCGGAAGTTCAGATTCCGCAGGCAATGGCAGAAGCTTTTAGAAGCGGTAACTTGGGTATCATGGATTACTATAAGTTTGACAATATCAAGGCAGATACGGAGATGAGAAGCTCCATTGCCAAGCCTGGTGCTAAGGGTGGCTCTGATAAAATGAAGAAGTAGTCTTCAAGTGAATTGAATGAAAAAGGCGCGGTAAGTACCGCGCCTTTTTTGTGAATTGTTTTTTCGGCTGAACCTGTCTAGTTTTCCAAGTAAAGATTCTTTAGAAAATTGATTTTCTCGTCTTGCGATAAGGAATCTTTGTTTAAAGTAGTTCCACTTGATATCGTGAAAATGTAGACATTATTACTTTTCGCCCCGATTAGATAATGCTTGTTACTGTCTTCAGATAGCATCCACATGATGTAGTTGTCATTAGGGTCTTCTGCAACAATCTTTGAAGTATAGCCTGACTTCAAACAACCATCAGATTCTAATTGATAAGCTGAAACCACAAATTCTCTGTCATTCAGCCCGATTGAAGGAAATAAACTATACTTCTTCGGGATGAAAGTAACGTTTAGTATAGTTTCGTTTGAGTCAACCAATTCTTGAGAATTGTTGCTTTCTTCAAACCAGGTTGGTGTCCAACGTCCGGGAATTACAATTTCCCCGAATGGATTAATGGAAAGTGTGGTTTTGTCTTGAGCTCCGTCATAACTATCGGATACGGATACTTTTGGCTCCTGACATGCTACCAATTGAACGCTAACTAAAGCACTTATTATTAACGGTTTGAAATTCACTTTCTAGTGTATGACAATTTTCTAACTAGTTAACTCAACAATCTCTAACGTACTTGAAATTCAATCAAAAAAAAGGTGCAGCGATTCCTGCACCTTTTTCTTTTACTAGTTGAAATTTACTTAATATGAACTCCCGTTGCTTCAAAAGTTAAAGCCAATTCTGGTTCTGTAATGGCATCAATTTCTTCTTGCGTAGCGTTGGCATCTTCGGCCAAGTGCTTCAAGTAATCAACACTGATGGTATCGTACATGGCAACACCTTTCATAGTCATGGTTTTGCCGCCAGCATCCAACGGAACAAAGAAGCCGTAATCTTTGAATGATACGCGCATGCTTTCGCCATCGCCCATGTCAACTTTCATCCAGCAGCCTTTCTTCTGGCAGCATTCCTGAATAGTGCCTTCAACGATAAATTCGTTGGTCGATGAATCATTCATCAAGCCTGGAACTTCGGCTGGCGTAACGCTTTCGGTGATCTTGAATTCTTCTCCGAACCAACCCGTGTTTGCCGCGGTTGAGTCGGCTGCAGTTTCAGTTGTTTCTTCTGCATGTTCGTGATTGTGAGAACCACAGGCCGCAAGGAATGAAACGGCCACGATCATTAGTAAATATCTCATGTTCATTGATTTGATTTTGCGCGGCAAATGTAGGATTCTGGAACGTAGGGATACATATCGGAGGCCACGCATCTTTGCTATCTTGCCCAAACAAATCGCATCATGACTCAGGAAAAACAACCATCGCTCATTCAATCGTTAATTCCACTTGTTTTTTTGGTCGGGTTGCTGGCCATGAATGTGATTTTCTATGGCGATAATTCGCTTGGAGGAGCTAATCAGATCACGCTATTGGTTTCTGCTGGAGTTGCGGCAATTGTAGCCATGATTAGCGGTGCAAAATGGGATAAGCTGTTCGATGGTGTGATTGCCAGCATTGGAAGTGCGCTTCCTGCCTTAATCATTCTTTTGATGATTGGTGCCTTGGCGGGAACTTGGTTGATCAGCGGTGTTGTTCCCGCTATGATCTACTATGGTTTGGAGGTCCTCAATCCGACCATTTTTCTGTTTGCCACATGTTTGGTAACGGCCATTGTTTCGTTGGCTACCGGCAGTTCTTGGACCACAGTGGCAACTGTTGGTGTGGCATTGATGGGTATTGGACGAATCCTTGGATTCAGTGATGGAATGATTGCTGGAGCCATTATTTCGGGTGCCTATTTCGGAGATAAGATGTCGCCACTTTCAGACACAACCAATCTTGCACCAGCCATGGCGGGAACAGACCTGATTACACACATCAAACACATGATGTGGACTACGTTTCCATCGTTTACAATTGCTTCATTATTGTTCTTGATTCTGGGGTTCACGTCTGGTTCAGGTGCTGATCTTCAAGGCGTGGAGTCTCTACAGAGTGCCATCGGTTCCAAGTTTGAGATCAGTCTTTGGTTATTCTTGGTTCCTGTAGCGGTGATAGCGCTTATCGTCAAGAAAGTTCCTGCGGTTCCGGCCTTGCTGATTGGGGCAATCTTAGGTGGATTGTTTGCGGTTTTGTTTCAACCTCAAATTATCAGCGAATTGGCATTAGAAGGTGCTGGTTTTTGGAAGGCGGCATACATGGTTGTTGTAGATGCCATGACAACCGATATTGCGATTGTATCGGGAAATCCAGTTGCGGATGAGTTGCTTACTTCTGGTGGAATGAACGGCATGCTCGGAACGATTTGGCTTATCATTTGTGCAATGAGTTTTGGAGGTGTGATGGAAGCAAGTGGTATGCTTGAACGGATTGCACAGTCTATCCTTCACTTAGCCAAAACAACGGGTTCGCTTATCGCTTCCACGGCTGGAACCTGTATTGTTTTCAATACCACGGCATCGGATCAATACTTGGCCATTGTGGTTCCCGGAAGAATGTTCGCGAAGGAATATGAGAAGCGCGGTTTAGCACCAGAAAACCTGAGTAGAACGTTGGAAGATAGCGGAACCGTTACCTCTGCTTTAGTTCCTTGGAATACCTGCGGTGCATATCACGCAGGCGTTCTTGGCGTGGCAACTGGAACATATTTACCGTACGCATTCTTCAATATCATCAGCCCATTGATGACCCTAATGTTCGGCTACATGGGGTGGAAAGTAAACCAAACGGAGAAAGAGAACTAGTCTATCGGGACACTGATCTTAAGGTTGAAATAACAGACCTTATCATCAACCTCTTGAAAGGTGTAATCCAGCGGATTGCCTGATTTTTTCTTCATGTCTATCAGACCCAATCCAGCTCCACCTTTGGTAGAAAATTTGACCACGGTCTGCTTCATGATGACTCCGTAAAGGAATTTCACTTCCTCTTCATTCAGGCTGTTGATCTTGTTGATCTTATCCTCTAAAACGGTTCTTTCATCATTAAGAACTAAATTGCCTATGGTGATAGAAATGGTTTCACCTGCCTTGCTAAGAACAAACAGTGGCGGCAGGTCAGGGTGCTTACTTTCTTCTACTGGGAACGAATGCAGTTGCAAATTCTGAAGTGTCTCGATGGCAATGTTGACAATCTTCCGTTTGCTCTGCCTGTCAACCTGCTCCTCATCCAATAGCTCCTCTATTTTCGGTAGAATGTCAAGCAGCACTTGCTTGTCTACAGAACCTTCGTGTTCCAGCAGAACCTGATCCGAACTGATGAGTGTATGCTTATCAACTTGGTGGGCCATTCCTAAGTACAGAATGTTGAGTTTGGCTTAGCCAACCAAGTAACGAAGTTCTGACCCAAAATCAAAGCCGAATCACTGCGCTTTTACCATTCTTCGATGAATAAGGTCATTTGACGTATGAAGCGTTAAAACGTACACACCAGCGGGAAGTTCTGCTCCTTCAACTTCCAAATAATGCAGCCCTGAACGCTGATTTCCGAGTTCTTTTTGGATCACAGTTTTCCCAGAAACGTCAGTTAACGTCATCGAAAGGTTGTCTTGTTCGAACAAATTGAACTGCACAACAAATCGTTCAGTGAATGGATTTGGGTAAGCGCTTAGCACAACGGGGCTTGCAGTCTCATAAACGCCAACAGCAGTATCGGGATTGAAAAGAGGGGCCAATGGTGGGTAGATTCCGGCTGGCGCTTCAGCACTTGCTTCAGAAAGGTGGTTGTCGCCATCATTTGTGTAGAAACCGGCACCCCAAGATGCGGTGAAATCAGGTTCGGTAATATTTGAAACGAAGTACCAGTCAGATTGTGCTTTATCATGTGTAAGATCAAGAATCAGATAACCTTTCTGAGAAAGATCAATGAACTTGATGTGTGGGTTTACACTTTGAATGAGATTTATTCCAATGTTGATCGGGCTGCTTGTGGTTGAAATACTTGTTACCACAAACTCAACACCAACACTTCCCGCACCCGTGTTTGAATCATAATTATCACCCGGAAGATCATTGGCCCAAGATGTGTGAATGTCTCCTGTCAATACAACCGTGTTGTCAATGCTGTCCGATGTGATGTGGCTGTACAAACTATCGCGTTCTGCCGGATAACCATCCCATTGGTCGTCATTAACAGGAATTCCAAAAGCGGTTAGTGGTGCCATCATTACCTGTTGCCCAAGAAGCTTCCATTTGGCGGTTGAAGCGCTCATATTGTTGTATAGCCAATGGCGTTGTTCGTAACCCAACATGCTTCGGTCGTCATCATTTCCAGAGCCTTGTTCGTCTCTATCGTAAAGTCGGGTGTCAAGCATGTTCAGATCAGCAAGGTCTCCGAATGAGAAATCTCGGTACTCGCGTTCCACATTATTCGGGTCTGGCTGACGGATAGGCAACCATTCCATATTGGCTTGGATCCCATAAGCTTTTCTATCAACCCAAAAACCTTCCGAACCTTCTGTGTGGTTTTCAGCTCCGTCAGAGTAAGAATTATTGGCTGTTTCGTGATCATCCCAAACACAGATGAACGGATATTGCTGATGCGCATCTCGTAGATCCGGGTCAAGCTTGTAATGAGAATACCGTGTTCGATAGTCGCTCAACGAGATGATTTCGTGCTCTGGTTCAACCAACCTGTCCTGCAATACAGCCGAAAGACCACCCGTAGCGTATTCGTAGATGTAATCCCCTAAATGCAGAATGCAATCCATATCGTTGCGGTTTACCATATCGCGATAAGCGTGGTAATATCCGTTTTCATAGCTCTGGCATGAAACAACACCAAAGCGCAAATGGTCTACGCCACCAACTGGGGCAGTGCGTGTTCTTCCGATCAACGAATGCGTTCCATTATGTTCGAAATCGTAGTAATACCAAGTGTCTGATGTTAAACCAGTAACGTCAACCTTTACGGTCCAATCGGCAGATGAATCAGTGGTTGCCGAGCCGCTGGCCACAACGTTCGTGAACAGCGTATCGGTTGCCATTCTCCAGTTCACATTAACAGGGTCCGTAGTATTCAAAGTGATCCTCGTCCAGATGATAACCGCATCAGCAAGCGGGTCTCCAGAAGCTACTCCGTGATAGAATGGCTCCAACGCGGGTTCAAGGCTATTTCGAGAATAATGATTCGGGCTTGGTTCGTCTTGCGCAAGAACTGAAAGACTGCTAAAAGCAATCAGCAACGTAAGAATGTATTTCATGGTAGATGTTTGGATTCGAGCAAATTTAATCGAAGAGTTTAACCGAATTGTTAATTGAGTAACTAGAAATTACTGTTTAAAATGGACAGCCCCGCCTGATTTCTCAAGCGGGGCTGATAATGCAAATCCGTAAGCCAGATCCTGTTCTAGCTCACCATTTATCTACGCGGCCTACCCATCGAGAAAGGGCGAGCAACCCTTAACTCCCGACCTATTTGGCCTTGCAGCCCGCAAGGTTTGTCCCATTCTGATGTTACCACCAAAATGCGTGAGCTCTTACCTCACATTTTCACCCTTACCCTTCGACAAGCTCAGGGCGGTTATTTTCTGTGACACTTGCTGTTACAAAAGAATTTCTTCTCAAGTACCCGCGCTTACGAGCGGTGCGGTGCTCCGTGCTGTCTGGACTTTCCTCCTCCGAAGAAGCGGTGAGCCGATTTGCGCTGCAAAATTACAATAGATCAGTGTAGTCGGACAACGGTTGCGCCAACTCCGTATTTATGAAATGGGCCATCCTCAAACGGCAATCCGTATTCCTGAAGTTCTTTACGCAATGCATCTTTCAGCCTGCCAGTACCAACGCCATGAATAAAAGTTATCTGTACGTAGCGATGCGTAAGCGCATGATTTAGCCTCCGCTCAAAATGCCGCATTTGTGTAAGAAACTTTTCATGATCGGGCATGTCCAGTGGGTCAGAACCAAGAATAGCTTCCAAGTGTAGATCAACTTCTTCTTCAAAGGTTGGAAGCGATGGCTTTTTTACGTTTGAACGAACGTGATTTTTAGTCGATGGAATTTGATTGCTAGAGGGAACAACGGTCTTTTCGTTCTCAATTGGAATGATGATGGCCGGGTTTTCTATGCCATCATAGGCCAAGTAATTTCCAGACTTTACAAAGCGCGTGGTCTTGATTTTTACACGGTATGAAACAGGCTCTCGTAGTTGAAAACCTGTCTTGCCGAAGAAGATAATATCAACTTGCAGATTGCTCACGTTGCCCACGTCCTGTCTTCTCAGCGATTGAATTGTTTCATCTGAATTTGGCAAGACTTCACCATGAAAAATGCTGAACCATTCTTCACCTTCCTTAGCAGAAACAGAAACCAGCAAATGGTATTTCGTACTGTTCAGAAACCGAAGGTCAAGGTCGCCAGTTTCAGGTTTTTTTGAATTGGTTGATTCAAACGCCAGCGCCAGTTCAGGAAGCGGGTTCAATTTCTGCTTTGGTTTTTCTTCTTTCGGTTTTGGCTTTGGAATAAAAACCTTTGGTTTCTCAACCACTGGTTCTTTATTTGGAACATGGTCGCGGTCCGCAGGTACCAACTTGTTGATCGGATACGAGTGAGTCAGACCGAATTCGTCTTCAAGAAATACAGTTTTGGAATCAATGATATCCACTACCGTAGCCTCACCAACCTCATCCAGATAACGCACTTTCTCGCCAACCGAAAACATGATCAGAAGTAAATCGGGTGAAATTTAACCTTGTGAACTGGGTTGAACTCGACCGTTGGGAATGGCAATTTGATGATGCTAACCGCTTTGAAAATGCTGCGCAACCAACGCTTATTCGTTCGGATTTTGGTCAGGTCAACATCCAACGAAAGGTAGAACTGACGATAGCGTCTTACTTCAGGTAACGGATTCCCATCTGTATCGAATTCTGGATTATCCAACCCTCCGATCATGCCATCAGCACCAAATCCGATGGCGAAATTCAGCCAGCGAGGGAACTTACTTTCATCCCGAAGAAATGAATGGATATTGACAGAAAACCAATATGTCTGCGCGTTGTAATCTTTCATGATGCGCTCTCCCATATTGGAACCCAACAAGTTTGGCCGGTATTGCGCATAGCGCGAATTGCTGTACGAGATCTTCGGAATGATACGCTGCTCATTCCATGCTAACTCTTGAAGAATTACTGCAAACGAACCAGCGGTATTGGCGGTAAAATCCCCTAAAGAAAACCCCCATTGTGGCGAGAATCCATCCAGAACCTCGATTCCTGCCAAGTAAAAACTACCCATAAAACCTCCGGCCCAAATGCTCGTTTTCCGATTAAATCCGGCCCAGCGCATAAAATCTATGTAGTAGTATCCAATGGCGTAGCTGGTCAGAAAGTGACCCGCCTTGTCCAATTGCATCCATTCACGGTTATCATCAAAAAACCGGAATTTACCTCTGTCTTCGTTGGCATACCAAAGCTCATTTAACCCAACAACAGATCCGACCCAAAGTGTTGCAGTTCCGGCACCAAGTCCAATAGCACGGCCTTTTCTGATCGTATCGGAATACGTCTTCCATTCGAATTGTGTGGGTTGCGCATTTGCGCTTCCCGCAAGCATAAAAAGACCAATCGAAAACAGAATGCGCCTTAGCATTTGTCAAATGTAGTGGAACGGATTGGCGATTAACGATTATGGAATGACCATTTACGATTTGCATGGTTTCTCATTTCTCGATTTCGTGCTTGGAATTTCCCCGAAAGGGATTTTGGCACTGTCTTGGTTATTACCAGACCGGGTAGCGGTTTCACCAACCCGAAATGAATAACTAAAAACTGGAAATCATGAAAAAGCTAACACTACTTCTCGCCAGCGTTTTCGGAATTGCGTTGCAATCTTTTGCGCACGGCTACGGACACGCTCGAATTAACAGCTACGCAGACGCTTTTGTCTTTGACGAGATGGGAGTGACTTTTTCTGTGTATCCTGATGGCGAATTCGATTTTTACATGGATAATGTGCTTCACTCAACTACCATGAGCAATGGCTACGTTGATGTGACCTTTAACTCTGGTTACAACTACAACCCGTACGTGCAGTATGACGATTTCGGGGCGGTTGTTCAGGTGGAAAACGTACCTATCTACTACGATTACTATGGTCGCGTCAGCCAGATCGGAGATGTGCTGATCAACTACAGAAACCGAAGGGTTTGCCAAGTAGGTGGACTACGTGTATTCTACAACAGACGAGGACATTACGCGTACCACACAGGATTCATCAATGTTTGGAATCCGTACTTCGTATACAGACCGTTCTACGTAGCTTTTGCTCGTCCAGCAGTCAACCTGTGCTTCGTGAGAACCACTCCGTACAGACAGTATTACAGACCAGTTCGTTACACGTACTACAGACCATATGTTACCAACATTCGTCCTTGCTATGCGTCTATCGGTACGGTTTACAGGCCACGTTCTGGCTACGGACAGGTTCATGGCAGATACACCCAAGCGCCAAGAAGTGGAGAGCGTCCTGTAATGCGCGAACGAAGAAAGATTACTACCGCTAGTGTGGCATCACAACAGGTAATGAATACAAGAAGCCGATCTACTTCGCGAAGCAACACAAGTGGTTACACAAGAAGTACGAATGCTGTAAAACCTGCAACGAGCAGAACTACAAACCGTTCGGCACAAACTTTGAACACGCGAAGCAGCAAGCCAAGCACGAGTTCGGTGAGAAGTAACAGTCGGGCAACGCAGAGTTCTCCTGCTAGAACTTCGGGAAGCAGAACAACTACTTCTTCGAGAGTCACTACTTCGAGCAAGCCAGCTTCTACGGTAAACCAAAGTGTGAAGCCGCAAAGCAGCGGAAGAGCGGTTCAAAGTAGCAGAGGTTCAAGCAGTAACTCTAGAACGGTGAAGCCATCTTCTTCATCAAGAGGTACGGTTCAAAAACCAGCCTCAACTGGCAGAACCAGCAGTTCGAGTTCGAGAGCGGTTAAGCCAAGTTCAAGCTCAAGAAGTTCAGCTTCTACTGCAAGAACAAGTTCTAAACCTTCTAGCTCCGCGAGCAGAAGTAGTTCAAGATCTTCTGTTTCGAAAGGAAGCAGCAGTTCTTCAAAATCTGGAGGAAAGGTTTCGGTGGGTAACCGATCTTCCAAAGGCGGTCGATAATCCACTCGACCCTTGCTGATCGGGGCGGCTCTAGAGTCGCCCCTTTTTTATATCTCAATCACAATCCCGAAAGAAGGAAGCACAGTTCCTGTTGTGCTCTCAATCTTGTCCAGCAGATAGCGGTTTGAATTATTCGGGTCGATGATGGCATTGCCGTTATCGTCAGTTTGCAAGATGTAATCTGGCGGTTGCTGAGCTTTGAAAGCGTACACGTTCTGCACATCGAGATAAATGTTCAATGCCCACTTTTTGAAGAACCATTTCTTGTCAACCCGCATGTCCAAGAAATGCGCTGGTTCCAATCGCTGCGAATTGAGTTGTGAGTAATCTGGTAAGGCGCCTCTGTTCAGATTCCAAACTGGAATGAGCGAAGAAGTTTCCACATCGGCAGGTGTGTACGGAGAACCACCCGTGAATCTCCAGCGAAGTCCCAACTCCCAATTGCGCTTGAATTTGTACCCTCCTGTGAATGAGATCAAGTGCTGCGCATCCCATGCTGATGGAACGAAATCGCCTTTGTAGTCTTCGAATTCGCTTCTCACAAATGTGTAGGCCAAAATGCCGTAGAAGCCCTTCCAAAGTTTCTGCTGCACCAGAAGTTCAACCCCATACGCGCGACCCATGTTATCAGAAGTTACTTCATCGTTTCCGATCACGCCAAAATCAGCTCCAAGGTTGGCCAACGAAATGCTATCGCGAACGATAAACGGATAGTTTTCCCAAAGCTTGAAGAATCCTTCAACAGACACTTTCAATCCGATTTGATTTACATATTCAACTCCAGCAACAGCGTGGTTTGAGGCGATGTATTTCAGACCATTTTCTCGATTGACCAACGTGCCAGAATTGTTTCTGAATCCCAGCGTGGTGTATGGCGGAAGTTGGAAATACCGACCTACGTTGGCATTCAAACTGAAGTGATCATCAAACGAGTAGGAGAGCGAGAATCTGGGCGAGAACGTTTCGTACGTTTTGGCCATTTGCTCGGAATAGCTGTTTCCGTCAACCCTTGCACCCAGCGAAAGCAACAACCGCCCAGAAACAAACGACCGACTGACCTGCCCAAATGCTGCCCATTTATGGATGTCAATCGCAGAGCGGAAATCAATCTCTCCGATAGAACCATCTGGCAACGTGATCTTGCTGAACGTGGAATTAGTATAGCGTGCAAACTCGTATCCAACACCATAGTTGATTTTCCAACCGTTCTTGATCCAATTGTTCTCGAATCGCAACTTGTTCTCGATTTCCTGACTGTTGTAATCGAGAATCAGGTTGGTGTCCGCCTCGATATTATCTGCGTATTTGTAAGCATCGTTATTGAGCATATTTCGACTCACAACCAACTCAGAATAACCCGTTTCACGATAGTTTTTCCAGTTTACGCCAAGCGCGTAATTCCATTGATTATTGACAGGAAGAATCTCAACCAGGCGCTGCTGTTCTTCGTCAAGATCATCATCCAAATTGAGTTTGAACTGGTCGATGGCGCCAAGCCCTATAACGGTGAGTTCGTTCTTGTCGTTGATCTTGGCTTTGTACTTCAGTTGGAAGTCATCATAAGTCGGCAAAAACGGCAATCCCAACAATTGAAACAGGAATTGCAGATAGCTTCTTCGGTACGAGAACATGAACGAATGTCCAGGGGCAATCGGCCCTTCTATGGTGATTCCTGCATCACTCGAACCCAAGGTGAAATTTCCACCGATACGGTCTTTCCGAGGGTCTTTCATTTTGAAGTTGAGAACGGAACTTAGCGTGTTACCACGATTGGCTGGAAATGCGCCCGAAAAAAATTCCACTTCGCGAATGAAATTCACGTTGATCAAACCATTTGGGCCACCAGAAGAACCTTGCGTTGCGAAGTGGTTGATGTTCGGAATCTCGATGCCATCCAGATAAAAACGGTTCTCGTTTGGTGCTCCTCCACGAATGATGAGATCGTTTCTGAATGCAACCGAACTCGCTACGCCAGGCAACGACTGCAACGCTTTGGAAATGTCGCGGTTTCCACCTGGATTACGTTCAATTTCATTCACACCTATGGTCCGCATCGAAACGGGACTTTCCTCTTTTTTCTCGAATGGTTTGGCCTTTACAACCACCGCATCGAGCGTTTTCGAATCTGCTTCGAGGCTGAAATCCACCAAAGCAGGTTTGTTATTGAAAACCTGCACTTCGTACTCGATCTGACTCTTGTAGCCGAGATAGGAAACTTCCACATTATAAAGCCCAGGCGTCAGGCTTTCAATCTTAAAGTTGCCGTCCAGATTGGAAGATGCGCCTGTTGTTGTGCCAACGATTACCACGTTAGCGAACGGGATGGGTTCGTTGTTGGTAGCATCCGAAATCCGTCCTTGAATGACACCTGTTTGTGCTAGAGTGGTCGCAGCAATTGCGGTCAACAGTAACGTCCAAAGTGCTTTCATCGACTTCGTGAATATTGGTTGTGGCTGATAAACCGAAAGATGCAATTATTGTTCGGTGCCGAAGCGTTTGGACGTTACTTTTGGTCAAACTTTTTTCGATGAAAACAGAGAAAAAATGTCCTCACTGTGG
>CAYWET010000041.1:0-37414 GCA_964457245.1 uncultured Chryseobacterium sp. | reverse complement strand
TTAATTCCTTCAGCTCCCATTCTCATGGTTGAAGCAACAGCCATTTTAACTGCTCTTCTGAAAGAGATTCTTCCTTCTAACTGACGCGCAACGCTTTCAGCCACCAATCGCGCATCCAATTCTGGTCGCTTGATCTCAAAGATGTTGATCTGAACCTCTTTACCAGTGATTTTCTTCAACTCTTCTTTCAGTTTATCAACTTCCTGTCCTCCTTTACCGATAATGATACCTGGACGAGCAGTGTTAACTGTAACTGTGATCAACTTCAGGGTACGCTCAACAATGATCTTAGAGATACTTGCTTTTGCCAAACGGGCACGCAAGTATTTACGGATCTTGTAGTCCTCTTCGATCTTTGCTGGAGTTTCTGCACCACCATACCAGTTGGAATCCCAACCTCTGATGATACCCAGTCTGTTACCTATTGGATTTGTCTTCTGTCCCATTCGTTAATCGTTCTTGCTGCCTAAAACAAGCGTTACGTGGTTTGATCTTTTTCTAATTCTGTGCGCTCTTCCCTGTGGTGCTGTCTGCAATCTCTTCAACTGACGACCGCTATCCACTTGAATCTCCTTAACAAAAAGGTTAGCTGTATCCGCGCTTCCTCCTTCATTCTTCTGCTCGTAGTTTGAAAGAGCTGAAAGCAACAACTTTTCAAGACGTGCAGAAGCCTCTTTCGGATGAAGTTTCAATGCATACAAAGCTTTATCCACGTCCATTCCTCTTACCATATCGGCAACAAGTCTCATTTTGCGTGGCGATGTAGGGCAGTTATTCAACGAAGCGAAGTATTGCGTCTTGCGCGCTTCCTTCATTGCTTCTGCCATTTCTCTTTTTCTCTTTCCCATTGCTATTGCGCTTGGAGATACTTCTTAATTACTTCTTACCCTTTTGGTGACCACGGAAAGTTCTCGTTGGAGCAAACTCACCGAATTTGTGACCTACCATGTTCTCAGTAACATACACTGGGATGAATTTATTCCCGTTGTGTACGGCAATTGTAAGACCAACGAAATCTGGAGTGATCATTGATCTTCTAGACCAAGTTTTGATCACGGTCTTCTTTCTGCTTTCTTGGGCTTCTACAGCTCTTTTCTCGAGCTTGAAATCTACAAAAGGCCCTTTTTTAAGTGATCTTGCCATTACCTAATTACTTCTTTCTTCTTTCAACTATATACTTGCTCGATGCTTTTTTCTTGTATCGAGTTTTGTAGCCTTTAGCTGGCATTCCGTTACGAGATCTTGGATGACCTCCAGAAGCACGGCCTTCACCACCACCCATTGGGTGATCAACTGGGTTCATTACTACTGGACGCGTACGTGGACGTCTGCCCAACCAACGGCTGCGGCCTGCTTTACCACCAACTTCCAAAGAATGATCGCTGTTTGAAACAACACCAACAGTTGCTCTACAAGTAACCAACACCATTCTGATCTCGCTTGAAGGTAACTTCAACGTAGCGAATCTACCTTCTCTTGCTACCAACTGAGCGTAAGAACCAGCACTACGTGCCATCAAACCACCTTGTCCTGGTCGCATTTCGATGTTGTGAACCAACGTACCCAAAGGCACTTCACTCAAGAAAAGTGTGTTCCCAACATTCGGAGCTGCTTTTTTACCAGAAACAATCGTTTGTCCTACTTCAATTCCTTTAGGGGCGATGATGTAACGCTTCTCTCCATCAGTGTACTCAACTAGAGCAATACGCGCGTTACGGTTCGGATCGTACTCAATGGTTTTCACGGTTGCATCAACACCATCTTTATTTCTCTTGAAATCGATGATACGATACTTACGCTTGTGACCACCACCAATATATCGCATGGTCATTTTACCAGTGTTGTTACGACCACCAGTCTTCTTCAATCCTTTCACCAAAGACTTCTCTGGCTTAGAAGTAGTAATCTCCTCAAACGTGCTAGCGACTTTATGACGCTGCCCTGGAGTTGTCGGTTTTAGTTTTCTTACAGCCATTGTCTTTAGATATTGCTATAAAAATCAATTGCCTGTCCTTCAGCCAACGTTACGATAGCTTTTTTGACAGCAGAAGTTCTTCCTACGATGAATTTGGTCTTGGTATTTCGGCTTCGCTTCTTACCAGGAATGATCATGGTATTTACAGACTCAACGTCCACACCGTACATAGCTTCAACCGCTTCTTTCACCTCAAGCTTGTTCGCTTTTCTGTTTACCACGAAGCCGTATTGACCTCGCTTGGTAGCCAGATCCGACATCTTTTCGGTAATAAGTGGTTTTATAAGAACTTCCATCACTTCTTAGCTTAAACTTTTCTCAATTGTCGCAATTGAACTCTCCGAAAGAAGAAGATTAGTTGCGTTTAGAATACCGTAAGTGTTTAATTCTGAGACAGTTACGACTTTAGCGCCCTTCAAATTTCGGGAGGACAAATATAGATTTTTATCCTGCTCATTCAGCACTAGCAATGTTTTTTTGTCTGAGAGCTTCAAATTGTCCAAAAACTGAACGTAATCTTTGGTTTTTGCAGCATCGAATTTCAGGTCTTCAACAACCGTGATGGCTTTCTCACTTGCCATCAACGAAAGCGCTGATCTACGAGCGGCTTGCTTTAGCTTTCTGTTCAGTTTGAAACCGTACTCCTTTGGACGTGGACCGAATACACGACCACCACCACGGAACAATGGATTCTTGATATCTCCGAAACGTGCACCTCCAGAACCTTTCTGCTTTCTGATCTTGCGTGTACTACCACGTACTTCAGAACGCTCTCTAGCACTGTGAGTTCCTTGACGCTGGTTGGCCAAGTACTGCTTAACGTCTAGGTAAATTGCATGCTCGTTCGGTTCAACCGCAAACACAGCATCATTCAACTTCACTTTCTTAGAAGTTGCTTTACCGTTTTTATCTACTACTGCTAATTCCATGATCAATCTCTGTTTCAGATCACTTTTCTACAACGATGTATGAACCTTTTGGACCTGGTACTGCACCACTTACTACAAGCAAGTTCTTTTCAGTATCCAAAGCCAAAACTTTTAGGTTCTGAACTTTTACTCTTTTGTCACCCGTCTGGCCAGCCATTCTCAATCCTTTGAAAACTCTTGAAGGAGTAGAACATGCACCAATGGCACCCGGGTGACGCTGACGGTTGTGCTGACCGTGCGTAGCCTGACCAACTCCACCGAAGTTGTGACGCTTAACAACACCTTGGAAACCTTTTCCTTTAGATGTTCCGACAACATCAACAAACTCACCTTCTTCAAAAAGGTCAGCAACACTCAATTCTGAACCGAGGGCAACGCCTTCTCCAAATTGCGTGTAACCATGCTCTGTTCTGAATTCAACCAGCTTTTGCTTGGAATCGGCTTTCGCTTTCTTGAAGTGTCCGCCCATTGCAGCAGTGGTTCGCTTCTCTTTGCGCTCACCATAGCCAAGTTGTACAGCAGAGTAACCATCAGTTTCCTCAGACTTAACCTGAGTAACTGTACATGGTCCCATTTCGAGTACGGTACATGGAATGTTCTTGCCTGCCTCATTGTACAAGCTTGTCATTCCTATTTTCTTTCCTATAAGTCCAGACATGACCTATTAATTAATGGTTATACCTAATCTTCTTCGTTATACTTTGATCTCTACCTCAACACCACTTGGCAACTCAAGCTTCATCAAAGAATCAACTGTTTTTGCCGTGCTACTGTAGATATCCAACAGTCTCTTGTAAGAGCTGAATTGGAACTGCTCTCTCGCTTTCTTGTTAACGTGAGTTGAACGTAGAACCGTGTAGATCTTCTTGTGGGTTGGCAATGGAATTGGTCCACTGACAATAGCACCTGTTGACTTTACGGTCTTAACAATCTTCTCGGCACTCTTGTCAACCAAGTTGTGATCGTACGATTTGAGCTTTATTCTGATTCTCTGTGTCATGATTTCTCTTACAGACTATTAGCTAACTTTTTCTCCTTTTACCTTGGCAATTACATCCTCAGCCACGTTACGTGGTGCTGGCTCAAAGTGATCAAACTCCATTGTAGAAGTTGCACGGCCAGAAGTAATTGTTCTCAATTGTGTTACGTAACCGAACATCTCTGAAAGTGGCACCAAAGCTTTTACAACCTGCGCTCCACCGCGAGAGTCCATACCCTGCATCTGTCCACGTCTTCTGTTCAGGTCACCCATCACATCACCCATGTTCTCTTCAGGAGTAACTACCTCCACCTTCATGATCGGTTCAAGAAGCACTGGATTGGCTTGCTTAACAGCAGTTTTAAATCCAAGCTGAGCAGCAACTTCGAACGAAAGTTGGTCGGAGTCAACTGCGTGGAATGAACCGTCATTCAAGGTTACTTTCAACGTATCCATCTTGAATCCTGCAAGAACACCATTGTTCATAGCTGCAGCGAATCCTTTCTCCACTGATGGGATGAATTCCTTAGGAATGTTACCACCAGTAATCTTGTTCTCGAACTGAAGACCTTCGCCTTCGAAATCTTCATCAACTGGTCCAAGCTGGAATTTGATATCAGCGAACTTACCACGACCACCAGTCTGCTTCTTGTAAGTCTCACGGTGCTCAACAGTTGTAGTAACTGCTTCTTTGTAAGTTACCTGTGGAGCTCCTTGGTTACACTCAACCTTGAACTCTCTTCTCAAACGGTCAAGAATGATTTCCAAGTGAAGCTCACCCATACCTGAGATAACTGTCTGACCAGAATCCTCATCAGTCTTAACTTGGAATGTTGGGTCCTCTTCGGCCAATTTACCAAGAGCAACACCAAGCTTATCGACATCAGCCTGAGTTTTAGGCTCAATTGCCAATCCGATAACTGGATCAGGGAATTTCATTGATTCAAGAACGATCTGCTGCTTCTCATCGCAAAGCGTGTCACCAGTTTTGATGTCCTTGAAACCTACAGCAGCTCCGATATCACCAGCCTCGATGAATGGGATAGAGTTCTGCTTGTTTGCGTGCATTTGGAAGATACGTGAGATACGCTCTTTCTTCTGCGTACGCGTGTTAAATACGTATGAACCAGCATCAAGATGACCTGAATACGCGCGGAAGAAGCAAAGTCTTCCTACGAATGGATCAGTAGCAATCTTGAAAGCAAGCGCTGAGAACGGCTCGCTTGGGCTAGGCTTACGAGAAACAGGCTCCTCAGTCTTTGGATCCGTTCCTTTGATGTTGTCCATGTCAAGAGGACTTGGCATCAACTCCATCACGTAGTCAAGCATTGTCTGAACACCTTTGTTCTTGAATGCAGAACCACAAAGCATTGGAATAACCTTGTTTGCAACACATGCCTGACGAAGCGCAGCAATGATCTCGTCTTCAGAAATTGAATCCGGATCCTCGAAATACTTCTCCATCAAGGTATCATCGAAATCAGCAACTGATTCCAACAACTTCTCTCTCCACTCATCAACTTCAGCCTTCATGTCAGCAGGAATCTCAATTTCCTTGAAGGTCATTCCGTGATCATCCTCGTTCCATACCATAGCACGGTAATAAACAAGGTCAACCACTCCTTTAAAGTTGTCTTCTGCACCGATAGGCAACTGCAATGGAACTGCGTTACCGCCCAACATTTCACGAACCTGACCAACAACTTTCAAGAAGTCAGCTCCTTGACGGTCCATCTTGTTTACAAAACCAAGACGTGTTACGTTGTAGTTATCGGCAAGCCTCCAGTTGGTCTCTGATTGTGGCTCAACACCATCAGGAAAACAAGACCATCCAATACACGAAGTGAACGGTTAACCTCAACCGTGAAGTCAACGTGTCCTGGGGTATCAATGATGTTGATCTTGTACTTATCGTCTTTATAATTCCAGAAACAAGTAGTTGCAGCCGAAGTAATGGTAATACCTCGCTCCTGCTCCTGCTCCATCCAGTCCATGGTAGCTGCACCATCGTGCACCTCACCAATTTTGTGGTTTACACCCGCGTAGTAAAGGATACGTTCAGTGGTAGTTGTTTTACCAGCGTCAATGTGCGCTGCAATACCAATGTTCCGTGTGTACTTTAAGTCTGCCATTTTTCCTTTATCTACCGATTAAAATTTGAAATGAGAGAATGCCTTATTGGCTTCAGCCATTCTCAACGTGTCTTCTTTCTTCTTGAAAGCAGCGCCTTCTTCTTTGGCAGCGGCTAGAATTTCAGCAGCCAATTTTCTTGACATGCTTTTATCGTTACGCTTCTTTGCGTAGTCGATCATCCACTTGATTCCAAGAGCAAGTTTTCTCTTTGGACGAACCTCCACAGGAATCTGAAAAGTAGAACCACCAACTCTTCGGCTTTTCACCTCTACTGGCGGCATGATATTGTTCAAGGCCTTTTTCCAAACTTCCAATCCGGTTTCTTCTTCACCAGATTTTTCATCAACGATGGCGATAGCATCGTAGAACACATTAAGCGCTACGCTTTTCTTACCATCAACCATTAGGCTGTTTACGAAACGCGTTACCAACGTATCCTTGAATTTTGGATCCGGAACGAGCTCTCTTTTCTTAGGAATCGACTTTCTCATCTCTTCTTAACTGTGTCTATTATTTCTTAGGACGCTTAGCGCCATATTTAGAACGACCTTGCTTTCTATCACCAACACCAGCGGTATCCAATGCACCTCTTACTATATGGTATCGCACACCTGGAAGGTCTTTTACCCTTCCACCACGCACCAATACAATAGAGTGCTCTTGAAGATTATGCCCTTCTCCACCTATATAAGCGTTCACTTCTTTACCATTGGTAAGTCGAACCCTCGCCACTTTTCTCATGGCTGAGTTAGGTTTCTTTGGAGTGGTTGTGTAAACACGTACACATACACCTCTTCTTTGCGGACATGAGTCCAAGGCAGCCGATTTACTCTTATTGGTAATCGTCTTTCTTCCTTTCCTTACAAGCTGCTGTATCGTAGGCATGGCTTGGCTTTCGTTGTTTTTACTCGTTAATACCCCACATTTTAAGGGTCGGCAAAGGTAGATATTTGTTTTCGAAAAACAACACGGTTTAGACGAATTGCTAAATCTTTTTTCAAATGCCTGATTTTCAGCTATTGTGGAAAACTGAAAAAGCCCCTGTTTCCAGAGGCTTTTAACGCTGCAAATTGCAGTGATTCGAGGTGTTTATCATGGCGCAGGGTTTAGCTCAATATTGGGTACTGAATTACTGCCTGCATTAACAGTAAACGGACCTTCTACCGTTTGATAGCCCGACACGGATACCCGAATGGTCTGGTCACCAGTCGGGACACTGGACAGACTGTAATCTCCATTTGCATCGGTTGTAGTACTCAATCCGGTGCCCAACACTTCTACCAATGCTCCGGCAATACCCATCAGCGTATCGCTGGCAATGACCTTACCCGAAATACTACCAGTGCTGGGTGTGGCTGCTCCGCCACTTCCGTTGCTGGAGGTACTGCTTTGGTTCACTTCAAAACCAAAATCGCCAAGGTGTTGCTCATTGCCTTTATAAACACCCAATAGAATTTCTCGGCTGCGCACCACAAAATTGAGTACCGTGCCAGCGGTGTTGCTGTTCTGGTCTTTCCGATGCCCCAGCAGGGTATCGCGGTCTTCGGTGGCCGTTTCTGCGTCCATTCTCAACTGCTTCATTTCTGCACTCTTGGCACTGGCATTGGTAACCAATGCCTCAAAAGCGGCCATATCCAACCCGGCCAAAGGACTGGTCAATGGATCCACGTTGTGTTTCGCTACAATGCTTTCGCTTAACTGAATAAGCTCATCAGCATTTCTGGGTATCACTACCCTTACATTCTTTCTAGACATGATATTGTTCTTTAGATTAATGCTCGGGGATGTCTGACCCCGACAACGACCTTCGTTGCCCTATAAGAACGGTTGGACATTATTGAATATTACGTCATACAATGTTAAAAGCCGTTAAATGAGACCAAATGACTCATAAATAATTAGTAACCAATCATTTACAAAAACCAACATTTGATTCTCCGAAGTCGGAATATGAAATGTTGGATTCAACATCTCATTTGTTAGTCTCAACTATTCGTTTGTTGGATTCAACAAAAGGCTTTAAGACATTAACACGAGTACCAGCAAAGCTGCGTAACCTATTGTTGTACCTGACCGGGTACTTTTTGACTTCGACCAGTGGGCATGTCAGTTCCAACAACTCACTTTACAACCAACTTGTGGTCTGTTAATGTCAACATTTTATTTATTGAAGCTGGAGAATGACCCGTTAGGGTTGTTCAATGGTACGTTGACCCCAAAGAATGCTGCTATAAACCTAACAGAACCTTCGTTGATTCCGTTTTTTGAGGTGTTGAGGTCAGAACACGTTTCATCCTAGATGCCCGACCCAATTCTTAATTTATCATTATGCATTGATAATTGAGTAACGTCTTCCGCTATATCAACGGCCAGCCCTGAAATGCCCAATTTTCAGGGTAAAAAGAGACGTGACCTCATCGGGCAACCACCATCCGCTCGGTACCCACAGTCCCATTACTGAACTCAACCTGCAACAGATACAGCCCATCGACCAGCCTTGACACGTCCACCGTGCCGTTCCAAGGTGCTGCAAGGGCCTGTCTCCCGTCAACAGTCAACAACCGGACAACAGTAGGTGTAAGATTCCCTTTGTAATTAATGCGCAACACATCAGTAGCAGGGTTAGGTGCTACACCAAAACCCACATCCAACTCATTGACAGCATTCGGCTTTGAAATAGGTGTCAGCCGCACATCATCAATGTAATATCCACTGGCAGTATTGGAGGTTGGCTGATGATAGGGGGTATTTGCATCATCCAGAAAATTACCGAGCATCATGAACCGCTCACCTCCCTGCGCAATCAACGTGTCTTCCCAGACATACCATATACTTGCATCATCCATGATCGAGTCGGGATCACGCTGCAGCTGCAGTGTATGACCGACCAGTTGGAAATCCAACGTATAATCCGTAGCTGAATCAGAGGAAAAGTAGGCCCCAAAACCACCAATAGACACCACGTCTGCCCCCGTTGGCCTTAGTAGCATCCTGAACGCATAAAGCGAGTCCTGCAAAAGTGGAATTGATAGCTTGCAGGAAGCATACTCTCTAAGCTCTGGGGAAAATCCGCTTACTGACAAGACGACCATGCCTGCCATTCCAACACCATCCGCTGGCGAAACCCCATCTACAGTGGGTGTATGACAGCCAGAAGGGAAAGCACATCCATGCCAGAAATCTGAACTACAGTTTATGGGGTCAAACCAACCACTGGCAAACTCCAGATGACCACAGTTACTTACATTAGAAGGACAACTATCAATCTGCTCAAACGATCCATTGGGAATCAAGTTCACTTGCCCATTCGCAAACAGAGGCAGCAGAAGTATGATGATCAGTTTTCTCACCTGTCTATGATAACGAGCTTTTGGGCATGCCGTTGTTCCGAACCTTTAAATATCCGCAAATAGTAAAGACCGGAAGATAGCCCGTCAAACTGCAGTACCTGTTGCCGTGCCTTCAGTAACCCCTGTTCGGTCTCCTTGCCGGCCACACCGGTCAACGAATAGCTCCACGGGTTTTCGGGCACTTCGGGCAGCACAATGGTAACCTGCCCGGTGGTAGGGTTCGGAAATACCAGAATACGCCCAGATATGGCAGTTGCCGGTACCGGGCCGTTCTCGCAAGCATTCACATAATCGTAAATGGTGGTATCGGCCACCGACAGCATGGCCCGCGCCATATATACCCCGGGACCATATTCGTAAGGGCATGCGGCCGCTATGGTGTCCAAGGTGCTACGCTGGGTAGATGCGTACCCGGCTTTCCGCTGATAATTGATGGTAAACGTGCTATCTGGATAAGCGGAGTTCAATAGCTGGTTAATGTCGTAAAGCGAACTATCGGTAACCGGTATTTAGGATAGACACGCGTTGCAACTAAGCGAAGCGTTCTCACCGAAGGTAAACACGCGCCAGCATGAGGAACATGTCTGAAATTACCCATAAACCGCATCAATGTTCTGAATCAGCGCGTTTGCCGTTTCGGATTTTCGCAATTCCCCGCTGGCGCGCGTTTGTAACGCGTGTCATTCCAATACCAGTACTCTTCATCAGCACAAAACTATTCATTAAACATCTGTGCTTCTTGCAAAACAAAAACGTCAACAAGCCCTTGAGCATCGGCATAATTGGTGGCCGAACTGAAAATCCAATGTTCGGGGTACTCTACAAAACCTTCAACCACCGGGTTGGAATGAATATACTGCACCTTCTGAGCAATGAACGGGTTACCATGAAGCTCTTTCGGTTGGAAACCATCGCGCCAAAACTTGTAACCTGAAACCCGTTTCAATTTACTGGCCTCTTCAGCAAAAATGGATAGCATCCACTCCCTTCTACTTTCAGGTTCGTTCATTATCTGACCAATGATATGCTTTGCCGTGTGCTTTTTAAGATCACGAATGATATCGGGGAGTTTAAAACCATCCTTCGCCCGTCCAATAAGGTGAAGATGATTACTCATCAGGCACCATGCAAAAAGTTCCAATCCTTTGTTTTCCTGACAGTATTTCAAGGAATCTACAACAGCCATGCGATGACTTTTACGAGTAAAAACATCAACCCATCTCACAACGGTCAACGTCATAAAATATGCTTGATCATGGTCTCTTACCTTGTACTTTTCTGACATAGCGTAATCTAATCATTTTGCCAGTAATAAGGATAGGCACGCGTTGCAACTGAGCGAATCGTTCTCACCGAAGGTAAACGCGCGCCAGCATGTGCGTGTTATTGCTAGCGCGTTTGTTGCTAGTATGCTTCACGAACGCGTCACAGACGCGCCCGAGCCGAACGTTTACCGTTTCGGGTTGGCAATTTCAGACCTAAAACCTAAGGCACGCGTTACAAAAGCGCGCGCCAGCATGATTACACGATTCGCGTAGCACCAAAAGCAAAAAAAGCCCCTGTTTCCAGAGGCTTTCAGTTTATTAAAATGGCTGATTATTCTACCAGCAATACATCGCCTTTCAGCTCATAATCTGTAACTGCATCGCCATCTACACCTTTGGCTGTAATGACGTAGAAATATGTGCCACCTTTGAGGTTTAGACCACTGGTAGAACGACCTTCCCAGCCACCAAGAGGTTGTGTCCACTCATATACCTTTTCTCCCCAACGGTTGTATATCTCTCCTTTAAAATCGTAGATATTACGAATCTTGAATGGGAAGAAATCATTGGCGATCGGATCGATCGGGAACATATCGTTCAATCCATCACCATTAGGGGTAATTACGTTTGGAATGATCAATTCTGATGTTGGTATAACGTACATACCACCGGGAAGTGTAACGGTAGCTGTACAACCAGTAACATCATTGTAAGCAATAAGGGTTACATCAAAACTTCCTGAATCTGCATAGAGATACTGGAATGGGTCTGTATCAAACGTTGTCTGTGTATTTCCATCTCCAAAAATCCATTCAAACGCTGTAGCGCCAACGGAAAGGTTGGTGACCGTAATATCCAACGGTTGCAGACCGCTGTCTGGACTCAGTGAGAAATCAGCTGTTAAAACATTAACTGGAGGGTCAATAGTTGCAGTGGCGGTTGCCACACATCCATTAGCATCTGTGACAGTTAAAATATAATCTCCAGCATCCAGGTCAGAAGCTATGCTACCTGTCTGTGCGCTAGAGTCATTCCACAGATAGTCATACGGTATGGTTCCTCCGGTCACTTCAGATTCTGCCATACCATCTGCCGAATAATCGCAGGTCAATGGCGTGGTTGAAACCACTGATACAATCAGCTCATCTGGCTCGGTAATATCCACGTTCAATACCTGAACCATGCAACCGTTGGCATCTGTTATATCCACATTGTAGTTTCCAGGAGCGAGGTTTGAAGCCAACGCAGTGGTTTGACCCACAGGGTCATTCCACAAATAGGTGTAAGGGGCAGTCCCACCAGAAACACCCACCTCTGCCAAACCATCGGCCGCACCATTACAGCTTACATCTTCTTCTTGAACAAGTGTTGGCAACATTGGAGTCGGTTCTGGAACCAGAACATTCAACGGCCCACCGATACAACCGTTATCATCGGTTACCGTAACGGTGTAAGAACCAGCAGAAATACCCGTAAGTGGATTTCCTGAAACCTGACCTGGATTCCATTCAAACGTGTATCCTGGAGTTCCACCAGAAGGAATGCATTCAATTGCTCCGTCTGAACCGCCATTACATGATGTACTGTCAATAACCACCGCAATAGCTATGGCAGAAGGTTCTGAAACCTGTACCGTAGCCGTTTCTATGCATTGATTATCATCCGTAACTGTTACGTTGTAAGTGCCGGCAGCAAGACCAAAAGCCGTTGCGTTTGTCTGTAAACTCGGACTCCACAAATAGGTATATGGAGACGTACCGCCAGCAGGCACTACAGTGGCTTCGCCATCGCTACCACCATTACAACTTACTTGTTCAAAATCTGTGGTAAGAACAAGTGGTGCAGGCTCGCCAACAGTAATGGTAACAGTGGTATCGCACGTCTGAGATGAAGAAATCACTACGTTATAGGTGCCAGCTGCTAGATTAGATGCAGTGGCCGTTGTCTGAATAGGAGTTGTGTCCCAAACATAGGTCAAATTACTACCACTTGCTGTTACCGTTGCCTGGCCAGTATTACCTCCGTTACACAATACGTCTGTTACGGTGTAAGACACCGCAAACGGGTCTACCTGACCGATAGTTATTGTATCGGTAGCGGTACACCCGTTGACATCGGTTACTTCTACCTCGTAAAAACCTGCCGCGAGCCCAGTAGCCACATCTGTTGTCTGCAACGCAGGGTCATCCCATTGATATGAATACGGTTCTGTTCCACCAAGCCCCACAACGGACGCCTCTCCGGTGAAAGCCCCGTAGCAATCGGCAATCAATGGACTGAATATCTGTGCCGTCAATGTATCTGGTTGCTCAACAACAACCGTTTCCGTCAATTCGCAACCAAATGAATCAATTACTGTCACTTCATAGCTTCCAGCAAGCAGGTTTGCAGCTGTAGCCGAAGACTGCGAACCAGGGTCATTCCAAGAATAGGTGAATGGAGGGGTTCCGCCACTGACAACAATCGAGGCTGAACCATCACTTAACCCATAGCAACTTACACTATCAGCAGATGTTGTTGCCGTTGGCCCTACGATATTGCCTATATCTCCGAGATGGTAGGTACCAAGACCAGCCGAACCACTAAACCCATTACCTCCATCAAGAATCACACTTGCGCTGATGTTATTCGGTTGACATGGATTTTGGAAAATCTTGATGCGGCCACCAGAGCCGCCACCACCAAGTTCACCAGCCGTACCAGGTCCTGCAGTACCACTGTTATCTCCAAAACAAAGTAAAGGTGCATTGTAATTACAACTAGCTCCGGAACCGCCCGAGGCACCGTTACTTCCATTGCCACCGGCCGAACGCAAGGTTCCCGTAACGTCTGCAACGCCAAAAGCCTGCAACAGAATTCCCCCACCAGAGCCACCACCGGAGCCACCGCCACCGCCTGCACCCGAAGAAAAAGTTCGTTCCAAACAGTCTGAACAAAAATCATTGCAACAAGTAGGAGATGTAGCCCCATTACCACCTGTCCCCCCACCAAAACTGCTGGTTTCACCATCTACCGAAATTGTTGCGGCTGCACCAATTGTCATATCTCCAGCCGAATAAAGCGCTATGAGACCTCCACCTGCTCCTCCTGCTCCTCCTGGAGCACCATTACTTGCACTCTTTCCTCCACCGCCAGCTCCTGCTCCTCCAGAACCTAGATCAATATCAGTACCGGTTGCAGTACCATACACTGCAGCCACCGCACCTCCAGCACCGCCAACCCCAGCCTGAGGGCTAACACAAGTAGCAATATCTGCCCCTGGAAAATTACCTGAATTGTAAGGTCCGCCCGACCCTCCTGAACCACCTTGATTAGCGAGACCACCGTAGCTACCACCAGATGCAGCGCCAGCACCGCCAGCACCACAGACGTATCCAAAATCCTCTCCGAATCCTAAATTGCAAGACTGTTTCGGCCCTACACCAAGTGTTCCTGCAACACCTGAAGAACCAGCACCGGGCCCAGAGGCTGCTGTGCCAGCCGCACCTCCGCTGACATCAATTGGCAAACAATTACCACTATTTACACATGAGGTAAGCGCATTACTATTGTTGCCAGTTGTTCCACCTGAACCACCAGTACCTCCAGGGTAGCCAGAACCATCTCCGATTATATCTCCCATAACTTCAATCGTGGCGGCATTGATCACCAACTCTCCACAACCACCGCTGGTATAAGGAGTAACGGAACAGACCACACCAGGATCAACCCGAAAAAGACCTGAAACATTATAAGTACCAGAAAGTGACGTATTTGAAGAGATGATGAGGTCACCGGAAATTGGTGTAGTACCGCATTGCGCAAAAGCACTTGTTGCAGCGAACATTGTCGCAACCACTACAAATGCAACAGTAAAAAGTTTTCTCATGTTGTCAAATAAAACCGCCTTGACAGGGTTATTGTCCAAGTAGCAAATCTACCATTTTTGACATTATGACGTGTGTTTCCATATTCAGATGCTTCCTTCTGAAAATGTTGATAATCCAAATGGATTCATTGCTATTTACAATTCCTCGGCATCCCTGATGTTTAACTTTGCCCCGTATGAACTACCTGAATGAACTGAATGAAGAACAGCGCAAAGCTGTAGAACAATTGGAGGGCCCTGTAATGATCATTGCAGGTGCAGGATCTGGAAAAACCCGTGTACTGACCTACCGAGTAGCGCACCTTATAAACAGAAGCGTTGACCCTTTCAACATTTTGGCCTTGACCTTTACCAATAAGGCTGCTCGCGAGATGCGTTCGCGGATTGAGAACATGGTAGGTGCTGAAGCAAGAAACATTTGGATGGGAACCTTCCACTCTGTTTTTGCCAAAATTCTTCGTATTGAAGGAGAACGACTTGGTTATCCATCCAATTTCACCATTTACGATACGGCCGATTCTAAAAATCTGATTAAAGCTATTCTGAAAGAGGAACAACTTGACGACAAAACTTACAAGCCTAGCCTCGTTTTAAATAGAATTTCTGCAGCTAAGACCAATCTCATTTCGGCCAAGGAATACGTGAAGAACGATCAGCTTTTTGCGGAAGACCGAATGAGTGCAAAACCAAAGTTGGGATTGCTTTATCAGAAGTATTCTGAAAGATTGTTCCGTTCCGGAT
The DNA here is from genome assembly GCA_964457245.1 of uncultured Chryseobacterium sp. Taxonomy (GTDB): domain Bacteria; phylum Bacteroidota; class Bacteroidia; order UBA10329; family UBA10329; genus UBA10329. Next base: position 22,174 of record CAYWET010000041.1, on the reverse strand, counting down.
CAATGGATTTTGATGATCTTCTTTATTGGACCAACGTGTTGCTGCGTGACTTTCCTGATGTACTGAACAAGTATCAGAATCGGTTTCGATTCATAATGGTTGACGAGTATCAGGATACCAACTATGCTCAGTACCTGATTGTTAAACGGCTGGCTGCCAAATTCGAGAACATCTGCGTGGTGGGTGATGATGCGCAGTCTATTTACGCGTTCCGCGGGGCGAATATTGAGAACATCCTGAACTTCAAAAAGGACTACCCAGATGTTAAGACATTCAAGCTGGAGCAAAACTACCGATCAACCAAACACATCGTTGGCGCGGCCAATCATGTAATTGAAAATAACCAAGAGCGTTTGAAAAAAACCGTCTGGACCAGTAACACAGAAGGCTCGAAGATCAAGGTGGTTCGCAACCTTACAGATAATGAAGAAGGCATGTCGGTAGCCCGCTCAATTTTCGACATAAAAATGAATGAGCAGGCGCATGACAAGGATTTTGCGATTCTTTATAGAACAAATGCACAATCGAGAGCCATTGAAGAAGCGTTGAGGAAGATGAATATTCCTTATCGTATTTATGGTGGCCTGAGCTTCTATCAGCGCAAGGAAGTAAAAGACCTTGTTTCCTACTTCAGAGTTGTCATCAATCCACAGGATGAAGAAGCCTTGAAACGCATCATCAATTACCCAGCTCGAGGTATTGGAAAAACCACACTTGATAAGGTGGCTGTTTTGGCAAATGATTGGGGCAAAGACATGTGGAGCGTAATCAGCTCTCCAGAGATCAGGCAATCGCAATTCAACGCTGGAACAGCCAAGAAACTAGAGCAGTTTGTGAATATGATTGCCAGCTTTCAGATCGAGTTGCCAAAAATCGATGCGTATGAATTGGGTTCCAAAATCGCAACTTCATCAGGTCTGGTAAGAGATCTCTATGCAGACAAATCTCCGGAAGGTGTAAGTCGCTATGAGAACATTCAAGAATTACTGAATGGGCTGAAGGAATTCGTAGAAGAGCAACCTGGAGAAGATGAGGTAGTTGACGAGGACGAGGTGAAAACTTTGAATCAGTTTACTCAAGACATCGCACTACTTACCGATGCAGACAAGGACACTGATCCTGACAGCAACAACAAGGTTTCTTTAATGACTGTGCACGCATCGAAAGGCCTTGAATTTCCATACATATATATAGTAGGCCTGGAAGAGAACTTGTTTCCTTCTCAATTATCGTTAAGCTCTAGACCAGAACTGGAGGAAGAAAGACGCTTATTTTACGTAGCGCTTACCAGAGCAGAAAAGCAAGTAAGTCTGAGCTATGCCGTTAGCAGATTCAGATGGGGCAACATGGTTTATAGTGAACCAAGCCGGTTTATTGAAGAGATTCCCGAACAATTTCTTGACCTAACCAACTCAAAACCAACGCTTAGCAAAAAATCTGTAACTTCGGGAATTGAGAAGCGTACTCTCCCAAGTTTTAGAAAAAAATCAACAGGAACCGGAAAGCCGATGATGACCAAGGAGCGAAACCTCACAAAGTACAACGATAGTAGAGACCCAGATGGTGCTGACACCGGGCAAGGAGATAGCGAACACGTTAACCGCATTATCGTTGGCACCGAGGTTATTCATGACAAATTTGGACGAGGTGAAGTTGTAGCCATGGATGGACAACCACCAAATGTTAAGGCCACAGTAGCTTTTCAAGGAGCCGGAAACAAACAGCTGTTGCTTAAATTCGCTAAGCTTAGAATTGTAGGCAAAGCGAAACAATGACCCACAAACCCGACCAGTCAAAATTTTCGGAGGAAGAAGATTTTGAAGATATTGACAAACTCATTTCCATCAATTCAAAAGATGGTGGTCAAGAAGAACTTCCTGTTGTAGAAAGAGATAAAAAAGTTCAATGGCTTGAGCTTATTGGATCTTCTTTTCTCTTCGCATCTGCATACTTATTACTTTATATACTCTACGATTTTGTCACAGCTCTAGCAGCGGCACATTTCGGTCTTGAACCTGTCCTATTCTATGATACTATACGATACGAGAATAATGACGGTTGGTACCCTCATTGTGTAAAACGCGTATTTATTATCGGCTCCATAGCGATGGCCTTCTTAGGCATTTTCTTCTATGCAATGTATCTGGTTCTTCGTAAATCATTCATTTTCATTAGGCTGTTTATGCTTTGGGGAAGCCTTATCTCGTTTTCGGTGCTGGCTCAAAGGATGATGAGCGTGCCATTTGCAGGGAATTTTGAGTACAGAAAACTGGACTCCCTTGGATTTGAACTAGCGATATTCACTAGCTACAGCTACTTTAAACCTTCTACAGAGTGGGCCATTGGCTTCTTAGGCTTTTTGATAACAATAGGAATTGGAATACTGTATGCCAAACCGTTTTTACAAACTGCATGGTCTTCAAAACAAATTGGCTCAGAAAAAGAGCGTCTTAAATTCCTTAGATATCAAGTTCTGCTTCCTGTTGTGTTCGGTGCAATGACGGTAACAGCAGTGGTTGGTTCAACCAACATTGTCCCAAATTCCATCGCATATGGCGCAACTCTGCTGTGCCTTTTGGTAATGATAGTTCATGCTATGCTAATGGGGTCGTTTAAAATTCCAAGACAGAAAACTTGGGAACGATGGCCGATTGTTCCTACAATCGTTTTCATCTTGGTTATTGTAGCAATCAAGACTGTGCTAACAACTGGAATTCCCATTCCTGACCCTGGTATCTACGAAATATTCCAATACAGTCCTTCTGACCTCTAATCAGATTTTTAGCTTATACTGAATTGTAAAACTTCGGGGAGGGTCCATCACACCTGGACGCACAGAGTAAAACTCATTCAGAAAATTCTTGACAACCAAGCCCACCGAATGTTTGTTAGCTATGTGAGCAATCAATCTGGCATCCATTCTCCAAACACCAGTGGTATGTTTTTCCCGATACTCCGAAAATCCTGGCAGGATATCCTCAAATTCAGAATCAATTCTACCCATGTAACTATTATACTCTACTGTATATCCAGCTGTCAGCTTCCAAAAATCGAATTCAACGTCCGCTTTGAAAATGTGGGCCATTCGGTATAACAATAGACTCTTAGCAGAAAGGGAATCAGGTTTTACAAGGCTTGTGACCATATTGCGCATGTAAACGCCCAGATTTTCCTGAGTTGTATCCTCCTCAAGATCTCCAGGGTAGTTGAAAGTGTACCCTAGATAAACTCTGGCAGGGATGGGCCCAATATTACCGTCTCCTTGAAGACCAATCTCAAACCCAGCTACTCTGGCTCTACTGACGTTATAAGGTTTGAAGAAAATACCATTGCTATCGAAATCAAGTGCATACTCGATCATATCGCGAAACTCTGTCCAGAAAAAGGCAAGATCAGCATTTGCATTCCAACCCGATATCCGCAAACCCTGCTTTACACCGAGTTCTGCTGACCATCCACTCTCCGCCCTTAACTCCTCGTTTGGCCTAATCTGAATAACCCCTAGGCTTGCGTTAATGTGTTTCTCTCCAATACTTGGAAACCGAAACGACTGACCAAATGATGCGCGAAGGTGCGTTTTCTTAGCAAGTTTTGCGTTTACACCTGCCCTAAAAATCATTGGTATTCGGGCTTTTCCTGAGTCCCCCGTCCAAGTCCACTCAGAGCTTAACGTAGGTATGTCGTTATACTCACTCCTGAAGCCAAATAAAACGGAAACCTTCTCAACAAATCGCTTTTCAATTTGTGCATAGAAGGCCGGGTTGTGGGTAATAATCGTACCAGCTTCGGGATATAGAATACTCTTGGACCAAATGTACTGGTACTGAATTCCTGTGGTGAGATTGAAACTATACTTGAACTCTTTCTGAAATCGATAATCGAAAAACATAACGTTCGATGTAGAGGGATCTTCAAAATCTGAGTCTCTGCGTTCTACCATATAGTATCTCATTCTTAACGAATGAGTTCCAAATAGGTCTGACAGATACTGAATATGCGGATCTATATTTACCATCAGATACTTATCCGTAGAACTTGTTCCGTCAAGAGGAATGTAAGCCCCCTCCAGGTTATCCTTCCACAGCACGAACCTACCGGACTGCTGGAATTGAAAATTACCGTTTACTCCAGCAATGAGTCCCTTTACTTTTTGAAATTTGTAACGGGTTTTCAGGTTGATTCTTGCAGCCTGTCGATGCCCTCTTTGCAGATAGGTTTGATCTGAGCTGGCGTGTGCACCAGCAACCATTTCAAAATTCTTGACCTTTCTCCGATGCGAGAGAAATATTCCCATTAGAGCTGGACTCCACGTATGGTCCCACCAACGAGCTTCTTCCCGACCCGGAGTGTCATAAATTCCTTGATAAATTCTGAACTCTGTTTCTGGCTTATCCTTTGCCCACCCGGTACGCACATGTATAACACCGTTCATGGCGCCAGATCCGTACAACGAACTTGAAGACCCTTTCACAACCTCTATTTGCTGTGTGGTTTCCATCGGTATTGCACTCCACTGAATATCTTTCAAATCACCAGTTAGAAGCGGAAGGTCATCAATTACCAGCTGTACTCGACTACCAACCCCGTAGCTATATCCACTTCCACCTCGGATCGAGGCCTGGCCATCTAGTATTGTCACTCCTGGAACTTTTTGAACAGCCGCTTTCAAATCGGGGCTTGCAGTGTTTTCTACCAAATAATCTTGAATTACGTCAACACTAACCATTTCTTCCTCCAGTTTCTTTTCATACTGGCTACCTGTAACTACGACAAGATCCAGCGTTTTACTTGCCAACGGAAGAGCAATATCAAGGTTTAGGTCCTCGCCATCTATCAGAGTAACTTTTCTTTTAATCTCCTGATACCCAAGAAACTTAAAAGTTACTGTGTGTGCTCCCTTGGCCAGGCTTAAAGAAAACTTACCATCAAAGTCAGTTGTGGTTCCTGCGCCCTCAGCCGAAAATATATTGACACCAATGAGCGTCTCTCCTGTTGATTTATCCGTCACCCTTCCACTAATGACCTGAGAACATGAACTGTTCCAGAAGAATATCACCAGTAATCCCGTAAGTCCTAACAACCTCATATTGTTACATTTTGAAGGCAATTTAGACAACCACATTAATCTCTTGATTGACATTTTCACAATTTTTCAACCCAGTAAATGTTAATAGGTTGGAGCGACTGAATCGTCCGTGGGTCGTTTGAAAAAAAATGTAGCTTTGCACGCATTGTGAATTTTGACCATCTAGCAGTACAAATCCATGAGCAATATTGGTAAAAATATAGGCGATTTCATTTTTCCAGCACTCCTTATTATTGGTGGTTCGCTGGTTTTATTCTATGCGATATTCGGAGGGCAGAATGGATTCTGGCTTTTGGGTGGAGGATTAATTCTCTTGGTTGGTTTGTTTTCGGTACTCATGCGACTCGGACTCTTGAGCAACATGATTCAAAAGGTGCTATTCGTAGTATTCATTCCGGCCGCATTGGTCACAGCTTACTTCGCATATCGTTCAATACAGGCTCCAATTGAATTCAATCAGCTGAAAAAGAAGCGTTATGCTTTGGTAGTGAAAAACCTTGAAACAATCAGAGATTGGCAATTGGCCCATAAGTCAGTTTACCGAGGATACGCACCAAACTTTGACTCACTGTTCACTTTTATCAATACAGATTCATTCCCGGTTGTAAAGGCGTTGGGCTTTGTTCCAGATACGCTAACGGAACAGCAAGCGGTTGAAATGGGAATTGTTAGTCGTGATACGGTTTTAGTGAGTGTTCGCGACTCTCTCTTCAAAATGGAAGGTGATATTAATGACATCAAGGTCATTCCATTTAGCAAGAATCAGGAGTTTGTAATGGAAAGTGGTGTTATCGAAAAAGGACAAGTAAAAGTTCCTGTATTTGAAGTGTTTGCTCAGAACGCCTACATCTTCGATGGAATCGTTCCTGAATACTACGACCCGAAAGACGGTCTAAGAGTAGGTTCTATGTCCGATCCATCAACCAGTGGAAACTGGGAGTAAAACAAGAATCCTTTGATCAGAAAGGAACTCCATTTAAAAGCTGATAACGAGCAAGAGGCGGCCACTGGTCGCCTTTCGTGTTTTGTGGATGTTTCACGAAATGGAATTCAGCTTTTGCAGTTGAACGATAAGTTCAAAGCACTTGAATTCCTGTCATGGTCATTTCCTCATTCTTCAACTGATTCTGTTTGGTCCGAACGCGCGAGTGAAGTTCTTCAGAATGAGGAATTCATCACAGCCGGTAAAGGCAACTGCAAGTATTCTATTTCGGACAGTCAAGTTGTAATTGTGCCCGAAACGCTTTTCTCAGAATCAGACAAGGAAAGGCATTTTGATTTTCTATTCGATGGAAATCAAGATTCTGAAATCGCATCTCAGAAGCTTTCAAATACAGATGCGATTGGACTTTTCAGTATTCCAAAATCAGTGAAAAAGGCTTTGGACGGAAACATCAACTCATCTTTCCTGACTTGGACAGATGCAGTCCTTGGAAACAGTTCAGGAATTAAAGCCTATTTGATTCTTGCAGAGAAACAGTTTTCACTTACAATTTTGAAAGAAGGAAAACTCCAGTTCTCCAATTGGTTTCAGTATTCGAAAGGAGATGACGTCTTATATTTTTTGATGGCAACCTTGGAATCGTTGAATATCCTTCATTCAGATGTTGAATTGGTTCTAGCTGGAGAGATTGAAAAAGGTGATGACACATTCAATGTTCTATCACGATTCATTTCGAAGATTTCATTCTTGAAACGTCCAAAGAATCTGACTTACAGCTATTCGTTCAGTCAACTTGCTGAACACAGGTTTCCATTCATTTTTGCTGCGGCATGCGCATAATCAGCGGCATACATCGAGGCCGAACTATTCGTCCGCCAAAGAATTTACCTGTTCGCCCAACAACAGATAAAGCCAAAGAAGGCCTATTCAATATCCTCAATAATCGCGTTGATTTTGATGAATTGGATGTCCTCGACCTTTTCTGCGGAACAGGAAACATAAGTTTTGAGTTTGTAAGCCGCGATGTGAAGTCGATCACTTCGGTGGATGAGAATTTCCGTTGCATTGGTTTTGTAAAATCCACCATGCAAGAATTGGGTCAGACCACCGCAAAAACGTTTCGGGCTGACGCCTTAAAATTCGTGGAATCAACCAACCAGAAATGGAATCTGATCTTTGCTGACCCACCCTATGATTTCCCACAATATCGAGAACTCGTTTCCACCATTTTAGAGCAAAAACTATTGAATGAAGATGGGATTCTAATTATCGAACACCCAGCAGAAGTTTCGTTCGAATCATTCTCCGAATTGCAGGAAACCCGCAAATACGGCCGCGTTCATTTCAGCTTCTTCTCTTCAGAATCGTAGGAAGAAATCTTTCGTCAGCTTCTTGTATTCCTCAGAATAATCGTGGCGCTGGTTGGATTGCGCAATACAAAAGTCACGTCTGTTCGGCTTTTCCAGTTCGGTAGTGGTGAAATTCACCATCAATCGAATCTCAGGGTAATCTGGTTGCGGGAACACATCCAAAACTTCTTTCGGATAAAAACCATGTTTTTTGGCAGCACTACAGAACGTATCATATTCCGTCTTCGGGAAAATGACCGCAAACCTTCCACCCTCTTCAAGAAATTGTTTCACATGTTTGAAAAGATCCGATGGTTTTAGACTGACCGTGTGTTTCGCCAAATGCAGCGACTTATCCTTCGGTGCCTGCGCATTTGAAAAAAATGGCGGATTACAAACCACTAGGTCATACTTCTTGCCGCGCTTTACAAACTCAGCCACATCTTCGTTGTAAACAGAAACATCCGAGAATGGCGAATGCATCACATTCCGCTTGGCCTGTTCTGCAGCAATTGGGTTGATCTCAATCGCATCGACTTTCACTTTCGCGCGTTGCGAAATCATCAAAGAAATAAGACCAGTTCCTGTTCCGATATCCAGAACCTTGTCGCCATCTTTTACAGGTGTCCAAGCGCCTAATAACACGCCATCCGTGCCAACCTTGAAACCGCCTGCCGAATGATAAACCCTGAATTTTTTGAACTGAAAAAACGGTTCAGCCATTGATATACAGATCGATCAGGCCATCGGGTGCTTCAATACTAATGACCTTCTTTTCAACTTCCACTTCCTTAATTATTTCCTCCACCCAAGGTATCAGAATTGTCTTGTCTTCAAACGCCACTTCCAAGATCGGATGTTGCGGTGAATCCATAAAACCTGAAACAGTTCCAATGTTTCCTTTCTCAGCATCGTTCACGGTAAAGCCGAGCAACTCTTCCGATGTATCTGGCGCTGAGTCGTCAAATCGCGAGGCTTCCAACAGCATCTCGCTACCGACCAGTGTATCGGCTGCTTCCAGCGTATTCACATCTTCCACTTTCAGCACCATCTTGTCTGGTGAATTCACCGAACATTCCTCAACAAAAAAAGGAACCGGCCCACCCTGTAATCGGATGAAGACCGGTTCTCCTTCTTCAAGTTCTGGAACGCCTTTGGCGTAAACGTTTACTTTGAAAGCTCCTTTAAGTCCATGAGACCGCGAAATGGTTCCAAGGACCTTCAGATCCTTCACGCTTACTCAGCTTTTTTCTCCTCTTCTGTAGCTTCCTCTGCTGGTGCTTCAGCCTCAGCAGCAGGTTCTTCAGCTTTTGCCTCTTCGGCAGGAGCAGCTTCTGCTTCAGCAGCTGGAGCTTCCTCCGCAGGTGCTTCTGCAACAGCCTCTTCGGCAGCAGGAGCCTCAGCAGCTTCTGCAGCTACTTCTTCACCTTCAGCCGTAGCTTCTACTTCTTCCGCCAATGGCGAAGTCTTAGCAGCTACCTTCTTGGCAATTTCTTCGTTTTTAGCTTCTTCAGCTTTCAACGCAGCAGCTTTGGCATCATCTTTCGCTTTCTGAATAGCGTTAGAACCCTGCTGAATTTTAGCTGATTTCTCATTCATCCACTTCTCGAAACGAGCGTCAGCTTCTTCCTGTGTGAAAGCACCCTTCTTTACACCACCGTTAAGGTGTTTTTTGTAAAGTACGCCTTTGTAGGATAGGATGGCTCTACAAGTGTCGGTAGGCTGAGCTCCATTCTCCAACCACGTTACAGCGTTATCGAAATCCAATTCGATGGTTGCTGGATTTGTGTTCGGATTGTAAACTCCCAACTTCTCAATGTACTTCCCATCCCGTGGGGCGCGCGAATCGGCTGCTACGATATGAAAGAACGCATAGCCTTTTCTTCCGTGTCTCTGCAATCTGATTTTAGTTGGCATTTAAACTTAATTAAGTGTTAAAATTTTCGGGCTGCAAATATGCGACAATCTTTTCAATATCGGAAGCCCCTTTTTCAATTCATTTTCAAGGAGTTAAAAACAGCCACACTTCCAACCGTCACTTCGAGCTGAGTTTGCGAAGTCGAGAAGTCTGTTTCTGCTTCGAATTTAGCTGCGCTGAGAGTAGTTCTTCATTTCGATTTTAGTGCTTTTCCTTTTTGGGCGTTCCCGCGCATGGACGTAGGCTGAGGTTCTCGAAGCCTACAGCTTGGCAAAAGCTACCCTTCGAGAGCCTCAGGGTACGCACAGCCAGCGAAGCAGAAACCCGAAAGGCGAGCCTGTCCTGAGCTTGTCGAAGGAGGCTTTCCGCTTTTACTCCTCGCTCCACTGCGGGGTAACCGCTGCAATCCCTAACGCGAGCGGTATTTGAAGGCTCTTATATGAGTGTAATCTGGATAATCGTTATGGAACAATCTATGGGACATAACATACCATCCTTTATCCGTCAACTCTTCAATTTCACGATTCGCCTCCTCTTCGCTTTCAATATTGACAATCTTGTCTCTCCCTTTTCTGAAATGTTTATCCATTTCTCTGAAATCGAAACATCTTCTATCATTAAAGACCAAAGTAGTCTGCCAAATACCGTTTAATTCGAAAAAAGGATACTCCTTTCCGTCTTTGTAAAGATTAATAACATATTCGTGTGAGCCATCAATCACGCTATCCACAATGCATCTGAATTGATCTTTAAGTGAATCCAATACGCGTTCATCATCTATTATCTGGAGTATTTGCTTTTCATGATTTCCCTTTCTACTGAACGTATCATGAATTAATTCCTCAAACACCAACAGCCAATCTCCTTCACTAAATTCAATTTCAGCCATTGGATAATCCTTCAGGGTTAATTCGTTCTGACCTGAAGCCCCAACAGATGTAAGTAGCAATCCTAGGAAAAGAGAAATTTGAATTACAGCTTTCATGAAAGCAATTTAGTTCAAGTTTTCTTGATTAATGCAGTAAAAACAAAATGAAGGCATTGCTCGCTATTCGCTGTTCACTATTCACTACATCTATCAACGATCGTGAATAAGTTTTGCCGCCAGCCGCGCAGCTAAATACTACATTTGAAGTTCGCAAAATCGGTATGGACAATTACATCGTTTCAGCACGAAAATACCGCCCCGCAACGTTCGATGACGTTGTGGGTCAGTCGGCTATTACGTCCACGCTGCAAAAGGCCATCAAGAACAATCATTTAGCGCAAGCGCTTTTGTTCTGCGGTCCGCGAGGTGTGGGAAAAACCACTTGTGCACGTATCCTTGCCAAGGCCATTAACCAAGACAGCTTTGAAGGCGAGCTCGACCCGAATGAAGATTTCTCATTCAACATTTTTGAGTTGGATGCGGCTTCAAACAACTCGGTTGATGACATCCGAAACCTGATCGATCAGGTTCGATTCTCGCCACAGCAAGGAAAGTTCAAAGTTTACATTATAGATGAGGTTCACATGTTGAGCCAAGCGGCTTTCAACGCATTTCTGAAAACGTTGGAAGAACCGCCAGCGCACGCCATCTTCATCTTGGCCACAACCGAGAAACATAAGATCATCCCCACCATTCTTTCGCGGTGCCAGATTTTCGATTTCCGAAGAATTCAGGTCAGCGATATGGTTTCGCATCTGAAGAACATCGCAGAGAAAGAAGGCGTTGATGCTGAAGAAGAAGCGTTGCATGTAGTTGCTGAAAAAGCAGATGGTGCCTTGCGAGATGCACTTTCCATCTTCGACCGATTGGTCACTTTCTCAGGCAATAAGGTAACGTACCAAGACGCCATTGAGAACCTCAACATTCTTGATTACGATTACTATTTCCGCGGAACGGATATGATTCTTGAAGGCGACATGGCTGGTTCCATGTTGCTATTCAATGAGATTCTAGAACGTGGTTTCAACGGACACGAATTCATCAACGGATTAGCGTCTCATTTCCGCAATCTATTGATGTGTAAGGATGCTTCCACGGTTCAGTTGTTGGAAGTTTCTGAGAAGATTCAGCAGAAATACTTGGAGCAAGCACAGCGCTGCGCACCACTCAATCTGTTGAAAGGATTACGCATTATGAATGAGTGCGATGTGCAGTACAAGAGCAGCAAGAATCAGCGGCTTACCGTTGAGCTCGCCATCATGAAAATGTGCGCTTTGCACAAAGTTCCTGAAGGTGCTGCGCCCGCTGCGCCTGAAAAAAAAAAGTCCTTAGCTGAGCCAACTCCCAAGGCAGAAACGCCTGTTGTTGAGCAAACTCCAGTTGTAGAAGAATCGATTCCTGTTCAGGAAGAAAAAACTCCTGAGCCAGCGGTTGAGGAAGCTCCACAAGCCGAAGTTGTTGTTGAACCGGAAGCTGAGGAAAAAACAGAAGTTGAGCCGACTGCTTCAGCTCCATCGGAAGAAACAGAACAAACGCAAAGCCCTGCTGAAACTCCGCAGGTTTCTAAAACCGTTAGACTTAAAGGTCGCAGGCGCACAAAAGGTGCTGGAATCCGAATATCGGAAGCACATTTACCCGTTGAAGAAGATTCCGTAAACCCAGACGATCTGCCGAAAGACGGTTTTACCGAAGAGCAAATGCAGAACATTTGGAACGACCGAGTAAATCTGCTTTTCAAATCTCGGCCGAGTATTCTCAGTTCGCTGACCAAGCATCCGCCAAAACTGAAAGAAGACCATACCATTGAATTGGAGTTGGATGGCGAACATCAGCTGGAGCAACTGCAAGAAACCCGCTCTGTATTGGTTGACGCCATCCGTAAGGAATTGAACAACTATTCCATCCAACTCGAAACTCCTGTTAAGGAAATCATTACCAAGAAAAAGGCATACACGCCAAAGGAAATCTACCATCAATTAGCGCAGGAAAACCCACATTTGGAAACGATGCGCGAACAGTTAGGCTTGGACTTGGATGTATAATTGATTGTCACCCTGAACTTGTTTCAGGGTCTATTTCTAGATGCTGAAATGAATTCAGCATGACGCTCGAACACATCAATTAGCGTAATACATCTACATCCTTAATTTTACGCCCGCTCAAAAAAAGAGAAATACCATGTCAGGAAATAAGATTACAGTAACTAACGGCAAGCTAAACGTACCTAACGACCCAATCATTCCATTCATTGAAGGTGATGGAATTGGCCCAGACATTTGGGCTGCTGCAAGTCGAGTTTTGGAGGCTGCCGTTGAGAAAGCATACAACGGAGAGAAAAGCATCGTTTGGAAAGAAGTTCTTGCTGGAGAAAAGGCATTCGATTCTACGGGAGAATGGCTTCCGCAGGAGACATTGGATGTCATTAATGAATATTTGATTGCCATTAAGGGACCGTTGACAACTCCAGTTGGCGGTGGAATTCGTTCGTTGAACGTGGCACTTCGTCAGCAGTTGGATCTTTATACTTGCGTACGTCCTGTGCGTTGGTTCGAAGGCGTTCCTTCTCCGATGCGACACCCAGAATATGTTGACATGGTGATTTTCCGTGAAAACACGGAAGACATCTACGCTGGAATTGAGTGGGAAGCTGGAACTCCAGAGGTGAAGAAAGTGGTCGATTTCATCCAGAATGAAATGGGCATCAAGAAAATCCGATTCCCAGAAACTTCTTCTATCGGCATTAAGCCAATTTCTGTTGAAGGAACAGAACGATTGGTTCGTGGTGCAATTGAATATTGCATCAAGCACAACAAGCCAAGCTTGACTTTAGTGCACAAGGGCAACATCATGAAATTCACCGAAGGTGGATTTAAGAAGTGGGGTTATGCGCTTGCAGAAAGAGAATTTGGCGACAAGGTTTTCACTTGGGCGCAGTACGATAGAATTGCCGAAGAGAAGGGTGCTGACGAAGCAAATCGACTGCAAGATGAAGCGATTGCAGCTGGAAAAATCATTGTAAAAGAAAGTATTGCTGATGCATTTCTACAGCAAATACAGCTCAGACCTAAAGAGTATGATGTAATTGCTACTATGAATTTGAATGGTGATTACGTTTCTGATGCATTGGCTGCCGCTGTTGGTGGAATTGGCATCGCACCAGGCGCAAACATCAACTATGTAACTGGTCATGCCATTTTTGAAGCTACACACGGAACAGCTCCAAAGTATGCTGGTTTGGATAAGGTAAATCCAAGTTCAGTAATCCTTTCTGGATGCATGATGCTTGAGCATTTGGGTTGGAATGAGGCTTCTCAGTTGATATACAAAGGCATTGAAAATGCTATCGCGAAGAAGCGTGTTACTTACGATTTCGAACGATTAATGGATGGTGCAACATTGCTAAAATGCTCTGAATTTGGTGATGAGATCATTGCCAACATGTAAGTTCTGAATAGTTTAATAGGAAAAGCCTCACCGATTGGTGGGGCTTTTTTATTGAATGCTGAATCCGAGTTTCACTTTCCCGCGCTTGTATGGGAAGAAATCGGCAACCTGTCCTTTCTCGTGCAAATCTTGCATGTCTTTCCAGAATTTAACCTCAAACAAATCTGCGTGATGCTCCATGAATGCTTCTTTAAGTGGACCTCGCGGCACCATAAAAGCATTGAACTCTTCTGGGAAAACATCATTCTCAGCAGCAGTGTACCAAGCTTCGCCCGAATACATCTGTTCTGGATTTCGCGGTGGCGGAATTTTTCGGAAGTTGACCTGATCTAAAAAGCATAGTTCGTCATAATCGTAGAAGATGACTCGGCCGTGGCGCGTTACTCCGAAGTTCTTGAGCAATAGATCGCCTGGGAAAATATTTGCGGCAGCCAATTCCTTTACGGCCCTTCCGTAATCAATCACGGCTGCCTTGCCTTTTTCCTCATCAACCATATCAAGGTAGATGTTCAACGGAACTAGTTTTCGTTCCGTGAAGAGATGCTTGATCATCACTTTATCTCCTTCAACATAGCAGGTTTCCGAACATTCATTTAGCAACTCCTCCAACGCTTCCTCGGAGAATCGGTCTTTGTCAAATTCGAGATATTCATATTCCATGGCATCGGCCAAACGCCCAACACGGTCGTGCATAAACACCAAACGATAACAGTCAATTACATGCTGGCGACCGAAATTCTTGGTCGGCCCGAACTTATCTCGAATGATCTTGAAAACGATATTGAACCCCGGAAGCGTGAACACAACCATCACCATTCCTTTGATACCTGGTGCTGGAACAAACTGATCATCCGAATACTCAAGATGGCGGAACATTTCCTTTATCAGAACGGTCTTTGCATGGCGATCGTAACCAATGCTCGCATACAGTTCCGACATGTTCTTGTGCTTCATCAACGGCCTGAGGAAATGAATCAGATCCACAGGGTTTTCAGATTCAACAAAAAAGTAGCTTCTGGTAAAACTGAAAACAATGGCAATGTCATTCTTGCTGAACAGAATGCTATCAATTCTAGCACCATCCTCAAAGTGAACAATCGGAAGCACAATCGGAATCTGAATGTTTCCCTTGGTGATCTTACCGACCAGATATGCGCCTTTGTTCCGATAGAAAACCGAAAGCATCATATCCAGCTGATCGACCTCTTCTACCCGGCCGAATGTTTCTTGAACCTTATCGCGAATGGCTTTTGCAATGTGCTCGATATCCAATTCCAAATGCCTGAATTTGAACTGAAACCGATACATGCGAATAATTCGCGACCAGATGGTTTCCAGGTTATCATTTCCGAGGTAAAACCGCTTGTAAATTGGTTCATCCGGATTGGTCTGAATGACCTTTCGCTCAAAGTCAATGAACTCAATCTCTTCATCAATCCCTTCTTTAATGAAGAGCTTACGAATAACCGAGTTGAAGTAGCTTTCAACAATGGGACCGTCTCGCCTATCAGAAATGAGCTCAGAAAACTCTGGTTTTAGATGTTTCCATGTATCCCGATCTTCAAGCCGATCAGATAATATCTGCCTCACATTTTTCTCCGTTTCGGCCACGAAATGTCTATAAAGATCCAGCCTCGCTACCGACAACTTCTGTCCTTCTTTCCACGCACGATTGGCGAAGATTTCCGCGGCCTTAACGGTAAGTTCTTTAAACACATCGTGAAACGCATCGAAATCGTTCCGAATGGTTTCAGCTGCTCGCAGAATATCGTTCCGTTGATCACTCATCTGGTATAGTGAATATCGAAACTAACAATGGAATCTGCCAGCGAGACAGAGCTCACTGTTTGACCAATTTGAGTGATTTCTTCCAACATGTTGTTCGAGGCAACAATTATGGTGGCGTTATCATCATCGAACCCGATATCTTGATACGTGCCAACCTTTATCTGATTCAGATAATTCGGGTTGTAGGTGTACGTATAAACTCCATTTTGGTGCATAATTGCAAATGACTGACCTTCAATGGAAACGGCATCCAGCACCTTTCCTTCTGGAAGTTGCCGAGGTTCCCACCACGCATTTCCACCAATATCGTAATGAAAAACACGGGCCTGATCACCATCGTTACCAAACACCATTACTTCGTCTCCGTCAAGCTCGCAAACTGCGGTAATATCAATACCGAAATCGGTTTCCCAAAGCAAAGCTTGAGTTTGCGGATGATAGACATTCAGAAAGTGTTTATTGTCTCCGACCAAGTTCATTTCAATCAACAAATAATCCGGATGACGATAGATGAGTTCGGGTTTATGATTCTCGGTAGGCAGATTCATGGTCATTGAACCACTGAAAGAATAGCTGCGTATTTCTCTATCATATAGCGTTGTATAAACCACATTCTCATAGGTCAAAAGATCCTCAAATCGTTGAACCTGCGCTGGATAGACATCATCGCTCCAGACCAACGCACCATCATTTAGATCATACGTTCGAAGACCTTTAGAAAAACGGCCAACCAACGTGAGTCTGTCGAAAAGACTGCTCACTCCAAGCTTGAGAATATCCTGTCCAGGATTTTTCCATGAAGTGACCTGTTGAAACAATGAGTCGACTTTCCAAACAGCATCTTGGCCCGAGCCATTGCTAGTTGCAACATAAATGGCTCTTCGAATTCTCGGTACCGCAACAATCTTGATTTCCCGATACTCGCGCTGTTGGTTAATTCCGTCACTGGCGGTTATCAGCACATAGTAATCGCCCGTGTCCAGAAGCTTGTTATCAATTACTATTTGAGCAGCCCCATTAAAGTTCTGGATAGTAACTTTAGGAGTAACAGGCACGAAATTGGAATTCACCACCTCTGCAGTTGCACTGATAAGTTGCGTTTCGTCCGAGATTTCAAACGAAGTGTAAACCGTATCATACACATTATAAACGGTTCCTTCCGAAGGAGAAATGATTCTCACATATGGCGAAACCTCGTCTTCTTTCTTGCAAGAAAACACCATCATCAAACAGAAAAGTGTGATTATGCTCCAGAAATTCCTGCCAAATTCCATTCCTCAAAGTTATCCACTCCGTTTCAACGCGCGGTTAACAATCGAAACTTGGTAAATCAGGCAATGAATCCCGATAGCAAAACCGTTACTTTGTAAAGACCGAAATGAGCGAAGAAAGTATATCTACACCACAGCCGGATAATAGTTCGGAAGAACGCTCAAAAGATGGTCGACAAAAGCAAAAGGTCAGAATAAAGTACCGCCAACGGGTCAAGATCAAAAGACGACCCAAAGGGTACAAGATCAAGCGATATTGGCGTAAGAACAGAAAGAACCTGATTTCTTATGTGGTGCTTGTGATCTTGCTTGGAGCTACGCTTTTCATGGTTTTACAAGTAGCTAAGCAACAATTGGAACGCAAACAACACGAGAAAAACCAGCGATTAAGATTGAATTAAATGGCGCAAGAGACTAGAACACGTAGAACAAAACCTTCAACTTACACGCAGCCAACGGTTGGTCTTGAGCATGGGAAAGTGCCGCCAAATGCCACAGATCTTGAAGAAGCTGTGCTCGGTGCGCTGATGCTGGAAAGTGAAGCTTTGAATGACGTAGTAGAGATTCTGAAGCCGGAAAGTTTCTACAAGATCGAACACCAAAAAATATTCGAAGCTATTACCGATTTGTTCAGCAAAAGTCAACCGATCGATATTCTGACAGTAACTAGCTGGCTAAAGCAAGAAGGAAGTCTTGATGTGGTTGGAGGGCCTTACTTCGTGAGTCAACTTACCGATCGCGTGGCGTCTTCGGCCAACGCAGAATTCCATGCTCGGATCATTGCTCAGAAATTCATTCAGCGTGAGTTGATTCGTGTTTCTGGAGAAACATACCACGAAGCTTTTGAGGACACAACCGATGTTCTCGACCTGCTGGACAAAGCAGAATCAAGTCTCTTCGCAGTAGCAGAAGGAAACCTGCGTAAGAGTTACGACTCCATGAGTACGCTTGTTAAAAAAGCATTGGAGCAGGTGGAAGAAGCAGCAAGTCAAGATGGTGGTATTACTGGTGTTCCAACAGGTTTCAATGATCTGGATAAAATGACCAACGGTTGGCAGCGTTCAGACCTGCTCATTATTGCGGCTCGACCTGCAATGGGTAAAACGGCTTTCGTTCTCTCCATGACCAGAAACATGGCGGTTGATTTCAAGAAACCTGTTGCTTTTTTCTCTCTGGAAATGGCTTCTGTGCAGTTGGTCAACCGACTCATATCCAGTGAATCCGGCATTGCTGGCGAGAAACTAAAAAAAGGCAGTCTCGATAAGAACGATTGGGAGCACATGCATGCTTCTTTGAAGCAACTTGGAGAAGCACCGATCTATATTGACGACACACCTGCATTGTCTGTTTTCGAGCTTCGGGCAAAGTGCCGAAGACTCAAAGCACAGCATGATATTCAGATGATCATTATTGATTATCTACAGCTTATGACCGCAGGAGGAAATCAAAAAGGCGGAAACCGTGAACAGGAGATCAGTACAATTTCCCGATCGCTCAAGGCATTGGCCAAGGAGCTAAATGTACCCGTAATTGCACTTTCGCAGTTAAGTCGTGCTGTAGAAACGCGTGGAGGAACCAAGCGTCCGATGCTATCAGACCTTCGTGAATCTGGTGCCATTGAGCAGGACGCAGATATGGTTATGTTCCTCTACAGACCGGAGTATTACGGTATCGAAGAATCTGACGAGACAGGGCTTCCGGCTGAAGGTCTTACAGAATTAATTGTGGCAAAACACCGTAGTGGTGCAACAGGAACGGTTCCGTTGCGTTTCATCAATAACTTGGCAAAATTCACCAACTACGATGACCCTGAATTCAGCATTGCTGGAGGCATGATGCCATCAGCAGAGTTTGATAATCCGAACGTGATGACGAAAATGTCAAGAATGGATGATCTTGACGACCTTGAAGATGATGATGAATCGGTTTTTTAAATCTTTTTCAATAACGTTTCTACTACTGATTTTAAGTGGTCAGTTGATGGCTGCATACATTCTCATTCCGATGGATGATGCGCAGAAAAACCACCTTAAAGCTTACGGAATTGCTTACTGGGTTCTGCAAGCGGAAGTTGAGGTTGATTGGTTGCTCAATTATCGCGGAGGAAGTTTCATGTGCAAATACGCTGAGCCGATTGAGAATGAATTGAGAATTCGTGGTGTGAGCTACGACATTATTGCCGATGCGCAATCAACTGCTATTCTTCAAGAAATTGCCGATCCAGAGGTGAACATGGATGTAGCAAAGTTGGAAAAGGTGCCAAAGATTGCTGTGTACAGCCCGAAGAATAAACAGCCTTGGGATGATGCAGTAACACTCGTTCTCACCTACGCAGAAGTTCCATACGAAGTTGTTTACGATCAAGACGTATTGGACGGAAAACTGCTTCTCTACGATTGGCTGCATTTGCATCATGAAGATTTCACGGGCCAATACGGCCGCTTTTGGCGTTCCTACAGAAACACACCTTGGTATCAAGAACAGGTACGGATTTCAGAAGAAATGGCACGCAAAAACGGATTCAATAAAGTTTCTGAATTGAAACTCGCTGTGGCCAATAAGATCAAAGAATACACGGTCGGGGGCGGTTTCCTTTTTGCCATGTGTTCTGGAACGGATTCATACGACATTGCTCTGTCTGCTCACAAATTGGATATCTGCGAAGAGATGTTCGATGGCGATGCATCCACACCAGATTACAACAGCAAATTAGATTACGATAATTGTGTGGCTTTCGACAACTTCCGTCTTTCAACCAATCCGGGCGAATACGAATTCTCAAACATCGATGCCACCAATCACAGAAGAGGCAAAGTAACCCAGACCACCGACTTCTTCAGTCTATTCGAATTCTCTGCCAAATGGGATGTTGTACCAACCATGCTCTGCCAAAATCATGAACAACTCATTAAAGGCTTCATGGGGCAAACAACAGCCTTCCGCAAGCAACACATTAGATCAGACGTACTAATAATGGGCGAAAACAAAAGCCTTCAGGAAGCCCGTTACATTCACGGCACGTTGGGCAAAGGGCAATGGACCTTCTACGGTGGTCATGATCCCGAAGATTACCAGCACTTCGTTTACGATCCACCAACAGATCTGAACCTGCATCCGAACTCGCCTGGTTACCGTCTCATCCTCAACAACATTCTTTTTCCCGCTGCGCGAAAAAAGAAGCAGAAGACTTAGAACAGATTTTCTAGCAAGGATTGGTTTCGTGAAAGGTCAATCCAAGAACGCCCAATTGATACCGAAGTGCCAAGCAAAATCATTCACCGGGTAATGCCGCACGTGGTAATAATCATACCCCAACCAACCCGAATTGATGTGGGTAAACTGCACAAACGCACGAAGCTTCTTCACCCGAATATTCAAGAACACATCAATAAAAGGGTAATTCCCGATCTCCTTCGTGTTCTGCAAATGAAACTCAGACAAAGCCGGGTTATACGCATTCGCGAAATAGCTCATAGAATAACTCGTCTCCACCCCAACCTGCAACCGCAACTTCTTCTTAAACAGATCATTCTGATAGTAGAACATGCCTCTTCCCAAGGCAATTGGCAATCGCAGGTCATCCCCCGTCATATGCCATTGCACCGCACCATCCAACACCAAATGGAACCATTTCATTCTAAAATGCTCCTGTAACC
This sequence comes from uncultured Chryseobacterium sp., assembly GCA_964457245.1. Classification (GTDB taxonomy): domain Bacteria; phylum Bacteroidota; class Bacteroidia; order UBA10329; family UBA10329; genus UBA10329. Next base: position 1,791 of record CAYWET010000041.1, on the reverse strand, counting down.
GAAGCACCATCACCTGGTTAACATCCGTACTCTGATACGGCAACCTATCCGTACCATAAACCAACAGGTTATCCAAAATATGATACGAGAAACTCCCCTTGAATCGTAAGCGCTTCTGCTTATACACCAACCCCGTTTTCAAATGCTGCGTCTGCACCCAATCATTATCCCACACAAAATGATTGCTCACATAATTGTCTGAGACATAATCTGGCCTGAACAGATTATAATCCACAAACGCAGAGAAATGCGACTTCCCAACCTCATAATCAAACTGACCATCGATTTTCAGATCCCAAATGTTATAGCCGAAAACCATGAAGTTTCCATTCGCCCTCCAATCAATCTCATCGAACAGCCTTCCATTAACATTGGCCAACACCGACACATTATGGATATGATCCACGTAAACCGAATCATACGATATCTGATGATACGCATGCTGCGCACCAACCGCCAACCGATTAATGATGCGGTCGCCCACCGAATCCGATTTCACCAACTCAAACCGTAAAGCATTTGTAACGCCTAACAGGTTTGTAGAATCATAGGTCGCACTCGTATCAGAATAGATATTCTCGTAAAACGAAGAAGAAGTATCAGGTACATTCCTGTAGATCATGCTATGCCGAGCCGCAGAAAACGAATGAGAAATAGCAGGTCTCAACCCTCTATACCGTTTCGTAGAATCCTCTTTAAAAAGAACAAATCGCTGCTCCAATCCAACATCAAACCCCTTCCAATGATTACTGGATAAGGGAAGATTCACCGAAACGAATTCTCTTCCGGTAGTTAAGTTATTCTCGAAAACAGAATCATTGGCTATACCTCCGTTCTCTTCAACTTTCAGATTAGAATAATCAAAGATCAACGCAGCGCGATATCGATTATCAACCGAATGAAACGTAGAGAACACAGACATATCCGTAATCGTATTCGCCTGTCTATCATAGAACCCAACCGAATTGATACGGGTAAATGTGAAACCAAGATCAAGTAACTCTCCGAATCCGCGCGTAAAATTGGCAATCAAGTAGTTTTCTCTATTCTGTCCATTGGAGTATTGAACATTGGAGAACATCCGTTCCGATAAAAGCAACTTCCGTTGATTCAATGATTTCCAAAATGTACTCCGCGAACTCCTGAAATGAAATCCGAAAGACCGATCCATTCCAAACAACATCAAATGTTCAGCAGATCCAATATTTCCAAGGTCATTCCTAACCTGAGAATTTTCATAAAGCGGGTGATAATCATGCGTTCCATGAACAGCATTTAACATATACTTTCCTTCACCACCATAAACCCAATCCTCGTATGAGAACTCCTTTACGTTCAGTGTATCAGAAACATTGGAAGGAAAGAGACTATCAATATGGAACTTATCCTTTATCGTGCCTTGCGAAAACACTTCAGATGCCAACAACAGAAGTGCTAGCACTTGACATAACTGAACAGCTTTTCGATTGAAAATTGACACGATAGTCCGAAAGTATAGCAAACAAAAAACCCTGACCAATATTACTTGATCAGGGTTTAAAATAAATTAAGGCAACGACATACTCTCCCACATGTTACTGTAGTACCATCTGCGCTGGTGAGCTTAACTTCTCTGTTCGGAATGGGAAGAGGTGAACCTCACCGCAATAGTCACCTTAAAGTCTTAAATCAACCTGAGTTGATTTTGACAATGGAGGAAGAAAATAATTGATGATTCTAAATCACAACGGTTTGTAAAAGCTTACGGGTAATTAGTATTGCTCGGCTTTGACATTACTGCCTTTACACCTG
>CAYWET010000040.1:0-37425 GCA_964457245.1 uncultured Chryseobacterium sp. | reverse complement strand
CATGACCATCCGAACTGTACGGGTCCATTGCCACATCGCTCACCAAACAACTTTCAGGAAATTCCTTTTTCAGCTTCGCGATAATGCGCAGATAGAAGTTATTCTCCTCATAACTGTAGGTGGCTTCCTTGTCTTTCAGACTTTCTTCCACCGCAGGAAACAGCACGAACGACCGAAGTCCGAGGTTCATGCTTTGCTCTACTTCCTTCAAAACCTGATCTTCCGAAAAGCGGAAAATGCCTGGTAGTGAACTAATTTCGTCCCGCTTGCCTTTTCCATCCACAACAAACAGCGGATAAATGAGGTTGGAAAGGTCGAGGCGGGTTTCGCGCACCATGCTGCGGATGGCTTCGGTGGCGCGGTTTCGTCTGGGTCGTTCAAGCATCTCTTAAGATTGTCGGCTAAAAGTACGAAGCTCCGATCAACCCCTTAGTTTTGCACCGTTAAGAAATGCTGCAAACCGAGAACCTTTCTTTCAGCTACGCGAACGGGCCGAGTTTTTCGTTCCCGAACCTATCCGTCAATGGGAAAGAGGTGCTGTTGGTGCTTGGCCGTTCGGGAAAAGGGAAAACCACATTGCTTCACCTTTTGGCAGGATTGATGGAGCCGAATTCTGGTTCCATTTCGATTGATGGGCAATCCATCACAGAGTTGAAGGGCAGCAAACGCGATAGCTTTCGAGGTAAGAACATTGGAATGGTGTTTCAGCAAGCGCAGTTCATCCGTTCGGTGAGCGTGATGAAGAACCTGCAGTTGGCGCGTTCGTTGGCGGGTCTTTCGAATGATGAAACGTTCGCGAAGGAACTGCTAACGGAGCTTGGCATTGCCGATAAGGCCAACAACCGACCAACCGAATTGAGCATTGGCGAACGTCAGCGCGCTGGAATTGCGCGTGCTTTGGTAACGCAACCTAAAGTTGTTTTGGCAGACGAACCAACCTCCGCTTTGGATGATGAAAACTGCCAATTGGTTGCCGATCTGCTACAGAAAACTGTGACTGGCCATGGCGCTGCCCTGGTTATCGTAACGCATGATCAGCGTTTGAAAAACCGCTTTCCAAATTCGGTGGAAATATGAAGATGCTACAACTCGCATACGCCAATCTGAAGGAGCATTTCCTCACAACTGCGCTTAGCGTCATGCTGCTTTCCATCGGTGTGGGAATGGTGAGTTTCATCGTCACGGTGAGCGAGCAGCTGAACGACCGTTTCAACCGTGACATCCGAGGAATTGACATGGTGGTTGGTGCCAAGGGAAGCCCGCTTCAGCTTATTCTCTCGTCCGTTTATCAGATTGATAATCCAACGGGAAACATTCCGTTGAGCGAGGTGAGTAAAATTCAGCGACATCCGCTGGTCAAATACAGCATTCCGCTTTCGTATGGCGATAGTTACCAAGGCTTCCGAATTGTGGGAACAGACACCCTTTATCTCTCTCACTTCAAAGCCAAGTTCCTCGATGGCCGAGCGTGGAACAGGAGCATGGAAGTAGTGCTTGGAAGCACCGTTGCCGAGCGATTGGGAATGGGTCTGGGCGGTCATTTTCATGGTACGCACGGGTTTGAGGAAGAAGGACACGCACACGATGAAGTTCATTATGATGTTGTAGGAATCCTTGAGCCAACTGGAACTGTTGCCGATCGCCTGATCCTGACATCAACCGAAAGTGTTTGGGACATCCACCATCACCAAGAAGAAGTGGAAGTTGAGGAAGAACACGCGCATGAAGAAGGTGAGGAACACGACCACTATGAACATGAGACAGAAGAGCACTACCATGAACAAGAATCAGCAGAAATCACCGCGCTGTTGGTCAAGTTCAAAAACCCGATGGGTTTGATGCAACTTCCGCGTTTCATCAACGAGAAAACCTCCATGCAAGCCGCACTTCCAGCCATCGAAATCAATCGGCTATATGAATTGATGGGAGTCGGTTTCAATACACTACAGACTATCGGGATTCTCATTATGATTATTGCGGCTTTGAGTGTTTTCATCTCGTTGCTCAATTCATTGAAAGAGCGCAAATACGAACTCGCTTTGATGCGCTCTTTGGGTGCTTCTCCCGCCAAACTTTTCGGATTGGTCATTCAAGAAAGTCTATTGTTGTGCTTCGCAGGATATGCTTTTGGCATCATCTTGGGTCGAATTGCCATTATGACGCTTTCATCATTCGGAGAAGAACAATTTCATTTCAGCGTGTCGCAAAGTGGGGTTTCTACAGTAGAGATTTGGTTGTTGCCATTTACGCTTGGTGTTGGGCTAGTAGCGGCCATTATTCCCGCCATTCGTGCTTATCGTTCAGACATTTCAACCATTTTGAGAAATGAATAAGACCTTCTCGTTTTTCCTTTTCTCGTTTTTCCTTTTCTCTTTGCAGAGCTTAGCGCAGCACACAACAATTGACTGGGCGTTTCTCGCCAAAGTGGAATGGGGCGAAAAGTATTTTGAGGAATACGATGAGTATGTCTATTACCCGAACTTCAGCAAAGAAGTTAAGGAAATGAACGGCAAATCTGTCGAAATCAAAGGGTACATCATTCCTGTTGATGTGGAAGCTGGCTTTTACGTGCTCTCTGCAAATCCATTTTCCAGTTGTTTTTTCTGCGGAAATGCCGGCCCCGAAAGTGTAGTCGAATTGCAATTCGAGGAAAAGCTGAACAAGACATTCACTACAGATGAAATTGCCACGTTTCAGGGCCAATTGAAACTGAATTGGGACGACCTCGAACATTGTAATTATATCTTACAGAACGCTAAGGCAAAATGAGGTTCCTGTTCTCTATTTTATTGACAATTGCCTGCGGGTCTTCTTCTGCTCAAACGCTGGTGAGCTGGAACACGTTCGCGCAAGTAACTTTTCACAAGGAATACTCCGAAACATTCGGATTTGAAGTGAACGTAAAACCGCCCGAGTTCTCTAAAGAACTAATGGCGCTAAACGGAAAAGAAATCAAGGTGAAGGGCTACGTAATCCCAGTTGATGTAGAGTTGGGCATGTACATGGTTTCTGCCAACCCGTTTGCCAACTGTTTTTTCTGCGGAAATGCTGGGCCAGAAACTGTTGTTGAGCTTTTCCCTAACGGGAGTTTCCCGCGGTTTACTACCGACCAAATGGTCACTTTTCAGGGCATTCTGCAAATCAATATACAAGGAGAAATGAACGCGGTGCCATATCAGCTTTTTCAGGCTAAAATGGTACGGTGAAATCACTCGGACAAAGTGCCTGCAAACGTATATTCTTCCTTGATTTTCCCCTTTTTGGAAATGGTGGCGCTTCCTTCAATCTGATCTCCGAAAACCTTGCCCTCCCACTTCAACGACATGCCTTTGGCATTTTTGTTAATTATCTGAAACACATACACCTTTTCTCCCAAAACCTCCTCTTTCTTAACGGCATAATCTCCCCTCAGAAATCCTCCGTTTGCCTGCGACTGCATGTGTTGAGACCACGCTTTGTTGGATCGAAAACTCAGCTCGTCTTCAATTGGTTCCTGTTTTTTCTTTTTGTCATCTTGGAGTTCCAGTTTAATTGAGAATTCCTTCTTATCAAGTATTTTGTCTTTGGGTCGCTTTTGCGAGTAGCTAGTATCGAAATTGAAAACCAGAACTAGCCCCAGTAGAACAAACGACCGAAATTCAATACTCATCCTGTTTTAACTGTTCCACCTTAGTGTATAGCTCGTTCTTGAGACTTATTCCTCCTTGCCAGAAATCTTCAACTTCCGTTCTGATGTCCTGGTGCTTATAAGGCAACTCCCTGTCACGAAGCAAAACTCGATCTTCAACTATTTTCTGAAGGTAATCTTCGTGGGTTTTTAGCTTTGACTTCTGCTTTTCTACCCGAAACTGGACAAAAGAATTCAGCGTTTCCTTTAGGTGGCTGATGTCTCGCTGCTCCAAAGCATCAGAAATCTTCAAGCCATAAATATCCAATATGCGTTGAAGGAACATGAGGTCGATAACCAGCGAATTAAGCTCAGATTGCCACTGCCTAGTTTCATTATAAAACTGCTGCGCCTGCTTCCTATCATTCACCTCCACTGCCATATTGTCAAATATAAGGTTTGATGAACCAACGGATGTAACCAATGTTAGCTTTGCCGTGTGGATAGTTTAACTCAAATAGCTCTTGGGGCGGCCGTAGGAGAAGCTGCATTAGGACGAAAGGTTGGAAACAAGGCTTTGCTTTGGGGTGCCATTGCTGGAACTATTCCCGACCTTGATGTTGTTTACATCAAACTAATTGGCGGTGATGCTATTGATGAGATCGTTTTGCATCGTGGGTTTTCACATTCTATTCTGTTTGCCTTTTTGATGGCCCCTGTTTTCGGCTGGCTGGTCAATTGGTTATACCGAAAGAGGCCACAAGCTGATTTCAAGGGTTGGACAACGCTGTTCTTCTGGTCCATTTTTACACACCCGCTACTTGACTCATTAACCACCTACGGAACTCAGCTATTCCTGCCTTTTTCTGATCACAGGGTAAGTGTTGCCTCTGTTTTCGTGGTAGACCTTTTTTACACGCTTCCATTTCTGTTGTGTGTTATTGGAGTGTCGATGATGGCGCGCACCAACGGTTGGCGAAAACGGCTGAACTATATTGGGCTTGGGCTGAGCTCCGCTTATTTGCTAATCGGGCTATTCAATAAGTTCCTCGCATCGCAAGTATTCGAGAGAGATTTAGTCCGAGAGCGCGAAAAAATGGAACTGGTATTTACGGGCGTTACACCATTGAACATCATTCTGTGGTATGGTGTTGCCGAATCTGAAGGTGCTTTTCATGTTGGCTACTATTCCTTTTTGGATGAAGACAAAGAGGTTGATTGGATTTCGTTTGAAAAAAACCACCACTTACTAGACGGAATAGAAAACGAATACGGAATTGACCGCCTTAAATGGTTCAGCGACCAACTTTACGTTGTGTCTCAACCGGGCTCAGACACGCTAAATATCTACACCATGAAGTTCGGGCGTAGCAAATTCGCCTCAGAAAAACCCGAAGATTCTTTTGCATTTTACATGAGAGCGACAAGAACTGCCGATGGTGCTCTCAAGTATGAATCAGTACGAGATGTTGAGTCAATTGATATGAAAAGACAGCTATCTCTATTGCTCCAAAGGGCCCTTGGAAACAAAGATATTATGCAGTAAGAAAAGGTTAATAATCAGGATTCAGCACTGGCTGGTTTTCTTTCCTTCAAAAGTCTGCGCAAACCAAAAACTGTTCCTGCTACCAAAAGCAAACCAACAACCAAATCCAACGGAATGGCCTGACTTGGTGGGGGTGGAAAGTTTGGTTGTGCTACTGCCGCTGTGGCCGTGACAACTACTGATAATGTAAGTAATGCTGCTTTTCTCATGACATTCAGCTAGAATGCGAAGTTACGTTTTTTTTAAATCCCAAGTTTCAGGTTAATCCACTCCCCTCTTTCTGACTCCACAGAAAGGATTAGAACGCTTGTTCTAATTCCTGTTAAGTCAATTTTAAATCCACCAGTTCCTCTCTCGATTTTATTCTCTACCAAGAGCTTACCTTGAAGGTCGTAAACTCTAACTTGTTTTAATGCCGTTTCTTCCGTTCCAACAACCTTCAGCAGCTCCCCTTCTCTGTACGCCCGGATTTTCTCTTCAACAAAAGCCTCAGACGTTCCAATTATTGTTGATGGGTAAAAATGAACAATAAACCTTTCCTCATCATCCGACTCGGCTCCCCAAGTACTGTAAACCGAATCCACCATCAAGTCCTGAATAACGTTCAAGGACAAATCTTCCAACTCGACACCAACCCCGACCGGCAGCGAGTACAACTGACTGAAAGTAAATGTGTATTGTGCTAAATCGGGAGGAATAAAGCCCAAAGGTACATCAATCGGTTCCGTTAGGTGTGGCAATGCGTTTTTAGAAATTTTATGGTTTACAGGTGGCGCTGGCGGCTCGACAACCTGTGTGTAGATTTCCGGATATCCCGCGCTCACCCCAAACGAGTTTGCATCACAGCAACCATCCCACCCGTAGGTGGCTAACAGCGTTGAGTCCCAACTGGCCGGGTAATCATCGAAGTAAATAACGGAGTTATGCCCCCCCCCGTTTCCGACAACGTCTATATGTAGTCGATAATCTCCAAGAAGGGTTTGGCTGTTAGCGGAAATAGACAAAAGCAACCCCAAGAACAATAACTGCACGCGTTTCATCATCATTGAAATTTCACTTAAAATTACAAAACCCCATCAACACATTTGTCAATGGGGTTTCTTTTTGAGGTCGAGAGCGGATTCGAACCGCTGTACAAGCTTTTGCAGAGCTCTGCCTAGCCACTCGGCCACCCGACCATGCCGCAAAAGTAATAATCGTGGAGATTAAACCACGAATAATACTTTACGCTAATCGCCAAACTATTCTGCTTTGTCCCAAACTGCCACCAACGGGCGGACTGAATTTGGTCAGACTTACTTCCCACTCTGCTACCCACGTATACTGCTTTTGCAATTTCTCAGCAATGCGTTTGGCAACTGTTTCGATGAGCTTTGAGCGGACTTCCATTTCCTGTTTCACGAGGTTGTACACAACCACATAATCAACCGTTTTGTTCAGGTCATCCGTGTTGGCGCATTCGTTGAAATCGGCCACCGCCTTGATGTCAATGCGGTACTTCCCTCCTATTCTGCCTTCTTCTTCTAAGCAGCCATGATAGGCATGAAGCCGAATGTCTTCAATGAAAAGCTCTTGCATCATTTCAGTTTTTCTACGCCTTCTCGAAGACGTTCAACCACCTCTTTCTGACCCAACAATTCTGTCATTTCGAACAGAACAGGCCCACCGCCTTGTCCGCTTACAAGAACGCGGAACAACTGCATTACGTGACCTGGATTGATTTCCAGACTTTCTGCCGTTGACTTGAAGGTTGCTTCAATTGATTCGGCTTTCCAATCGGGCATTTTCTCGAACGAATCCGCGAGCGCAGGGAAAAATTTGGCTGCGTTCTCGTTCCAACGCTTCTCTACTACCTTTTCATCAAACGATTCTGGTTTCAGGAAAAAGTAATATCCGAAATCCCAGAACTCGGCTGTGAATTGCGTTTTCTCCTTTATCAGCGCGCAGACTTTCGCTACGTGCTCATCAGAAGCTTCGATTCCTTTTTCTTTCAGCTTTACCTGGAAAATCTCAGCCAACGCTGCATCATCATATGAACGCAAGTACTGCTGATTGTACCACTTGGCTTTTTCAGGATCGAACTTGGCGCCTGATTTACCCACTCGCTCCAAGGTGAAAGCCTCAACCAATTCCTCCTGAGAAAAAATCTCCTGATTCGTTCCTGGGTTCCAACCGAGCATTGCCAACATGTTGGTGAATGCTTCTGGGAAATATCCTCGCTCGCGATAGCCTTGCGATTCTTCGCCTGTGTTCGGGTCTTTCCAATTTAGCGGGAAAACAGGGAAGCCCAGTCGATCACCGTCTCGCTTACTCAACTTTCCATTTCCGTCTGGTTTGAGGATGAGCGGCAGGTGCGCAAAAACAGGCATCACCTCTTCCCAACCCAAATAGCGATACAACAACACATGAAGCGGTGCCGATGGTAACCATTCTTCGCCACGAATCACGTGCGTAATCTTCATTTTGTAATCATCCACCACGTTGGCCAAGTGATAGGTCGGCATTCCGTCCGATTTGAACAGCACTTTATCATCCATCTGCGATGAGTGCACCACAACCCAACCTCGAATTACATCGTGGAAACGAACTTCTTCCTTGCGTGGAATCTTGATTCGAATCACGTAAGGTTCTCCTGAATCAATGCGTCTCTTTACTTCGTCTTCAGAAAGTGTGAGCGAATTCTTCATTGTTTCTCGTGTCACGGCATTGTATTGCGGTGCCGCAACCTTAGCTTTCTTCAGGCGCTCCCGCATTTCGTTCAGCTCATCTGGCGTATCGAACGCGTAATAAGCATGACCACTTTCAATTAATTGCTCCGCAAATTCGCGATAGCTGGCCTTGCGCTCAGACTGACGATACGGCCCGAAATCCCCGCCTTGCTTTGGTCCTTCCGAAATCTCCATTCCACACCATTCCAGCGCTTCCATAATGTAATCTTCTGCGCCTAGAACGTAGCGCGTTTGGTCGGTATCCTCAATACGGAGGATGAAATCTCCGCCATGCTTTTTGGCGAACAGGTAATTGTAAAGCGCGGTACGCACGCCTCCCATGTGCAACGGCCCCGTTGGGCTGGGAGCAAATCGTACCCTTACTTTTCGGTTTTCCATCAAGGTTGTTTTTGGGCGCGCAAAGGTAGCCTTATTTGACGGTTACATTTGAGATTGCGACAATCATTTTAAGAGTCTGCCAGAATATCTAGCCATCAAAATCAGTACGCCAAATGCAATCACTCCGAGATTCCCTTTTAACTCTTCTGGAGTGATGTTCTCCGCAATGAACACCCTATAAATCGTTGCAACCACCAACACGACCACCCAAACCATGGCTGCTGAATACATGAGCAATATTGCCTTTTTCATATTGGTTATCTACCGAGTGAAATATACCATTCCTTTAAGGAAGCGAATCCCTGTATCTTTGTTCTTCACAACAAAGGAATTACGAAGGCGTTGAGACGAACATGAGCGGGGACGGCAACCAGTTACTTCAGAAGCTTGATGAGTTCATTCGGAAATACTATCTGAATCAGCTTATCCGTGGGGCATTGCTCACCACGGGGCTGTTGGTGGCTTCCTTTTTGGCTTTCGCGATTCTGGAATACTACGGGCGTTTTGGCATTACAGGCCGCACCATTTTCTTCTATGCGCTGCTGTTGGTTTCGGGTGTTGCTCTGGCACGATGGGTCATTGGTCCGCTTATTCATCTTTACAACATTCGACCTGGAATTTCTTACGAAGAGGCCGCAACCATTGTCGGAAAACACTTCAGCAACATCGAAGACCGCCTGCTGAACACACTTCAGTTACAGCGTTCGGCTACTGGTTCAAGTTCAGAACTGTTGTTGGCGAGCATCCACCAACGGATTACCGAACTGAAACCGGTTCCGTTTTCCACAGCCATCGACCTGAAAGAGAATAAGCAGTTTCTGCGATACGCCTTGCCGCCATTGCTTTTACTCTTGTTGATTTTGGCGATTGCTCCTTCGTTGGTAACGGAAGGAACGCGCAGAATTGTAAACCACCGAACGCCTTTCGAAAACCTTGCTCCGTTCCTGTTCAACATTCAGAATGAGGAACTCTCAACCATTGAGTTGCAGGATTTTGAATTGGTGGTTTCGTTGGATGGAAAAGAGGTTCCGAACGATTTGTATGTAGAAATTGATGGCAAACGCACGCTAATGAATAAGCTGAGTGCGGCCAAATTCTCATACGTTTTTCATCAGCCACGCGAGAATGTGAATTTCCGATTGAACGGAAACGGTTATAATTCATCGGGTTATGAGTTGAAAGTGCTTCCAAAGCCGTCCGTTGTTGGTTTCGATGTGTCGCTGGAGTTTCCAGGATACATAGGTCGAGCAAATGAAAACCGACAGAATAGCGGTGACCTGCTGGTTCCCGAAGGAACGCGTGTTAACTGGACTTTCAATACCAGCAAGACGGACAAACTGAGTATGATTCTGCGCGATGAAACCGTGGAACTCAATCGCAATGGGGAAAACAATTTTAGCTTTTCAGAGCAGTTCCGAAAGAGCTCAGAATACACGGTCATCGGTTCGAACGAATACTTGAAAGCGGGTGATTCATTGCGTTACACCGTTACGGTTGTTCCTGATTTGTATCCATCTATTTCGGTTGCTGGTGTTGAAGATTCGCTCAACCCAAAACGTATGTATTTCAACGGTCAAGTGAAGGACGATTACGGTTTTTCTTCATTGGTTTTCAAGTACAAACGGTTAAATGAAGATGGCACGGCTTCAGAAGAAAATGATGTCGCCATTGGCGTTTCCAAGAATCAGAAATCAGAGACTTTTTTCCATTTCTGGGATCTGGCAGAATTAGGTCTTGAGCCTGGCGATGCGGTTGAGTACTACTTTGAAGTTTGGGATAACGATGGTGTGAATGGCAGCAAGTTTTCGCGTTCTGATTCGAAGACCTATCGCGTAGCAACCTTGAACGAATTGGCTGCTGAGAATGATGCCAAAAGCGAGCAGCTGAAAGAAGAGCTTTCGGAGACGTTGAAGATGGCCAAGGAAATGCAGAACGACTTGGAAGACCTTCAAAAAGACCTGCTCAACAAGAAAAATCTCGATTGGGAAGACAAAGAGAAAATGAAGCAATTGCTGCAAACGCAGAAGGCGCTTCAGAAGAAAATGGATGAAATCCAGCAGAAATCGGAACAGAAAAACTCCAAAATGAATGAAATGATGGAGTTTGACCCGAACCTGGTAGAAAAGCAGAAGCAGCTTGAAGAACTCTTCGAAGAAGTGATGTCTGAGGATATGAAGAAGCTTTTTGAGGAGATGGAAAAGCTGATGGACGAAATGACCAAGGAGAAGGCTCAGGAGCTTCTGGAAGACATCGAAATGAGCAACGAGGATCTGGAGAAGGAACTCGACCGCAGTTTGGAGCTTTTCAAGCAGTTGGAGTTTGAGCAGAAGCTTGAACAGACCATGGAGCGTTTGGAAGAATTGGCCAAGGACCAAGAGGAATTGGCTAAAGAAACCAAAGACAAAAACTCGGACAACGAAGAGTTAAGCGAGAAGCAAGAGCTACTGAACGAGGAGTTCGAGGACATCAAAAAGGAAATGGACGACCTCGAAAAGAAGAACGAAGAGTTGGAGAGTCCGAATCAAATGGAAGACTTCAGCAATGAAGAAGAATCCGTTTCAGAAAGCCAAAAGGACAGTAAAGAGCAGCTCGAACAAAACCAGAATAAGAAGGCTTCAGAATCACAGCAAAAAGCATCTGACCAAATGAAGAATATGGCTCAGAAAATGGGCAATATGATGATGCAAATGCAGGCGCAAGGCCAACAGGAAGACATGGAAGCGTTGCGCCAAATTGTAGAGAACCTGCTCACACTTTCTTTCGACCAAGAATCTCTGATTGACAACTTGAAGGAAACCAATCAGAACGACCCGAAATACACCGACCTCGCTCGAGAGCAACTCAAACTGAAAGATGATAGCAAGTTGATTGAGGATTCGCTTTATGCTTTGAGTAAGCGCGTTCCACAGATTGAGACGGTCATCAATCGCGAAATACGTTCTGTCAACAGCAATATGAAGAAGTCCATCGCGAAAATGGCTGACCGAAAGACTCCTGAGGCACTTTCGCGACAGCAATTTGCACTCACCTCTCTAAACAATTTGGCCCTACTGCTTAGTGAAACCGTTCAGCAAATGCAGGCCGCTGCTGCTCAAGCCGCAGGTTCCGGTTCCTGCTCTAAACCTGGCGGTGGTGGAAAACCTTCCGCAGGAGCTATGAGAAAGCTTCAAGAACAGATGAACAAGCAGCTGGAGGAAATGCGCAAAGGCATGCAGCCAGGCGGCAAGAAGAAGGGAGAAAAGCCTGGCGGAATGTCTCCTGGAAATCGTGGTATGAGCAAACAACTTGCTCAGATGGCAGCTAAACAAGAAGCGCTTAGACAAATGGCTCGAGAATACGAAAGTCAGCTTCAGAAAGAGGGCGAAACTGGAAAAGGTGGTTCGGGCGAAATGAAGAAGCTTCAAGAACTCATGGAACAGACCGAAACGGATCTTGTCAATAAGATGATCACGCAAGAAACATTGATGCGTCAGCAAGAGATTCTAACAAAGCTCTTGGAGGCGGAAACGGCCGAGCGCGAACGCGAGCAGGAACAGCGCAGAGAATCAAAAGAGGCAAAAAATGAAGATTATGGTAACCCTGAAATCTTTTTCGAGTATATAAGGCAGAAAAACAACGAGACCGAACTGCTTAGAACTGTACCGCCAAACCTAAATCCGTTTTACCGCGACAAGGTTGACGAGTACTTCAAAAAGCAGGTGGAATAGCTGCTCTAATGGAAAAACAAAGCCTGAAGTTCAACTCAAAAGCAGACAACATTGTCATCGCGGAGAAACTTATTGATGAAGTCTGCAACAAGTATTCCGTTGACGAGGATTACTACGGAAACATTTTGATTGCCGTAACCGAAGCGGTAAACAACGCCATCAATCATGGCAACAAGCAAAACCCCGATAAAGAGGTTGTTTTGGAGTTTATCGATAGAGGCGACAGGCTTGCGTTTACGGTGCAGGATCAGGGCGATGGATTCGACCATGAAGCTCTTCCCGACCCTACGGATCCAGAGAATTTGGAGAAAATCAGCGGTCGTGGTGTATTCTTAATGAATCAGCTTGCAGATGAGGTTGAATTCTCGGAGAACGGCACCAAGGTTGAAATGAAGTTCAAAGTCGGCTAACCGATGGCCGTTTCGTTCCATTCGGAGCAAATCAATTTTTCTATTTCTTACGAAAACGCTGTTGCCAATTGGCTTCGCGATGTCTGCCTGTCCGAAGGCAAAAACCTTGCGGAAGTTTCCTACATTTTCTGTTCCGATGATTATCTACTGGAGATGAACTGTCAGTACCTGAATCACGATTATTATACCGATGTCATCACGTTCGATTATTGCGAAGCAGATGACGTTGCTGGTGATGTTTTCATCAGCGTTGACCGTGTGTCAGAAAATGCTCAAAACGTTGGTGTTTCCATGTCGGAGGAGCTCCATCGTGTGATGGTTCATGGGCTACTCCATTTGCTTGGCTACCATGACAAGGAAGCGTCCGACAAAGAGCAAATGACATCAAAAGAGGATTTTTATCTATCTTTGCGCTCCTTTTAAAGGATTCAATCTTTTGATTTTCAGTTAGTTAAGAGATTGTTTCACGTGAAACGAAGATTACGCTATGCATAATCGTTATGATGTTATTGTTGTTGGTGGTGGTCACGCGGGTTGCGAGGCTGCGGCTGCGGCTGCCAATCTCGGTTCACGCACGCTGCTCATCACCATGAACATGAACACCATTGCTCAAATGTCGTGCAACCCTGCAATGGGTGGTATTGCCAAAGGCCAGATTGTTCGCGAGATTGATGCACTTGGTGGTTATTCAGGAATCGTTTCTGACCGCTCCGCAATCCAGTTCCGAATGCTGAACCGCTCTAAAGGTCCAGCAATGTGGAGTCCGAGAACTCAGAACGATCGGTTCAAGTTTGCTTACGAATGGCGTATGATGCTAGAGCAAACCGAGAATCTCGACTTCTGGCAAGATACCGTAACCGAAGTAACGGTTTCAGGTGACTCTGTTACGGGTGTAAAAACATCTCTTGGTCATCACTTCCAGTGCTCTGCCGTTGTTCTTACAAATGGAACCTTCCTCAATGGTCTGATTCACATTGGTGAGAAGAATTATGGTGGTGGTAGAACTGGAGAAAAAGCCTCTCTTGGCCTAACTGAATCTCTGCAAAAGCTGGGCTTTGAAAGTGGCCGTATGAAGACCGGAACACCTCCGAGAATTGATGGCCGTTCACTTGATTACTCAGTGATGGAAGAACAACCAGGTGATGAAAATCCTGGCAAATTCTCTTTTACAGATACACCCAAATTGGAGCGCCAAAGAAGTTGTCATTTGGCTTATACAAATGATACGGTCCATGATATTCTTCGTGAAGGGTTTGATAAATCGCCAATGTTCACAGGAAGAATTCAGGGGATTGGCCCAAGATATTGTCCTTCTATTGAAGATAAGATTGAACGGTTTTCTGATAAGAACAGACATCAATTATTCGTTGAACCAGAAGGTTGGGACACAGTAGAAGTTTATTTGAATGGCTTTTCTACCTCACTCCCAGAAGAGGTACAATACAAGGCGTTAAGACAGATTCCTGGTTTTGAAAAAGCGAAAATGTTCCGTCCCGGTTACGCAATAGAATATGATTATTTCCCGCCAACTCAACTATCTCATACACTAGAAACGAAGCTGATTAAAAACCTCTTCTTTGCTGGACAGATTAATGGTACTACCGGTTATGAAGAAGCAGGTTGTCAAGGTTTAATTGCTGGTATCAATGCGCACCAGAATCTAGCTAATAAAGAACCATTTATTGTAGGTCGCTCTGAAGCATACATTGGTGTTCTAATCGATGATCTTATTACAAAAGGTACTGAGGAACCATACCGAATGTTTACGTCACGAGCAGAGCATCGAATTCTACTCAGACAGGATAATGCAGACGTCCGTTTAACCCCAATTGGCCATGCACTAGGACTTGCTTCAGATGAAAGAATGAATCAGGTTGCACTCAAAAATGAACACGTTAATCGTGTTGAAAAACTACTTGGTAAATTGAGTTTGGATACGGATGAAAGTAACTCATACCTCACCAGTAGAAATAGTAATCCAGTTAATCAGAAGCTACGTGCTTTCTCTTTGATTTCACGACCTGAAGTTGACCTTAACTCCATGATAGAAGGTATTCCTTCAGTAGCGGAAACAGTGAATTCGGTAAGCACCGATCCGACCATTGTTGAACAGGTTGAAATCCGTGCTAAATACAGTGGGTATATTCAAAAAGAACAAGAGTCTGCACTTAAGATTTCTAAGTTTGAAGGCATCCGCTTAAAGGATAATTTTGACTATTCGAAACTTCAATCTTTATCTGCCGAGGCTCGACAGAAACTCACTGAAATTCGGCCAACTTCCATTGGTCAAGCATCAAGAATAAGCGGTGTTTCACCTTCAGATATTTCAGTTCTTCTTGTTCATTTAGGTAAATAGTTTCACGTGGAACATTCTTTAGAAACACTTCGTGAATGTCCGTCTTGTAATAAGTCAGACTTCACAAAACAATTGTCTTGCACCGATTTTACATACTCAACAAGGCTGTTTGATATTGTTTCTTGCACCGCTTGCGGACTCCTTTTCACTAATCCACGGCCAGATGAAAATGGTATTGGTATCTACTATGATAATCCAGAATATGTGTCGCACACAGACACCCAGGAAGGGCTTCTCTTCAGAATTTACGGTATAGTAAAAAGCTACACACTTGGACAAAAAAGGAAACTCCTAGAAAGAATTTCAGCCGTAAAAACAGTTCTTGATTATGGTGCTGGCAGTGGTGATTTTTCCAATGAATTAGCATCAAACGGATGGACTGTTTCATCTTTTGAACCAGATACAAATGCCCGTCAACTCATTAAGAAGAAGAATGTTTCCATTGTTTTGATTGACTCTTTAGATTGCCTAAAAAGCCAATCAAAGTCGGTAATTGCCCTGTGGCATGTTCTTGAGCATGTTCATCGACTACAAGAGACAATTCAGCAATTCAATCGCATACTTACGGATGATGGAAAGCTGGTTATCGCAGTTCCCAATCATACTTCATACGATGCTAAATTCTACCAAGAAAATTGGGCTGCATATGATGTTCCGCGGCACTTGTATCACTTCAGTCCATCTACCATTGAAAAACTAATGCAAACGCAAGGATTTAAACTGGTTGATATGAAACCAATGTGGTTCGATTCATACTACGTTAGTTTACTAAGCGAAAAGAACACATCTAACATTGGTTTCCTAAAATCAATGATAGGGTGGGGAAGAGCCTTCATCATTGGAAGCATCTCTAACTTAAAAGCTCTTAGGGACACAAAAAAGTGCTCGAGTGTGACCTACATCTTCGAAAAGGCTGTTTAAATCGATTCTAAGGCACTTTCTTTTTCCCGATAGGTCAGACATTCAATTCTTCGAGAAACCAAAAAATAAGGCCGGTTCTGTGACCCGCCTTTATTATTACATTAACTTGTTGTATATCAAGTATTTAGACAAATTTTAATCTACTGTGAAGCTCATCTCTATATGAACCACCTATTGGGATAATCTTCTTATCGTCTTCTATGACCAAATTGTTTTGCTCAATGGCAATGATCTTATCTACTCTTACAATGTAGGATCGGTGAACCCGCAAGAACTCGCTATCCGACAACTTGGCCATCATATCCTTCATTGTTGAATGAACCGTGTACTTCGAATCTTTAGTTTGAATAATCACGTAATCCTTCAACGCCTCAACGAAATAGACGTCCTTGGTCTTTACTTTAACCAGTCTACTATTCGACTTGACGAAAATGCAATCCTCTGCAGACTTATCCAGTACGATTGAAGAATAGAGATCTCGCTCTCGCTTTACCTCTTGTTCCTTACCATGTTTGTACAGCGCCATCTCAATGGATGTATGAAGATCAATCTCTTTAAATGGTTTGATTATATAACCGTAGGGCTCGGTTACTTTTGCTTTACTTAACGTGCTCTCGTCTGCGTAAGCAGTCAAGAAAATCACCGGAATCTGATATCTATTTCTAATCTGCTCCGCTGCCTCAATTCCGCTGATATCTCCCTTAAGCATGATGTCCATTAGGATGAGATCGGGTTTATATTGACCCGCTGCATCTATTGCATCCTCTCCTGTATTTTCAACACTTGGAACGACATAACCCAACTTCTTCAGACTATTCTGAATATCCTTGGCTACGATGCTTTCATCCTCGACAACTAAAACACTGGTCTTTGCCATAATCTATTGTTCTTTGAACACAATATTAAACTTTGTTCCGCTTGATACATCGATTTCCAACTCCCCACTGACCTGAGTTACAAGCGTTGTTACCAACTGCAATCCCAGTGATTCTGCATTCTCGATGTCGAAATCCGCAGGTAATCCTATACCATCATCGCTGACAATAAGTTTCAGTTTTCCGTCAGAAAGTTTTCCCATCTCCACTCTAATCACACCTTTCTCGCGTCCTTGGAAGGCATATTTCAACGAGTTTGATACCACTTCGTTAATTATAAGGCCACAAGGAATTGAGGTGTCCAGATTCAGATAGATTTCCTCCAAGTCAAAATCCAAATCAATTCCTCCTTCTGGTCTTCCATAAGAGTGGTAGAGGTTTCTTGTGATGTTCTGAATATACTCCGCAAAGTTGACCTCCGAGAGTGTATTACTTTGATACAAACTCTCGTGAACAAACGACATTGACTTTATCCTATCCTGGCTCTCACGAAGTATTCCTAACGCATTCTCATCGCTGATATAAGATGATTGAAGATTGAGAATACTCGAAATCACCTGCATGTTATTCTTTACTCGATGATGAACTTCCTTCAAGAGAACTTCCTTCTCTTTGATAGATTCCTCCAATTGCCGCTCATATTCCTTTCGTTCCGTAATGTCTTCAAAAACTGCCACGAAATAATTTGGATTATCGTTGGCATCTCGCACCAGCGAAACCGTAACATTAGCGCTTATCAATTCACCATCCTTCCGAACATATGTCTGCTCGCGCGAGAAGTTCTTGATTCTTCCACTCAGCAATTGATCCCAATCCGTCAAACTTTCTTCAACCTCCTCGGGAAGTCCTAATTCATAGAATGTCTTCTTGTATAATTCATCTGCCGAAAAATCCAGCATATCACACAAGCGTTCATTCACTAGAAGAAAACGTCCCATTTTGGCGATTCTTGCAATGCCGATATATGCCTGATCATATATTGCACGATGCCTTTCCTCACTCAAACGAAGTTCTTCTTCCGCCTTCTTCAGTGAAGTAATATCCCGTGAAACACCCATGGCACCAACAATTTCACCATGCTCGTTTCTTAGCACCGATGCCGACAGGAACGAAATGAAGAAACTTCCATCCTTCTTCTTATTGATAATCTCGTTGGCCAAAGTGCCATGCTCCGTTATTTGGTCAAGTACTTTCTGCGTCTCTTCATTATCGGAGAATAGTATTGATATGTGCTCTCCGATAACTTCTTCTCTACTATAACCAAAGGTTGATTCTGCAGCAGCGTTGAACTCATTGATGTTATAGTCGATGTCAGTAGCAACAATCATATCCAATGAACTATCGATCAGACTTCTAGCATACTTTTGCGCTTGTCGCAGTTCTTTCTCCGCTTTCGTCCGTTCGATAATTTCTCTTTGCAATTGGAGGTTTGTCTCCTCTGCAATCTGTGCGCGAAGCTGTTCTCTCGCCAATTGCTTTCTCGATGAAACATCATGAATCAGTAACTGAATCGATTCATCTTCCAACAACACTCCGCTGGTCTCAACTTCAATGATTTTGTTGGAATCCAATCGTTGCATTTTCAGTTCAAGGAATCCAGGATTTTCTCCATTGCGTACTCGCGTGACCAACAGTTCAAACTCATTATTATACGAAGGATGTAGAAAATCGACTGGTCGGAGATTCAGCGGTTCGACCGTCTTAACACCCAACATCTTCAATGCATACGGGTTGGCATAATCGATTATACCTTCGCTGACTATCAGAACACCGACCGGCAAATTCTCTATAAGCGATTGATACTTAGTGGCACTGGTATCGAGTTTGGTTCTACTCATTCAGCATCTTCTTCAACTACTTTTTCTCCGTCAATTCTAATTGGCAGATTTTGCTTGTACGTAATAACTCGCGTTTGGATACCTTCTTCGTTAAAAGAATACCAATCTCCTTCGCGCAAGCCGAATTTGTACGCTCCTGTTTCTCTTATCTGTCCTGATTCAAAATACTCAGTGTGCTTACCGCTTTCTCGCCCTTGTTCGTATTTGCCTTCGTACTTGATTTTACCTGACGGATAGTAAGCTTTCCACATTCCCTGCTTCTGACCAGCTACATAACTTCCTTCTTCTCGATGGTCTCCGAGATCCAGAACCCACTCGCCTTCCCGCTCTCCTGAGAGATAATTTCCCTTCGAAACCACCTTTCCTGTGTCATTGTATTCAATGGCCAATCCTTCTTCCAATCCTTCGATGAAAGATTCTTCTCTCCAAGTTTGACCATTGTTGTAGGTCCATTTCCAGTCCCCTTCTGGCTTTCCGCGATAATAACCCCCTCGTTGTTCTTCCTTCCCATCACGGTAGTAAAATATCCAATCTCCTTCTCGAAGCCCTTTCTTGTAATTTCCTTCGCTACGCAATTCTCCCGTTTGGTAGAATTCCTTCCACGGTCCCTGGCGTCTTCCTTCTGCATCAACTATTCCTTCGCCAATCACTTTACCCTTACTATAGATTTTTGCTCCTGTTACTTCTCCTTCCATCGAATATTCTCGATGTACACCTTCCTTTACGCCCTTGTTGTAACTACCAACAGATTTCACTTGCGCATTTGGATGATACTCCCTCTTAATGTCCAACTTGGCGAGTTCCTCAGGATCAGGAATGAGAATTCCATCTTCATACTTTAACGTTTCCAGCAAGTTCCCTTCCTCATCGTAGGTTTTCCAGTAACCGTGTTTCTTGTCGTTCTTGTAACGACCTTCTTCTTTGGCAACCATGGTAGGGTAGAAGTAGCGCCAAAGACCTTGCTTCTGATTGAATTTGTCTTTGCGGTTTACCCGCTCACGACCAGCAATAAATCCGTTTCTGTATTGTACAACCGCTGTTACACGACCATCATCATCTGCATATTCATAGCCTGTTCCTTGTTCCTTTCCCTTGCCAAGTGTATCAATCGGGACAATGGATGAACGATTTCCTGAAGGATGAAATCTGACCACCGTGTCGGTTAGCACATCGAACGAAAAAACTTCCTGTTTCTGGATAATTCCATCAGGATAAAACGACTTCTTTTCTCCGTTTTTCGTTCCCTGTTTGTAGGTAATGCTTTGTGTAATTACTCCATCTTCCGAATAGAAAATCCACAGACTGTCCAGTTCGTGGTTAACGCGGTTTCCTTCCGACTTCAATTGTCCGTTGGGATAAAACGTCTTCCAGTAGCCTTCAGGCTTGCCACCTTTCATGTAACCCTGACTGGAAACCACACCGTTTTCGTACTTGAATTCGGTATATTCCATTTCCTGAGCCACAGAGGGAACAGACAAAATCAAACACAAAAGGAAGTACAGAGGAATTCGCATTTCAGAGGCCTAAAGATAGTTTCAATCAACAGTCGGAGAAATTCTCCTTCAACCATAAACAACTATTTAAAGAGAATGATTTAAAAACTATGTTATTGTTATTAGTGTGTTGATCCGTGTAAAAGAAAACAGCCAGTTGTTTGTCATTGGCAGTTATCACGAATAAATAACACGAAATGAACAGGTTTTATTGGCTTACCGAACAGTAAAAACAGCGAGTTACCAGTTTATTAACGAGTTGTCAGCAATTGCCGTTGTTAGAAAAACAGGGAAAATGAAGTGGTAAAACAATGGTTGGGATTGTGGAGAATTGACCGATCGTTTTGTTTGCGGGATTCGATTATTTGCCCAACTGAGAGATCGAACACTAACAGCCAAACTTTTGTTTGAGAAGTTGTTGACAATGGATTTAGTTTTGCAGATAGGAAGCGTTAATAACACGCAAGTTTGAAGAACCCGTTTATCAACACAAAATAACAGATGAAACACATTGCTATTTCTTGCGATCACGCAGGATTTGACCTGAAAGAGCGAATTAAACAAGTGCTGACCAACAAAGGCTATCAGATAACGGATTTTGGTCCCGCCACGGCAGATAGAGTCGATTATCCAGATGCGATTCATCCGTTGGCAAAGGCCATTGATACGGGAGAAATTGACACGGGCATTATTATGTGTGGTAGCGGAAATGGCGTTGCGATGGTGGCCAACAAATACCCGAATGTTCGTGCGGGTTTGGCATGGGAACCAGAACAAGCAGAGCTGACCAGACAACATAATAATGCGAATGTGCTTTCGCTGCCAGCACGATTCATTTCTGAAGAAAAAGCAATGGAATGCGTGGACAAATTCCTGAACACAGAATTTGAAGGAGGACGACACGAAACACGCGTCAATAAAATTGCCATTTCATGAGGAAGGTTTCATTTCTGATTGTTTCAATGCTTCTTGGTTTTTCAGCAAATGCACAGCAGGATAAAACGCAACTGAAGTATGCCGAAACAATTACTGCTAAAGACATGAGAAGTAGGTTGGAGATTATTGCTTCAGACGAGTTTGAAGGAAGAGAAACAGGCCAGCCAGGGCAAAAGAAAGCGGCCAAATACATCCAAGAGCGATTTGAAGAATTTGGTTTCGAACCAATTGAAAAATTGGGCGGTTACCAGCAGGAATTCAAGCTGCAATTGACCTATCCTGATACGGTCAAGTTGATTGTTGGTGCAGATACGCTGAAGTTCTTGAAAGACATGTATTACTTCCCAGGGTTTGGGGATATGCGTATCGAAACAGACATGCTTTTGTTTCTCGGATATGGTATTGAATCAGAGCAGTACAACGATTATAAGACTGCTCCCAAAAACCGCGTGGTAATGATTTTGGGTGGAGAACCAACCGATAAAAAAGGGAATTCGCTGATAACAGGAACCAGCGAATTGAGCGATTGGACAACCGATTGGACAAAGAAGATTGAATTGGCGCAGGAAAAAGGAGTGAAAGCCCTTTTGGTCATAGATGATAACTTCTCAACATCTGTTACGCAATTCGGGCGTTATATAAAACGACCTAATATGGAACTTGGCGATAAGCCGACAGAAAAAGAAGGGATTCCGCTCATTTATATCAGTTCAAAGATGGCGGATAAAATATGTGAAGGTGCAGGAATGAAAAACCTTCGGAAGAAACTAATCAAAGGCATTTCAAAGAAGAAAAAACCAGGGGCGCAGGATATTTTTAATCTACCTGTTGTCATTGATGTGAAGAAAAACCGAGAGGAACTTACTTCAGAAAATGTGCTTGCGTTCATGCCAGGAACCGAAAAACCAGAGGAACTCTTGGTCATTACATCGCATTACGATCACCTTGGAAAAAAAGGCGATAAGATTTTCAATGGCGCAGATGACGATGGTTCGGGAACTACAACATTGCTTGAGTTGGCCGAGGCGTTTTCTATCGCAAAAAAGGAAGGAAACGGCCCGAAAAGAAGCATTCTGTTTATGACCGTTTCGGGAGAAGAAAAGGGACTCCTTGGTTCCGAGCTTTACACAGATAACCCCGTTTTTCCGCTAAAGAATACCGTTGCCAACCTGAACATCGATATGATTGGGCGTATTGACGAAAACCACGCGCCAGATTCGAATTACGTTTACATCATCGGTTCGGATAAACTCAGCACCGAGTTGCATGCGCTGAGCGAGCAGACCAACAAAACCTATTCGGGAATCGACTTCGATTACACCTATAATGATGAGAACGACCCGAACCGCTTCTATTACCGATCGGATCATTACAACTTCGCGAAGAACAATATTCCCGTCATTTTCTATTTCACGGGAGTGCATGAAGATTACCATCAGCCGACAGACACGGTTGAGAAAATCATGTTCCAGAAAACCGAGAAAATTGCTCGATTGGTGTTCCACACCGCTTGGGAAATTGCCAATAGAGACGAACGATTGAAGGTTGACGTGCCGCAAAAAGAATGATCTACACGCTCCCGTTCATAGCGGCTTTGGTTGGGTGGTTTACCAACTACATTGCGGTCAAAATGCTGTTTCATCCGCAGAACCCCGTGAACGTTTTAGGGCTTTTTACGCTGCACGGCATTTTCCCTAAAAACCAGAAACAGGTTGCTGAGAAAATAGGGAAGATGGTTGCAGACGAGCTCCTTTCCAGCGAAGATCTCAAAGAGAAGCTCAACAACCCAGAAAACATCCTTTCTATAAAGGAGTTGGTAGAGGTAAAAATCGACTACTACCTGAATGTTTCTTTTCCGAAAAACTACCCGATTACGGCCGCATTGGTTGGCGATAAGCGCAAAACCAAGTTAAAAGACACGGTTATGGCCGAGGTAGATGAGTCTGTGCCTCAGATGATAGACAACTATTTGTCAAACATTGAGGAACGCTTCAATGTGGAGCAAATCATCAAAGAACGCGTCAATAATCTATCTCCCGAACGGCTTGAAGGATTACTCATGAGTCTATTAAAACGAGAATTCAAATTCATTGAATACATAGGGGCCATTATCGGCTTTATAATAGGGTGGATTCAGGTGGCACTCGTTATCATTTCTTGATAGGCGTAGGGCAACGCATTTGTGCTGATTCCCACGTTAAAAAAAGCCGCCAAACTTGAAAGTGGCGGCTTTGATATTTCGTTAGGTTTGTTAAGCAAAACCAACCTTACCATCAATGGACAATTTGAGAATTGAAAGTACGCTGACCACGCCAGAAGTGGATTTCAACGCAAGCACAGGTCAATTAAGCCTTACCGGAAGTTCAACAATTGAATACCCGTTCGATTTCTACGAGCGGTTGATTAATTGGGTGGATGAATACGCCAAGAATCCACAAGGCTCAACAACTGTGTTGGTCGGGTTGGAGTATTTCAACACCAGTTCGTCAAAATGCTTGCTCAACTTTTTGAAGCAAGTGATTCTATTGAAGGAAAAAGGAGAGCTTACGCTGAAGTGGGAGTACGATGAAGAGGACGAGGACGCAGAAGATGCGGGGCACGATTTCTCGCGCTTGCTGAAAACACCTTTCGAAATGATTCCAGTAAATATGGATTAAGCGATGAGCGAAAAACACAACCTACTAAGCATTATAGATGACGTTTACCGCTTCAAGCAATTGATGCAGGACAATCAGCTTGTGCTGATGTACACGGACGTTATCACATCTCATACGCTTCAGAACCTGACCTCAATTACCGAGGAAAAACTATCTGCGCAGAACACAAAAGGCCGCATTAAAAAGAAGGTCTTTAATGTAATGATGGAGTGTGTTCAGAATATCACGCGCCACGGACAAAAGGATGAACAAAGCCTCGTTTCTTCTGTGTTTATTCTAGGAAAAGATGAACAGGAACGCTTCTTTGTCATTTCTGGAAACAACATTACCAAAGATGAGGAACAGCCACTACGAGAAAGGTTGGACAATCTGAACGACATGAATCCCGAAGAGCTTCACGAGCATTACTTAACCGTAATGGACAATGGAGAAATCTCGGATCGCGGTGGAGCTGGACTTGGCTTTATTGACATTCT
This sequence comes from uncultured Chryseobacterium sp., assembly GCA_964457245.1. Classification (GTDB taxonomy): domain Bacteria; phylum Bacteroidota; class Bacteroidia; order UBA10329; family UBA10329; genus UBA10329. The sequence continues at coordinate 13,496 of CAYWET010000040.1, read as the reverse complement.
TCGAAAGTCAAAAAGCAAGATAGAGTATCATTTTCATCCCGTGGGGGGAGACAACCTGTTCTTCGTGTTCAAAGTGCACATCGAAAACTAGTTTGGCACAAGCCTAAAGCTGAAGTCCCATTACCAGAATATCATCTGTCTGTGGCTCGTCTCCTTGCCACTCGCTTAGCGTATTCTGTAACGTTGCCAGTTGTTCCTCATCTGGGAGGTTGGCTATTTCAGGCAACATTTTGGTCAATCGGTTTCGATTGAATTTTCTTCTTCTTTGATTACCACCAAACTGATCGATATATCCATCAGAGAAGAGATACAGCATGTCGCCTTCGGTGTAATCAATTTCGTGTGTTTCAAACGACTTGGCGTCATTATCCAGGTAAGCACCTAAGCTGAATCGGCTGCCCTTAAAGGTCTTGGCTTCGCCACCAGAAACCAGAATGATCGGGTTCATCGCGCCAGCATAAAGAATCTTCTTTTTCGAGCGGTCAATGACGCAATAGCTCAGATCCATGCCGTCATCAATTCTATCGTGACGATTAACACTATCGCCACCAATGGTGGAAATAAGTTGGCGGTCAACTTCCTTAAGCGCCTCTGTCGGGTTGGACAGAACGCCAGTTCCAGCCATCTTATCGAGAATGTTGATACCGATAATGGTCATGAAAGCCCCAGGTACGCCATGACCCGTGCAGTCCGCACAAACAACAGTTGTAAGGTCGCCTTCTTGGTGCATCCAGTAGAAATCTCCACCAACAATATTCTTCTGCTGATTGAGAACAAAGAACTTGCTGAATGTTTGTTTGAGCCCGTTTTCGTTCGGGAAAGATGCTTTTTGAAGCCGCTTCGCGTAAAGAATACTGTCGGTAACGTCCTTGTTCTTTTCTTCGAGCTGTTCCGTTAGCTCGGCACGGGTTGAAATGTCCGTTACCAACTGGCGGTTGTACCTATTGAACATGAAGGACCAAAGTCCGCACAGCCCGAAAATGATAGCGGCCAGCACTACGTGGTAAATGAATGTTTCAAGCGGCATGTAGTCCAACTGTGTGAAATACACCCCGTCCGCACCAAGGTATTGTAAGTATCCGAATGTGGCATGATGCACAACTACTACCAATGTGAGTGGAATTTGCAACAGCCAGTTGTGATAACTGATGAGCAGTACGCTTCCGATAAACGCGAAAAAGTGCATCTCGAACATACCGTGCATCTGGTAAATGAACTGCGCCATGAAAACACCAGCAACGGCACTCAGAACGTACTGGTAAACGTTAGAATTTGGAAGTGCAAACTTGGCCGAGTAGTATGCTATCAGCGAAAGGGATCCAACACCGATTCCAATCAACCAGGTGTCATAATACGTGGCCAGAAAAATTCCGAAAAGGAAATATGCGCCCAAGAAATAGTTCATCAGACGGTCGGAATTCTCCTTCTTCTGAAGCGCGAAGCTTAGACCATAAGCACTAGTGTCAATAGTCGAGTTCTGCATTTTCATTGTTTTGTACAGACTGGAAGCGAGCACCCATAACTGGTAAGTGCTGCCATATCGGTTATTGAATTCCGTGTTCCGCTAAGAAGCGAATCGATGGCCATTTTGGCGTAGAAAGTTCCTTTATCTGTACAGTAGCGGCTTTTGTTGTAGTTGCCTCGATAAAAGAGCTTTCCTTCATGGTCGATGAGGGCGGCCTGTGGGGTGGAGTAAACCCCACACGAATCAGCAATTGCCTTATCGAAATAGACTGGAATATCATCCAGCTCAAAACGTTCACGAAGGTCTGTCTCTGTGTAATTGTCCTTGTTGTGCATTACAACAATGGAAAAATCGATTTCGCCACCATAATCTCGAACCAACGACCGGAAATGTGGCACATTGAACTTAGAACAAGGGCAAGACGGGTTGAAAAAGTGAAAGAACATTGGCCTGTTCTCTTGTTCTGGAACGTTGATTCCGAAAGAAACCAGGTCGCCAGTTTCAACCGCAGCGTAATTGTCTGGAACAGGAGTCGGGAGATTGTATTTAAAATCCTCGTGCCAGAAGATGTATCCGATGACACTAAAAATGGCCGACAGCCAAACAAACAACATTATTTTTCTCATTGCCTACGCCTCAATCGTTGGTAAATGAGGTTGAATACGAAGGCTTTTGAGAATGGTTCTAAATAAGTGGAGAAAATTTACGAGTCTAAAACCGATAGAATCACAGACTTTTCCCGATTCCAGTTAAGGTCTTTCCGGGCAATAAGGCAATTCTCTCTCCACTTATTGAGCTGTGTCGAGTCGGAAAGCATTTGGTTAATGCGAGAGGCGATTTTTACAGGGGTGTTATGCTGATTGACTTCTCCGACCTCGTATTTGCGGACCAACGCAGCCATTTCAGGCAGGTCGCTCACTAACACGGGAACACCGCAATTGATATAGTTGAATAACTTATTGGGCAAAGCGTATCTATAATTCAGCCCATCGTTCTGCTCTAAGCTTATGCCAAGATCAGCTTGTCTGGTGTAACAATGGAGTTGTTCGTAAGGAACTTCACCTAACATGACCACTTTGGATTCAACGCCTTCCGATTTGATTAAACCTTCAATGGAGTCAGATATATCTCCCTTGCCGATAATGTAGAAGATGGCATTATCAATAAACCGCATGGCAGAGACCATTGGTTCGATACCTCTTCCTCGGTTGATGGCTCCCTGATAAACGATTACCTTTTTGTTGTCTTTTACTAGGCTGGGTACAGGATAATCACTTTCCAATAATTCCGGAACGTTTCTCAGCACCGAAACCTCAATACCGTATTCCTTTCTATAGAGAGCAGCAATGGATTCACTTACAGTAATTACATGGTTAAGCCGAGGAAGGATAAGCCGCTCAATCCTTTTCCAAAAAGATTTAACGCCCGGTCTTTCCACAAGTTCAGGCACTTCGGTAAAGTATTCGTGACTATCGAAAATCAACTTACCGCCTTTCAGCTTTGCTATGAAGAAATTTGCCAGTAGCGTATCCAGGTCATTGCTCCAAAGAATGTCGGTTTGGTTAAAAAGTAGAAAGAAAAACAAGCGGAGATTGTAGTTCGCATAGAACAATGGGCCTTTCTTGAAGAGCAAATTGAATCGAACAGTAGTGTAGTCTCGGTGTATTGGAACAGAACCTTTTCGGCTAACACCAACTAAAACCACCTCAAGCCCCGCTTCGCGCAATGTGTTGCAAATTTTGGCTACGCGACCATCCGTGGTCAGATCATTGGTTACGGAAACAATAGCTTTTTTCGAGGTCATCACAACTCAGTGGCCACGGGCAATCCGGTTACTTATATCTCCTTCTCCGGATAATTGAATAGAACAGAAGTACCGTAAAGAAACCAGCTGCCCAAAGGCCGTAAACGCTGATTTCTGGAAGCCCATAGATGTATTCCATTCTGTCACCCCAATCAACGGTCATCGTAATGGCTGACCCAATAACCAGTGCGCAAATCAAGAACGTTACTGCCATCCGGTTGGCAATGCTGTCCATTTTCTTCAGCAGATAACCATAACCTTGAAGCTCCACCTCAAAGTGGATTTTCCCCTTCTTGGTCTTACCTAGAATTTCACGTACATCGCGAGGGAAAGACGTGAGAAACGAGTTAATCTGGGTGATGCGCTGGTTCACATCCTGCCAAATGTTCTTTGGAGAATACTTCTCCTTCATCAACTTCAAACCGTACGGACGGATGAAGTCGTAGGTGTTGAAATGTGGATGAATGGTTTTCCCGATTCCCTCGAGAATTGCAAAGGCTCGGAAGATTAAAAAGATGTCGCCCGGCACGCGAATCTTGTGGTCGAACATGATCTTTTGCAGTCGCTCCGTGGTATCGGCAATACTTGCTTCATCAACATTTAACGAGGCGAAATCTTCTATCAGTTCGTTCAGATCATACTCTAGCTGGCGCATGTCCTTTATCTCGTCTTCAACGGCCAGCAACTTCATGTTCATGGCCATTTTAGCGGGGTCGCCTTCTGCCATACCAACAAAAATTCCCGCAAACGAAAACTTGTCCTTCTTCATCAGCGTTCCAACCATACCGAAATCGAGAAGGCAGATGACACCGTCCTTACGCACAAGTACGTTTCCAGGGTGCGGGTCCGCATGGAAAATCCCGAACTCAAAGATTTGGGTCAGGTAGATTTCCATACCGTTTTCGGCCACTTTGTGGGGGTTTAATCCCCAAGCACGGAGTTGTGCTACATCCGAGATTTTGCAGCCGCTCACGAACTCCATCACCATCACTTTTTCAGACGAATACTCTCTGAAAGATTTCGGTATGTAGAAATTCTTGTAGTCTTTGTACAGGTTTCGGAAACGCTCCAGGTTTCTAGATTCCGTACGGTAATCCAGTTCCTTATGCATGCTTCTTTCGAAGGAATGCACAAGATCCATGGCGTTCAGAACCCCCTGCTTTTTGAGGTAGCGTTCCGCACGGTTTACACCATCACTCAGAATGGCCAGATCGCGGTGTACAAGCTCTTTTACTCCAGGCCGCTGAATTTTTACAACAACCTCTTTTCCGTTTATCAATCGGGCTTTGTGAACTTGCCCAATGGAAGCTGTAGCTAGCGGTTTTTCGTTGAAAGCCTGGAAGGTGTCTTCCAGCTTTTTACCCGTCTCTTTTTCAATTGTTGCCTTTACCTCTTCGAATGAAAAAGCAGGAACATTGTCCTGTAGTTTCTCTAACTCTTTGATGAGTGGAGCAGGCAACATGTCTGGCCGATTGCTTAAAACCTGTGCTAGCTTAATGAATGTGGGCCCCAACTCCTCGCAGACCATTCTTATCCGCTCCCAGCGGGTGTATTGAAAAACGGGCTGGCCTTGTCGTTGCCAGCTTACTCGACCCTTTTCCGAAACGAAATTCCGAAGGGTGGAATTGGTCACGATATCTTCGAAACCATACTTCACCAACACCGCAATGATCTCGCGGATTCTGCTAATGTTTTGGAAAGTCTGACCGTTGAATATCATATAGCGAACGCTAAGTAGCGAAAGTACTAATTACGCCTTTCAGGCATGGAAACAAAAACGCCCCGACCAGAGGCCGAGGCGCTTACCATGAAAAGTGCAGAGCGGCAAAACTCTGCGGAAATTACTCCTTAGGCTGAAGCTTTAGCTTTAGAAGTAGTCTTTGTAGAAGTCTTTCCGATCTTGCTCTCAAGATCAGCAACCTTAGCTTTAAGGTCAGCTAGAACTTCTTCTTCAGTTTTCTTAACGATGCCAACTTTTTCTTTGATGTCGTTGTACTTCGCTTCGAACTCTTCTTTACGAGCTTCAGTTTTCTCGAAAAGCTCGTCAACCAATTTCTTTCCTTCTACGTCAGAGATTTTTCCTTTCTCGATAAGGTCTTTAACAGACTCTTCGAATTTTGTAGAAACTTCTGCAGCTAGATCAACACCAGCGTAAAGGAACTTTTTGAATGCGTCTTCCATTGTATTATGTTTTAGTTGTTTGTGATTTAATGTTTGACGGTTGGCGTTAGGCAATTACCGTGCAGATAGCCGTGCCAAAGTTTAATTTTAGAAATAAAGAATGGCTGAAACCCTTACCAGTAAAGGGATACAGGGAATAGCAACGTTTTTTGGCACGCGGATGTGCCAAAAATCAAGGAAACTGACACGCATGACAGGTCGTTTGTCCGATGACCGTTTTGGGGACCTAATGTCAGGTGTGTCAGGTTCTGGCTTGCCAGCCTGAGTGCGGTCGAAGGGTCTATCTGGACAGCAAATCATTTACTTTGAGCAAAATTCAAGAATGAACCATTACGACAAGCTTCGCGAACTGGTAGAGATAGATTCGCCAACAGGTTTTACGGCAGATGCCTGCAAATACATTTATGAGTATTTCAAATCATTGGGATATGAGCCGAAATACACGAACAAAGGAGCTGTAAAATGTTCGCTTGGCGAAAACCCAGGACTGGCCATGGCCGCGCATGTCGATACGCTTGGCGCCATTGTCAGTGGTATTCAGAAAGATGGCCACTTGAAGTTCTCATTGCTTGGAGGACTTTCATTGAATGGTTTTGAAGGCGAGTACTGCCGAATTCATACACACTCAGGAAAAACATTCTCAGGTACGCTTTTGCTGAAAGACCCTTCGGTTCATGCCAATAAGGAAACGAACAGTAAACAGCGCAACCTCGCTAACATGTATATCCGGTTAGATGAGGAGGTAGCTTCCGCAGACGACACGAAAAACCTCGGTATTTCCAACGGAGACATTATTGCCTTCGACACCAAATATCAAGAGCTGGAAAGCGGTTACATCAAGAGCCGTTTTATGGACAACAAAGCAGGCTGCTACGTGCTTATGGAAGTTGCAAGACGACTCAAAGAAGAGGGTAAATCGGCTCCTGTGGAGCTGTTCTTCAGCAATTATGAAGAAGTTGGTCATGGCGGTACATGTGGCTATGCACCAACCATCAAAGAACTATTGGTAATTGATATGGGAGTTATTGGAGACGCCTGTGAAGGAGAAGAAACCAAATGCTCTATCTGCGCAAAGGACAGCAGCGGCCCGTATGATTACGAAATGCGCAAGAAGCTGGTTGACCTAGCAGAGGAAAAAGAATTGGCTTACGCGGTTGACATTTATCCATATTACGGTTCAGATGGCTCTGCTGCACTACGTGCAGGAAACGACTTTAGAGTGGCCTTGATCGGCCCAGGTGTTGCGGCATCTCACGGAATGGAGCGCACGCACAAAAAAGGAGTTGAAGCAACAATTGACCTGTGTTTGGCTTACATGAGCGCTTAACGCAGATAACCAGCCAAAAACTTATCCAGCCTTTCGCGGTAAACATTGGCTGCTAAGAACCGCCCGTTTTGGTCCACAAGAACGATTGATGGAGTGGAGAAAACAGAGAGCATGTTACTAAATCGGTCTTTAGAAATCAGGTCTTTTTGAAAGAGGTTTTGCCATTCTTGTGGAAGCTCCACTTTCGAATTCTGCCAAGCACCTTTGTCCTTATCCATTGATATCGCTATTACGCCAAGCCCTTTGTCATAATAGTTTTTACTGCTTGAACGGATCAATGGCAATTCCTTTTCGCAATGGTCGCAATCGCTTCTCCAAAACACCAGCAACGTCAAGCGATTCTTCTTAAAGTAGTCCGAGCCAAGTACGACTTGGCCATTCTCATTCCATGAAAATGAAGGGACAGCATCACCGGTTTTCAATGGCGGGTAGAACACACCATCTTTCGTGACCAATTCATCGAGGTCATCTCCGCACCCATCCGAATAGTTGGATACGATGTACTTGGAAACATCGCGGTCGCCACTCATCCAATAATGTCTGGTCATAAGGTCGAACAGAAAGGAGCGCACTTTCTCGTTTTCACATTTACCGAATATCCGGTCAACGGAGTTGATATGGTCCTCGGTAAACTCACCCGAAAATTCCCGTAGAAAAACCTGCACTTGTTGCGTGAAAATGGGGTGGTTCAATAATCGGTCATCATTAAGGTTGATGCCATCAAAGAATGTGTGATGGTAGAAAGAATGATGGTTGTCGAACTCTTTTGATAAAGCCTCAGAATCAAAGCGCGTTTGACCGCGCAACAAAGGAATAAGCACGTTAGCTGTGTAAGAGTTCGAATACAAACCCTTCAGTTTGTCTAAACGCAAATGGTGTTGCTGCAATAGCAGATCAACCTCTTTGCGATATTCGTTTTTCTTGGTGTAATACTGCTTGTCAATGCGAGACACACTGCCCCTTAAACGCCCAACACTGTCTGTTAAATGTTCTCTCAGGGCCAGCTCCTTTAGCAACGCCTGATAAGCATGGTTTTCGAAAGAATCATTAACAAATCGTACTGACCCATTGGTAATGTTCAGCACTAATTTTAGGCCATCGTCTGTTGGGCCAACAAGAAACTCAAATGGGCCAATACCACCGACCTCAACCACGTATAATCCGTTTCTGTGGTTCTTACTTAAACTGGCCTGAAACCCATTGTCGGTTGTTTTTGCGGTTGCAACGGTAACAAGCTCATCAACGTAGAAAGACCGAATCAGAACATCCGTGCCATTGGGCATTCCTTTTCCTTCAATAGTACCATATATTGTGAACGGATTCTGAGCAATTGAGCCAAGACCAAATGTCAGTAGGAGCACTTGTAGGAAAAAGAATCGCATAGGTCAAAGATACATCACCGATGAAGGGCGTAGATAAACTTTTTGATCAGGAAGACGGGGTTTCTCTTGGTGCGTTTCGCGTTGTGTTCGGAATTATTATGACCCTTCAGTTCATTACTTTCAGAGAACAGATTCCACTTTTTGTTGTTTCCGCAAAGTTCCTCTTCACGTATGATTTCTTTCACTGGATAAAGCCAATTCCTGAACCTTATTTGACAGGGTTTTTGACCTTTTTGGTGGTCAATTCATTGGTATTTGCAACAGGCAGATTTTACCGAATTACCGCAACCATACAGTTCTTGGGCATGTTCTATGTCTTTCATCTCGGAAAGGCACTTTACAACAACCACTATTACCTGTTCATTCTACTTAGTTTACTGATGGTTTTCCTTAAGGGAAACGAGGCTTTAGTGTTGTTTAAGAAATCGAGCGGTGCAGCTCCTAGATGGCATAGAGCATTATTGCAAGCGCAGGTTGTCATCGTGTTCTTCTACGGAGGAATAGCAAAAATGAACAGCGAATGGTTGTTTCATTTTCAACCTGTAAAGGCTTGGCTTCCTGACATGTTGGGAGCGGAGGTCATGAAGGTGGTTTCCGATACCCAACTATTGTGGATGGCCGGGTTTCTGTGCTACGCAGGAATGATTTTCGACCTCGTTATTGGGTTTTTAATTCTAAACCCAAGAACCCGAAAGGTCAGTGTTCCGGTTTACATTGGCTTTCACCTGATGAATGCAGCCTTTTTTCATATTGGACTGTTTCCATGGTTTTGCATTGGTGCGCTGGCGCTTTTTCTAGAACAGGAGACAGTCCAAGATTTTTTAAACAAGGTTCATAGATGGTTTTTCGGTGAGAAACGGACGACAAGCCCGGTGTCAATATTACCTCAGAGTAGTAGTAATCTAGCAGGCAAGGTGTTTTTTTTCGGGTGGTTGTTCTTTCAGGTCACCATACCGCTGCGCCACTGGTTTATTGATGGGTGGGTTATGTGGGATGAACGAGGCTACAACTTTTCATGGTTCATGAAGCTTAGAACCAAAGAACCGAAAATGGCTTTCAAGGTTCACATTGGCGATAATCCAAACGATTACTACCTCGAGTTGGAAAAGTTCCTCACTAAGAAGCAAGGAAGAAGCATTGGATATAAGCCCATAAATACGGTTCAGTTCGCGCATTATATCGAAGAGTTTTATCGAGACAGAGGGGAAACTGAGGATATACGAGTGTATGCAGATGTGACCACTCAACTACACGATCACCCACCACAAAGACTTATCAACCCAGACGTTGACCTCACTTCGATAGACATCAACAATCATATATACTTTGGTCGTTACGACTGGATAGTTCCATTTCAAGATAAATGAAGAGGCTAGACACATTCCTGAACAAAGAAGTGAGTTCTGCGCCTCTCGTAGTACTAAGAATTGCGCTCGGTGTGCTAATTGCCATGGAGTTGTTACATTTTTGGGTAAACGCAGGGTTTTTAGACAACTATTACTTCAATACAAACATTCACTTTTCATTTCCTGGTTTTGAATGGGTGCCAATCATAAGTGGAGGTTTGATGAAGGTGTACGTGATTGGTTTGATTGGCCTTCTGTTAGTGTTTGTATCTGGTTGGAAGTTCCGACTGGTTTCGGTGGTCACATTCTTCTTTTACGGTTGGTTCTTTTTCATGGAGCGTGCCGCGTACCTAAACCACTGGTATTTGAACCTGTTGTTCTTATTCCTTTTAATGTTCCTGAATGCAGAGAACCCGGTCAGAAAGGTTGGCAACTGGCAGCGACTCATTATTATTTTCTTGATAAGCGTGGTGTATTTTTTTTCGGGATTGGCAAAGTTCAATGCCGATTGGTTTTCTGGCGCAACCTTGTTGATGCATGCCAAGAATTTCATCGGAGAGGGAAGGGGGCTTCTTTCTGCAGTTGTGCTGAATGAAGAGACGATACAATTTGTGGGAATTGCTGTTGCTTTGGTAGAGGTGCTGTTACCATTCACCTTGATTTACAAACCGACCCGGACACCCTCATTCATTATCGCGGTTTTATTTCATGTAATCAATCGTCTGTTATTCAGCATTGGGGCGTTCCCTCTTGTAATGATTTGCATCACGGCACTCTACTATGACCCTGAGCAGATAGAACGGGTTCTTTTGAAGCTTAGAATTAAAAAAGCCAATGCTGAGTTGCCGAATATTAAGTTGACCAAGGGTTTGGCCGTCTTGTTTGGAAGCTTTGTTTTATTGCAATGTTTTCTTCCGCTCAGACAACACTTTTATTCAGAAAATGTACTCTGGACCGACAGGTGTGTTCTGTTCTCTTGGAGGATGTTCACTGCAGCCAAAAAGACGCGAATGACAATGTTGGTTTATCACCAAAAGACCGGTGATATAGAGGTCTACCCCGTTGAAACCCTTTTAACCAATGGGCAGATATCTAAAACCATGCGGTCGCCAGACCTGATTCTTCAAACAGCGCATCATATTGCAGATAAGTACGCAAAGGAAAAAGAGGTGAACATTGAGGTTCATGTAGAATGTGAAAACGCCCTCAATGGGAGGGCGTTTCAAAAGTTCACCGATGTACAGCGCGACCTTTTACTTGAATCGAGGCAGCTATTTCTGCCTTATGACTGGATAATTCCTTTACAGGACAATTGATCAATAATCGAAGTTGATACATACGGCCATACAGGTTACCTCTGGCTCAGTTGAACCATACGCCTCAGTATAAAACCTCCAATAAGGCCGGCTATTATACCCATGGTCAAATGTGGCAGTCGCATTGCTATTGTCACCCCAACTTCCGATGTTGTCATTATAAACGTTACACTGAGTGTCGGTGTCGTCACCATAGTCATCGTCATTTCGATAACTGTATCCGGCCAACCAACAGGCATCCCAGTTTCCAAGGTTATCTGTACCAGCTTGGCCAGGGTTTCGGTCCCGGGTAAAGTACAAGTATCTCTTTTCAGATTGCATGCCATGATAGGCATCCACACGGCCATCAACATACAAGTTGGTTTCGCCTCCTGAAGCTCCTCCTGCTGCACGATAGGTGGCATCAATATAAACGCCTGAGCCGGAGGGTGGAGAAAGGTGAAGGTTTGCATTTGTAGAAATAACACGCCCTTGAATGGCCATGTCACCCCAATCAGCAGTTCCATCAACGGTGCTTGTACTTCCACAATCAGGGCAATCCAACCATAAACCACCACTAAAGGTTGCACGACCATTATCGGATCGGATACTCATTAGGTGTTCGTTGGAGCTATTCTCAAAGATGAAACCGTTTGAAGCATTGTTGTTGGCTCGGAATCGAATTGCATGAGATGAAAAACCTCCACCCGCAGGAGCGGTTCCACCACTTAGAGAAAGACCACCACCAGATTGACCCATGTAGATTCCCCAATTAGAATCGCTGGCTGTCCACAACCAAATTCCCCTTGAGCTTCCTCCGTTTACAGCATTCTGCACAACGAACTTACCATCAGGATGGATGTCTCCACTCACATGTAGTTTAAACGCAGGGCTTGTGTTTCCAATACTGATGTTGCCGTTGTCTCCAAAAACATATGCATCGTCAGAACCTAGGCGCAAACCCGCTCGGTCTGAATTTTGGTTTCCATAGAGCCCTAAAAAGTTAGCAACATCTAAATCGGTAAAGTATGAATCGTCACCTACCATCAGGTTTTTCCCTCCTGCTGCATAAATGTCGGCAACATTAAGCAGTGCTCCTGGGGAAGTTGTTCCAATGCCAACATTGGTTCCATTATCGTAGCTCACTCCAGTACCAAGGGTATTTGAATCGGTCCAACGAGCAAGGTAGTTGGTTGTACCAGCACCATCCACCATTGCAGCAGGATTGATGGCCGGAGTAGCTGCGACTAGATCACCGGAGTTGTTTGCATAGACCATTCTATTGCCACCCCCGCCAAGAGAAGAAAATCGACCCGTACCGATAACACTAAATTTTTGAGCAGGCGAGGTTGTTCCAACGCCAACATTTCCACTTACAAGGCTCATGGTGTGGGTTGACCCGCTCGTAACCGAGTTCAGTTGAGTACCATCGCTTACATAAAAGTCAATCGCATTTTGCGAGTTGGCCGAATTGTGGCGAGTTTGAATGAAATGGCCGTAATTATTCGTCCCGTTGTAACCGAAAACTATTTGCGCTCCATTGTTGAAACCATTGTTATCGTTTCCGCTTCTAAGCCCAAGTGCAGGGTAGGTGTCTGAGTTGCTACCGGTTACAGAAAGTCTGCTTGTTGGGTCCGTATTACCAATACCAACATTACCATCTGTTTTTATGGTTAGAGCAGTACTTGAGGAAAGGCTACTCCAGCTGGGAGCAATCTTAAATCGATTGTCATCATCGTTGTCAATACCCATTGACCAGCCAAATTCTCCACTGATATCCAAAGAAAAGAACGGGTCGCCTGCAGATGAACCGGCAACACGGGCTGTAACGATGGCATCATTTGCCCCACTGTTTGTAGGGTTGTAGGCCAAAATGGAGTTGGCCGATGGGTTTGCAGAACCGGATGCTACCACATGAAGAGGCGCAGATGGACTTGTACCAGACCCTGTTCCGATGCCAACGCGGCCATCAGTGTAAATCCAATCACTAATAGCAGTGGGAGTGTTAGTACTCAACGCCTGGTACCAATCATCGTCTGGGTCAAGACCGGATGCAATCACGACCTCTTGCCACGCACCAGTTGATGCGCCATCCCAATACCAATACGAATCTGTGTCGGTGTCGTAAACAATCATCCCGTGATCCGTATTGTTTGCGGTAGAAATGGCTGTACGCTGAGCCGTAGTCATCCGTGGAAGGAGGGCTCCTTGCGTTGTACTTGATACATCGAGAATAGCTTGGGCATCCGGAGCGGCACCGGAGGTATTAACAGCAACCCCTGTTTGTGCGAACGAATAATGTGTAACCATTAGAAGTGCAAAAGCAAAACCAATGGTAATACGTAAACTTTTCATGAGAACATGATTTTTGTTCATTATACAAATCTAGCCACACGTGCCCTAAATAATTGTTGATTACCATCAATTTAACCTACTATAAACTGGGAGTTAGAGGAATCGGAAAGAAAAAAAAACGATTTGGGCCTACGATTAGGATGTTAATTCGGAAGATTAAATGTTGGAGACTTGTCGTTGGTGATTTACTCTTTGAAAATGAGCTATATCAACAAAACTTAAGGTTGTCTTGACCCTTGACTAAGATTAAGTTAAGTTCGCGGTTCAACTCCGAAATCATGCGAAAAACCCTTCTTTTTTTACTGCTTACACAAGTAGCATTTGCTCAGTTTGACCCGTCT
>CAYWET010000039.1:0-37438 GCA_964457245.1 uncultured Chryseobacterium sp. | reverse complement strand
AGAACCAGTAGCCTAAGGCGTTTCCTCTACTCTTTCCGCTCCATTCGCTCATGGCCGCGAATTTAATCCTATGTGGAGAGAAAAAGGAAAAACGGGAAAAGGGAAATTGGGGAAATGTGGAAATAGACCCTTCGACTTCGCTCAGGGCAAGGGTTAAGGTTTAGAACTCGGTTTCTCAAACTCTCTTTGAGCCTTTAGAACTTAGTAAAACAATGGGCCTTACTTTCCAGCTTAGGCTTTTTTCTATTTTCGCGGCAAATTTCAAACACACAACAAGAGTAAATGGCTACTAACAGAACTTTTACAATGGTTAAACCTGATGCGGTTGAAGCCAACAACATCGGAAACATTTTAGCAAAGATCAATGAGGCTGGATTCAGCATTGTTGCCATGAAATATACGCGCCTATCTGCCGAGCAGGCTGGCAAATTTTATGAAGTGCACAAAGAACGTCCATTCTACGGAGAATTGGTGGAGTACATGAGCTCTGGCCCAATCGTTGCTGCTATCTTAGAGAAAGATAATGCAGTTGCTGATTTCCGTGCGCTTATTGGTGCCACTGATCCAGCGGAGGCTGCTGAAGGCACCATCCGAAAGCTTTATGCTGAAAGCAAAGCTAAGAACGCAGTACATGGTTCAGACAGCGATGAAAACGCAGAGATTGAAGGGGATTTCTTCTTCTCTCAAATTGAGCGACCATAATCAACCTACGTTAACTTTATGTTAAAGCCCCGATTAATCGGGGCTTTTTTATTGCTATAATTGGCCTCTTTATCAATCCGACAATGAGTACAGCCAAGACTATATTTCGAACTTTAGAGAAATATTTTCTTGTTGAATGGTTGCTCTCTTTTACTCTTGTAGTCCTTACACGGCTACCTTACCTACTTGGTGACCATGTATATTTTGATGGAGACGAGGCCATGCTTGGCTTTATGGGCTGCGACCTGATCTCAGGAAAGAACATTCCAGTTTACTTTTACGGACAGCAATACGGATTTTCATTTTTTGAAACCATAGTTGCCGCCATTTTCATTGCTTTAGTGGGCAACACCGTTTGGAGTTTGAAATTTGGCGGAATGCTATTGTTTTCCTTAGGAATTCAGAGATTATTGCAAGCAGCCAGGCGAAATCAGGTTTCTCTTAGTTCATACTTGATGCTGGCTATCATTCTGGCATCGTTTCCTGCTTGGTTAGTTTGGGGAACAAAGCTTCGCGGTGGGTACATCACCGCGTTTGTAGCAGTTGCGTTTTTATTCGAACTTTTGATTTCAAAACCCAATTGGAACTGGAAAAATTGGTCTATTTCAGCTTTTCTGACTGCTTTAACCGCGGTAGCTCAGCCGCTTTTTCTGCTACCCATTTCCCCCCTATTCATTACTAAAATCCAGAGAATCAATCTCTTGGATTTCTTGGCGGCAACAGTAGCTGGAATCTGCTCTTTTACTTTACTTCGACTCCCTGCAACACTCAACACAGATTATTGGCGACCATGGAGCTCCCACCAATACAATATTGAGAATCTGAGTAAATATTTGACCGATGGTTTTTGGCAAAGCTTTACTGGTTTTTACTCCTACATTTATGTGTACCGTTTACCAGAACATTTGGCAGCTATTTCAGCTGCATTTATGATCTTATCGGTTTTTTTGGCCGTGAGTTCCTTATTTACATCCAAAAAGTTCAGAATTGAGAGTTTGTTATTGTTTTCTGGCACCATCGTTTCGGTATTCTCTGTCATGTTTTCTGTTGGAGGATGCAGATACCTTCTTGGTTTCTATGTAGGTATAGTTCTTATTCTCACCCTATCTGTAGTACGAAGCAAACAGCGTCATAAAAAACTGAGAACGAGTATAATGGCGATTCTCGTTTTAATATCACTAGGTATAGGCTGGCAGATCAGGCATGCTCCAAATAGTCCATTGATGCCAGAAATAAACGATATGCAGGAAATGGAATCTCTAGTTTCTGAGATTAGAAAATCGGATATCAAACATGGTTTTGTTTCAACCTGGTACTTGAATTGGCAACTGAATTATTTGCTTTATGATGAAGCATACTTCCGACATTATCCGCTAGTCGGTCGCGCAAAGGACCCTATGAATAGAGTAAACCAATGCTATATGAATAAGAGCTGTAAAGTTTTACTTACCGGAGACCTTTGGAGCAAAGGATCAAATAGTGAAACTGATGATTGGGAAGAAATAGAGCAACAAATTGGGAGATATTTTTTGATTACAAACTCACCCGATTCTTTGCTAGACAACCTTGGATTTGAGTTACCAGAGAAAACCACTAAAAAGTATTAGCCAGAGTATAAGTGACCAGTCTCCAGAATCGCATACACCCTCTACATAAATGCTTTTGCTAGTCCAACTAACCACCGCTTGAAAACAGGGCCTTTTCTCCCCTTCTTGCTACCCTTTCTGAAACTATCGAAATAAAATTTGGTGTAAACAACAGCCCAATCTGCACACTTGCGGTGGGTATATTTCTTTCCACCTGCCTTGCGAAGTTTCACATTCTTGGCTCCTGCTTCTTTCATGGCTGCATGCGCTACCAACGCGTTGGTGTAAACCACTTCCTCGTCTCCTGCACAATAGCATATCTGCATAGGCGTTTCAGGAACCCAGTTATCCATACTGTTCTCTACAAGCAACTTCTTGAACTCAAAATCAGGGTTATTCTGAAACTCGTTTACCAAGCTATCCGAAAGCATATCCTTTGGCACTTTCGGCAACGTATCATTGATATTCCCGACAGAGTGCTTTCCGTTGAAAACGCCTCTTACAATGTCGTTGTACGGCTCAGAAAAAACATCATCGTAAAACGTATTCTCCTGGAATATCTTGTAAACCTCGTTGTAGCCCAAAAGCAGGTACGGCAAATAATGTGGTTGGGTGTATTCATGGAACATAACTTCTGCCTGAACACCATCAAGATCGTACGGGCCAGACATTGGAGATGCAGCCGTTACTGTGTATTCATCCGCATATTCTTCTTGTAGTTTTCTCGTAACCGCCATGGCCGCGTGACCACCTTGCGAATAACCCGAAACAAAGATCATCGGGTCTCTTTCCAATCCCATCAAACTATCCAATTCTACAACCGCCTTCATCATATCAATGCCTGCATTTGCTTCAGAATCTGCATGGATGTAAAGATGCCTTCGCTCTCCGTGGCCTAGTCCAACATAATCAGGTTCGCAAACTGCGTAACCATCTGTTGAGAACATCAAACAGATCTGATCTTCCCCATTATAGCCCAACTTACGCTGCGGCCTGATGGTTGTTCCGTGATTGTAAATCAACAATGGGGCTGGCTTTTTTGGCACAATTGGCATGAAATACAAACCAGATGCCACCACCTGACTTCCATCTCCGTAGGTTGTGTAATACGTAATATCGTAAACATCAACAGCATTCCGAACTTTGGATATCACCTGCGGAATGCCCATTCTCTTCCACCTTGCATCCAAACGTTCCGTTGAAAACGAATCAACCTTTGTGTAGCTTATTAGCTGCGCTGAGGCAGTTGAAACGAATAACACTAAAACGGAAAGAGAAAGAAGTTTCTTGAGATGCATCTTAAATTGAGTTTGGCGCGAATTTAGCAATGCATGCATTGCATTTCAATCAATTATTGAGCGACTATTTACAATTTGTCTGATTAGGTATATTTCGACTTCACAAACAAAACACATGAAATACATATTCTCATTCCTACTAATTGGCCTGTTTTCATTTCAATCTTTTGCCAAAGACGATTTCTCGTTGGTTGTTTACAACACTTACGAAGACTACAAAGCCGGAAAAGGCGAATCCCTGTATGAATTCATTGGATTTGATTGGACGCTTGGATTGCTCCACGTTTACTACAAAGTAGAACGAAAGGGCAAGGATGAATTGAGGAAGAATATGACAAACCTCTATGGATTCAGTGTTGGAGACCAGTTCTATCGCATCATTAAAAGCAAACCGTACCGCGTGCTAATGGAAGGTAAGATCATTTATTACGAGAATGGTCTAGCGCATTTGAATATGCTAATTGGTGGCGAGGACGAATATGGCGTTGAGCAAGGCGACTGGCACCTGATCTCTGACAATCTGAACTCCGATGTGGTGGAGTTTCCTTCTGCCAAGGCGAAAAAGGAATTCGGTGAACGCGCTGACCTCCAGGGCCTATTTGAGTGCGTAGAGAAACTCAAGAAAAAGAAAACAGAAAAGGTTCGGGATTGTGTGAAGGAGAACAATTAGTCTCGCACCTTCACCAACTTACTGTAGTACTTACCCGAATCGGATTCAATCTGGAGTGTGTAGAGTCCTTCTTGGAGATATTCGAGGTCATTAAAGCTGAATCGAGCACCGCTCAATTCCTCGGTTACCGCTTCCACTCTTCGAACCTCCTGACCTAAATTATTCACCAATCGAATAACCACATCTTGTCTTTCGGAAGAATAAAATATTCCTTGAAAGTGGTCATTGAACGGGTTCGGATATACGGGTAACAACTCACTTTGCTCAGGGTCGTTCGGGTTCAATCCAGAAAGCATTAGGTGGGCTTTCGCGATATTCGGAATACCGTAACCGTAAAACCCGTCAGGACTGGCGTATTGATGCGCACTTTTCTCAATGGCGTGAAAGATGTCCATGTTGGTAAGCGAATCCTTGTGCGGCTGCCACAGACAAGCCGCCATACCCGCCATAATAGGCCCTGCAAATGAGGTTCCATTTCCTGTTGTAACCACTCCACTTGTATTCACAATAGTAGATTGATAACCCTGAGCGCAAACATTCGGTTTGATATCGCCATCTGAAGAAGGCCCTTCCGAGCTAAAATTGGCTATAAAACCTTCCTCGTTCACTGCGCCAATGGCCAACACGCTATCGCCATCCGCAGGGGCACCGATGTACTTCCACGGCCCAGCACCTGAATTACCTGCGCTATTCACAACAAGAATTCCTTTGGACGCTGCCATATCGGCACCCCGAGTACCGCGAGTTGTATTTCCATCCATGTCCTGATACGTGAAATCCAGCGATGGATCTTCAAAAGTGGTATAACCCAAAGATGAGTTGATAATATCCGCACCAGCGCTATCGGCAAACTCAGCTCCAGCAATCCAATAATCCAACTCAACCGGGAATTCCGAACCTCCATCCTCAGTTCTACACAGTAAATAACTTGCTTTTGGCGCGGTACCAATAAACTGCCCTGGCAGATACGTAGCCATGGTAGAAAGCACCGATGTTCCATGCGAGTGATTCTCGTAAATGGTATTGTTCCTATCAACGAAATCCCAACCGCCAAGTAAACGGCCATCGTTTCTGAGACTATCGAATGCCGCAAGGGTGTTGACATTGGTGAATCCCGCATCAAGCACGGCAATCAGCATCCCTTCACCTCGAAAACCTTGGTTGTGCATGGAAACGCCACCAAGCATGTCTATTTGATTGAAACCCGGACCGTAATCCGAATCGCTAAACCTTTCCTCCTCAGAAAGAGATTTTTCGACTGTAATTGGCTCAAACTTATCATGCTTATACGATGAATCTGACCGCTTCCCAACTGGCACGCCTCCAACTACAAACGGTAGATTCAGAATGGCGTCTCTATTCGCTTCATTCACCACGTTGACCGTAACTGAATTGAGCCATTTGGAATGCGTGAGATAAATGGCTCCCTCAGCCAAAACCGCCTGAATGTAAGCTGGATTGATAGGAAGATCGGTAGAGTCGAGTGGAATTTGCTGACGCTCTCTTCTATCAAGTGCTCGCTGCGAAAGAAACTCTAGTGGTTGATCCAAGGAGTATGGCGTATTGGCTTTATCTGTAAACGTAAAAACGTATCGAAACGATGTTTGAGCTTCAGACAACACAGGTAAAACCATCAACACTAGCAGCCAGCGGAATCTTCTCATTCTCCGTAGTTCGTTATTACCATATCAAACGAAAAGCCCACCGAATCCTTTTCTAATGGATTATTCGGATTCTGTTGAATGTCGTGGATATAGAGCTGCTTGTGCACAAGCCCAATATCCTTAGCATAAACCTCTTGTCCAAACATACTTAGGCCAAAAATTGCAGGTCTATCAATTTGAAGCACGGTCACCGTAGAATCAAAAGTGAAACCATTTATGGTGTACGGTTCATTCACATTGATGTATTGATATTCCCAAACCTCTGGAACCCCGTTCTGCAAATACAATTCTTGCAGCGTTTGAAGCGTGTTTTTTCGGTTTCCATCCCAAGATTTTTCTTCTCGAACGGGAAAATTCTGTTTGATGAATGTCACGTTCTCCTCGTTCTGCTCAGCTACTTCCGATGTTCTGGTTCGATACCAAATGTCTTTGATGGAATATTCTCCATTTTGGCCTTGCTTCCAAGAACGCTCAACACGAACAGCTGGCCTTCCTTCTTCATCAGTGAAATCTGATTCGTTCAGATCCTGCAAGAAATAGTGTGCTTCAGCAAAGCCTATCTGACCGATTACGTCATCTTGCCAAATAGAATCGACCTTGTATTCAATGAATTTTCCGATTTCCGTTGGGAAATATTCATAGCCAATGAATGGATATAAATCTTCCTTGTAGCAACCGCTGAAAGTTGCCAAACTGAGTATCGATATGAGCAGAATCTTTTTCAATTACACAGAGAACCAATCGAGCTAATGAGATTCACAGAGAATAAAAGCCAACCACTTGCCCCTCTTTCGAATTTCATATTTCGGACTTCGATTTTCAAACTAATGGTCTTTTTTAATGAAGCCACCGCCTATCACATCATCGCCTTCATAAAATACGGCTGATTGACCTGGTGCAATAGCGCTAACTTCCTCATAGAAGTGAACGCTCATTTCATTTCCAAGTTGCTCAATTTTTGCCATAGAACCAGGATGCTTGTAACGCACTTTTACCAAAGACTCAATCGGTTCTTCCAGCTTCTCATACTTCTGAAGATTCAAACCTCGAACTGTCATTTCAGTCTTCAGGAGCTCTTCTTCTGTACCGAGCGTCACTTCATTTGTATCTGGATGAATACCAGTAACATACATCGGTTCTCCTAAAGCCACACCTAAACCCTTACGTTGTCCAATGGTATAGAACGGATAACCTTGATGCTTACCAAGGATATTGCCATCCTTGTCAACGAAAAGACCACCTTCTACACGCTCTTCCAAACCCTCAACTCTTCGCTTTAGAAAACCTCGGTAATCATTATCGGGAATGAAACAGATCTCATAGCTCTCACTCTTTTTAGCAATGGCTTCGTAGCCGCTATCCAACGCAATCTGACGGATGTCTTTCTTGTGCATTTTCCCTAACGGAAAGATAGTACGCGAAAGGCTTTCTTGACTCAACCCCCAAAGCACATACGATTGATCTTTAGACTGATCTAAGCCTTTTGAAACTACGTATCGGCCATTTTCTTCTCGTACCTGTGCGTAATGACCCGTTGCTATATGCTCGCAACCCAACTGATCAGCACGTTTAAGAAGCGCATCCCATTTGATGTGCGTGTTGCAAAGTACACAAGGGTTCGGAGTTCTACCAGCAACATACTCATCCACAAAATTGTCGATGATATGATCTCCGAACTCTTCTCGAATGTCAATTATAATATGCGGAAAACCGAAATCCACCGCCATTTGGCGCGCATCATTTATATCGTCCAAACTGCAACAGCCTGTGGTTCTTGTGCTTCCGCCAGATGAAGCGTAATCCCACGTTTTCATGGTAACGCCAACGACCTCATAACCATCGTTATGAAGCATCATGGCCACAACAGAACTGTCGAGACCACCACTCATCGCTACCAAAACTTTCCCTTTACTCATTGCTTTCCTTCCCAATCAATGGTACTCACTTTCTCCCCATTCTCGTACACCTCAACGCGCTCAACGCTTCCATCCTCGTGATAATAGGTCACTTTTCCGTTCAGCTGATCTAAATTGTACCAGCCCTTTACTTTCAATTGCGTTCCTACAAGTTGCTCTTCAAACTCATCTTCCTCGCCAGGCTTTGTAGCCTGTTTCTTAACCACCGTCCACTCGCCTTTGTTGTAGTATTCTTTGAACTCGCCCTGTTTCTTGCCTTGTTTGTAACTATAAACCGATTTCGGAATTCCCGTCTCCTCATAGTATTCCGTGAATTCGCCATTCTGCGGAATGGTTCTATCCAACTTCCCATGGCGATAAACCTGCTGCTCACGGACCGAGCCATTCTGGTTGAAGAACATCCAAGTTCCAGTTCTGATTCCTAGATGATATTTCCCTTGAATATCACGCTTGTTCTTATCGCGATACATCACAAACTTGCCGTGCAGATTGCCATTCTCATAACCTGCCTCTACCCAAGGCTCACCTTCGGTAAAGAACTTCAGCCACGGCCCGTGCTTTATCCCCATTTTGTAGTGAGTTTCTTCGGCCAGTTGACCGCTTGGATAAAAGGTTTTCTGCACCCCGTCAAGGGTATCCAAATGATACGATTCTGAAGTAATAAGCACCTCATTCTCATTGAAATACTGCCAAAGACTGTCCTTCAACTGGTATTGGAAAATTCCTTTGGCCTTGATTTTCCCATTCTTGTGGTAAGCGTGATTGGCAACCGTTCCATCGCCAATATGATTGTTGGTAGCCATCAGATCACCATTCTCGTAGTAATACTTGAATAGTCCAATAGGCTTATCATCCTTAAACTGCCCTTCATAACGGGTTTTGCCGTTCTTGTATAGCTTCTTCCAGTTTCCCTGTTTCAGTCCATTTTCATCCTTTTGATTGAGTTGCTGAGCTGAAACCAGACCAGTGGAACAGATAATGATGATACAGGAAATGATGAAATTGAATGGTGTTCTCATTTGTGATGCAAAGATAATGCTGGCTTTAGCCGTATCAAACGGCTGGCGTTTGGTTATTCACAACGGCCGTTGGGCAACGATCATTTCACGCTTGCCTGGCGGACCTGGCACTTTCTCAACCACAAACCCTGCCGCAATCATATTTCTACGCACATAGCCTTTGCAGCAATACGTAGTCAGAATTCCACCATTCGACATCAGACCAAATAGTTTTCCGAACACATCTTCTGTCCAAAGTTCAGGCTGCGTTTCAGGTTCAAAAGCATCGAAATAAATAAGGTTGAATTTCTTGTCTGATTGAAATTTTAGTAATGAAATCTGGTACTTGGTGAGTTGAAAGTGTTCGTCAATCTGAACAGATTCATTCCAGTTTGATTGGTGAAGCTTTTCGAATTCAGTTCGAGATGACGGCAACTCATTCGGCAGAGCATATTCCGACCAAATCTTCTCTGGAACAGGAAACAACTCCAAACCATGGTAATCGATTTTCAGCCCAAGTTTCTTTGAAACTTTCCAGGTAAGCAAAGCATTCAAACCCGTACCAAAACCCATTTCAAGTAACCTGATTTCCTCACTACCACTATCAGCCAATCTCCTTAAACCTTCCTTTATGAAAACATGTTCAGATTCGGTCAAAGCCCCGTGCCGTGAGTGATAAGTTGAACCCAACTGATCATTCAAAATGGTCTGAGAACCATCTTTTGTGGCAACAAGTTTCAGTTCGTATTCTTTGGGCGGTTGCATCGACAAACTGGGTGATTTCTATTGCAAAACTGTCAAAATCGCCCGCGAACGCAAAGCATGGTAAGATTATTGCAAGCATTTAGACGAACGACTTTAACTTTCATTAACGAGGTGCGTATATTTATTATGATTTGTCGCCAATACTTTAGCAGCCAATGAAACAACTCTTACCATATCTTTTTCTTGCCGTTTTGTTCACGCAATCAGCGGTTGCCGACAATGGTGGCGGAAGCGACATTATTGGTAATGAGCCGGCCGTGCTGCCCGAGTGGGATGCACGAGTTTATCCTAATCCGAACAACGGTGTCTTCAATATTATGGTAACTGGTAGTTCAGCTGCGCTGGATGTTTATGTCTTCAATGTGATCGGAGAAAAAGTTTTTGAGCTGGAGATTCTTGGAGATCACGGTGCCAAGGTTGACCTTACTAGCCTTATTGAAGGAATTTACGTGGTTCAGGTGGTTGACAAACAGCGTGGCGAAGTCAGAACCATGCGCATGCAAGTGAAATAATCACTTGATTCCCCGTTCCTTCTTAATGTTTTCGTAGGCTTCGGTGAGCTTCTGAAACTTCTCGTTTGCCGCTTTCTGATGCTCTGGTCCGAGATGACTCACCTTATCTGGATGATACTTAACCGCCATTTTGCGGTAAGCTTTCTTCACTTCTTCGTTGGTTGCTGATTTAGAAATCTCCAATATCTGATAAACCGATTCCGTGTTCTCCACTACGAACATCGCCTTAATACTCATGAAATCAGGTTTACTGATTCCCAGATAAGACGCAATGCGAGTAAGAATATCGATCTCATTGCCGTGCATTTCCTTATCGGCATTGGCCAATTGGAAGAGATAATGCATTAACTGTAAGCGAGATGAATGATCCATAAAAGCACGGATCTGCATACTGACCTGACGAATTTGAATTGGCTTCTTAAGAATCTCGCGAAGCAACAACAGTTGTTCCTTAGCTTTTGCTTCACCGAATTGTCCGATCAGAAATCGCTTCACGAACTCCAATTCCGACTTCTTGACCGAATTGTCGGCTTTCATTACCGCAGCCGTAAGAATCAGCAGAGAGGCTTCAAAATCTCCAGTTGTTGTTCGTGTTCGGCTACGATAGCGCGGTTGTTCCTGAGGTTCACCCCAGTTCATTACATCGCCACTGGCATTATCGTAAATGGAACCAAGCGCAAAACCCAGCAGCGCTCCGATGGGACCACCGAATGCCCAACCTACTGTTCCACCTAACCATTTTGCGTATTTCGCCATGCGGCCGCGAAGATAAACTTAGGTTCTTGTTAATCTAGAGATGAGTTGCTCATGATTCGGAAGTTCTGAAAACAGGGAATCACGCTTTGCTAATTCAAAATCTTTAAAATCAAACCCTGGCGATACGGTGCAACCAACCAAACACCAATTACCGCCATGTTTTACTTCAGAAGCAAACCAGCTATTGGCTGCAATGACCAACTGCGGCTGTTCGCCATTTTCAAGGTTCAAACCCAATTTATGCTCAATATATTTTCCGTTCGGTTGGATTTCATGAACAGTCAATCCATCGCCATCATAGAAGTGCCACATCTCATCACTTTTAATTCGATGAAAAGCCGAGAAATTCTCCTTTGTCAGAAGGAAATAGATTCCAGTGGCGAAGCTTCTGTCTCCATCAAAATCATCCAAAACTGAACTTGGAATTACACCTTCGGACCGATACGTTTCCTTGAACCAACCACCTTCGGGATGCGGCAGCATGCCCAAAAGCTCTACATAATATTCTGGCGTTTTCAATGCTGCTTTTTCGGTTTTCCTCCCAATGATTCCATCAAAGAGGTAATGACTGAAAGCACCAAACTGAAGAGCAATGCCCACCAGAATCCGCTGACATAAAAGCCATCAACAAAATTGTCGGCAAGCAAAATGATGACCGCGTTTATTACCAGTAAGAATAAACCAAGGGTAACAACCGTAACGGGAATGGTGAATATGACCAACAGCGGCTTCAGAAATCCGTTGAGTAAAGCCAAAACAATGGCCACCCAAATTGCGGTAATGTATGTATCGACTGAAACGCCTGGCAGCAAATATGCTGTGAGGAATACAGCCAATGATGAGATGATGATTTTTATGAAAAGATTCATTTCGTGTAAGTTATTCGGTAAATGCAGTTGGCATGGTCGTCCGAA
The DNA here is from genome assembly GCA_964457245.1 of uncultured Chryseobacterium sp. GTDB lineage: Bacteria > Bacteroidota > Bacteroidia > UBA10329 > UBA10329 > UBA10329. The sequence continues at coordinate 25,657 of CAYWET010000039.1, read as the reverse complement.
ACAAGGAGACTTCCGTCATCCAATTCCAAAACATCAACTGGCCGCCCAAGGCGTTTGGCACCTTTCAGCCAGCCATCAGCAAATGCTTCATACTTAACAGCCTTGCCGTCCTTTAGTTCAACTCTTGAAATACGATAACCTATCGGTGTGGTACGATTCCACGAACCATGTTCAGCTATGAAAATGGAACTCCGATAAGGTTCAGGGAAAGCGTCTTTTTCCAAGAAGGTCAAACCTAAAGGTGCAATATGCGGCAACAATTTCTGAACAGGCGGTTCGAATTCAGAACATTCTCGCTGGTCTCCGAATTTTGGGTCTGGTAGTAGGCCGTTGTGGCAAAATGGATAACCAAAATGCATCCCTTTTATAGGAGCACAATTCAACTCATCATTCGGTTTATTGTCGCCTAGCCAATCTCGACCATTGTCTGTAAACCACAGTTCTTTAGTCTTTGGATGCCAAGCTAAACCAACCGTATTCCGAATACCAGAAGCATATAACTCCAACTCAGAACCATCTGGATTCATTCGCATGATGGAAGCAAAACGCTCATCTTCCTGCAAGCAGATGTTGCAAGGCGCTCCAACAGGAACATATAGTTTTCCGTCAGGTCCGAAAGCAATATGCTTTGCTCCGTGATGTGTTTCGGTCGGGAAATCATCTCTGATAGTTTCCATTTTCGGAGGATTCGCCAAATTGCTGGCAATATCTCTCATCACGGAAATGCGACTGATCTCTCCAACATAAAGGTCGCCATCCTTGTACGCCACACCGTTCGGCTGATTCAAACCTTCTGCTAAAACGTAGGTCTTTTCGGCTTTGCCATCTTGGCTCTCATCAACCACAGCATACACCTTTCCTCCTCCTCTATTCCCAACAAAAATGATTCCGTCTGGCCCTTTCTCCAACGAGCGAGCATTTTCTATATCTGAAGCGAAAACCTCAATCTTAAATCCTTCGGGTAGGCTGATTTCATCAAGAAATTCTTCGGGTTGTTGCGCTTGCGCACAGCTAACGAGAAGAAACATCAATAGACAAACGTTTCTCATGAGTTCTCTTTTACCCATTCTAGCGTTAGTGCATTGAACTTTTCAGGCTCCTCAAACTGAGGCACATGTCCGCATTTCTCAAACACTTCAAAACGGGCATTCGGAACTAGAGAACGGATTTTCTCGCCATACTCAAACGGAAGCACGCGGTCTTCTTTTCCCCACAAAATGAGTTTTGGAATTTCGAGTTTATTCAACCTTTCGTAATGGGGAACATGATTCTCGAGCATGAAATTCCGAAGTGAACTGAGCACCGCACGCTTTGAGCCTTTGATTGCCAGTGGAGCCGCAAACCTTTTAACCTTGTCTTTGTGCTTCTTCTTATCGTAAAACCCTTTAAGAGGAGCACGTTTTAAAATTGGCCCGCCCAAAACTCCCATGAAAGCTTCTCCCAAAACTTTGGGTTGAACCAAACGAATTCCAGGCTCTTCTGGCCGCGGAATACCGTAGCAATCCACCAAGAAAATCGATTTCACCTTTTCGGGATGATGACTCGTGAACCGTGTGCTGATTGCTCCTCCCATGGAAAGCCCAACGAGATGGAATTTCTTCTTGATGCCAATGTGCTTTATCAGATCAGAAACCTGCGACATATACAACTCGCTTCCATGCACGCCTTTCACTCGTTCAGACAAACCGCGACCAAAAAGATCAAATCGTAACACACGATATCCTTTCTCAATCAAGAATTTGAACTGATAATCGAACACATGCATGTGTCCGATCAGGCCGTGAATGAGCACCACCACTTCACCCTCTTCAGGGCCTGCAATTTCGTAACGCACCTTCCCTTCTGAAAGCTGGGCATAAGTGCCGTGCTGCTGCATATCCTGAAGAATTCCCATGCGGTAAATTTATCAAAGAACATGGTTGCGCTGAGCTTGTTTACTTTGCAGACATGACAAGCATTTCAGACAATCTTAAAGCAATTAGAAAGGAGATTCCTGAGGGAGTAACGTTAGTGGCCGTTTCAAAAACGAAACCGAACGAAGCGATAGTTGAAGCATATAATGCAGGTCAGCGTGTATTTGGTGAGAACCGAGTGCAAGAACTGGCCGATAAGAGTGAAGCATTAGCTAAAGACATTGAATGGCATATGATTGGTCATTTGCAGCGGAATAAGGTAAAATACATTGCTCCGTTTGTAAGTCTGATACATGCGGTTGACAGTCTTCGTTTGCTTGAAGAAATCAACAAGGAAGCGAAGAAAAATGATAGAGTCATCAGCGTTCTGCTTCAATTCCATATTGCAGATGAAGAAACCAAGTATGGTCTGAGCTTGGAAGAAGCAAGAGAATTGTTGAACTCAGAATCGTTCAAAGCATTGAGTAACGTGGCGATTGCTGGCATAATGGGCATGGCAACATTCACTGAAAATGAAGCACAGGTTAGAAAAGAATTCCAAACGCTGAAGAGGATATTTGAAACGCTTAAGACCGAGTGTTTCGCTACGCTAGATGGATTCAAAGAAATCTCAATGGGTATGTCTGGAGATTACCGGATTGCTATTGAAGAAGGTAGCACTATGGTACGTATTGGAAGTTCTATATTCGGTAGTCGAAGCTGATTGAGTACCTTCGCGCCCCGAATGATGGCAAGCATTAGTAAGAAGGGTCGCGATGGTGTTATAACGACCTGCCAAACGACAAAGAGCAATTTGCCCTGAAAGCAATTGACCAGCTGAAAAAAGCGGGATACGCGACACTGATGGAAAAAGAACCGACATTCCATTCTTGACCAATAAAAACGCCCATCCAAAATTGGACGGGCGTTCAGGTTTTTAAAGAGGTTCTTACTCTCTGATAATACGTTTTACAGCACGCTTACCGTCAGTACCAATAATACTTACAAAGTAAACTCCCGATTCTTCCGGAAGCTCCAACGCAAACAGATTGGTACTACCAGCATACACTGTCTTAACAATCTGACCAACCATATTGGTCACTTCAATACTCACACCTTCCCATTGCTGATTCATACGCAGAGAAACCAGACCATTAGATGGGTTTGGATAAACCTCTAGCCCATCTGCGGTAGCCAAGTCGTTAACACCAACAGCTACCGTACTCATAGGAAGCCTAACCTTCTGGATAATTCCAGAAAATGATTGAGGTTGACCAAAAACCGTTGCATAAACAGTAATACTCAATTCAACCGAATCATTTGCAGGTATATTCATCGGAACACCTGAAAAAACAATACATTCCGTAGCTGGCACACTACCTACTACAGGCGGGATGGCTTTGCAATCTGCGTCATTACAAGTGGCTGTAATCCCATTAGGCATATTACTGATTACATCAATCTTAAACGAATCTAACGGAATTGAGAAACCTGATACAACTGTATCCACAGGATAAACAATGGTTAGAGTATCATCATATTGGGCCATCGTAAAACCTTCCATCAATTCAGATGGATATAACCCCTCATTGTTTGAAGGAGCATTCGGAACGCATTGTGCAAACGCAAACCCAGTAATAAATAAGGAGGCAAAAAGTAAAATTTGTTTCATTGATTTTTGGTTTAAGAGTTTAAGCAAAGCTAACACACTAACATTAGCAAACAATTCCTTGGTATAGGCTAATTTCAACAGGAATAAATTCTTTCATCACGTGCAGTTAGAATCGTTGTTTCTTCTCTCTATTCCCATCATTGCTGCACTGGTAGGCTGGCTTACCAACAAGCTTGCTGTTTGGATGACCTTTTACCCGGTTCAATACACGGGTAAACATCCATTTGGATGGCAGGGCATTATTCCATCAAAGGTTCACAAAATGGCTACGAAAGCTGTGCATTTGGTCACTTCCAAACTAATATCGGTAGAGGAAGAATTTGAAAAGTTAGATGCTTCAGAGATAACCGAAGAAATGCGGCCTAAGCTTTCCCAATTGAGCCGAAACATCATTAACACGGTGCTCAAAAATGAGTTGCCACTTTTATGGCGATTACTTCCTAATTCCCAAAAAGAGAAACTCTATCAAGAAACAGCGGAGCAGTTCCCTTCAGTTATATCAAATCTACTGCTTGACATTAAACAGAACATACACGAACTGCTAGACATCAACCGAATGATGGTTGAAGGATTGACAGAAGACCCGGAAATGCTGAATCGAGTTTTTCAGAAATGCGGAGAAAAGGAATTCAAATTCATCGAGAAGTCAGGATTTTATTTCGGTTTCTTTTTCGGTCTCATTCAGATGTTGGTCTGGAACTATTATCAATTCTGGTGGTTGCTACCAGTGGGAGGCCTTGTTGTGGGATATCTGACCAACTTTCTGGCCCTGAAACTGATTTTCCGTCCGGTACACCCGGTTAAAATTGGGCCATTCTCCATTCAAGGGCTATTCATGAAACGACAGAATGAAGTTGCCGAGGAGTACGCTAAGATTCTATCGAAGGAACTACTTACCGCTGAACACATTTTTGCTTTTATAGTAGAAACCAATAGTATGGAGCACATAGCCGAGCTCTGTAGAAAGCAGGTAAAAACCATGGTTGACACTACCACTGGTTCAACTCGTAAAACGCTGCTTCAATTGACAGTGGGGAACCGTAAATATGAACGTATTAAACACTTAGCCGCGGAGATGCTGGTGGAGGAACTGCCATCATCCATCGCGAGTATGTTTGTTTATGCAGATCGGTCTTTGGCCATTGAAGACACGCTTTCTTCCAAGCTTAAATCGTTATCGAAACATGAGTTTGAAGATGTGCTTCACCCTATTTTCCAGGAGGATGAAGTGGTTCTGATAATTGTTGGTGCAGTGCTCGGAGCCGTTGCCGGATTCATACAAATGGCATTTATTCTTTAGGCATCGGATACCAACATCGGTTCTCATGTATTTGAGGAATCCTTTCCTCTAACAATCAGCCTTGTTCCTTTATCATAATTAACGTAGCTCCAAGCCCAGTTAATAAAAACCACCAACCTGCTTCTGTAATCAACCAATAACATTAAGTGAACGAACATCCATGTAAACCAAGCCATAATTCCTGCAAAGCTTAGAAATGGGAGGTCTACCACAGCTAGATTGCGGCCAATGGTAGCCATGGTGCCTTTATCGGTATAGGCAAATGGTTTCATCTGTTTACCTGTTGCCTTTCGATTCAGATTATCTGCTAGTTGCGCTCCTTGCTGACCAGCAACAGAGGCTAACATAGCATGTCCATTTTGGTTTTCTTCTGTTTGTATTAACGATACATCTCCAATACAGTAGATGTCGGCTTTTCCACTGATGAGATTAAACTCATCTGTGACGATTCGATTTCCTCTAGCAATGGTTGCGTCCAATCCATTAACCGGACAGCCCTTTACCCCTGCCGCCCAAACAAGGGTTCTACTGTTAAAGGTCCGTTTATCGGTTACCACGGTGGTCCGGTCATAATCTTTGACCTGAGTGTTGAGCCAAACGTTCACGCCCATTTTCTTGAGAAACTTCTCCGTTTTTGAGGAAGAAGTCTCACTCATGGCGGCAAGCAATCTATCTGCAGCTTCTATGATGTGAATTTGCATTCTACGGATATCCAGATCTGGGTAATCAGAAGGTAGCACCTGTTTCTTGAGCTCTGCCAAAGCTCCGGCCAATTCTACTCCAGTTGGGCCTCCTCCAACTATCACAAAACTCATAAGTGCTTCTTGCTCAGAAAGGTCTTTGGTATTCAGTGCCTTCTCAAAGTTTTGAAGAATGTGACTTCTCAAATTCAACGATTCAACCAAATTCTTCATTGGCATACTGTGCTTTTGCACATTCTCCATCCCAAAGAAATTGGAATCCGCACCGGTTGCAATTACCAGTATATCATAATCGATATCGCCAATACTTGTGTGTACGGTTTTGGTAGCTTCATCAACCTTCAGCACATCCGCCATTCTGAAGTGAAAACGCTTTTTCCGCTTAAACACCTTGCGCAGTGGATAGGCAATTGAATCTGGCTCCAGACCAGAACTTGCCACCTGATACATCAAAGGCTGAAACGTGTGGTAATTGTTCCTATCTACAAGAACGGTCTGGTAGTATTTACTGTTAACGCCTTTGGCGAGTTTGAGGCCAGCAAATCCACCTCCAATAATTACAATTCGAGGAATGTCAAGAACAGGAATGTTCAGACCTTTTTCCATTGGCGGTAAAGGTCGTGAACTCGCTAGATTATCAGGCTTTTTTCGAAACAAATCCAGACCATCCCAAGAGCAGCAAACTCGGTGTGTAAAACAACCCGGTCGATGCCCTCACAAGTTGACCAACAAAGGTGTGACCAAATGCCGCTCCTACTCCAACCGTTATATCGCATAACACAAAGAGTATCATTCCATAAAACGCCAAACGCGAAACTGTTTTTGAGAAGTTCGAGTTGAACCGTATAGCGAACGCAGATAAGGTTGAGACAATCAACAGACTGCTATAAAACAAAACAGGAACAGCCAATCCTTTCGGTTGTAGAGAACTCCACAATAGACCATTTCCAGTCAAAAGAACCACCAAGCAAGTTATAACCGCAAGCAGCATGGCCCTATTCGTCAACTGCTTGAACCGAACACCAATCAAATGCCGCATGGTAAGGACAATCTGCATAATGGCGAAAATTCCAATTCCAATTTTCAGGTTGTCTTCTAAAATAAGGAAGTAGTCGGCAACTACGGCTATCAGTAACGCCAATGGTAACAGGATTTCTTGAAACCTTATTCGGAAACCGCCAATGGAAACTGAAACCGCAAAACAGAGCACGGTTCTCACGAATCGCAATACCCCAGTATCAACAATTTCCCCCGACTGAAAAGCTAAAACATCCTGTCGAAGTGCTTCCAGGGTAAGTAAAACAGCAAGAACCGAAAGAAATGACGATAAAGCTTTTTGATAGGATTCCCTCACATGAACGGTTTTGCAACCTGTCCAAATTACGGTGAAATCATATAATCACATCTTTGTTTCTAGAGGTAACACTTTCATTCGCCAACCCAATTTTTTAGCCTCATCGAAGACCAACATGATTCTGTCCTTAATTGCAGGCAATCGATTTATCATTGAATTGGATTTCATATCTGAAACATGCAAATAAGGCTGTGTATCAGTCGTTTCCAAATTACTTTGCACATGGCTTAGTTCGTACTCTGCAAATCGGGCATCCATATACGGACGCACATCAAACGATGCGTGCTCTAGGCCGTCACTTCCTCTATAGGTGAAGTAGATACGGCAGGGTGGTTCTATCCTGTTCATCTTCTAGGTGGTTAAATAGTCAGCAGTATTAAGATACCCTTATCTAAGGCAACATCCTAGTTTACTCAACTGCTTTCGACAGTCGACAGGTTTCTTGGGCAAACTGCAATACTGTCAGCCTATCTTACTTCAATTTCCTTCAAAACTGACACCATTTCAGATTTTATCCGCTGGCACAGCTATTGTCACTCGCGCAGCGAACTAGAACTAATAACCTAATTTCTAATTAGCTAAAAGCTTAAGAAAAATGGCAACAGATACAGCAGACAAAACACAACAGGGAACCATTAATGTCTCCACTGAGAACATCTTCCCTATCATTAAGAAATTCCTTTATTCAGACCACGAGATCTTTTTACGTGAGTTGGTTTCTAACGCTACCGATGCAACACAAAAACTAAAGACACTCAGCGGCATCGACAAGTTCAAAGGCGAACTCGGAGAATTGACCATCGAGGTTATTCTGGATGAAAAAGCAGGAACGTTGACCATCAAGGACAACGGAATCGGTATGACTGCCGAAGAAGTGAACAAATACATCAACGATATCGCTTTCTCTGGCGCAGAGGAGTTCGTGAATAAATACAAGGATAAAGCTGAAGCGATAATTGGGCACTTCGGACTTGGCTTCTACTCTTCTTTTATGGTGGCGAAAAAAGTGGAGATCATCACCAAGAGCTACATGAAAACCAAGAAAGCCGCGCATTGGACCTGCGATGGCAGCCCGAATTACACGCTTACAGAACACGACAAGAAAGAGCGCGGTACTGAAATCATCCTGCACATTGCAGACGATAGTAAAGAGTTCTTACAGCAGGCCAGAATTCAAGGCATTCTAGATAAGTACTGTAAGTTCCTTCCGGTTCCGATCAAATTCGGAACAAATACAAGAACCGAATACGCTGAGCGTGATGAGGAAGGCAACAAGAAAGGCGAAGACAAGGAAATTGTTGAAGACAACATCATCAACAACCCTAACCCAGCTTGGACCAAGCAGCCAAGTGAACTGAAGGATGAAGATTACAAAGGTTTCTACCGAGAGTTGTACCCAATGACTTTCGAGGAGCCGTTGTTCAACATTCACTTGAATGTGGATTATCCGTTCAACCTAACGGGTATTCTATATTTCCCGAAGATCAAGGAGAATATTCAGGTTCAGAAAGACAAGATTCAGCTTTACAGCAATCAGGTTTTCATTACTGATAACGTAGAGAACATTGTTCCTGAATTCTTGACGTTGCTTCATGGGGTTATCGACTCTCCAGATATTCCGTTGAATGTTTCTAGAAGCTACTTGCAGAGCGACCATAACGTTCAGAAGATCAGCAACCATATCAGCAAAAAAGTAAGCGACAAGCTGAAAGAGCTTTTTAATGCAGATCGTGAGGATTTCGAGAAGAAATGGGACGATATCAAGATATTCATTCAGTACGGAATGCTTTCTGATGAGAAGTTCTACGATCGCGCAACCAAGTTCTGGTTATTTAAGAACACCAATGGCAAGTACTTCACATTGGATGAGTACAAAGCGCACATCGAAGCGGCACAGAAAGACAAGGACGATAAATTGGTTTACCTGTACACCAGCGATGTGGAAGGTCAGCACAACTACATTGATTCAGCTAAGGAAAAAGGCTACGATGTGTTGGTAATGGATAGCCCGCTGGATTCACATTTTGTGAACCAATTGGAACAGAAACTTGAGAACAGTTCGTTTGCACGTGTCGATGCGGACACCATCGACAAACTCATCAACAAGGATGAGGAAGCGCCCAGTAAGCTCTCAGACGAAGAGAAAGAAAAGTTAAAGCCAATTTTCGAAGCGCAGGTTAATCCAGAAGGTGAAGAAGGCAAACCAAGCAAATTCACGGTTCAGTTTGAGAATTTGAGCGAGAACGATATGCCAGTGACAATCACACAGCCTGAGTTCATGCGTAGAATGAATGATATGCAGAAGCTCAGTGGTCAGAACCCGATGATGGGAATGGGCGGTTTCGAGATGTACAACTTGGTGGTGAATGCCAATCATCCGAAAGTCGGTGAAATTCTTCGCTCAAAAGGCGACAACAAGAACAAGAAAGCCAAGCAGCTTTGTGATCTAGCACTATTGAGTCAAGGTTTGCTAAAAGGAAAAGACCTCAGCGAATTCTTGAAGCGTAGCGTAGAGATGATCTAAACTGCAGCCAAACCAAATGAAAAGCCCCGATTCGAATTCGAATCGGGGCTTTTCATTTCAATCAATCTTCATCAAGGTATTTGATCTGTAGAATCTCACCTTGTTCGCTCATTCTTAGAATCTGATATCGTAATCCTTTTGATACGCTGAAACGGTAAACCGGGTCGGGCCATTCAGCCGTTTCAATGCGTTCGGTAAGCTTACTTCGTTTCCAGTCTTTGTACTTTGAATCTGCCAAAGTATTTAGACAAGCCATAGGCAGGCCCTTCAATTGCGCTCTTGTCTCATACCAATAGCCATATCTATTATAAATAGCACGACTTAACGACCCGAAACTATCCATGAACTCCACCTCAAAATAGTTTGGTTTTTCGTACGTGTAAGTCACTACATCTCTTCTAACGTTTCCGTACCAATCGCGATACCATCCAGAGCTTATGTCTTGCTGCCAATAAGTTATGTGTGTAACGTACCAACTATCAACCTGAGCAGTTGGATACTGCTCTTTGAATGTTTCTACAACCACTTTCGGAATAGCCTTGATGCTGGCTAAAACTCGCTTTTCGTAAGTATTACTCTGGGCAAACGTGCTGGTATTAGCGATAAGAAGCAAAACCGGAAGGAACCTGGAGATACTAAAACTCATTGGACATTATTTTGTCGTCAAAATAGTTTATTCAGAATTAGAAAGCCCCGACCAATACTGATCAGGGCTTTCAACCAGACATTCTATTTCCCGAGGAATCAGTTCTTCACTATGCGAACCGTAGTATTCTGAGCTTCTTCTGTTCTAATGTTCAAGAAGTAGACACCTGCTGACTGATCAACCTCCACATCAATTCTGTTATCGTTAACAAAACTGAATTGACCAACAGTTTGACCCATGACGTTAAGAACGGTTACCATTCCATTTTTCATGTCGTTGCCAAGCGCAATTGAAACACGACCATCGTTGGTAGGGTTTGGATAAACTTTTACCACTTCGGCCAATTGCTCTTCTACAGATGTAACTGGAGAGTTGTAGACAAACTCCACATCATCAACCCAAAGAGTTGCATTGCTACTTCCTTGACCAGGTGTAAAACTTGAAGTAAACGTCATCAGCAAATACGCTGTAGGAGAGCTAGAAGTACCCGTGTTTTGGAAAGGGACTGAAATTCTCTCCCAAACACCCGCAGTTTGGAATACTTTTCTTGCTGTTGCTATTACGTGCGCATTATCGCCTCCCGGATCTCTCATATCGAAATCGTCATGGAGAATTGCAGCTACAGATGCAGAATCCGAGTTGTCAGTAAGATTGTACTTCGCCCAGAAAACCAAGCTATCCGGCTCATCTGTAAATGCATGATTGAAACCAGCGTTATTTCTTAACGTTTGGGTGTAACCTTCTGAGGCTGTTGTAGATGGTGCAATTACGCGGCCCGTGGTCAAAGTTCCGTTGACAGTAATTCCAACTGCGCTTGTACTCTCGACACGTGCACTGTAAGCCCCACCATGGTAATCAGAGCCATCTCGAAAGACCCGTTGACTTGCACCTGCTTGACAAAATGTGCAAAGGTCACCTGTCATCATACTATTGAAGCTCACCGGTTCCTCAGTGTCATTTCCTACGTTATCCCAGTTTTCAAATCCGGGATTGTTAGGCTGCTGTTGAGCTGAAACGGTAATTATCGTCCCAGCAACCAAAACAGTCATAATAGAAGTGTAAAGTTTTTTCATTTCTGTTGATTGAAGTTTAATGCTGCCGAAAATATAGCATTCCTCCACTATGCCAATTGGCATTGGTCAACAGTTATAAAAAGTTCAATGTCCAAAACATCAAATACCTACCATTTCACTTAGATCCAGTCAGCTTCCATCCTAAGAAGCCCATCGGTAGATAAGCAAGAACAATATCCATTGCGCTGAACCAAACAGGGGCAGGCAACATAAATGACACAGCAATGCCACCAAGAAGAAACCAAGCTCCAATACCAAGAGCCAGTTTCATTTGATGCGAGGCAGCAACCATTGCAGTCAACCACGCTCCAACAAGCGTTCCTAACCCATGTGCCAAAAAAGGCATGATGAATTGTTCAAGTCCGAAATTGGGCATGTGTTCTTTGAGGCTTTCCATGTCTCCCGGAATTAGGCCTTCAGGTGGTGGAATAATATGCCCGCTAATCTGGATAATTCCCATGTTAACAACACTTCCTACGACAACACCAGCTATTACGGCCAGTACGTTTCTTATTATCGGATTCATAATTGATGGTTTTGACTACTTGAAAGTTACGATTTACAGCAATGGTTCAGGTGCATCCTTAAATTTCTGATACTTCCCAGTCATCTTGCCAATGAAATATGTAATTGGAACAATCACGCTTTTTACGAATCCTGGCAACTCCAGCATATCATATTCGGTTTTGTATCGCGTCATCAAATAGGCACTTGCAAACGGCTCTGGGCGTTCATCATCACCCTCATCAATGGATTTATACATTTCAGTAAGAAAGAAATCCAGATCGTTGGCAGGCTTAACCCAACCTGTGCATTTCAAGGTTGTTTCACCTGAATTCCAAAATTTATGAGGTATTCTCGATTCAAATGTGGCGGTCTCTCCTACTTTGCACACAACCGGTTCTTGACCTGCTATCATATAGGTCATTTCTCCCTCAGTAACAGTCAACGACTCTGACTGCTTAAAGTGAACGTGCATGGGTGGCCCGGCTCCCGGCTTCACCTCATTCTCAACAATCACTTTTTCAATCCCATCTTCCAATTCAATGGATCTGAAGGTCAGGGATTCTCCATGCTTATTTGTTATGGTATGCGGGTAAGAATAACAGCTCATGATTTTTGATTTAGAATATCAATATTAGTACATTGTACTAATGAATGCAAACTGCACTAACTTTGGATGATGAACACACGATCACGGATATTGGAAGAGGCATTAAGGCTATTCAATGATCAAGGCATTCATCAAGTTGGAGTTCGGGAAATTGCTCGAAGCCTTAACATGAGTCCCGGAAACCTATCCTATCATTTCCCTAAAAAGGAAGACCTGCTTTTGGAAGTCATTAGGAACTACAGTAAAGCGAACAAGGTTTATCGCCAACGGTATCTTGAGGGTGAGCCTTACCTTACCCGATTTGTCCAACTATTTAAAAAGACATTCGAAAACCAATTTCAACATCGAGGTATTTTCACCGAATTAGTAGAGGTTAACCGTATTTTGAAAGAATCTACAGGATTTGATTATACAATTAGCCAAACCGAACGAATCAATGAATTTGAGAATATGGTTGAAACTTTACAGGAAGTTGGTGAATTGAAACTAGGTTCCGAAATCAAAACAAATTTGGTTTCATTTTTAACCTTGTTTGGGCGGTTTTGGATATCAGAAGCGTTCTTAGCGGGGCTTCCTAAAGGGCAAGAAGAAACAGTGAATCACTATATCAGCATTCTCAAACATCAATTGATTCTTAATGCAACTCCATTTGGTGTTAAGTCGCTCAAGTGAAATTCTATAAACTTTACTCAGAAATTTATGATACTTGGGAGTTGGGTATGCTAGATCTTTAAGACATGAAACGACTCATTCTGCTCATGTTCCCATTCTTTACGGTTGCTGTCTTCGGTCAAACCAAAACCCTCGAATTAGAAGATTTGACCGAAAGCACTATTCAGATCATACATAATCCTTCAACTCGGTTTATTACTGTTACCGATATGAAACCCAACACCTGGGTTCTGATCTATGATTCCATGGGAAGGCTGGCATTTCAGAAGAACACTTCAAATGGTTCAATTGGGGTCAGCACTTCGTTCTGGCCAGCAGGAGTTTACCATGTGGTGGTTCAGGATTCTGGAAGCCGTGTTTCCAAAAAGTTTCTAATCATGTGAACCTAGTCATCGACCTTAATAATGATCATGGATCGGTCGTAGATGTAGAATGTTCCAGAATCGGTTCTGTACCTAACGCGAATCTGATCCGTGCCATCAACCGTCACCAAAGCCTGTGTGTGAATGGAAAATCTGACATCCTCGTTTGAGCTATCGTAGTCGTACCCATAGAACCTTTCAGAGTGTTCCACATCGTTTCCATCGATATAGATACAGACACGCATTTCTTGATCATCATCAGTGCCACGACCAGATGCAGAGAAACTTACCATATAAGTTCCGGCTGCTGGCGTTTCACTCATCCCATCAATGGTGTTGTACGAATTTGATGACGTGGAACTGGTTGATGTTTCTTCTTCTTGATCGTAACCGATTCCACCACCGATGGAATACGGTGTAATCTCATCTCCAGCAATGCGGTAAACTCCATTTTCCGTATTGAAGTCGGCTGAATTGCCTACACCGTTCTGGTTGTCCAAACCATAGACAACCCCGTTGTCATCCTCTGTTTCCTGAAACGTCTTACCAAAGGTGAAATGTCCGTGGTCAACCTCAACATCAAGGATATTATAGCTTCCATCCTGATCCTCGATTCTTAACGCAATATCACCATCGTTGTCACCAGACTTGATGATCAAACCGTCTTGATTCGTAGAATTTCTGACCATCATCCGAAAGTTACCTGGAGGGTCTTGATCGGTGCCAACAGTTAGGTCGGACTCGACATAACTGTTGCCATTGACATGGAATGTGGCATCTGGGTCGGCTGTTGCAATTCCAACGTTGCCGTTGTCCTCAATTCGAATTCCCTGATTATCGCCATCATTGCTGATCCAGTTATCATCCAGCTCAACATTCTGCTCAGCCTGATGGCTACCGAAATCATCCCCACCAATGCTTTGCCAATCTGAACCGTCATAGTATTTAAATCCAGATGTTCCGTTGGTCTGATAAATCATTAAACCTTCCGCAGGGCTAGCAATATCGTTACGTTCGCTTTGGGTCATCCTTGGAATAAGAATCCCCTTCTTATCCGACATTCCCGTAACGTCCAGATCAAGCAGCGCGGAGGCATCAGGTGGTCCCGCTGCGTCTGCTCCAATTCTAACCCCCTGAGCCAAAGCGCCTGGTCTAACCAATATTCCACCAACCGCTATCATTATGTAAAGAAGTGCTGCTTTCATATCGACCAATTTCCAGTTAAAATTAGCCGATAGATGTATTTAATTTTCAGATTTTAGCCGATCCGCCCCCCGTAATTCTACGGACGTATTTTTCCTACTTATCAATCGACAAACAACCGATTCAGGTTTTAATTTTGAAACATGATTTATGGAAACTGCGGATTATAGTTCTCCGCAATCATCTATCATGATAGGAACTGAGGTTGCTCCTGAACGAGAACCGCACATTTCAATTTTATGAACCACATCCATCCCCGCAGTAACCGAACCGAAAACCACATGCGCCCCATCTAGCCATGGGCAAGCGATTGTTGTGATGAAAAACTGAGAACCATTTGTACCAGGACCAGCATTGGCCATACTCAACAGGCCGGGACCAGTGTGCTTCAATTCAAAGTTCTCGTCCTCGAATTTCTCACCATAAATAGACTTGCCTCCTGTTCCGTTGTGATTAGTGAAATCACCACCCTGAAGCATAAACTGAGGAATAACACGGTGAAATGAGCTTCCCTTGTAGCCGAAACCTTTCTCACCTGTACAAAGGGCTCTGAAATTCTCCGCGGTTTTAGGAACAACATCTGCGTTCAATTCAAACTCAATTCGGCCAGCTGGCTGCTGATCAATGCTTACATCAAAATATACTTTCGGATTGGTTGCTTTACTCATTATTTGATTATTAATTGTTCAATATTTTCTAGTCGGCAGAAACGTTGCCGGAGCCGCTTATGTCCGCTTCTACGGTTGGCTCTCCTCTATATCTAATGCTACCACTACCTTCTAATTCAGCCTTCAACTTTTTTGAAGCAAAAAGCTTGATAGTACCTGACCCTTCTAACTTGGCCACACAGTTTTGGGCCTGCATGGAATATGCTTTAATGTCTCCAGAACCTTCCAGATCGGCTTTCAAACTTTCTGCCACACCTTCCAAAACAATATCTCCACTACCATCCAGCTTAGCATCGACTTCGTTTGCTTTCATACGAAGCTCAATATCTCCACTACCATCTAATGAAACAGCAGCCGCCCCCTTCACTTCCAGAGTTCCTTTTGACTTAATATCACCACTACCATCCAGTTTTACATTCAGATCATTCAACCCAACAAACGTGTCAATAAGAATATCGCCAGAGCCATCCAATTCTAGGCTTTTAAGCGAGGGTACGGTAATGTTTACCTCCAAGTCAAAATTGAAGTAGCTACCCGGTTCCAAGGCAATGTAAAGCACATCATCTTCAACCTTCATAACCAGCTTCTCGATGATGTTTTCATGACCAATGGCCACCACTTTCTGTGCCGCACCTTGCTCAATGTTCACATCAAAAGAGCCCTCTAAAGCCACCCCTTTAAACGAATCCAGCGCAAACTCCTTTTCTACCTCAGAACCTTCACCAGTTGTGTAAGTACAGGAGACCAAAAGAATGAAGAACGAAAGGGTAAAGTATTGAGCTAGTTTCATGATACAGGATTTATCGATTTCCGAAGATCGAAACTCCTTTCACAACTTCAAAATGTCATTTCCGAATTCGCCCAAGCTTTACAAACAATGGGAAACGGATATCCTTCAATTCCCCATCGGCCCAAACATTTGAAGAAAGAAGTTTGTCGATAAAGGGTTCAACAGGATCTGTTCCGTTCTGTTTTATGAAGCGATTCACACTGCTCCAAGTATTGAGGTAGCCCTGTAGCTGCTGAATGCTCCAGTTCACATCAATAGAATATGATCTGGAAAATGGAATTTCCTCAAACGGAAAAGGAATGCTTTGGTAATGACCATCTATGTGCTTTCGTTCCGGATCCCAATAAGAACCAATGGTTCCTTCATAAAACTCCATCAACTTTTTGTTGAAAGCATCATCAGAAAACATCAATCCATAACCGATAATTGCAATCAAAGAATCCGGCTTTGCAACCCGCTTCACCTCTTGGTTAAAATGGCCATGGTCAAACCAATGAACCGCTTGCCCAACAGTTATCAGATCAAAAGAGTTGTCAGTAAATGGCGTCTGCTCTGCCCTGCACTTCAAGTATTGCACATTAGAAAGCTTCGGAGCTTTTTCCAACTGCGCATCGCTAATGTCTGTAGCAATTACCTCTTTAAAATGTGTAGCCATAATCGAGGCTATTTGCCCATTTCCTGTAGCGCAATCCCAACACAGGTCAAAGCTGTTCACATGCTTTAAAATCTCGCTGTAAAGCTCATTTGGATAGACAGGTCTGAACTTGCTGTATCCTTCAGATTGCCTCGAAAAGTTGTCTTTTGTCTGCTTCATATCTCAGTTGCAAAATAGGCTAAGAAATGATCGGCCTCGTTATTGCATGGCTCAAAATCATTTTACATGTATTTTAGCACACCCTAAAAATCAACCGATGAGAATTTTATTTGTATCAATCATTGCTTTGATGATGACACTTCCATCAGAAGCCCAAGTTACAATCAACGGAGTAACGCTTCCGGCAACGCTGAAAGCCGGAGATCAGACCATTAGTCTGAACGGTGGCGGAATCCGTAAGAAATTGTTCTTCAAACTTTATGTTGGCGGGCTTTACCTAGCCAACAAATCAGGGGACGCTAAAGCAATCATCAACGCAGATGAAGCCATGGCCGTGAAACTTCAGATCACTTCTGGAATGATCAGCAGCGAGAACATGAGCGAAGCCATTAACGAAGGTTTCGAGAAGTCTACAGGCGGTAATGTAGCTCCGCTGAAAGACAAGATCTCCAAGTTTGTGGATACGTTCAAGAAAAGTGAGATCGTGGAAGGAAACGTATTCGATATTGTTTACGTTCCTGGAAAAGGTGTTGAGGCTTACAAGAACGGAACACTCCAGAGCACCATTGAAGGCTTGGAATTCAAGAAAGCCCTTTTCGGAATCTGGTTGTGCGATGAGCCAGCTGATGACGACCTTAAAGAAAAGATGCTAGGTAAAGACTGACCAAAACGTAAAATCACTTGAAAGGCGAAGGTGATTTCACTTTCGCCTTTCTTTTTTCACCATACCCCAATATGAATCACCAACAATTACTGAATCTTACGGAAGAATACGGTACGCCACTTTTTGTGTACGATGCCGACATTATGGAGCGACAATACAACCGCTTGAAAAATGCATTTGAAGGCGTTAACCTGAACATTCAATACGCATGCAAAGCGTTGAGCAATCAAGCTGTGCTCAAGCTGTTTCATTCACTGGGCGCAGGTCTTGATACCGTGTCTATTGAAGAAGTGAAACTCGGCATCATGGCCGGATTCAGCCCTGAGCGAATCATCTACACGCCTAACGGTGTGAGTTTCGAAGAAATCAAGGAAGCCGTTTCATTGGGTGTTCGTGTGAACATCGACAACTTGGTGATGCTTGAGAAATTCGGCAACACGTTTGGAGACTCCTACCCTGTTTGCGTTCGATTGAACCCGCACATTCTGGCAGGTGCCAACCATAAGATTCAGGTTGGGCATATCGATTCCAAGTTTGGAATCTCCATTCACCAGATGCGGCACTTAACCCGATTGGTTGAAGCGTACGGCATTCATGTAAACGGATTGCACATGCACACCGGAAGCGACATTTTGGACGTGGGCGTTTTCCTAAAGGGAACCGAGATTCTGTTGGAAGCAGCATTCCAATTCAAAGAGCTGGAATACATCGATTTTGGAAGTGGTTTCAAAGTGCCTTACAGACCAGAAGATGTTTCAACCAACATTGAAGAGCTGGGCGAAAAGCTTGGAGCGCAGTTCAAAGAATTCTGCAAGGATTACGGACGAGACCTGGAGTTGGCATTTGAACCGGGCAAGTTCTTAGTTAGTGAGTCGGGTACATTTCTGTGTAAAGTGAATGTGGTAAAGCAAACTACGGCAACGGTTTTTGCAGGAGTTGATTCTGGTTTCAATCACTTCATCCGGCCTATGTTCTACGACTCGTACCACCACATTACCAACATCAGTAACCCAGATGGCCCAGACCGCATTTACACGGTAGTTGGCTACATCTGCGAAACAGATACGTTTGCTTGGGATAGGAAAATCGCGGAGATAACAGAAGATGATGTACTGGCTTTCCAGAATGCTGGAGCATACGTATTTGCCATGAGTAGTAACTACAACTCAAGATTAAGACCAGCGCAGGTTCTTCTTCGGGGTGGAAAACCATACCTGATCAGTAGGAAAGAAACGATTGACGACCTTCTCGCATCTCAAGTTGATGTGGGTGATCTTTTCAGTTAAAACGACCGAATCGTTCCCAACGAAAAATTACACCTTTGCGGTCAGCTGACCGAAACAGCAATCATGAAAATCTTAAAGCTGATTTTAACCTTTGGAGTCTTTGCCAGCCTGTACGGCTGCAAAGTAGAAGACACAGGCGATGTAAATCAGGATAAGATCTGGACCTACTACGAGGTGCTGTATAATGCCACCGATGACAGAACCACTGCGTTTGCTCAATTTCGATTAGATGGCGAAACCGGAAAGGTGCTGGAATTGAACCAAGATGCCGCTATTCGCTTCAACGGACAGGATCTGCTGTTCAATAGCGCGTATGAAGGCTACGTTTTTGAATTTGAAGGATTGGTTGATTCTGGAACTTTCGCCTACCAAGACCTTGATGCTTTCACGTTTGAAAATACCGTGATGCCCTTGGATAGCATCGACTTCCCTGCTGGGTTCGACACCATTGCAACATCGCAAAGCAATACCCTTACTTGGAATGGCTACCCGCTGGCAGCCAATGAACAGGTTGGTGTTTTTATTGGGAGCTGGAGTTGGTCCAACAATGCGCTCTTTGTGCAATCGGAAGAAAACGCAACCAGCATAACTTTGGCAGCCGACCAACTTGCAAACATTGCAACCGGACCATCAACCGTCTATTTAGACCGTTGGACGGATGTTCCAGTGACAGAAGGTACCAGCAAAGGCGGCAATGTGGTTGGAAAGTATCGCGTAGTAAAGGAAAACATACAGATAGTCAATTGAGAAATACAGTTTTATTCGTTTTAGCGGTGGTTGGTTTGGCCGCTTGTAAGAAAGAGATCACCAGCAACATAGATCAGGATAAGATCTTCACGCACTATCAGTTGGCGTATGATGGAAACGTTGATCAAACTTTGGCAACGGCCACCTTTCGGTTCAGCAATTTAGATGGAACCAGACTGATGCTTTCCGACCCTAGCACCGTTACGATTGATGGCAGCTCCATGGATTGGAACAATGAGGAAGGTTATTATGAAAAGACATTCACTGGGCTGAAACCGACTGCCATATTTGACTGGACCGATCTGGACGGAAACGTGTTTGTGGATACGGTTGAGATAAGAGCTATTGACTTTCCTGATCCGCTTCCGACCTTGTCTCATGATAGTGCCATTGCCCTCTTTAGTTGGGCTGGTTCTGCACCGTTAGAAATGAACGAACGGGTGAGGTTAGAGATTGATGGTGTGGGTGAAACCGACACACGCGTGTTTACCACAGACACCCTTGGCGATATGGATATTACAATTGATTCCCTAAAACTATCACAGGTTGATTCTGGTGCGGTTTCCTTGCTTTTGAAAAAGTTCTATTCTGTTGAACCATTTGATGGCACCAGTGCTGGCGGGTTACTGGTAGGCACCTACCGCCCAGTTGATCAACCAACGGTGTTGAATTAAACTGCACTCAATCGAGTTGCGGGCAACAGCATGCCTGCCTCAACCCTCCGTGCTTAGGCCTGTAAACTTTCCTGTTTTGGGTTGTTCCATTTGTACAGAAAGCGGAAACCCTATCTTGAGCACGTGAAACAGGCACAAATGATATTAAAAAAAGGATGGCTTATGGTCATCCTTTTGTTGTTTGTCTCCACAGTGGTAATTGGGCAACCTCTACGATACTCGGGGTTCTATGACCTGAACAATGGGGCAGGCGGACTTCTATCTGTCATCCATTTAGGAAATGATACTTTGATGGCTGTAGGTAGAACCTTGAATCTATCGACAAACAGTGGTTATGACGAAGGACATCATTTGGTTGTGGATGGTGACGGAAGTATGGTGTTTCAGTATCAATTGAGTCAACAGGAAAAAAGTTACAAGACCAACACGGTCATTCGTTCAGCTTATTCCAATGCCATCTATTCAGCTGGGTATTTCTGTGATTACACTGTAGAGAGTCCCGGCCCTTGCGACTTCTATTTTGCCCGATTGGATGAGACGGGCGATACGTTATTTACCCGCATCATAGAACGACCTGATACGAGCGATGTGTTGCTTAGCATAGTAGAGACCCGCCCCAACAAGATCATGCTCATTGGTTGGACGTATGATGACACTACCAATGCAGATGCTGATATTCTGTTGATAACCGTTGATACCCTTGGCAATGAACTGAACCGTGTGGTCTACGGAGGTGGGGGTACGGATTATATTCATTCTGGAACAACCATAAATGAGCAGGGGGAAGTTTTGATGACCGGAGGAACCAAGAGCTTTGGAGGAAGTGACTATGATACGTGGTTGATCAAAACAGACAGCATTGGAAATGTGCTTTGGCAGGAAACCTACAATTCCATTTCGCCTGGAGGTGGTGGTGGAACGAAGGTTTTTCCACTCACCGATGGGAACTATGCGATTGTAGGTGGGGTAGAGAACATGTCCACGGGCAATTCAGATGCATTGATAATGAAGGTAGATGCTTTGGGTAATGAAATCTGGATAAAGAAGCACGTTGCCCCGATCGGCTCTCATAGCTTTTGGTCAGGTGCTGCATTGAGTAACGGTGCTATTCTCGGTGTTGGGCAAACAACCAATACAAATGATGGTAGTCAAGCGGGATGGCTTATGAAAACCGATACCAATGGAGATACACTTTGGACGCACACCTACAATCCATCTGGTTCTATTGACCTCCTACGCAACATGATGCTGATGCCCAATGGAGATATTGTAATGGTGGGTTTTGGCCGGGGTGCCAACTCCACTACGCAAGACGGGTGGATACTGCGGGTTGACAGTATGGGCTGTGAGATAGAGGACTGCTTTATCACGGGGGTGGGAGAACTACCCTTCGGCTCCGCTCAGGGTACGTTAGAGGTTTACCCGAACCCCAACAAAGGCACATTCAACATAGACCTTGATGGCCTAAATGGTGCCCCAGCCGAGCTGCTACTCTATGACCTTACTGGAAAACAAGTGACCTATCGACAACTAGCCCAAACTCATAATACCATACAACTTGAGGCTGCCGATGGGTTGTACCTGTATACCATTACCGTAAATGGTGCATTGAAATGGTCTGGGAAAATAGCAGTGACTACAGACTGAATATCGTCTGTAGCCACTGCTTGTTTTACTTATCGTGAAATTTCCCACGCTGTGTGCATGGTGCGCGACCTACTCTACCGTTTTTTCGGTAACCCTTTTCTTGCTGATTGTGGCAGCATTCGCCTTCTTCTGTTGCGGCACAGGCTTAGCCAACTTCGATTTCTCTATGGTTACCTTCTCTGGCTGCACTTCAGACTGCTGAACTTTTACTTGGTTGATTTCGACTGCTTGCAATTTAGCGCGCTTTGCAAGTCGCACATCCTCTGCGGCAACCTTCTGCGCTTTCACCACCTTTTTAGGAGCATCTTGCGCAAATACTGCGGTACCTGCTACGCTCAATATTGCTACGAACATTAACTTTTTCATGATTTCAAATTTTAAAGGTTCGTGATGGTGTTTTCAATAGCCGTGCCAGAATTAGAGATCAGGTAATTAGGAGATTAGTTGATTAGAAAATCAGTGAACTAGTTTGTCCGATGAATTCAAAAGTTCAATGAGCGTCAATTCGAGTGAATTTCTGGAAGAAATTTGTATCGAGAATCAGCTTTTGAACTTCCACATTTCGCATCGAACTCACGTTAATTTACCTTCGCACTTGTGACACGAAGAACCATCCGTATTGTCATTGCGCTTGCCACCATTTCTATAGTGGGGCTTTTCTCCACGCAATTGTATTGGATGGACAAAGCATTCGACCTGCGTGAACGTGAGTTCAACGACCGCGTGAATATTGCGCTACGCTCGGTTGCACAGGAAATCATGATATTGAATAAAGACAGTTCTGATGTGCCGCCCGTTCGTCAGCTTTCTTCCAACTACTTTATTGTCAGCACCAACGATACGCTTCACCCCTACTTGCTCGAGAGTTTGCTCGATAATGAGTTCAGAAGCCGCAACCTCAAAACCAACTTCGAATACAGTATTTACGATTGCTTTAACGATAGTCTGGTCTATGGCGGCATGGTGGTCCTCTCAAAGGAACCCACAAGCACCACAGAGAAACCCATTATCCCAAAATGGGATGGCGACAGCCATTACTTCGGGGTTTACTTCCCAGAAAAGCAGAGTTACCTCATCAGCCAAATGAGCATTTGGGTCTTCAGCTCAAGCATTCTGCTGGTGGTGATTATCTTCTTTGCATACACACTTTGGGTCATTTTAAAGCAAAAGCGCTTGTCAGAGATCAAGAACGATTTCATCAACAACATGACCCATGAATTCAAGACGCCTATCTCCACCATTTCATCGTCTGCAGAATTACTGAAGACGGGCAATCTTGATGCTGATACCGAAAAGCGAAATCGCTACTACCAGATGATTGCGGATGAAAGCAATCGCCTTAAACTTCAGGTAGAGAAAGTGCTGCAAATGGCGCAGTTCGACACCAAGGAAATTGACCTGAATTTGACTTCGTGCAATCTGCATGAGTTGATTCAGCAAGCAGCCGGAAGTGTGCAGTTCTTGCTAGATGACCGAGGTGGAAAACTAACGTTGAACCTTGCTGCATCTGACCCGGTTTTGAAGGTGGATGAACTGCATTTCACCAACATTATCAGAAACCTGCTGGATAACGCCATCAAATACTGCACGCAAGAACCGTTCATTCATATTGAGACTTCAGATTCGAAAAACGGTGTTCGCATTTCGGTTAAAGACAACGGAATTGGAATTACGCCAGCGCAGAAAAAGCAGATTTTCGAGAAGTTCTATCGCGTGCCAACGGGCAATGTTCACAACGTAAAAGGCTTCGGCCTTGGGTTGTATTACGTTCGGTCTTTGGTAGAAGCACACAACGGAACCGTTGATGTAAGCAGCGATTTGAGCGGAAGTACGTTTACCATATTCCTACCAAGATTGAAATGAGCGATAATTCCACATACCGCATTCTGTTGGTCGAAGACGATGAAAACCTCGGCTTTGTAGTAAATGACCTACTGGAAATGGAAGGCTACAGCGTTCGGTGGGAAAAAGACGGTGAAGCAGGCACCAAAACGTTCAAAGATTTCGAACCGCATTTGAGCGTGTTGGACATTATGCTTCCGAAGAAAGATGGGTACACACTTGGTTCGGAGATCAAATCTTCCAATTCGCAGTCACCCATAATTTTCCTCACAGCACGCGGTATGGAATCTGACCGTGTTAAGGGTTTCCAGACTGGAGCTGACGACTACATCACCAAGCCTTTCAGCAATCAGGAGTTTCTATTGCGAGTAAAGGCCGTTTTGGGCAGATGCTATCCAAACACCGAGAATCAGGTCAAGAATCTTTACCAAATTGGAGCGTTTGAATTCGACCCCGTAAACCTTGTATTGAAGCACGATTCGGAAGAGAAGCATCTTACTCAAAAGGAATCGGATGTACTGAAACTACTCTGCCAAAACCAAGGAGACACGGTAAAACGTGAACTTATTTTGAGTTCCGTTTGGGGAAACGCTGATTACTTTACCGGAAGAAGTCTGGATGTATTCATTTCTAAACTCCGCAAGTACCTGAAAGCGGATGAAAGCATTCAAATTGAGAATGTACATGGGGTTGGATTTCGCTTACGCATGAGTTGATTAGTGAATTGGAAAACCAGTTAATTAGAATGTATCTGATGGAAAGTTCTCGATCATTCAAAGACCTTAAGGTTTGGCAGAAAGCCAGAGAATTGAGAAAGGATATTTCAACGCTCACCAAAAGCTTTCCTACCGAGGAGAAATTCATGCTAACCAGTCAGATGGTGCGAGCCTCTCGTTCAATTACCGCCAATATTGCGGAAGGACACGGAAGGTTTCATTTCAAAGAAAACATCCAGTTTTGTCGGCAAGCACGCGGCTCAGCAGCAGAAATGATCGACCATCTAACGGTTGCGCTGGATGAAGAATACATTGAAGAAAGTGTTTACTTGACACTCGAAACTAGATTTGAGGAAATCATGAAAATGCTGAATGGTTATATTTCCCATCTACAAAAGCAACACGCTACGAATTAACTATTCAACTAATTATCTGATTCACTAACTCACTAATCCACTAATCAACTAAACCGTGAATGCATTCAGCGTAGATCTTGAAGACTGGTATCAGGGAATTGAACTTCCGTTCGATTCTTGGAATCAGCACACGGAGCGCATCCGAAAAGGCTTGGATCCGTTACTCGAACTGCTCGAAAAGCACAACACAAAGGCCACGTTTTTTACGCTTGGTTGGATTGGAGAGAAATATCCTGAACTCATCAAACAGATAACCGATGCTGGACATGAAATGGCAAGTCACGGCTATTCGCACGAAAAGGTTTATGACCTTACTCCAGAAGCATTCAGAGAAGAAATCAGCCGAACCAAAAAGGTGCTGGAAAATATCTCAGGAACCGAAGTAACCTCGTTCCGTGCTCCTTTCTTTTCGGTAACCAACAAAAGCCTTTGGGCATTGGATATTCTGAAGGAAGAAGGCTACACGATAGATTGTTCAATTTCTCCAGTGAAGACATGGCGCTACGGCATTTCAACAACACCAGATGAGATTTTCACCATCAAGGAAAATGGCCTGACTGAATTCCCTGTTTCTACGTTCAAACTGCTGACCAAGAACTTGGGAATTGGTGGTGCGTATTTCCGACTATTCCCGTATATGCTTACGAGCAATGGATTGAAGCAACGCGCCAAAGAAGGCAAGGTGAATATGTTTTACATCCACCCGTGGGAATACGACCCGCACCACCCCGTTGTGGAAATGGAGCGCAAAGCCAAGATCACGCACTATACCAGATTGAGTAAGACGATTCCATTCACAGATAAGCTGCTTGGTCAGTTTGAGTTCGATACCGTGAGCAACGTGGTCAAGAAATACAAAGCAGAACGAGAAGTCAATGAG
>CAYWET010000038.1:0-37600 GCA_964457245.1 uncultured Chryseobacterium sp. | reverse complement strand
TGAAAGAAACCATGTCTTTCGGTGGTTTTGTGCTTGTGTCTTACGATAAGGATAAAATTACGGGAGCCGTAATTGTGAACAAGACAGGAATGGGAGGTTACATCCCAGAGAACATCCTTGTTTACATCGCAACGCATAAGGATTATCGAGGTCAGGGCATCGGAAAGAAGTTGATGGAAGAAACCCTCAACTTCGCCAAAGGCGATATTGCTCTTCATGTAGAACACAATAACCCAGCAAAACACCTTTACGAAAAGTTCGGTTTTACCAATCCGTATCTCGAAATGCGCCTAAAGCGATAATCGGGTATGGGCATACATTGGGTTGATCTGACCATATTTCTTGTGTACCTCATCGCCATGCTGGGCGTTGGGGTTTTCTTCTTGAATAAGAATGATTCTGAAGAAGATTACTACGTGGGCGGTCGCACACTTTCTGCAGGTCACGTAGGGCTTTCTGTGGTTGCGACCGATGTCGGTGGAGGATTCTCTATCGGATTGGGAGGTCTCGGTTTTATGATGGGCCTCTCTGGAAGTTGGATGCTGCTTACAGGATTACTAGGAGCTTGGCTCAGCGCGGTTTTCCTTATTCCGAAAGTGTACCCGATTGCCAAGAAGCATAACTTTTTGAGTTTCCCGCAAGCGTTAGAGCACTTCTACAGTCCACGAGTGGCATTAGTTGCGGGCATCATTTCGCTCATTGGTTATGTGGGTTTTACCAGTTCACAGATTCTGGCTGGCGCGAAATTGGCAGCGGCAACTTTCCCGAGTGTCGGCATTCAGCAAGCCGTTTTCATAATGGGGATTATTGCTGTGGTTTATACCGTAATTGGTGGCATCAAAGCCGTGATTTATACGGATACCGTTCAATGGATAATTCTGCTTTGCGGACTGGTTTTCATCGGTATTCCAATTGGTTATTACAAAATTGGAGGTTGGGAAGTGCTGAGTTCGGTAGTGCGACCAGAAATGCTGCAACTCACCAATCTCACCTTTACGCAGTTTTTCAATTGGCTGATAACGATTGTTCCTATTTGGTTCGTGGGGATGACCTTGTATCAAAGAATTTACGCGTGCCGCGATGAGAAAACCGCCAAGAAAGCATGGAAGATCGCAGGCCTTTTCGAATGGCCTGTAATGGCTTTCATGGGAGTGATTCTCGGATTGTTTGGACGTGTAGCGTTCGATCAAGGCATGTTCGAAGCTGTTGGATACCCAGCTGGTGGAGAATTGGACGCGGAACTCGGATTACCATTATTACTGAGCAATATTCTTCCTGTTGGATTGATGGGATTGATGATGTCCGCTTACTTCTCGGCTATCATGTCAACGGCAGATAGTTGTCTGATGGCTGCTTCTGGGAATTTCCTCACAGATGTTCTAGGGAAAGTGAAGCATGGAAGCAACACAAGTTTGCGTTGGTCGCAGTTGGCCACGCTAGGAATTGGAATTATTGCCATTGTTCTTGCTACGCTCATGCAGAATGTGCTGGAGCTGATGTTGTACTCCTACGCGTTCATGGTATCGGGACTTTTTGTTCCTGTTCTTGGAATGCTGATGGTCAAAAATCCATCGCCACTTGCGGCTTTGTTTGCCATGGTTTTCGGTGGGCTCACAACTTTGATTCTAATTATTTCAGATGTAGAACTGCCGTTCGGATTGGATGAGAATTTCTTTGGAATCGCCATTTCCGCCATCATTTTCACAGCCGTACAACTCATATCAACTAAAACAAAATCAAACTGATTTGCCAACAAACGCACACATACCTGTTGACCTTTTAGAGAAGCTGAGAAAGCTTCTTCACAAGAACCCTGAACTGTCTGGTCACGAGGCTGAAACCGCCAAGCGCATTGCAGGATTTCTTGGTTCGTATCAGCCAACTAAACTCATTGAAGGAATTGGCGGAACTGGCGTTGCTGCGGTTTACAGCTACTTCGATTCGGGGCCTACAGTTCTGATACGCTGCGAGTTAGATGCACTACCTATTCAAGAAATCAATGAGTTCAATCATCGGTCAGAATTCGATGGTGTTTCACACAAATGTGGTCACGATGGACACATGACCATTGTAGCTGGTCTGGCTGCACACATCAGTAAGAACCGCCCGAAAATTGGAAAGGTTGTTTTGCTATTTCAGCCAGCGGAAGAAAATGGAGAAGGTGCCAAAGCTGTTCTAACAGACCCGAAATTCGAAGAGATCAAACCCGATTATGTTTTTGCGCTGCACAATCTGCCTGGTTATCCGCTTCATAAGATTGTTTGTCGTCCGAACAGTTTTACAGCATCGGTTCAGAGCATCATCATCACTTTGCATGGTAAAACTTCACATGCTGGCGAACCCGATCTAGGCATCAATCCCGCGTTAGCCATAGCCGAAATTCTACAGCAAACAGATGCTATTCAGGTTCCGCGAGATAAACCCAATTTCAAGCAGGTAACGCCTATTCAGATTGAAATGGGCGAGGAGGCTTACGGTATTTCCGCTGGTTTTGGCGAAGTGAAACTGACCATCAGAACATGGGATAATGATACCATGAAAGAACTGGCCGAAGAGTGCGAAAGCATTGCACGGAAAGTGGGCGAAAAACACAAGCTCCAAGTTGAGATTGGTTGGACGCAGTTCTTTGCCGCTAATCAGAACAATCTAGAAATGGTTGAGTTGGTTAAACATGCTGCCGAAACAAACGGATTCGAATACGAGGACAAAAAGGAACCTTTCCGTTGGGGAGAGGATTTCGGGTTGTTTACAGAAGAGTTTAAAGGCGCGATGTTCGGTATTGGCTCAGGAGAGAATTCGCCCGCGCTACACAACCCAGATTACGATTTTCCAGATGAGATTATTCCAACGGGAGTGGCCATGTTCAGCACCATTATTGACGAGCTATTCAAGGAGTAAATGCCACTGACAACATCTACCATAGAGATCAGCGAAAGCGCTCTCAAAAACAATGTCGATTTTCTGAAAAGAACACTTGGCGATGGTTGTGAACTCTCTGCGGTGGTCAAGGGAAATGCTTATGGTCACGGTATTGAGAACTACGTTCCGTTGGCGGAAAAATGCGGGGTGAATCACTTCTCTGTTTTCAGTTGCGATGAGGCATTCAGAGCTAAACAGCATCTGAAAAACGCGCAGGTTATGATCATGGGAATGATTGCGCAACAAGACATTGAATGGGCCATTGAAAACGATGTTTCGTTCTACGTTTTTGACCGTGGTCGATTCGAAGTTGCCATCTCAACCGCTAAAAAATTGCAGAAACCAGCTCGAATTCACATTGAATTCGATACAGGCATGAACCGTACTGGTTTTACCAAGAAAGAATTGAAGTCGATTCTCGAACTGTTGCTTTCCAATTCGGAACACCTCGTAATTGAAGGTTTCTGTACGCATTACGCTGGTGCGGAAAGCATTGCGAACCATGTTCGTGTAAAAAAGCAGATAAAGACCTTTGGAAGTTATGAGCGCTGGATGCGCAAAAAGGGAATCGTTCCAAAACGGCTGCACACGGCTTGCTCGGCTGCATCAATGAGCTATCCGCAAACGCGAATGGACATGGCTCGAATTGGAATTATGCAATACGGATTCTGGTCGAGTCGAGAAACGTTCATCAATTACTTGAGCAAAAAATCAGATAAGGCCGATCCGCTGAAACGCGTCATTTCTTGGAAGAGTACCATCATGACCAAACACAAAGTGATGCCTGGCGAATTTGTGGGTTATGGAACCAGCTATATGGCTGAGAATGAGACGGAAGTTGCCATCATTCCTGTAGGTTACGCTCACGGTTATAGCCGTTCGCTTAGTAACCAAGGTCGGGTGCTTATTCATGGCCAGCGCATGGGTGTTATTGGCATGGTAAACATGAACATGCTAATTATTGATGTGACTAACCTCCCTGAATGCCAAGTCGGAGATGAGGTGGTTCTGATCGGAAAGCAAGGCGATTTAGAAATCTCGGTTTCCTCTTTTGGAGAACTCAGCATACAACTCAACTACGAACTATTAACCCGATTGCCACAGGACATTCCCCGCATCGTTACACCATAGATATGGCTTATATAGAACTCTACAAAGACAAACTGAAGCAGAATTATCGTTTTCTGGATACGCTATTCAAGCAGCACGGAAAGGAATGGGCTGCTGTAACCAAAATGCTGTGTGGAAATCGGACGTATTTAGAAGAAGTTATTGGGCTTGGCATTAAGGAAGTCTGCGATTCGCGAATTAGCAATTTAAAGGAGGTGAAGTCTATTGATGAGACTGTGCAAACGGTCTACATCAAGCCGCCTGCAAAGGATATGATTGACGAGATTATCAGCTACGCGGACGTGAGTTTCAATACGGAGTTTGCAACCATTCAATTGCTTTCTGAAGAGGCTGTAAAGCAGAAGAAAAAGCATAAGGTCATTATCATGATTGAATTGGGTGATCTGCGTGAGGGAATTATGGGCGACCACCTTATCAATTTCTACGAGAAGATTTTCAAGTTGCCCAACATTGAGATTTCTGGAATTGGTACGAATCTCAACTGCCTTAATGGTGTGCTGCCATCACAGGATAAACTCATTCAACTCAGTTTGTATCAGCAGTTGGTGGAATTCAAATTCAACATTGACATTCCGTGGGTAACAGGTGGAACTTCAGTGATTATTCCACTCTTGCAACAACATCAAGTGCCTGATGGTGTGAATCATTTCCGAGTGGGAGAGACGCTTTTCTTCGGAAACAATTTATTGACTGAAGAACCGATTGATGGTATGGCTGGAAGCGTCTTGCGGTTGTTTTCTCAAATTATTGAAATTACCGAAAAGCCAAAAGTGCCTATCGGTTATTTGGCAGAGAATCCTTCGGGAGAAGTATTTAAAGTGGATGAAAACGACTTTGGCGAAAACATGCACCGCGCCATTTTGGATATTGGTCTTTTAGATGTGTCAGCAGAATTTCTGATTCCAAAGGATGAGAACATTACCGTGGTTGGTGCCAGTTCTGATATGCTGGTTATTGATATTGGCGAAAGCGAGAAGGACTATAAAGTGGGCGACATCATTGCGTTCGATCTTAAATATATGGGTGCGCTCGGACTGCTTAACTCAGATTACATCGAGAAGCGATTAGTCTAAAGATTTTTCATTGTTATAGTATCTTGCGCTCAGATTCAATTGATCAACGACTTTAATGTTAACTGATAGATTTCATCAATTAAGGCGAAAGGAACTTGATGAGATTTTTTCCGTGAAGAACATCTCGCAGATTTGGCGAAAAATCGTCAGAGACCAGTTGAGACGAGTTGATGTACTGGATATCTATGACTATTATGATTTCAACTATAATATTAATGCAAGGGCCAAACTAGTTAGAAGTAATCTTCTAACTGGAAATTATGAAGGCTCTAAACCGATTATTTATAGAATTGAAAAAAAACTGGGGGTTTGCCGACATCTAGTAATTCCTCAGCCTGTTGATGCGCTAGTCTTACAGATAATTACGGATGCGATAAACGAAGAGGTTTTAGATAACCAACCTTCTCAGAACTCATTTTACTCAAGGGACAAACATAATCTGCGAAAACCTCATGAAATAGATGAGTACGGCTATAACTGGAGACAGTTGTGGAAAAAGATGCAGAAGAAGATATACAAGTTCAATGATGATAAAGAGTTGATTGTGGTAACCGATTTATCGAATTACTATGATTCAATTTATATTCCAGAACTAAGAAAAATTGTCTCTGGACACGTGAAGAACAATGAAGTTCTTCTGGACATTTTATTCAAGATAATTGAGAGTGTCTCTTGGCTTCCAGATTACTTGCCATATGTTGGTAGAGGTCTTCCGACAACAAACTTAGAGGGAGTAAGACTCTTGGCTCATTCATTTTTATTTGAGTTGGATTCAATTCTCAAAGACAAGACAAATGACAGTTTTACTCGTTGGATGGATGATATTGTAGTTGGTGTTGAAACAAGAGTAGAGGCAATTGAAACACTCAGTTCGGCATCTGACGTTTTAAAGAGCAGAGGTCTTGCTTTGAATCTAAGGAAAACCAATGTTTACAATGCAAAAGAAGCTGAGTACCATTTTCTGGTTGAAGAAAACAGATACTTGGATTCAATTGATTTTGATAGCCATTTAAAGAATGGAATAAGTAAAATCAGCTCTGAATTAGGTAAACGGTTCAATTCTCACCGCAAGAAAAACCAATCGGCCAAGTACTTCGAGAAAGTGTCAAAAAGGTACATCACCTCGTTTGGGCGATTAAAGTCTTCCAGAATCCTGAAAGATGTTCCAAACCTGTTCAATGAAAATCCAGGAATTCGTCAAAATCTACTTTTCTATCTGTCGGTTTTGGGTTTTAATTCAAGAACATCAGAAGTTGTTCTTAGGGTATTACAACAGTTAAAACTTTATGACGACATCTCTTTGTTTAATGTCTGCAAACTAATCACGGACTGGAAGGTTCCATGTAACGATGAAGGAAAAGAGTTTGTCAAACATGTTCAAGTTGAGGTGACTTCGTTTAGTAAAAAGCGAAAGAACCCTTTCGATTTCTACTGCTTGCTATGGTTGAAAACCAAGTACGATCACCCTGAAGATCTGTACAACTTCTTGGTCAGGTATGAATACATCTGGAAGTCCGAGTCTTTTTTGAGACGACAAGCCACTGCTGTTATGGGAAGATTACTTTCATTCAAAGAAGACAGAATTAGGGAATATCTCAACAGACAGATTTCGACATCTGAATCTCAAGTTGTTTCAATTGCTACGTCAATTCTAGGTTTTCAAAATTTGACTGCGACTGAGGGAAAAGTGAATATGTACCTGTTTCCGCAAAAAGAACCGAACATTTATCCCCTTCAGAAATTTTTAGTTCTGTGTACTTTTTTGAACTCACCCGCCTACAGGACGAACACCTTTATTCAAGAACGGTGTAAGGAATACATAAAAGATCCGTTTTACCAGAAATGGCTGGACTATCAATTTAATATTAGGTAGAAGTAGTGGTTTGAACCTTCAGCCCCTTCCAAAGCAAGTAGGCCAAATACACCAACACAAACTGAATCGGCAATCGGATGTAGGCAGCCGTGTGGTTGCCAATAGCTGGATTCTCTCGGAATACATCAGCAATGTGAAGCGGTAGGAAAGCAATCATCATCAGTAGAATAGCGAGTGATGCTTTGCTCTGCAAGCTCGGAATGAACATGGCGATTCCCACAAGAATTTCTACTACACCTGTCACGTAATTCACAGCTA
Organism: uncultured Chryseobacterium sp.; assembly: GCA_964457245.1. Classification (GTDB taxonomy): domain Bacteria; phylum Bacteroidota; class Bacteroidia; order UBA10329; family UBA10329; genus UBA10329. The sequence continues at coordinate 30,346 of CAYWET010000038.1, read as the reverse complement.
GTTTAGGTAACCAATCAGACATGAACGGGTCATACATTTCAGGCATGATGAAATGCATGGAACCTGCCGTTATCATCAAAAATCCGAATACAATTGCGCCTACTTTTTTCATTACGAATCTTTCAATTTACTCAGCAATTTCTCCGCTCGCATATGGAAATGACGATCTTCCAGTAAATAGTTGGAATCCGGCTGCATCGAAAGGGCTTTCTCCAAATACGGAATTGCTTCTTTATCCTTATCGTGTTGTACTAGCGCTTTAGCGTAGAAGAAATTGTTGCCAATATCGTTCGGATAGCGAGTTACAACGCTGTGCGTCATTTCCAACCCGAAATCCTTATCGGGCCAACTCATAATAAACGGAATCTTAGGCGCCATCAAATGCAGCACGGCCAATGCCCGCTGGCCAATAGCATTTCTGAACTCAGTATCCAATGCAATGAGTGCCTCAATCTCCGATTTTACGCGGTCCGCAATGCCTTCTCGGGCAGCTTTAAAAACGCCCAAGCGTTCGCCCCAGAGTCCAACGGCTGTTAGATTCTCGAAACGTAATTCTTTATTGTTGGGATATTTAGGAACAAGCTGCTCGCCAACAAGTTTGGCTTTCTCGAAAATCTCGCGTTTGGCGTCATCGTCATTCAATACAAAACGCCCTTTGTAGATGTAGCTGCGCATGAGATATGTTCCAGCTTTTAATTCGTATTCCGAATTAACCATTGCTTTCTTGAAGTATTCAATGGCGTTGGAAATTGGCTTCGCATCAGCTTCATAACCAACCGCCCCTTCGGTGCGCTTGTCATACCACATCATCGCTTGCTCAAAATCGCTTTGCGATAAGGCAAATTGTGCAATAAATAAAGAGGCAAGGAAAATTGCGATGGTTTTCATGAGTGTGTTAGGATGGTGTAATCAAACAGCTTTATCGCTGTTTGGTTTACTGCTCACTTTTCATAAAAGTTATGGCGTTGGCCGAAATCGATACTGGTATATAGAAAATGGTTATATCAATATAAAAACTATTGATTTGATTTATTAATAAAGCTGTCGGAAGTTTGTGTCGTAAATTCAGATAAATCACTGACAATCAAACAACCATGAAAAAATTACTTGTACCAATCAGTTTCGCAGTTGCGCTCATAGGATGCGGCAAAGGCGGAGAAAAACAGGGAGAAATGGAAGAAAAAGGAAAGTGCCCTTTTCATATGGGGCAACAGGAAAAACCAACCACCAATGACCATTGGTGGCCAAACAAATTAGACCTCAGTATTCTGAGACAGCACTCGAATCTATCTGACCCTATGGGCGAAGAGTTCGATTACGAAGCGGCTTTCAATAGCTTGGATTATGAAGCTTTGAAAAAAGACATCGAAGTCGTACTCACAGATTCTAAGGATTGGTGGCCAGCCGATTATGGAAATTACGGTCCTCTTTTCATCAGAATGGCGTGGCACAGCGCTGGAACTTACAGAACTGGAGACGGTCGTGGAGGTTCTCGCGAAGGTCAGCAGCGATTTGCACCATTGAATAGTTGGCCAGACAACGCCAACCTCGATAAGGCCAGAAGATTGCTTTGGCCCGTTAAGCAGAAGTACGGAAACAAGATTTCTTGGGCTGACCTGATGATTCTTGCAGGTAACGTGGCGTTTGAATCGATGGGTTTTGAAACCATTGGTTTCGCTGGTGGCCGCGAGGATGTTTGGGAGCCGAACGCCAATGTGTATTGGGGAATGGAAAAAGAGTGGCTTGGCGATGAGCGCTACTCTGGAGACCGTGATCTGGAAAATCCGTTGGCGGCAGTGCAGATGGGATTGATCTACGTGAACCCTGAAGGGCCGAACGGAAATCCTGACCCAGTTGCTGCTGCAGTGGATATTCGTGAAACGTTCGGAAGAATGGGGATGAATGATGAAGAAACAGTTGCGTTGATCGCAGGTGGTCACACATTGGGTAAAACCCACGGTGCAGGTCCAGCGGATCATGTAGGGGCAGAGCCAGAAGCTGCCGGAATTGAAGAGCAAGGACTTGGTTGGTTCAGCGATTACAAATCGGGTAAAGGCGCGGACGCCATAACTTCTGGTCTGGAAGTTATCTGGACACCGACACCAACACAATGGAGTCATACGTTCTTGAGCATTCTTTTCAATAACGAGTGGGAATTGACCAAAAGCCCAGCTGGTGCGCATCAGTGGACGGCCAAAGGTTCTGAAGCATTTTTTCCAGATGCGTTTGACAAGGACAAGAAGCACAAACCAACTATGTTGACCACGGATTTGTCTTTGCGATTTGACCCAACATATGAGAAGATTTCGCGCAGATTCTTGGAGAATCCTGAAGAGTTTGACGCAGCGTTCGCGAAAGCATGGTTCAAGCTAACACACCGCGATATGGGGCCGAAGTCGACTTACCTCGGGCCAGAGATTCCAGCGGAGGATTTCTTGTGGCAAGACCCGATTCCAGCGGTGGATTACAAGACCGTTTCTTCATCTGACGTTGCCAGTTTGAAAAAAGAAATACTCAACTCCGGATTGTCCACTCAAGAATTGGTTACAACGGCTTGGGCATCTGCTTCAACGTATCGTCATTCAGATAGAAGAGGTGGTGCCAATGGTGCAAGAATCAGATTGGAGCCACAGCGTAGTTGGGAGTCAAACAATCCTCAACAATTGAATAAGGTGCTGTCAAAACTGGAGGAGATTCAGTCTGCATTCAATGCCAAAGGCGATAAGAAAGTTTCGATGGCCGACTTGATCGTGTTGGGTGGAACTGCAGCGGTTGAAGCTGCCGTTAAGAAAGGCGGCTATGATATGAAGGTAGAATTCACACCAGGCCGTGCCGATGCCACGCAAGAGCAGACCGATGTTGAAGGAATGGCTGTTCTTGAGCCAATGGCTGATGGTTTCAGAAATTACCTGAAGAAGAAATACACCCTTGCTACTGAAGAGTTGTTGGTTGATAAAGCGCAGCTTCTAACGTTGACAGCTCCTGAAATGACCGTTCTGGTTGGTGGAATGCGTTCGTTAGGTGCGAACTACGATGGCTCTGATGTCGGTGTATTCACAGACGATAAGAATGCGCTTTCTAACGACTTCTTCGTGAAGTTGTTGACGATGGATACAGAATGGAAAGCACAGTCTGAAGAGAAAGAGTTGTTTGACGGTAAAGACCGAGCTTCTGGAGAAGTTAAATACACTGCCTCTCGTGTTGACCTGATCTTCGGTTCAAACTCAGAGTTGCGTGCATTGGCAGAAGTTTACGCAGCTGATGGCAACAAAGAAAAATTTGTGAAGGACTTCGTGGCGGCCTGGACCAAGGTGATGAACCTTGATCGCTTCGATGTGAAATAGTGGAGTGGGATTGGTTGTGATTGAAAAGGCCGCTCAATTGAGCGGCTTTTTTTCGTACCCGATATGTTGCCAGTTTAATAAACGTACCTTACTCGAATGACAAAAGACACGAAACTGGCCGTCCTTATCGATGGCGACAACATACCAAGTAAGTATATCAAGGAAATGATGGAGGAGATTGCCAAGTATGGCACCCCTACTATCAAGCGCATTTATGGCGATTGGACCAATCCGCGCGTGAGCAAATGGAAGGAAGTGCTGTTGGAAACTGCCATTGCACCTGTACAGCAATACAGCTACACTTCGGGCAAGAATGCTACGGACAGTGCCATGATCATTGATGCGATGGATATTCTGTATTCAGATAAGGTAGATGGCTTCTGTTTGGTTTCATCCGATAGCGATTTCACCAAGTTGGCCACACGGCTTCGCGAGGCGGGAATGCAGGTTTACGGAATAGGAGAGAAGAAGACGCCCAACCCGTTTATCGTTGCGTGCGATAAGTTCATTTACCTAGAAATTCTTCATGAGGATGAAGAAGTGGAAGAGAAGGGGAAACGCAGAAAACAGAAACGTCAGGTCGATAAGATTACACCACAAGTTCAGCGTTTATTGAAGACTTCTGTGGCTGACGCGGCAGAAGAAGATGGCTGGGCCTTTATGGGAGACGTTGGTAAACTCATTCTGAAGAAGCAACCAAACTTCGATTCACGAAACTTCGGATTTGAGAAGCTGACACCACTATTCGCTTCACTCAAACAATTTGAAATTGATGCCCGCGCTCAATCTGGCGGAAAGTTTAAGGTTATTTATGTGAGGAATAAATAGATTAGGGGGGCGGCAGAAAAACCTCAGCCATCATACATCTGGCGCTGCCGCCACCAAGCGTTTCAATGGTGTTGAGCGAACTGTGAAGAATTCGGTTGGTGTTTTCAATTGTAGCTATTTGCTCAGCGGTTAAGCTTTCAAAAGCTTGGGTTGACATCACCATGATCTTTTCTCCAGCGGTATTTACCACTTGAAGCATATTCCCCGCAAAGCTTGATTTCTGTGCTTCGGTGATGTAAACGATTTCCTTTCCAGAATTTTCCAATGACGCGATGACCGCTTTTCGTTCTGCTTCATCTTTAATGCTGTCCGCGCACAGAATGGCAATTTCCTGCCCCACGCTCATCATTACGTTCGTATGATAGATTGGTGCTACTTGCCCGTCCAGTTCTTGCATGGCGTGAAAACTCACCACTTTGTAACCGAGTTGCTCGCCCCAGTCTTGGAGCAGCGTTTCATTCGTACGTTGCGAAAGACAAGCGTATGCAATCAGATTCTCGCGGTCGAGCACCAAACTACCCGTTCCTTCCAAGAAAAAGCCATCGTTTTCGCTAGGCGAGTAGTCCAACGTTTCTGTGATTCTGAATCCTTTCGATTTCAACGTTTCAAGTATATCGTCTCGTCTTTCCGTCCTACGATTTTCCGCGGCCATCGGGTAGAGCACGACCATTCCGTTCTCGTGAAACGAAACCCAGTTGTTTGGGAAAATACTGTCAGGTGTTGGTGGTTCTAGTGTGTCTTCCACTACAATCACGTTCACTTCAGAATCACGAAGCTTCAAAACGAAATCGTCAAATTCCTTCAGCGCAGCATCTTGTGCTTGATTGCTTGAAATCCCTGCTTCTTGATTCTGGTAATGATTGTCCTTGGCCGTTTCTTCGTTCATGGCAAACGCCACTGGGCGAATCATCAAAATGTTACTCGTATTCTGTGCTGGCATGGTTCAGATTTCTTCACGTTGCAGCGGCATACTCATGCAATGTGTTCCACCACGCGCTCTTGATAATTCCGCAGATGGAAGCGTGATCAGCGTATCACCTTTTATAAGGTCTTCCAGTTTTGCCCCTGAATCCATCTGAGAATTGAAATCTTCGGCTCTGATCAGATTGAAGCCACGCTCTTGCAGTGTTCTATTCGTATAAACGTTTCTATCGTAACCGATTATTATGCCCTCTCGGATAGCCAAGAAATTACAACTGTCGGTCCATTGCTCACGCTCTGTGAACGGGAATTTTGATCCACCATTCGGAATAATGTTCACTTTTTCGCATCCGAAATCTACGGTGCTGACATCTTTCAAAAGATCATCCAAAAAGTCAAATTCCTTCACTTTTACTTTGAAGCCATCGGCTTTTTCCTGTCGGATGAATTGCGTGACGTAAACCTGCTCCTCTGGAGTTTCCATTTCGTCATCCAACATGCGTCTGAAGTCAATTTCCTCCTTCGAAAGCGTAATGGCATCTTTGGTAAAAGGTGCATAAACTACCCATGTATCGCGTTTCACCATGGTAAAAATGGTGTCAATATGCATGTAAGCGCGCTCCGCTGGAATGTTCACCACAGAAACCTTATCAACCAAGTTCTTATTGAACAACACGGTTGTCAATTGATGAATGGCATTCTGCGTGGTTCTGGCGCTCAAACCAACCAGCAAATGCCGCGGACTGATCATCATTACATCGCCACCTTCAATGCTCACTTCCTGTTCTTCTTTACTGAACGAATCTGTTAGGAAGTAGTATTCGTTGTCTTCCAACTCAATCACTTTGTCAGAGAATTGGAATTCGTCCCAATTGGCATCTTCTTCAAACAAGTGGAAATAAGCAATGTATTTGATGAGCAGTGCTTCACGCGTTCTGCCTTTTTCAGCGGCTTTGATCAGTAGCAAATGGTCGTTTATCACAATGCCAATGTCTCGGGTGAAAATGAGATTGGGAATGGGCGCAAACAGAAAATCTTCCTCGCCTTTGTACATCCAAACTCCTGATATAAGCGTTCGCGCAAGCTGCTCTGAATCCATTTTCATGAGCAACATCTGCGTTTCGAAATCGCACTTTTCCATGGCGCAAACTGCAGAAACCAACAGGGCTCTCGGAACACGATGCTCCAGCACTTGCATTAGCAGATTCTCCGCATCCAAAACCTTGTCAGATTTCAAATAACCACCTTTGGTCGGCTTGAAAAAATCCTCATCAGACTTGTTTCGATTTCGAATCACCTCAGGATCCAAAAACCAAAGCAATACACTTAAATACTGCGTGTATTCTTCACGCATTTTATCGAGATAAACGATGTCATCATAAAGAAGGTCTTCCATCATTCGAGGAGCAATTTTGCCAATTCCCGCATCAGGACTGTGAATGATCAGCCGTTTCAGTGCGCCAACCTCAGACGAAACTTTAATGTCATTACTCATGGTAGCATGATTTGAGGGCGAAGTTAGATTACTTGGGCGTTTCCCCAATCCGCTTGAGGCGGAAAGGGGTCGGGCTTTCCACGCTACACGGTAGCTTGTTCCAATCCCTAACGCGGTTATCTGCATCACTTCATCGCTTCATTCCCTCATCACTTCATCCTCGAAACAATACATTTGCAGCAAAATTCAGAAGGTGTCAGACACGCTTATATCAAGCATTCAGGAAGTTCTCAAAGAACTCTACGTGCAGGAAGTTGCAGAAGGACAGATTCAGCTTCAGAAAACCCGCAAGGATTTTGAAGGTGACGTAACGTTGGTGGCTTTTCCGTTGCTCCGCATTTCCAAGAAAGGCCCAGAACAAACAGGCGAGGAGATCGGTAATGCGTTGGTCGGGAAAGTAGCTGAGATTGAAAAGTTCAATGTGGTGAAAGGCTTTTTGAACCTATCATTCACAGCAAGTTTTTGGGTTTCTGAATTGGCGAAGATCTCTAAAACCGAGAATTACGGTTTCCGACCAAAAGGCGACCACAGCCGTAATATTATGGTTGAGTATTCTTCTCCGAATACCAATAAACCGTTGCATTTGGGCCACATCAGAAACAACTTGCTGGGTTATTCTGTGGCGGAAATTCTTAAGGCCAACGGCCATGAAGTGAAGAAGGTGCAGATCATCAACGACCGAGGAATTCACATCTGTAAAAGCATGTTGGCTTGGCAGAAATTCGGTGAAGGCGAAACACCACAATCGTCTGGTTTAAAAGGTGATAAGTTGGTCGGGAAGTATTATGTGGAGTTCGATAAGCATTATAAAAAGCAGATTGCCGAATTGGTTGATTCGGGCAAGACCGAAGATGAAGCAAAGGCTGAAGCTTCTATGGTTGTTGAAGCCAGAGAAATGCTTCAAAAGTGGGAAGCTGGTGATGAAGAAGTCCGCACGCTTTGGGCGAAAATGAATGGTTGGGTTTATGATGGTTTTGATAAAACCTACAACCGTTTGGGTGTTGATTTCGACCAACTCTATTACGAAAGCGATACGTTTCTGATCGGTCGCGATTTGGTCAAGAAAGGAGTGGAAGACGGTTTGTTCTTTCAGAAGGAAGACGGCTCCATTTGGGTTGATCTTACAGATGATGGATTGGATCAGAAATTGCTACTTCGTTCAGATGGAACAGCTGTTTACATGACACAGGATATTGGTACGGCTAAACTTCGTGTGGACGATTGGCCAGAGCTGAATCAACTCATCTACACTGTAGGAAACGAGCAAGATTATCACTTCAAAGTGTTGTTCCTCATTCTACAGAAACTCGGATTCGATTGGGCCAAAAACTGTTACCACCTTTCTTATGGAATGGTTGATCTTCCTTCGGGAAAAATGAAATCGCGTGAAGGAACCGTTGTTGATGCAGATGACCTGATGGACGAAATGCATGAAACAGCCAAGGCCCAGACCATCGAAAAAGGCAAACTCGAAGGCATGTCGGATGAGGAAGCTAATGAGCTTTTCGAAATGCTTGGTCTTGGAGCGTTGAAATATTTCATGCTTAAAGTGGATCCGAAAAAACGCATGCTGTTCAACCCTGCGGAAAGTATTGATATGCAAGGGAATACGGGTCCATTTATCCAGTACACACATGCACGAATTCAGTCTGTGTTGAGAAAAGCAGGTTCGACTTCCGCTATTTCAGAAATGGAATCCATCAATGAAAACGAACGTGCATTGATTCGTTGGATTTCGCAATATCCAGAAGTTGTTCAGCAAGCGGGTGATGAGTACAGTCCAGCCTTGATTGCCAACTACATTTATGAACTCGCGAAGGAGTACAACACATTCTATCATGAATGTCCAATTCTGATTGAAGAGGATGAAAACGTGAAGAGTTTGCGATTGGCAATCTCATCCATGACTGCAAAAATCATCGCATCAGGAATGAAATTATTGGGGGCTCAGGTTCCCGACAGAATGTAAATTGACAAAGGGTGCAGGTAACATTATCTTTGCACACTTAAATCGAAAGAATAGATGTTCGAGAATTTAACGGAGAAGTTTGAAAGTGCGTTTAAAACGCTGAAAGGAGAAGGTAAGATCACGGAGATCAACGTGGCCGAAACCATGAAAGAGGTGAGGCGAGCGTTGCTTGATGCCGATGTCAACTTCAAGATTGCGAAGGAATTCACCGAAAGAGTGAAGGAAAAAGCGCTCGGTCAAGATGTGCTTACGGCAGTTAAGCCAGGTCAGTTGATGGTGAAAATCACCAAAGATGAACTGACGCAGTTGATGGGCGGTTCAACCGTTGAGATCAATCTCGAAGCAAAACCAGCCGTAATTCTTATCGCGGGTCTTCAAGGTTCTGGTAAGACCACTTTCTCTGGAAAACTTGCCAATTATCTGAAATCCAAGAAGCAGAAGAACCCTTTGCTGGTGGCATGTGATGTTTATCGTCCTGCAGCCATCGATCAGTTGACCGTTCTTGGAGAGCAGGTTGGAGCAACTGTTTATAAGGAAGAAGGCAACAAGAATCCTGTTGAGATTGCGCAGAACGCTATCAATTACGCCAAGGCCAATAATCATAATGTAGTGATTGTGGATACCGCGGGTCGTTTGGCGGTGGATGAGGAAATGATGAACGAGATCGATCGCGTTCATAAGGCTATTCGTCCGCAGGAAACACTTTTTGTGGTCGATTCCATGACAGGTCAAGATGCGGTGAATACCGCTAAAGCCTTTAACGACCGACTCGATTTTGATGGCGTTGTTCTCACAAAATTGGATGGTGATACACGAGGTGGTGCTGCGCTTTCAATCCGTTCAGTGGTCAACAAACCGATAAAGTTTGTTGGTATTGGTGAGAAATTGGAAGCATTGGATGTTTTCCACCCAGACCGTATGGCCGACCGTATTCTTGGAATGGGAGATGTGGTCTCTCTTGTTGAACGTGCCCAAGAGCAATTCGATGAAGAAAAAGCCCGTAAGCTCCAAAAGAAGATTGCTAAGAATACGTTTGACTTTAACGACTTCTTAGATCAGATCAATCAGATTAAGAAGATGGGTAACGTCAAAGATCTGATGGGTATGATTCCCGGAATGGGGAAAGCTCTGAAAGATGTTGATATTGACGATGATGCGTTCAAGCAGGTTGAGGCGATTATTGGTTCAATGACACCTCAGGAGCGCTCCAATCCACAATTGATAAATGGTTCTAGGAGAAAAAGAATAGCTTTAGGAAGTGGATCTTCAATACAAGATGTCAATAGGCTCTTGAAGCAGTTTGAGGAAAGCCGTAAAATGATGCGCATGTTTTCCAATAAAGGCGCAATGAAAAATATGATGCGTAATAATCCATTTGCGCGCAGATAAGAATCCGAACAGCTTTGGAGCTGAAGAATGAAAGGTCTATAAATCGATTTCAGCGAAAAAAAATGACTACGTGAAACACGTAGATTGTTGTTTTAGTGTTATATTTGTTTAACTGTTAGATGATTTTAGACGGAAAGAAAATATCAGATGAGGTCAAGGAGGAGTTGACTGAGGAGGTTGGTAAGATGGTTGCATCTGGTAATCGTGCACCTCATTTGGCTGCGATTTTGGTTGGTAGCGATGGTGCTAGCGAAACATATGTTGCTAGCAAGGTTAAAGCGTGTGAGAAAATCGGTTTTGGTTCTACGCTTGTTAGATTGAGCGAAGATGTGTCCGAGACTCGGTTACTGGATGAGATTGATAGAATCAATGCCAATGATGACATTGACGGATTGATTGTTCAGTTGCCGCTTCCAAAGCACATTGATGAACAAAAGGTAACGGAACGTGTATTACCGGAGAAGGACGTGGATGGATTTCATCCGATAAATGTTGGAAAGCTTGTTTTGGGTCTGCCAACGTTTGTTTCAGCTACCCCAAAGGGAATAATCGAGTTGTTGAAGCGTTACAATATTGAAACTAATGGCAAGCATTGTGTAGTTTTAGGAAGAAGCAATATAGTTGGCACGCCAATGGCGAATCTGTTAAGTAGAAATAGTAATCCGGGTAACTGTACAGTTACATTGTGCCACAGTAAAACACAGAACCTTGCAGATTTCACTAGTAATGCCGATATTCTGATAGTAGCTTTGGGCAAACCAGAATTTGTAACTGCGGATATGGTAAAAGATGGTGCGGTGGTGATTGATGTAGGTATTACACGAGTAGAGGATGCAACAAGTCCACGTGGTTATGTGTTGAAAGGAGATGTTGCCTTCGATGAAATTGAAAAGAAAGCCTCGTACATTACTCCAGTTCCTGGAGGAGTTGGTAGGATGACCATAGCAGCGTTATTGCAGAATACGTTGCAAGCAAGATTAAATAAAGTGAAACCCAATAAATTACAGAATCATGTCAGTTAAAGTCAAACTCAAGAACCGGGAAGACAAGTATGCTGTGCTTGATGATAAGGTCCACAAGGCCATAGAAGATGATAAGTATCTTTCTTCAATCAAGTTTCTAGATAATCTACGTGCCCACTCAAATGGCTACGGAGTATTCCAGCGATGCATTACCACCAAAAAGGGACCTGTTTACGAAACCATTTATTTGCACAAATACATTGCGGAAAAATTCGTCAAGAAGCCGAAAAGTGACAAAAAGCTTTTTGTACGTTTCATTGACAGCGATGTGCTGAACTGTCAATTGGAAAATCTAGAGTGGGTTACCATGAACACGCTCAGACGTCAAATGAAGAATTTCAAAAGTAAGACCGGCTATCGTGGAGTTACTAAGGAAAAGAACCGTTTCAGAGCGGTGATCTATCATGAACGTAAAGCTTTCAACCTTGGTTTCTTTGATACACCAGAAGAGGCTGCTAAGGCTTACAATAAGAAATCACGCGAACTGTTCGGTGAAACCGGCAGTTTGAACGATCTGTGATAAACTTACGGTTGATTTAATGAATCGCTCGGTCTGAAAAGATCGGGCGATTTTTTTATTGAGCATTGCCGTCCACCGAAATGTGAAGACTTAGGAAACTCACCTCATCGTTTATCGAATCGATCTGATACTGGAGCTTTCGGCCACTTTTCTTATAGATATCCAAAAGTCCGAGACCTGCACCACCCTTTGCTGAATACTCAGACTTTCCGAGTCTCTCACTGTAGATGTCGCGCATATCGCTATGGTTCCAGCCATTTATCTCGTTGATCTTCTCCTTCAGCGAATGAATGCTTGAGTTTTCGATTCGGTTTCCGGTAACGATAAAGAAGTCATCCTCGTGCCGCCCTAGCAGAAGGATGCTTGCCACATCTCCCTTGCTATCCTTGCCGCGAGCAGCGTGATTCACTACATTTTGTAGGCATTCAACCAAAATGTTGAACACTCGTTTTCGGAGCTTTTTCTCTTCACCGGTTTCAACGAGCTTTAGTTCGGTCAACGAAAGTAACTGTTGAACAGTTTCTTCGGTGATGTGATCGCGATAGGCGAGCAGCAGTTCGTGTTCGGACATCATCCGATCAATGTCAAAATACTGATCTACTCGGCTCAATGCTGGTTGGTTTGAAGCTTTCGTTACGCATTACACTCCGAAAGGTTATATGCCAAGCAGAATTTTTCACGTTCGGTTAATGGATACTTTAGCGGAATGAAAGTTCATGATCTTGATGAGCAGGCGGCTAAACAACTTGAGAAGGGCAGAATACTCCCTATAATGGAGGAATTCTACACTGTTCAAGGCGAAGGCTTTCATACTGGAAAGGCAGCATACTTTATAAGAATAGGCGGTTGTGATGTCGGTTGCCATTGGTGTGACGTGAAAGAAAGTTGGGATGCCTCCGTTCATCCTTTGGTAGAGGTCGATTCAGTAGTGAAGAATGCCGCAAGTCAGCCAGCCAGAACCATCGTGATAACCGGTGGCGAACCACTGATGTTCAATCTAGATTACCTGACCGCAGTGTTGATGGAAAATGGCTTAGCGGTTCATATAGAAACATCGGGTGCCCACAGTTTTTCTGGAAATTTTGACTGGGTTTGTCTATCCCCAAAAAAGAACTCTCCACCACAGCCGAAGTATTACGAAATTGCGGACGAGTTGAAAGTGATAATTTATAATCGGCACGATTTTGAATGGGCTAAACAGCATGCCGAGAACGTTGCGAAATCCTGTATGCTGTACCTTCAGCCCGAATGGAGCAAACGCGAACAGCTGATGCCTGAAATTGTTGATTTTGTGATGAAGAACCCAGAATGGAATATTTCGTTGCAAAGCCATAAATACATGAACATTCCATAGTGACATTTACACGGTACATATTGCTTTTTCTTGGTTTGGTCCTGACCATTCCGGTGTTTGCACAACGTGAATATTCCACCAATTCAAAGAAGGCGATTAAGCAGTTTGAAGAAGGTTTGAAGTATTACAGCGCCAAGCGGAATCGTGAGGCGTTGGAGTACATGCAGAAGGCACTAAAAGCGGACCACCAGTTTGTAGAGGCATACGCTGTTTCGGGAGATTGCTATACCGATCTGGGTGAGTTGGATAACGCCATTATCAATTATCAGAAAGTGGTTGATCTGAACCCGGAATTTATGGCCACTTCTTGGAAGCAACTGGCCGATGTGCAATTTAGAACGGGCGACTACAAAAACGCAATAGGCAATTATCAGACCTTTTTGACCAAAAAGCGAGTGAATCCGAAAATACGGGAACGCGCAGAGCGGTATTTGAAAAATGCTGAGTTCGGAGTTGTTGCGAAAGAAAATCCGGTTCCTTTTGAACCGATAAATCTTGGTGAAGCTATCAACACGGATGACTACGAATACTTTCCCGTGCTCACAGCAGATGAGCAGACGTTGGTTTTTACGCGAAATAAGCGGATGATGGGAGGAATGGATTATCAAGAAGACTTCTATGTTAGCTTTTCGAGTGGATATGAATGGGCTCCTGCGATGAATCTTGGGAAACCAATAAATACAGATGACAACGAAGGGGCTCAAACCATAACTGCTGATGGTAAACAGCTATTCTTCATCGGCTGTAATCGCAAAACCGGGCTTGGGAGCTGTGATATATATCGTTCTCTGCGAAACGGAAAAAAATGGGGTGAACCGCAGAATTTGGGTAGTCCGGTAAATTCTTCAAAATGGGAAAGCCAGCCAAGTGTTTCCTCGGATGGGAAAACACTTTATTTTGTCAGCAATCGGCCCGGTGGACTTGGAGGAATGGATATCTGGGTCACCCAATTGGCACCAAATGGTGAATGGTCAGTGCCTAGAAACTTGGGAGACGTGATCAATACTCCATATTCTGAAGAAACGCCATTTATTCACCCCGATGGAAAGACACTGTACTTTACATCTGATGGGCATCCGGGCATGGGAGAAAAGGATATTTACGTCACGCGTAAAGATTCTATCGGAAATTGGAGTACTCCAAAAAATCTAGGTTACCCGATAAATACTTGGAATGACGAGCAAGGTTTATTTGTGGCTGCCAGCGGAGAAAACGCATACTTCAGTTCTGATCGTCAGGGTGGGTTCGGAAAGCTGGATATCTACTCATTCAAGTTGTATGAAGCAGCAAGACCGGATAAAGTAACCTACGTAAAGGGAATTGTGAAAGACAAGGTTACAGGAAGACCCTTGGCAGCCAAATTCGAACTTATTGACCTCGAAACATCGGAAGTTGTGGTTGAGTCAGGATCTGACCCTGTAAATGGAAGTTTTCTGGTAACGCTACCGGTGGATCACAATTATGCTTTAAATGTGTCGAAGGAGAAGTATTTGTTTTATTCAGAGCATTTTTCGCTTCCGGAGAGTCATGATATTTCTAAGCCGTACAGAATGAATGTTGATCTTCAACCTATTGAATACGGTGAAAAGGTGGTTCTCAAAAACATATTCTTTGAGACCGCGTCTTTTGAGCTGCTACCAAAGTCGCAAGTGGAATTGGACAAGCTGGTTGCTTTCATGAATAACAATCCGACTATTCGAATTGAAATTGGTGGTCATACAGATAATGTAGGTAAGCCAGCGGATAATCAGCTACTGTCGGAAAATCGTGCGAAATCGGTGCGGTCATACTTGATTGACCATGGAATTGCTGAAGACCGAATTCAGTACAAAGGTTACGGAGAAGAGCAACCTGTCGATACGAACGAAACTGTGGAAGGCAGAGCCAACAACCGAAGAACCGAGTTCAAAGTGTTGAAAGGTGAATAAGATTTGGCTGATTGTCATCTTATTGTTCTATTCTGTCGATGTTCTTTCCCAAGAGGTCAAACACTCAATTTATTTTATTGGCGATGCAGGAAAGGATACAATGCCTGGTCCTGCTTTACTGATGTTGGAAGAGGAACTAAAGCGTTACCCGCAGAGTACGGTCATTTTTCTTGGTGATAACATTTATCCAGCTGGTTTGGAAGGAAAGGAAGGAGCTAAGAAAAAGCGGTTGTCGGAGTTGAAGCTATTATCACAATTGGACCGAACCCAAAATCACCAAGGTTATGTTTTCTGGGTGCCCGGAAATCATGACTGGAAAGCTGGTAAGTGGCAGGGCCATTGGTTGGTAAAAGAAGAGGCTGATTTTGTTGAAAGATATTATGCAGAACAGGGAACGGTAAAAAACGATTCAGGGGCCGTTTTTTTTCCCAAGAACGGATTGCCTGGACCTCATTTTCAGGAAGTTTCAGAACATAATTACAACCTCATAACCATTGATATTCAATGGTGGCTGCAAGATCAATTTTTTCACAAGGTTCCCACTGAAAATGGGCTTTCCAAGAGAAAAATGGAACAACTATTTCTTGAAAGGCTAGATAGCCTTTTGGCCAGATCAACTCAAAGCAATATGACAACCATTCTTGCTGCGCATCACCCACTGTACAGTAATGGGCATCATGGTGCTCATAAACAACCTTGGCGTTTTATATTGAACTGGGTTCCACCGTTCCAATTGTTTGGATTAATGGGGTTAAACCGAGCTCTGGTTCAGGATGTTTATCAACCTCGTTACAAGAGAATAAGGAATCGGATTGTTGAGATTCTGAATAAATATGAAGGTGTGATTTATGTTTCTGGGCATGACCACAATTTGCAGTACATCCAACAAGCGAAAAATCATTTCTTAATAAGTGGCTCCGGTAGCAAACGGTCTTCTCTTACAGGCGATAGAAATACGGCTACTTTTATGAATGACGAGAATTATGGTTTCATTAGGTTGGATATTTTCGAATCGGGAAGATTAAAGTGTCATGTCTTCGGACATACTTCAAATGATTCGATTTACTCTTTCGAGTTGAATTGAACTAACGCAACGTCTGAATAAAATATGCGTTCTTTGTAGTGATTATGAAGTCATCAGTTGTAACAATTTGTTTATGGCTATTCAGCGTAGCGGTTGTTTTCTCTCAGGAAATAATGTTTCAGCGAGTTTATGGGGGTGATGGATACGATGTAGGTGTTGAGGTTGTTCAGGCCGATGATGAAGGATATTTTGTAGCTGGCTCCTCAGGTAGTTTTGATTCGGGATTGAGTAATCAGATCATGCTTATTCGTCTCAATAAATTTGGAAATCTGCTTTGGAGAAAGACCTATGGTGGTGAGTTGGCAGAATGGGCAGAATCCATGGTTGAGAGCGCAGATGGTAATCTGCTTATCACAGGTTATACCGAAACGACCGATAACAGTTATCAGTTCTACGCTATCAAGCTGACCATGGATGGGGATACTATTTGGTCCAAACAGTATGGTGGTCCGTTATGGGATCTTTGTTACCAGAGTGTAGCACTACCTGATAGTGGTTTTGCACTATTTGGGCAAACTTATAGCTATGGACAGGGTGAAGGCGATTTTTATCTGGTAAGAATTGATTCTGAGGGGGATACGCTTTGGACAAAAACCTATGGCGGTGACTTGGATGAAAACGGTCAATCAATCTCGTTGAGCAATGATGGTGGTTTTTTCCTTGTTGGAAACACTGAAAGCTTTGGTGCTGGAAAAAAGGATGGTTACGTTATTAAGACGGATGCTGGCGGAAATGTTATCTGGACTCAGACAATTGGAGGTACGGAAGACGAGTACCTTTATGGTTCTTGTGCCACGTCTAATGGTGGGATTGTAGCGGTTGGTGGAACTTACAGCAATACACCAGGTGAGTCCGACCGAGCGATGTACAGACTGAACGCCAATAATGGCATTCATGAGGCCAGCAGCGTTTTCGCAGATTCTACCAATACAGATTGTTTCTGGACTGATATTACAGAGGGCTCAAATAACTTGCTTATGGCTTGTGGTTATTTGCATGATAGCAACTGGGGAGGGATAGATTTCCGGGTTGAGCTGGTTAATAGCTCAGGTCTCTGGTTTGCTGGTTTTGCTAGAACCCGTGGTACGTTTTTAAATGATAAGATGTTTGATATCAAGCATACTTCTGATGGTGGTTTCATTACTGTTGGAACTACAGAGGGGTTTCTTTTCAGATTTGACGATGTTTATCTCCATAAAATGGATGGTGACGGAAATACCGAGGATTTTGAAGTTGGTGTTGATGAAATAGGCATCGGGAATGAAATCTTCAAGGTTCGATTTGCTCCGAACCCAGTTACTGATGTAACTAGTTTGATTATCGACAACTATCAGGCAATTCAGAAACATTATCATGAATTGATAACGTTGAGAATCTATGATGCAGTGGGGCATTTGGTGATGGAACAGCCTGTTTCGTCAAATCGAGAACGAATTGAAACGTCAGCTCTTTCCACTGGCTTTCATGCTTATCAAGTTCTGTCCGGTAATCAGGTAATTGCTACAGGCCGGCTCATAAAAGCGACCCGATAAAAGCTCTTAGAAGTATCCGGCTAGACTGATGTAAGCACTTTGAGATGTACCGACCATAGGAAGTAGATAACCTTCCAGATTGTTGGTGCCGATTCTGATTTCGAATGTCTGTTTGAATCTTTTCCTCAGCTCTAAGCCTAAGTGCCAACTTCCGAAACCACCATAGGCAAAACGACCATCAATAAAGAGCCCTTTCTTAAGCGGGGAACTTGTGCCCAAATAACCATATGGCACATAACCATTTGCAAATCGGTGTTGAACACCAGCATACAAGCGAAGCCCGTTTTCTTTCAATTTATAGAACCCCTCAAGCCGAATGCGTCCTGGGGTGGCAATGGTATATGCAGAAGCTTCGCGTTGCTGAACAAATCGGTCAACAACAGAATCCAGATTTATAGCAGTAAAAGACTCTCCTCCTGTACCTAACAGGTTAACGTCTATTCCTTCGAAGTAAAAAGTCGAATCAAACTCTGTGTGCTTAAGTTGTTGTGACCATTTAATGAAACCTAGGTCATCTGCGTCCAAGCGAATTCCGAATTTATCCGCTTCGTAAACTACAGTAAGTGCCCCACTCATCCCAAGCCCATTAGCATCAATAAACTGAGATGAGGCCAATGATGAGGACATGACTTTTCCGTGAATCTCGCCTTCTAGATATTCTCCATCTGCATCTGTAAATAGTTCGGCCCTGTCTATTGTTAAACGTAAATGTCTGTTTCCGGTCAGTAACCCCAAACCAAATCCAATTTGCCATTTACCTTTCGACTTCTTTACTGTCTTCAGTAATCCGACCTCGAATTGTTTATACGTAATGAGATTGAACTGAAGCTCAGCCAAGTTTGCTGTTGCTCCGGCAAATTGAGCATTTCCGAACATGGCAAGATCAAACAGATCTTTCGTAAACTTAGCATTTGCATGTGTTCGGTCAGCTATGTTGAGGTACCAGCCCAAGCCTTTAGAACTATCCGGTAGATGTCGAGCAAAGATTCCGTAATCCAGATCGGCACCAACTCCGTTAGATTTACGCAGCCGCTTACTGGCAGCTTCACGTTTTTTGCGATCCATTGTCTTGCCTTGGTAAGCTTGCCAAACCAATTCTGATGAAATGGCGTTTGACGAAAGTTGATATCTGCCATAAACGCCAATCGAATACCCTGAAAGGGTGTCATTGAAAACTGGGTGCCTAAATTGAGCTTGTACTGAAACACCGATGAATAAAGAAAGTGGCCAGAGAAACCTTTTCACAGTGTTGAAGTTCCAAAGTTTAGGTTGAAATTCCCTATCAACTTAAGGTCAATACCATAGGTGTCGTAGAACTCTACAAGTTGCGGTTGGTTGGGAGTGTTGAACCGAACCATGATACGTACTTTCTTGGTCTGAAGTAACGCACTGGCTGTCTCTTCATTGATCGGAATTATGAGATTCGATTCCAAAGGAGCGATAACCTTGTTGTCATTATCCAACTGCGGAGCTGCAATAGTTGAAGGAGCGACCAGCGAGCCTAATTCCGCTAGGTTTTCGTCAAGCATGATCAACTCAACCTGCCCTTCCAAAGGAAATCCATTAATAGCCTTAAGAGTGAATGTTCCGCTGTTAACAGATTCTACAACACTCGTTTCACTTAAGTTCCAATCTATAGTATCTACCAATGTAAGGTTGCTTAGCGTTGTACGCAGCGGCACATCAATATCCATTATGGCCTGAAATGGACGGTCAAAATAGAAGAAATCATTTCCGGCTGATACGTTTCCAAGCGGGTTGATTTCAAATCCAAATGTAAACCCCAGCTGATCCGGTAGATTTTCAATAAACTGAACAATATTTGAATTAGAATTATTCAGTTCGTAATTCACCAAGTAAGGAACAACTCCATCAGCTTGTCCGGTTGGATCCTGAGCTCTTGAAAGCAGTACGTTTGACCCAATGATTTCATGTTGCAGGTCGATGATACTACCATTCCGCGTATTGATAGAGGAAAGTTGATTCATTCTAAATTGGGCGTCAGCGCCAACGGCATTGGTAACCTCCAATCCGATTGTAACTGAGTCAAGAAACATCTGACCTTCCGTAATCCGGTTCAAAACATCCAACTCAGCATTTTCGTTCTCAACCGTGCTAGATTGCTGACCAAAATAACCAGACCCATAGTCGGGTAGGATATCTTGAAAGGTGTATTCCATTGTTACAAATGGCACGCCTTTGGTTACAACCGCAGTATCACCATCTTCAGAAGTGCGAACAGTTAAACTGGTACCAAGCGTGTTAAAACTAGTGCCTTCACTTCCTCTGAGGTCGATATTGTAGCCAGATAGATCAAATTCAAATTGGCCCACGGCCGGATTGCTCGGACTTCCAGCTGCCACCGTGCCGGAACTAGAAAATGGGATTCCGAATTTGCTTGCTAAAGGAATATTGTAGTCAAAGTCAATCTCCGTTTCCACTTCACTCTTTACCGCAAGCTTCAGCAATCCGCTTCTTACCCTCAAAGTTTTAAGTGCCGCATCCCCTAACTCAAATTTCGTTTCCTCCACAAGCCCTGCGATGTTAAACCCAGGAGGTACTGACACGGTGCCAGTACCAGGAACGGATACCCCCTTGATAATTGTGGTGTCGGGAACCTTTAGAATTGAATCTAATGGGAGGTCGATCAAGGGCCTTTCCACTTTTAATCGGAGCACTCCATCAGATGTTGCATAAAGCAGCGAGTCTGCCAATAGGTCGGCCATGGTGAGCTCGGTACGGATTACCGGTGCGAGAATGTCTACATCCCAATTGGCACCGCCAATATCCTGTTTGCAACTTCCCAATAGAAACCCGAGAAGGCCAGAAATAACGATGGTTCGGATGGTTGTTTTCACAGTGCAGCAAAGGTAGGAAAATAGCTTCTGAGTATTGGACGACTCACTTTCGATGCAGTTGCGATAAGTGGATATAAGTATGCGGTTTTGCAACAATACTGAACGTGGTTGGTGCATATAACGTAACATAGAGAGGAATAGTCCGTAACAGGGTTTCAGAACTTAGTTAAACCTAAAAAACTAATTGTCATGGATAATATCTCCTCAAAGAAAGTTCTGGTTTCATACCTACTTACATCATTCATCATTTTTCTTGTTTCTGCCACAATGAGCATGATTGGCTTGTTTGGTCATGACGGTACAACTGTAACTGGAAGTATGTCAACTGAGTTGATGATAATACTCCAGCTTTCAATTGTTCTTGCTGTCAATGCCGTTTTGCACGGAATCTTCTACTATGGAGGTCTTAACTCTTCACCAATTGCTAAAGGAATTGGAATTGGAGTGATGCTAGCAACAATTTATTTCTTGGTTAGCATGTTTGCGCTGAATATCTATGATATCAATTCTGATTCCGCATCAACTCTTGTTAGTGCAATGGGCGGAAGATTAATAGAGTACTGTTCTGGTGGCTTGGTTACTGCTATTATAAGTGTTACCGACATCCACAAGTGGGGGTTGTTACGGGCTTTCTAATAACCGTACTTTTCTTTCCAGAAGTTTTTCAAGCGCTCGCGATCGGCAGATTCGCGAGCGTTTTGCTGTGGTTCATACAGCGTTGTTCCACTTAGACCTTCAGGCATGAATTCTAAGTCTGCGAAATTGTTTGGATGGTCGTGGGCATAATCATAGTCCTTTCCGTATCCAATTTCCTTCATCAACTTAGTAGGTGCGTTTCTCAGATGAAGCGGAACAGGTAGATCACCTGTTTGTGCTATTAGCGCTTTTGCTGTTTTGATGGCTTTGTAAGTGGCGTTGCTCTTTGGAGAATTGGCCAGATACACGGCAGTTTGCGAAAGGATTATCTCCGATTCTGGAAATCCGATAACCGATACGGCTTGAAAGCAGTTATTGGCAATAACCAAAGCCGTAGGATTTGCGGCTCCAATATCTTCCGATGCAAGAATCAGCATTCTACGCGCAATGAATTTTACGTCTTCGCCTCCGGTTATCATGCGGCCAAGCCAGTAAACTGAAGCATTAGGGTCGCTGCCACGCATGGATTTGATAAACGCAGATATAATGTCATAATGGTTCTCGCCTCCCTTATCGTAAGTGGATAAGGCATTCTGAAGAATGCTTTGAACCTTCTCGTTGATAATGACACACTTCTTTCCATCAATACTCTGAACAATAAGCTGAAGATTGTTCAGTAGTTTTCGCGCATCTCCGCCACTGAACCGAAGCATGGCTTCATTCTCTTTGATATGAATTTTCTTGCCTGTTTCGGTTTCCAGCTGCTGCTTGCCTTTATCCAGAAGCGCTTCCAGTTCCTTTCTTTCCAGCGACTTTAGAATGTAGACCTGACACCTGGATAAAAGAGCAGAAATGACTTCGAAGGAAGGATTCTCTGTCGTTGCTCCGATAAGCGTTACTTGGCCTTTTTCCACAGCGCCTAAAAGAGAATCCTGTTGCGATTTGCTGAAGCGGTGTATCTCATCGATAAACAGAATCGGCTTTCCTTTATGGTTGAATAAGTTTTGGTCTTTCGCTTTCTCAATTACCGCCCTTACATCTTTAACTCCAGCATTAATTGCGCTCAGATCATAAAATGGTCTGTTCAGGCTTTTAGAAATGATGTTTGCCAAGGTGGTCTTGCCGGTGCCTGGAGGTCCCCAAAGAATCATAGATGGTAGCTGGCCCGTAGAAATGGCATTTTGCAGAATTGATCCCGGTCCTACCAGATGTTCTTGGCCAACATAATCCTCCAAATTCTGAGGACGAAGTGTTTCGGCTAGAGGCGTAAGGTTCTGCATGGACAAAGCTGAAATTAACTATTCCTTGTCCTTGCTTTTCTTCTCAGACTCTGACTTTTCTTTCTCCTCTTTGTCTTCGTCTTCAGCGCAATTTTCAGCGACCAGTTTTTTTGCATCAGCATTTCCGAGATCAGCCGCCATTGTCAGGTCCTTACAACTTGGATTGGTTTTACCAAGCTCAAGCTTAAGTTGACCTCGATGCAAGTAGGCCAAGGCGAATTCAGGATTCAATTTGATGGCTTTACTTAGGCTTTTCATTGCCTCTTTCTGGTTCTTTGAGTCGAAGTAGATGAACCCAAGATCTTCATGGTAGCTGGCATTTCCTTCGTCTAATTCAATTGCTTTAAGGAAATCTGCAATAGCTCCAGATGTGTCTTTAAGCGCTGCTTTAGACCAAGCTCTATGATGATACGCTTCGTGAAGTGACGGATTCATCTTAATGGCTTTGTCATAATCAACCAAAGCATCGCTGTGTTTATTCATGAGGCTTTTGGCGTAACCTCGACTTTCATATGCATTCGGATAGTCTGGTTGTAGTTCCGTAACCTTAGTGAAATCATCTGCGGCCCTTCTCAGGTCTTTTCGCTCCAGGTAGCAGAATCCACGGTAGTTGTATGCCTTGGTCATGGTCGGGTCAAGTTCCAAAGCTTTATCAAAATCGATAATTGCGTTCATTTCATCGCCTAGCCGCATGTATGTTGAGCCACGCATCATGTAAGCTTCAAGATAATCTGGCTTCAGCTCAATGGCCTTGTTGAAGAAAGGCATGGCTGCTTCATCTTCTCCACGATTGGTTCGTAAAAGACCCTGAATGAAATTGTCTTTTGAAGTCTGAGCCAGCGCAGTGATCGTGCAGCTGAAAAGGTTGGTTGCAAAAAGAAAAACGATGACTAGTACTCGTGTACGCATAAATCAGTTTTGAAGTGAGAGCAACGTTTCTTTGGCTTGTATAACTCCGTTCTGATAGGCTTGAGCCAAGTCGTACATGGCACTTTGCTTTTCATGTACTTTAAGATATGCCATTGCCCTGTTGTAATATGCTTTACCGTCAGATGGGTTGATGTCCAAAGCCTTGGTGAAGTCAAAAATTGCTCCAGAAATATCATTCAGCTGAAGCCTAACTGCCCCACGATTGGTGAACAACTCTCCGTCTCCATCATTCAGCTCAATTGCAAGGTCAAAATCACGTTTTGCAATTTCGAATGAGCCCAACATGGCTGCAACTCTCGCTCGGTTGAATAAGGCGTCTTCGTGTTTCGCATTCAAATTCAACGCAGCAGAGAAGTCCTCGTACGCAGCAGAAATGTTCTTTTGCATGATCTGCGCCAGCCCACGATTGTAAAAAATGTCTGCGTTTTTCGGTTGAAGTTTGAGTGCACTGGTGTAATCGCTTACAGCACCTTCAAAGTCATTGCTTTCGAATTTCAGATCGCCATCTGCTACCAGATCTTCGGCACTCTTCATAATTCGATTATTGATTGCAGCGTGATGCGATGTATTCTTCGGCCTCAGCTTCTCCCATTTCTCCTGCCAAGTACCAGTCAATGCAGGCCCCTGGAGTATCACCGATCAAGCTTTTGCAAATACCTCGGTTCATGTATGCGGAACCATATTCTGCATCGATAATGATAGCCTTGTTAAAGTCGTCAATTGCTCCTAAGTAATCTTTCAGTTCCTTCTTTGCGAAACCACGATTATGCAACGCGGTTTTGTTCTTAGCGTTCAGGTTAATTGCCTGATTATAGGCTTTCATCGCCTCAATATAATTCGGGTCTTCCATAGAGAAATAGGAATCTCCCATTCGGATGTAAGCCATTTCGTTAGCGGCATCCAGCTCCAAAGCCTTCATACAATCTTCAATAGCGCCTTTGTAATCTTTCAGGTCAACAAACACTGAGCTTCTAAAAGCGTAAGCCATACTGTTCTGATCATCAATTGAAATGACCTTGTTGAAATCTTGAATAGCAAGAATCCCCTTGCCAGAACGATATTTTGCCTCTCCTCGTTTCAAGAGGTAATCAGTGTTGTTCTTATCGTTGGCAATTGCTTCGTTCAAAAGTTCTATTGCCTCTTTGAATTCCTGATTTTCCATTTTTTCTTGAGCCTGCTGGTACAGCTCGCTACCCGATTGGGCATTAACAAACAAAGAAACTGTAAGGAAGATCAGAGAAATAAATGTTTTTGGCATCGTCAATTTGTTAGCGCGCCAAAAATACTGATCTACAGCTTTGAGACGAAAAGAATCTGAACTAAGAAATTGGATAGTTAATCACAGTAATCAACAAAAGAAACCATTGCTACCATGTAGCCTAGTTTTTGCGCAGTTTCAATGTCGTCACAAGCACCGTTAATGTCGCCACTCAAATACCTTACTTCCCCGCGAAGAGTGTACGTTCTGGCATAGTTAGGGTCAAGCTTAACTGCTTGGTCTAAATCGGCCATGGCTCTTTTGTAGTCCTTAACCTCTTTCAGTGCCAAACCTCGTCCTAAGTAAGAATCCTTCTCAGTAGGATTTAACTCAATGGCTGTTGTGTAATCATTGATTGCCCCATTGAAATCGTTCAGCTTTCGTTTTGCTCGGCCTCGGTTGGCGTAAGCATCACTGTAATCTGACTTTAATGCAATTGCGATGTTGTAATCCTGCAACGCTCCGTAGTAGTCATCCAGTTCGTCTTTAACATATCCACGGTAGTTGAAAGCCTTGATGAATCGCGGATCGATCTCAATGGCTTTGTCAAGATCGTTTAGCGCACCAAGAAAGTCTTGCATGCTAGCCTTGGTCTCAGCTTTGCGGTAATAGTCTTCTGCAGACTGTGCAAAGCCTGAACTTGCACAGAACAGGAAGAAAACAACTGATTTTAATAACCGCATCATACCAAAAGTATTAAAAATGAAGGCCATGTGGGGTGTAAACCTGTGCGGTCTACAACATAAAGGTGGTATTTTTAAGGTTCATTCAAGAACATTGCTTTGAGTTGAAAATTATGTCTGGCGAATTGAAAATATTGCTTGTTGAGCCATTTTTTGGAGGTTCACACAAAAAGTGGGCTGAAGGCTTTAAGAAGCATAGTAGACATAAGGTTGAAATACTGTCCTTGCCCGACCGACATTGGAAATGGCGAATGCACGGGTCTGCAATCACGCTTTCAGAAAAGTTTAAAGAAATGGGGTTTGGACCTGATCTGGTTCTTGCAACCGATATGCTTGACGTAGCCACGTTTGCTGCTAATTGCAGAAGTAAATTGGGCTCAATACCGATTGTAACCTACTTCCATGAGAATCAGATAACATATCCATGGTCAGCTAACGATATGGATAGGCAGCTTCAGCGCGACAATCACTACGGGTTCATTAATTACACCTCGGCTTTGGTTTCGAATAAGGTGGTTTTCAATTCGAACTATCATAAGAACTCATTTTTAGAGTCGGTGCCTGAGTTTTTGAAACAGTTTCCAGATTATCAGAATCTGAATACGGTGAAATTAATTGAGGAAAAATGTTCGGTGGTTCATTTAGGTATGGATTTGAAACGTTTGGATGAGCTGAAACCGCAAAGTCAAGAATTGAGGAAACGTGCCGTTATACTTTGGAATCATCGATGGGAATACGATAAAAATCCAGAAGCTTTTTTCAATTCATTGTATGAAATTCAGAACAGAGGATGGGATTTCAATTTGGTTGTTCTAGGAGAACAGTTCAATAAATACCCCAGCGTTTTCGATGAAGCAAGAGAACGTCTGAGTGAGAAAATCATTCATTGGGGATTTGCAGATGATGAATCGGAATATGTTCGATGGCTCTGGGAATCAGACATCCTTCCCGTTACATCTATTCAGGATTTTTTTGGAGGAAGCATTGTGGAGGCCATGTATTGCAATGTCAAGCCGTTACTTCCAAAACGACTTGCATACCCAGAGCATATTCCAGAACTGCTACACTCAACTTTCTTTTACAATGATGGTGAATTGACAAACCGACTTCAGAATTGGATAAAGGATGTTGCTGTCCTTCGCAAGCAGCAGGCCAGAACCTTCGTGGAACATTATGATTGGTCCGAAATCAGTTCTAAAATGGACCGTGTCTTTACTGACCTTATTGAATAGCCGTTTCCGGGAAATTCACATTTTTTAAGCATCCGAATTCGGCTTAGAGTGCTAATCCATTCATTTTTAACACAAATAGCTTTTTTGAAAATTGAGTTTCTGATTTCATCACAATTATTCATTCACCGAAAAATCATGTGCTTAACACAGACTTAACATTTAACTTTAATCAAGTTGAACGAGATTTTTGAAGATGAAAGCACTTTTTACCCTTGTATCGGTTCTGACTTTTCTGATAGTAGGCAATCTTTTCGCCCAAACCGGAGTGTCTATTAATGATGATGGCACTGCGCCAGATGCACAATCGCTACTTGATCTGAACGTCAATGCTCCTTCTGGAGCCAATCGACTAAAAGGTGTGCTACTGCCTAGAATGAGCACAACCGATAGGGATCACGTCACTTATGGTGTCAACCCTGGTGTTGGTGATGTTGGCCTGATGATTTACAACACGACTACGAGTACCTACCAATATTGGGATGGCTCCATGTGGGTAGATGTTGGTACTGGAACGGGGAATGCCAGTACCCTTGATGAAGCTTATGATGGTGGTGGTTTAGGATTGGGTCGAACCATTGATGCCGATGCTGGCAATGTGGAGATTCAAGGGGTTGGTCATCTCACGGTTGCGGCCAATGTCGGTGTTGGAACCACCACACCCGCTGCAAAACTTGAAGTTCAGTTTTCCGGTGTCGGTGGGATTCTTTTAGATGGAGATGATACGGGTGATGCGCGAATTCAACTAGAGAATGGTGGAGGTACACACGCAATTTTCGATGATCAGAGTGACAACAATAACCTGAAACTCGAGAGTGCCTCAGGAAGATCTATCGCTTTTAACACGGATGGTTCCAATGAGAGGATGGTTGTTCAATCTGATGGAAGATTGAGGGTGAATAACCTTGCTGATCCAAACGGAGCCGTTATTACTTCAAATCCAGCAGGCGTACTTGGCAAAACACCATTGACTGCTGGTAGCAATGATGTGTTGATCGGAACAGGTGTTTTTACAGATGCAAATAACCTCAACATTACCGAAGCTGGTGGTTGGACCGATGATGGCGCGGTGGTACGTCTGACAACGGTTAGTGATAATGTTGGAATTGGTACGGCTTCTCCAACCGAGCGCCTTTCAATAAACGGTAGCAATACAGATACCAATCCTATTCTGGGGTTGAGAAGCGGAAACGACAACACAGGATTCAACAATGGCGCTCAGATCGCATTCGGATATAACGGAACAAATACATATCAGCATTTCGTTCAAACTAGGCACAATACCTCTAACAGTCAAAATGCCATCGATTTTTATGTGAGTGATGGAACCCAGAACAATACAGTTACCAGCGGTTCATTGCACACGCTGAGTCTGGTAAGTGGTAATGCCGGGGTTGGAACTACCGCGCCAGCACAGAAACTTCACGTTCAGGGTACAGGAAGGTTTTCAACTTTGGCTGGTTCAGGAAGCCGGGTGATTTATGCGAATAATAACGGTGACCTGACTATTTCTTCATCAAATGCAAATCCAAACAACCTGATAGACGGTACTGGAACGACCAACTATTTGGCGCGCTGGACCGATAGCAATACACTCGGTATTGGAACCACTTATGATAATGGTACCAATGTTGGAATTAATACCACTTCTCCAGGAGAACGGTTGCATGTTTCCGGTAACATTAGAGTTGGTGGTGGTACAAATGCCATTAATTCTGAGGACGATGATATTCGCTTTCACTACGGTGTTCGTGCGGATGATACATCTTATGAATGGGTTGGATTTTATTCAGGAACCACCAGGCAAGGAATCATTCTTTACGATGGCTCTTGGAGCGGGGCCAATAGCTCAACGGATGAGTTTAGCATCACTGCAGAGAACGGCAACAAGCTTACTTTGAATACGGATGGTGACCATATTGCGCTGATGCCAGATGGAACTGGGAATGTTGGAATTGGAACACTATCTCCTACGGCAAAACTGCAAGTTGATGCTGGAACTAATACAGAAGTTAGAGTTGTGTCTGACGATAGTGGAGCATCAACCCTATCGGCTTATGGTTCTAGTCAAGGTACCGGAGTTCTGTATGTCGGACAAAGCTCAACTTATGGTGGTGGAATCGAATACAACGGGGATGGTTCTCCGGCAACTACCGGTGCGGGTGCTGACTATGTTACACTTTACCGTAGAGAGGCTGGAACCGATAACTGGACAGCAAGAAACAGATACAACAATAATGACTGGCAGTTCAGAGAAGACGTTGATGTTGAAGGCTACCTCACTGTCGGAAATCCAACTACCGGTTCTACAACGCGTTACGGGTCAGAGACGTTCTTCATGACTTCCAGCATGTCGTTGAGCAGTGGATATTCCAATTCGGCTTCACTTGGTACCCTTACAGTTCCTGCCGGGGCGGCTAATTTCACGGTAACAAAAGTGGTTTATTCATTTACTGGATACCACGATGATGGCGATGAACAACATGGAGCCATGGTTCGCATCGGATCGACAGATTTTGGTAGTGTTTTCGAGGTGGGGTCAGATGGTTACACCGATGTTACGTGGAATAACACGTCAAACCACTCCACGTCATTCAGTTCCACTCAGAACGTATATTTCAGATTGTACGATGAGAATGATAACTGTCTATTCTGTTCAAACAACACGTTCTATGTGCTTAATGCTAACATCACCGTGTATTATTCTTACTCGGTGGGAGCACAAACTGGCGATGTCTTGGCCGCTGGAACTGTTTATTCCAAAAACGTACACTCCACTAACACAATTGGTGATGTTGCTGAGTATTTCAATGTGAAAACCGAGGCAGGTCAAATGCCGCAGGTCGGGCAGTTGGTGTCGTTTGTGGCGGGTTCAGAAACCGAATTCAAATTGAGTGATTCACCTTATGACAATTTGATTGCTGGCGTGATTTCTGAAAATCCGTCTGTTGTTCTTAATAAGCCAAACGATGGGGCGCCAATTGCATTGACCGGAAGGGTAAAAGTGCAATTGGTAGAATCTGATAAACTTGTTAATAGCGGTGATTTTATCACTTCTTCCGGTCAATCGGGGCTTGGGATGAGAGCCACGACTGCCGGGCCAGTTATTGGTTATGCTATTTCAAATCAGAAGTCAGGAGAGAATACCGTGGAAGTTTTGCTTCAGCCTGGCCGATTCTATTTTCCGAAAAAGGAATTGGAAAAATCTGAACCAGAAAATACTAAGCGCAAACCTGGAATGTCATCCGCACCCAGATGAGGTTTGTTGGGTGTCTAACCATTTTTCTGGTCATTCTTTTATCTAGAACTGAAAAGTGCGGTGCGCAGGATTTAGAAGTTCAAGATGGTGCGTTGAATTTCGTTAAGTCTAAAATTGACTCCTTAAAACCCGATGAGTTTATTCTGTTCGATTATCTGGATCGGAGGTTCAATCTGAACTTGTTTAATCGGAAAACCAGAAAAAGATACCTATCAAATTGGTTTTCTGAAGATAGCTCGGCTACCCTTTTGTATCAGTTTCGGTCGTTGGTTATGAACAGTGAACATAAGATTGATTTACGATATGCATCGCATCCTATCGATAGCGTTTCACTTCTCGCTTTGGGTTGTGAGGAAGAATTTGACCAAGGCGTTTTCATCAATCGGTTGAAGAAGCATAAGGAGAAGGGAGGTTATTTTCTCACTCATGCTTTGCTGGCATTACAATGGTCATTGGAATTAGGTTGTTTGGCCGAATCCACGCAGCAGATACAACAGCTTAAATCAAGTCTTCAAGAAGCAAACCTTGAATTTGCAAGGATATCTTCCGCTCCCCAGGATGAAACGTTTGAAGCTGTTTGTATGTTACATTACTCAGGTTTTGATTCGCAGCGAATCGCGCATTTCAAAAAGGTAGTAACTGAAATGCAGCTTGAAGATGGCGGGTGGGCGTCATCTGAAAGATCCACGACTACGGACCTTCACACCACCGCTTTTGCGCTTTGGATTCTGTTGGAGGAAAATACCAGCAAATCGGCCAGTTATCCGAATTGGGTATTTGACTGATTGTTACTTGTATTTCATCTTGAACTTCACCAAAATCATTAT
>CAYWET010000037.1:0-38820 GCA_964457245.1 uncultured Chryseobacterium sp. | reverse complement strand
CCAAACTAAAGCAGACC
Organism: uncultured Chryseobacterium sp.; assembly: GCA_964457245.1. GTDB lineage: Bacteria > Bacteroidota > Bacteroidia > UBA10329 > UBA10329 > UBA10329. The sequence goes on along the minus strand of CAYWET010000037.1, from coordinate 38,803 downwards.
CCATTTACTGCCTTATGTTAACCTTATACAAGTTTACCGATGTCTGCTGTTTCGGGTTTTACAGCATTCAAACTGCGTTTTATAAGATTTGTATCACGGTTTGATAATTATCACACGGTGAGCAATACTTTGCAAGTAACTTTGGTTTAACGATTGAAGCTTTTGCAAAGCGTAACTTAGCAAATTGGAAACTCTGGACTGTATTACCAAAACCTCTTATGATGAAAACTTATTTGTTCAAATTAACTACCGCGGCTGTTGTAATTGCCACGGTGATTTCAGGGTGTGGACTTCTGAAAAAAGTGCTGGATGCAAAGATTGAACAGCATACCGAAGATTCTAATACGTATAAAGCAGAGTTAGATCAGGCTGATAATGATATAAACGATGCGTTGGCTGATATTGATGGCTTTGGGAAAACCGATTATCATGATCAGATCTTTTCCAGCCCACTTTGCGGAGTAACCATCGATTGTACAGATGTCAATCAAGGAATTCTATACTTCAATTTTGATGGAACAACACCATGTTTCAGTCCGTCTAGAACTCGTGCTGGACAGATAAAAGTTGAGCTGATCTATGGCAATACTTGGGCCGATGCTGGATCCGTTCTACGCCAAACCTTCATAGATTACAGGGTTACGCATCTTTCCAGTGGCAAGTCAATTGAGTTTGATGGTGTAAAGACTTTGAAGAATTTGGATGGACATAATTGGTATCAGTTCGTTCTCGGACAAACGACCTTTGCTTATGAATCGCGATCAACGGATATGACCGTGACTTTTGATAATGGAGCAATGGCAGATTGGAATCATGCAAGAACTGTAACGTGGAGCTATCATCCTGCTGGTACGGTTTCTGGAATTCCGTATGCGCACATTGGGTTTGAGGCCTCTGGCGACACTACCTTGAATGGAACAACGGGTATTGATTCTTGGGGAACCAACCGTTTTGGAAGCGATTTCGTTACGTACTACAATCAGCCCCTTTTGTCAAATACCTACTGCGGCCTTTGGCGATTCAATTCGGGCCAGCTGGTACACGAAGTTGATGGAGATGATTATACCCTTACCCTTGGTGTTGACCAGAATGGAAATGCTGCAACAGGAACATGTGCTTACGGGTTTGAAGTAAGCTGGAATGTTGGCAATAACTCCAATAGTCAGGTTTTCAGTTACTAAATGAAAGAATAATTCAGCGCTAGGAGGGCGAGCAGATTACTGTTCGCCCTTTTTGTTTCTGATGCTCTGCTAACTTTGGTCGCCTAAACAGAATCTTGATGAAACTTCAGAACTACTTAGCAGGCAATTGGATTGAGGGAGATGGAGATGGAAGTCCTCTTTTCAACTCGGTAACGGGAGAGATGGTTGCAACAGCAACCACCAAAGGATTGGATTTTAAACAAGCGTTGCAATACGGAAGAGAAAAGGGAAGTGCGTTACGAAAAATGACTTTCCAAGAGCGTGGGTTGATGTTGAAGGCACTTGCCATGTATCTTCTGGAAAGAAAAGAGCGATACTATGATGTAAGTTACAAGACTGGTGCAACGCGAATCGATTCTTGGATTGATATTGAAGGAGGAATCGGTAATCTATTTGCTAACGCCAGTTTGCGCAGACAGTTTGGAGACGAACCGTTTTATGTTGATGGTGATTATGCTCCTCTTAGCAAAGGCGGGTCATTCATTGGGCATCACATCATGGTGCCGAAGGAAGGAATTGCCGTTCACATCAATGCTTACAATTTCCCTATTTGGGGAATGCTGGAAAAGGTGGCGGTGAACTGGTTGGCAGGTGTTCCTGCGGTTGTAAAGCCCGCAACGGTTACTTCGTTTCTAACAGAAGCAATGGTCAAGGATATCATTGAGTCAGGAATTCTACCTGAAGGAGCTTTGCAGTTGATCTGTGGTTCTGCTGGAGATTTACTCGATCATGTAGAAAGTCAAGATGTGGTGACATTTACGGGTTCGGCTTCTACAGGGAGAATGCTGAAATCGAAGCCTAGTATCATCGAAAATGCCGTTCCATTCAACATGGAAGCGGATAGCTTGAACTCCTCTATTCTTGGTGAAGATGCGGTTCCAGGTACGCCTGAATTCGACCTTTTCATCAAAGAAGTTGTGAAAGAAATCACTGTGAAGTGCGGACAGAAGTGTACGGCCATTCGAAGAATCATGGTTCCAGAGAATTTGGTTGAAGATGTACAGATAGCAGTTGGACAGAGATTGCAGAAAACAACCATTGGTTCGCCAACGGCAGAAGGTGTTCGAATGGGAGCCTTGGCCGGTCAGGACCAAATGCGCGAAGTGAAAGAACAGGTAGATAAACTCCTCAAAGAAAATCAGCTCGTTTTTGGAAACCTTGATCAAGTTGAGGCAATTGGAGCGGATAGCTCAAAAGGCGCGTTCATGTCGCCAATTCTGATGCGAAATGATGATCCGTTCAACGCAACGGCTGTTCATAATATCGAAGCGTTCGGTCCGGTAAGCACCATTCTTCCGTACAAGAACTTGGATGATGCCATTGCCATGTCGAAGCTTGGCTTGGGCTCGCTGTGCTGCTCAATCGTTACGAATGATGAAAAGACAGCACGTGACTTCACGCTGGGCGCTGCTTCGTACCACGGACGTATTCTCGTTTTGAATGGCGAATGCGCCAAGGAAAGTACAGGACATGGTTCACCGATGCCGTTGTTGGTGCATGGTGGTCCTGGTCGCGCTGGTGGAGGCGAGGAAATGGGCGGAAAGCGCGGTGTGCTTCATTACATGCAGCGTACGGCCATTCAAGGTTCACCAACTATGATTACGGCTATTACAAATGTGTATCAGCAAGGAGCAAAGCAGAAAGAAGTGCTCCTAAACCCGTTCATGAAGCATTTTGAGGAAGTGGAAGTAGGAGAGACGCTGGTTACGCATAAGCACACGGTTACCGATGCAGACATTATCAACTTCGCAAACGTAAGTGGTGACCATTTCTACGCACACACAGATACAACTTCGTTGGATGGAACGCTCTTTGAAGGCCGCGTAGCACACGGTTACTGGATTTTGAGTAAAGCTGCCGGAATGTTCGTTGAGAACAGAAAATGTCCGGTGTTGCTGAACTACGGAATAGACGAAGCACGTTTTACAAAACCCGTCTATCCGGGAATGACAATCGGTGTCCGTTTAACTTGCAAGGAGAAGATCCAGCAGGAAAAACGTGATGAGGAAGACATCCGCAAGGGAATCGTAAAATGGCAAGTAGAGGTTTACGACCAAGACAATGAAACGTGCGCCATAGCTACCATTTTAACGATGGTGAAAAACAAAGATCAAAACTGATGTTTACCCAAACCCCTAAACCGCCTTACTACACCGTTATTTTCACTTCAAAGCGAACAGCTTTAGATGATGGCTATACCGAACTGAATGATGAGCTCTATGCAGACGCTCAGAAATTGGATGGTTACATAGGAGCTGAAACACTGCGCGATGCAAACGGTTTTGGAGTGGCGGTTCTTTACTGGAAAACCTTAGAAGACATCCAGCAATGGGCCAAGTACCAGAAGCATATTCGTGCCAAGCAGCTGGGTAAAGAAAAATGGTACGAAGGTTACCGTGTCCGGATAGCAAAAGTAGAGAGGGAGTACGGAATGGATTAGTTTAGCCCAATGCTGAACAAACTCAAACAACCCTTTCCAGATAAGGACAGCTTTGGTCGTAGCCTACTGACCATTTTCTGGGTGGGTGTTTTCGTGGGGTTGTTTCTGTTTTTGATTCGCCCATTCAATATAGAAGGGCCATGGGCTGATTTGATTTGGGCTTCAGTTGGTTTTGGAGCGGTTACAGTTGTTTTCGGCTGGGCTTTTGAAGTGGCAACTAGATTCATTTTCAAGATTGAAACATACGGGCCGAATTGGACATTGGGCAAATGGATTCTCATGTCCATTGTGCTGGTGGTTTGGATCGCTCTTGGGAATTATCTGTTCGTGAATTTCCTATCTGGCTGGCGTGCTGTCGGTTATTTCCATTTTATCAGGATGATCGGTTACACATCGCTGATAGGGATTTTCCCTGTTGCTCTTTCCGGTGTGGTTATTCAGCTTCGAGCAGCCAATAAGAATGAACAAGAGGCAACAGACATAACCGAACACCTTCATTCAGAGACTAAGGAACCCAAAGAGGAGAACCTTGTATTGGATGTGGAAAATGGTCAAGGATTGACAGTGAATGTTGCTGACGTACGCTATGTTGAAGTCATGCAGAACTACGTTACCGTTTGGTTCTTTAAAGAGGGAAACCTGCAAAAGGAAGTGCTGCGGACCACCCTGGGATCAATTGAAGAACAGTTCCAAGAAACAGACGTCATTCGCTGCCATCGGTCTTATCTCGTCAATGTAGATAGCATTGAAAAGGTGAGTGGAAATGCTCAAGGATTACGCCTTCAGTTATCCGATGTTGCAGATGTTGAAGTGCCCGTTTCGCGTTCATTTATTCCAAAGATTCGCGAGCTTTTGGATTGATTTTTTATCCCTCTAAGTTGTCATTCATCCCAGAAGCTTGACACTCGTCACCAAAGCTTGTCAACCATCCCTTTTGTTCGTGAAATCGCTTTCCATCAGCCTAGTTTTGGTTTCGAACTAAAACGCAAACGTCATGGAATTCATCGTCAAAACACTCCTCTTTTTACATGTGTCTTTCGGCTTCGCAAGTCTGGTGCTGTTCTGGCTTCCCGTGTTTATGAAGAAAGGAGGGAAGGGGCACAGAGTGGTCGGTAAACTATACGTCTTCGCCATGTGGGTAGTAGTTGGTTCTGCTGCTTTGCTGAGCGTCAAGAACGTCATCATCGGCAAATACTTTATGGCGGCATTTCTTGGATTTATTTCTTTGATTACGGCCAATCCGCTTTGGTATGGAATGGCTATTCTGCGGAAGGATAAAGTGCGCAAAAGCTTGAAAGGAAGACTCATTTTCGAGTCAATCGTTCTGGCATGTAGCATTGGCCTTTTAGGGCTCGGTTTTTATGGAATTTGGTCTGATAATGATGCCAATGTTTTGCTGTTCATTTTCGGAGGATTAGGACTTACAGCCATTCCAACCATACTTCAACTTCGAAAAGCAAATCCCGCAAAAACTGATTGGATAAAAGAACATATGATTGGTTTACTGACGAGTGGAATCGCTGCCTACACCGCATTCTTTGTATTTGGCGGCTATACATGGATGTCGAAGATACTTCCTGGTATGTGGCAGGTGTTGCCTTGGGTTGCACCAGGATTATTTGGTGGAATTGGAATCACCTTGGGAGTGAAATACTATCGTAAAAAAGGGTTGGTAATGGATCGGTGAAGTCTATAGAAAATATGAACAATTGACTTGTAGATAACGTTCACCGGTTTGTCGTTCATTAGTTTCGACCATCTGAAAATCTACCAAACCCAATGAGAAAAATCTATTTACTGATTGCTGCTTTTTCTATTGTAGCAACTGGTTTTGCGCAGAAAGACAACGTTCTTAGAAATCCAACAGAAATTCCGGTCACTTTTCATGGAGAAACTGTACCGCTTCGCGATTATGTGGAAGATCCGAATGCAGAGAATGAGATTACGAAAACTTTAAAGGAAGGCTATCATCCTAAAAAGGATTGGATTCTGAACGAGAATGTGAATCCGCTGGCAAAGCCTAACGGTCTGGACCCTGCGTGGCAGCAGGATTACGCGCCAAGTGCTGTTAGTAATAAATCGTTGGCTTACAGTTTTGAAGGCATTGGTTTTACCGGAGTTAGCCCAGCAGACCCATGTGTAGATGTTGGACCCAACCATGTTATTCAGATGATCAATGGAGGTTCTGGATCCTACTTCAAGATTTTTGACAAGAATGGAAATGTATTGGTCAATGAAACGTATCTGGATAACTTTTCTGGCTTTGGCGGAGGTGCTGGAGACCCCATTGTGCTATACGATGAACTTGCTGACCGTTGGTTGATGAGTGAATTTGCCAGCAGTGGAAATGTGCTTATGGTGGCAATCTCAACTTCTGCAGACCCACTTGGAAGCTGGTACACTTATACATACAACGCTACCAATTTTCCTGACTATCCTAAGTATTCGATTTGGAATAACGCCTACATCGTTACGAGTAACGAGAATTCTCCTGCAGTTTATGCACTGAATAGAACGCAGATGCTTTCTGGTTCTTCAGGTACGGCACAACGATTTACAGTTCCAAGTTTCGGAACTATTGCATTTCAAGCAGCAACACCCGTAAGTTTGAATGGAACAACGGTTCCTCCTTCAGGAACACCGGCAATGGTTATGAGAATGCGTGATGATGCTTGGTCTGGTTCTGCTTCAGATGCGTTGGAGATATGGGAGTTTGACATAGATTGGAACAATGCCAACAATTCATCTTTAACTCAGGTGCAAACGCTTGGCGTAACAGCATTCGAGTCTGAGCTATGTGGTTACACTTCGTTCTCGTGTATAGATCAGCCAGATTCAAACACGGATCTTGATCCATTGCGGGAAGTACTAATGAACCGCATACACTATAGGAATTTCGGGACTCACGAATCCATCGTTTGTTGTCATGTTACTGATGTGAATGGGAACGATAGAGCTGGAATTAGATGGTACGAGCTTAGAAGAACTGGTGGAACAGCAGGTTCATGGAGTATTTATCAGCAGGGAACTTATTCGCCAGATAATGCGAGCAGATGGATGGCTTCCATTGGCATTTCTGCTTCTGGAAACATTGGATTGGCTTACAGTGTTTCGAGTAGCTCCGTTTACCCATCGTTGCGTTACACAGGTAGAAAAGCTTGCGACCCACTTAATTCGATGACGGAGTCAGAAACTACCATTATTGCTGGTACATCTAGAACGAACTCAAACCGGTGGGGAGATTACCACGCCATGGGATTGGATCCGGCCGATGGTGAAACGTTCTGGTTTACCGGAGCTTACGGAACTGGAAACGCATGGAGTACACGTGTTGCAGCATTCGATCTGCCAAATTGCGCCCCTTCGGTTACGTTCAGCGTAGCTACAGAAGATGCAAATGAAGCAGATGCCAACCAAAGCAACGGCTGTTTGCCTTACGTTGATGTTATCATTCCGATAGGCATCGCATCAGCGCCTTCTCAGAACGCTACTGCAACCGTTAGTGTTGCTGGAGGCAGTGCAACTCAGGGTGTCGACTACGATCTGCTCAACACAACCATCACTTTCTCAAGCGGAAATCTAACAGGCAACGTTACCATTCGTGTTTATAACGATAGCTATGTTGAGGGCAATGAGACCATTACTCTTGGTTATTCGCTTAATCCCAACGGGGGTAATGCTACACAAGGCAGCATCAATCAGACTGTAACCATAACCATTAATGATGATGACCTGGATCCAACTTTAGCACAAGGAACCCAGGTGTTGGTTTCTGAAGATTTTGAGAATGGTTTAGGTGTTATGACCACCTTAAACCCTGCTGGCGACACACCTTGGCAAGTGGGAGATGAGGCAACCGCAGAATCGGGACCGTATGATATTCCGTCTTCAAACACTACGAACTTTGCGTATGTGAATGATGATGTTTGCGACTGCGACATGAGCGAGGTAGATCTCATCTTTCCAGTGTTAGACCTCAGCAACTTCACTAGTGCAGAAGTGTCATTCGATTCTTATTTCGAAGGAAATACATACCAAGGCAATACAGAATACGCTGGTCTTTTTGCTTCCACAGATGGTCAGAATTATAATCTGGTGGGTGCGTTAGTGGCATCAGGTGTTGATGGCCCTTGGGTTACGCAGCAGTTTGACCTGAGCGCGTATTTGGGAGAGAGCACCGTAACCTTGCTTATTTACTACAATGATGGAGATGGCTGGTTGTACGGATGTGCAGTAGATAACGTGTTGGTTACCGGAGAAACCAACATTGGTATTCAAACAGCAGTGAACACCAATAACGGAGACGAGGCTTACCTAGGACCCAATGGTACAGTTCACTTTTATGACCCAACTACGGGAGATGTAATGGCCTCGGTACAAAATACCAGTAGCTGGGATTATGGCTGTGTAGAGTTGGAGGTGGATCGTGATGGTTCCAACCCAACGGCTACGGTGTTCAATTCAAATATGGCATCAGATTATTTGCATTCTAAAACTTACTCCATTGTGCCCGAAAACAATAATGCCAATGGCACCTACAATTTGACGTTGTATTACGAAGAAGCAGAAGTTGCCGCTTGGGAAAACGCTACTGGAAATAGCCGCAACAATGCCGAGGTAATTAAGGTGAGTAACGCTAGAATCAGCGATGTAAATCCTTCTAACTATAACTCTTATGCCATAGGAAATGCAGCGGCTACCGTTGGAAGTTTTGGTTCTGATGTGAGCTTTACGGCAAGCTTCAATACGGGTTTCTCAGGGTTTGGAGTTGGTATTTTGAATACAGTAGTTACCGATATTGAAGAACCGTTGACCGATGTCTCGGTTTACCCGAATCCGAATACAGGTGCTTTCACTATTTCTGGTTTGGAGGTTGGAACGAACTATCAGGTTTTCAATAGCACAGGTAAACTTATTCTTAGCGAGCAACAGGCCGTTGAGAAACAGCAAGTGTTGCTTACAAATGTTGCTGCTGGAACGTATTACTTGGTGGCCGAGAAAGACGGACAATTGGGTAAAGTACAATTCGTAATTGCCGAATGAGATTGATGAATGATCTACGCAGCGTGCTTGTGATTTTCATAAGCACGCTGTTTTTGTTTCCAATGGGTGGATGTGTTTCCACCAAGACCTCCGGAACTCCAAAGGTCGAACTGGAAGAAGGTAGATACATTGGAGTTGTTACCAGTGAATACGCTAAAGATGGCTGTGCTTGGTTGATTCGCTTTCGGGATGGAGAGGAAGAGAAATTCCTTATTCCAGTACAACTATCAGAAGAGTGTAAAAAACACGGGCAGGAGATTGAATTCGGTTACCATCTATCGCGGATATCGCAAGGAGAATGCCAGCTGGGGCAACCAGCTCTTCTGGAGCAGCCGGAACTACGGTAATACTTTTCTTCAAGCTGTTAGTTTTGCACCCTTAGTCTAAAAAATTATGAGCGAAGCAATAGATCAAGGAGGAGTAGATATTTCGGTTGACGACCGTGGTGTAGCCACCATCGAGTTTCATCATCCATTGAGTAATTCATTGCCAGGAAAGGTGTTGCGCAAATTGGCGCAGACCATTGAAGAAGCTGGTAATGATAAGAATGTGAAGGTGATGGTACTTAAAAGTGCTGGAGAACGTGCTTTCTGTGCTGGAGCTTCATTTGATGAATTGGTTTCCATCAACGACCTCGAAACAGGCAAGGTGTTCTTCTCAGGTTTCGCAGGCGTGATCAATGCCATTCGTAAAGCACCGAAGTTCGTGTTGTGCCGGGTACAGGGAAAAGCAGTTGGTGGTGGAGTAGGTGTGGCATCTGCGGCCGACTATACTTTTGGAACGAAACACGCAGCTCTTAAACTCAGCGAGTTGGCCATCGGCATCGGACCATTTGTGGTTGGCCCAGCTGTGGAGAAGAAGATCGGGAATTCGGCTTTTAGCCAAATGAGTATTAATGCAACAGCTTGGTATGATGCCGAGTGGGCCAGAGAAAAGGGACTTTACACGAGTGTTCACAATTCGGCAGAAGACATGGATGCTGCCATTGACGAATTGGCTGATAAGCTTTCCAAAAGCAATCCAGAAGCCATGGCGCTTCTAAAAGGTGTGTTCTGGGAAGGAACGGAGCACTGGGACAAATTACTTTCGGAAAGGGCTGAATTGAGCGGTAAACTCGTTCTTTCCGATTTTACCAGAAACGCTATCGCGAAGTTCAAGAGCGGGGCGAGATAGGTCTTTAGAGACAAGAAATAAGAGACAAAGAGATAAGGATGGGTGAGTTTCGCGACCTGAAGGTTTGGCAGAAGGCGAGAGGCCTTCGTAATGAGTGTGCTAAGCTTGCGCGAACCCAGTTCCCCAAAGAGGAAAAGTTTCTCCTTACCGATCAATTGATTCGCTCTTCACGCTCGATCACCGCTCAGATTTCAGAAGGTCACGGTCGGTACCATTATCAGGAGAACATTCAGAGGCTTCGGATGGCAAGAGGAGAATTGGTAGAAACAATGGACCATCTCACAGTTGCTTTGGACGAGGGATATATCTCAAACGAAGAGTTCGAACGAATGCTCGAATTATGCAAAGAAGTTGAGCGTATGCTCAATGGCTATATCCGATACCTGAAAGAACAACGGGAAAAAGAAGATAAGTGATAAGTGATAAGAGTCAGAGAGATAAAGAGACAGAGAGACAATGGGGCAATGAGATAAAGTGAGAAGAGATAAAGAGATAGGGGAATGACGCTGGAGTTGTTTGAAGCCTATTGTATCGGGTTTACTCTATCTCTTTGTAAACACTATCTCATATCTCCTTCAATAAACTCCATCCCTTTGTCTCTCTATCTCTTGTCAACTACTTTTACCCCATGACAGTTGTGACCAAGAAAAAGTCCTCCATATCAACAGATACGCTGAAGAAAGCCTTCCAGCTAATGTGCACGGCCAAGGCCATGACCACGTTGTACGAGGAGAATCAGCGCGTAACAAGTAAATACGTTCATGCCACTTCCAGAGGTCATGAAGCCATTCAGATTGCTTTAGGATTACAGCTTAAACCGCAGGATTTTGTAGCACCATATTATCGTGATGACAGCATTCTGCTTTCTATCGGTATGCAACCGCATGAGTTGATGCTTCAACTCTTGGCAAAGAGAGACGACCCATTCTCAGGCGGACGTACATATTATAGTCATCCAAGCTTGAGGAGAGACGACATGCCGAAAATTCCGCATCAGAGTTCGGCTACGGGAATGCAGGCCATTCCTACCACAGGAATTGCCATGGGCGTTCAGTACAGAGAGTTGATGGAATTGGATGCTGATTCGGACGAAAAACCAGTTGTTGTTTGTTCTATTGGCGATGCGGCCATTACCGAAGGAGAAGTAGCCGAAGCGCTACAAATGGCGGTACTCAAAAAGCTACCAATTCTGTACCTGGTTCAAGATAACGAATGGGACATTTCGGCTAGCGCAGAGGAAATCCGTGTTATGGATGCGGATGAATATGGTAAAGGATTCAAAGGGCTTGAAATTCATTCCATTGATGGGAGTGACTTTATTGAGTCGCATACCACCATTCAAAAAGCGATCAACACCATTCGCAAGGAGCGAAGACCGATAATGGTTCACGCAAAAGTGCCATTGCTGAACCACCACACATCTGGTGTTCGGATGGATTTTTACCGTACCGATGAAAACCTTGCTGAGCACGCCAAACGTGATCCGTTTCCGGTATTGAGAAAGCAGTTGTTGGATGCCGATGTTTCCGAAGCCGAGCTGCTGACAATAGAATCGGAAGCCAAGGATTTTGTGGCCGCGGAATACGAGAAAGCATTGGGTTTTGAAGATCCAAAACCCGAAGACCTGTTTACGCATGTGTTTGCCCCAACTCCGATAACCGAGGAGAAAGGCGAACGCGCCCCAGCAGGCAAGGAACCGACCGTTATGGTGGACAGCGCCCTTTTCGCCATTCGCGAATTGATGGAAAAGCACCCCGAATGTCTGCTTTACGGACAGGATGTAGGTAGAAGACTGGGCGGTGTATTCCGTGAGGCGGCCACATTGGCCGAGACGTTCGGAGATCATCGCGTTTTCAATACGCCAATCCAAGAGGCGTTCATTATCGGTTCTACGGTTGGAATGAGCGCTGCTGGGTTAAAGCCAATTGTTGAAGTTCAGTTTGCCGACTACATCTGGCCAGGGTTGAACCAGTTGTTCACGGAAGTGAGCCGTTCGTGTTACCTGAGTAATGGCAAATGGCCTGTAAGCAGCATTCTGCGCGTTCCTATTGGAGCATATGGCAGTGGTGGACCGTATCACTCTTCGAGTGTGGAGAGCGTGTTGTGCAATATTAAAGGCATTAAGGTGGCGTATCCGAGTACGGGTGCCGACCTAAAAGGGCTGATGAAAGCCGCCTACTACGACCCGAATCCGGTAGTAATGCTGGAACACAAAGGCCTGTACTGGAGTAAGATAAAAGGCACAGAAGGCGCACGTACCATTGAGCCAAGTGAGGATTACGTGCTGCCTTTTGGTAAAGGACGTGTGGCGCTTGAAGCGGAACAATCCAAGATTAATGCTGGCGAAAGCGTGTGTGTAATTACTTATGGCCGTGGGGTGTATTGGTCGCAGAATGCAGCCAAGCAGTTTGAAGGACAGGTGGAAGTAATCGATTTACGAACGCTTCAACCACTAGATGAAGAATTGATCTATTCTACCGTTAAGAAGCACGGCAAGTGTGTGGTGGTAACCGAAGAGCCCGTTTCCAACTCGTTTGCGCAGAGCATTGCGGCCCGTATCTCCGATACTTGTTTCGAGTATTTGGACGCGCCTGTAAAAGTGGTGGGCTCAGAAGATGTTCCAGCTATTCCTCTGAATTCTACGCTAGAAGCGGCCATGATTCCAAGCAAGGAACGGGTAGGAGGTGCTATTCGGTTGTTGTTGGGTTATTGATTTGAGATGACCACAACGGTGCGCCTAAAAGTATTGCGTTTTGAAACTACTGAGTTTTCGAGATGCAGTAACCCAGCAGAACGAAACTGAGCCTGACTGACGTACCGTCCCACGCAATAGTTTTAGGCATTGTTGCAGGCAGTGTTTTATTTCTTTCATTCCACTATTAGCTTCTTCGTCAAACCAACGTTTCGGTCATTGACTAGAGTTAAAAAATAAAGTCCACCTGGTAATTCATTGGTTTCAATGATCAATTCGTTATTGGTAATGTCAAAAAATGTTCGAACCAACTTTCCTTGTGCATCATAAATTGATAATGTTTGGTTTTCAACCAGTTCGTTGACGAACTTCAATCGGACGTGATTATTAGTTGGGTTTGGATAAAGTTCGAAGTTGGCAGAATACTCAGTCTGATTTGAACTGGTCATTTGGTCACACAATGAACTTCGATTGAAATAGCTCTCAACGAAATTTGGCAGCCCCATCAGGCTTGTTTTCCCGTTAAGCGTTATCGCTGAGTCTTCGAATGAGCAAGCAATTCCTGAGGTATTAGGGTTTTGAATAACACCTAAGAAGTCAACGCCACCGTTGTAGTTGTAATTAGCACAGTAAATCTTCCCGTCTGGACCTTGCTGTAAGTTTCCAAAAAACAAACTATCATCTGCGATTGCCACTATAGTTTCTGTTGACTGAATTGTTGATGGAGAACTGCTTGTCAGATCGTACTGGTAAACCTTGCTTGTTACCAACTGAGGAAGTGAACTTAAAGTGTTTGAGATATACAGCTTCGAATTGTCTGGTGAAAATGAAACACCATACAAAGCTGTATCAGGTTGAAATGTCATTAACTCGGTTAACGTCCCACTACAATTGTCGAAGGTCATTAGTAAAACAGTATCTGTTGGGTATGTATAAGCGTTTGCCAGATACTCTCCGTCAGATGAGAATTTCAGGCAGCCAATGTTGTCATTGTAGGAAGAAACATACGCAACCGTAGAAACTACGGGTGTTGGATTTATCCCTGATTCAGTTACTAGGAAGGCATTGTATTCATTGGTTGGGATTTGTGGTTTGCCAACCACCCAAACATCTTTATTGTTACAATGGTGTACAGCTGCTAACTTTTCTGAAGTGTTTAAGAAAAGATTAGTGTTTTTCTCTATCACTTTGCCTAGTCCTTCATTTCGTCTTATGTCTACCGTTGAATAACGTAGATATGTACCGTTGCAAGGGGCGGTGAAAATGAAATAAATTGAGTCAACGTCAGGCTGCGGAACGATTAAGGCGGATTGGGTTGCGCTCCAACATCCCATCAATCCTGTTCCGTTTTCCATTGTGTCGTGTTGTGAATTCCATACAGTAATTCCGTCTGTGTAGAACAGAAGATTACCACAGGTGTCGGAGATTGAAGAGCATCCTTCATTCGTGTCCAGTTGTCCAACTGTGTCTGCTGTTATTCCAACGCTGAAATTCAGGCTCGCATTCCGTCCAAAGAACCAGTTGTATGTTCTTTCTTTTTGTGCCTTACAAGGCATTGCGAACATTAACGATAGTGTCAATATGGAAAGCGTCCATCTCATTTCACATTGCCTGCAACTATTGGCTAAACGCACCCAGTTACCTTTAGCCAGCTTTGGCTGAACTTAATAAGTTGTTTTAGCCCAGCTTAGGGTGGTGCTAAACGCAACAGGTGGGTGTGGCCAATAGTTTTGCTTATCCAATACTACCAACAATATCCCATATCATCAACAGTCTGCTACCGAAAAGCAAAACCCCGCCCTCCACAATAGCAGAGAACGGGGCGCAGGGTTCGGGGTTTGAACATTCGTTGCACCTTTTCAGTGAACTCCCCGCCCTGTTTGCTTGGCTCAGATAACAAGCACGGTTAACACATCGGAATAGCCGCCCCAACCATTGGGGCCTTTAGCACGCACCTTTACCTCGTAGTAGGTAAGGGGTGTAAGGCCACTCAGCATGATATTCGAAGGTTTGCTGGTATCTGTGTTCCAAGGTGCGGTATCGGGGTCGGTGGCAGGTACCACGCGGTAGGCCACTTCAAAATAACCAGCATGCTTTACCGGGCTCCAACGGAGTTTGAGTGTGCCGCTTACATCATTCGGCATCTGCTTAACGCCCGTTACCTTGGGCATGGCGCCCGCGGGTTCGCGGTCTTTGGTGTGTTTAAAACCAGTGCTTAGAATGATCTCCTTATCGCCATTGGCCGTTACGGTAACCATGGAGCGGTAAGTGCGCATCATATTGTCTACCACCAACTCTTTGGCGCGCATGGTGGCAATACGTTCTCGGCCTCCGTTCTCTGCGGCTGCAATGGCGGCATCTTGCTCGTCTAAAGCCAAAAGGAAATCTGCATACGGCACAGGTGGGTTAGCAAATAATGGGTGAACTGACATGAGCACATAGATGTTGCGCTCTTCGGGTACCTTCTCGTCTAACGGACGGAAAAGGTTAAAAACAGCCTTATAATACATGGCCTTTCGCTTTTAGTAAGCGGTGCCGCGAATGTTCAGGATTAATAACTGGTATCGTGTATGTATTATTATGTAGATGTGAAATTATTTTTTGTTGAGTTCGAAGTGGCTGTCACATGATGAGACAGGTGTGTCTAAGTGGTGGATACGGGTAGTTGGTATCTAGTGTGCTGCACGCAGTAGAATGTGTTTTCAAGCAGATGCAATGCATTGGTAAGCGCTTGTAATACCATCTTATGCAGAAGCAATATGTTGGTTCTCCATACTAAAGCATGGTCTCGGAGATTCAATGCATTGGTGGTCATTTATAAGGTGTCGTTTCCGAGGTACAATACATTGGTTTGGGTTACTGAAGTATTGTGTTCCGTTTCCAAAACCATTTGCTGTAAATGCAATGCGTTGGTTTTCAATTCCAATGCTATTTCAGTAGAAAAGAAAGGGTTGTATTCCTTTTCGAGTGGTTGGGATCGGTAGGTCTGCTACCGTAGTTTCAGTTGGAATTACTGAAGATCTTCACTTCTGGAGTTCCCTTGGCGTTAGTGATAACTTGAGATGGTTTGCCCAATTCCTGTTGCAGTACATGGCAATGGATGGGATTTACGTAGACCAGATATAGCGGTCTTTTTCGATTGAATGACGGTTTCACCTTCTGTAGAAGTCCGCGTGTGGCCGCTTCATCAAACGGATTGAAGAGGTAGATCACATCAACCTCTTCGGGAATTTCGTAGGTCAAGGCATCAGCTTCGTGCAGAACGAATTCCGTGTTCGGAAACTTGTCTCTTACCAGCTCGATGTTGGTATGGGCTATGTCGTTCAGTTCGGCTGCATACTCTACACCGATCACTTTTTTAAAACCAGCTTCTGCTGCCAAGACCAAAGCACGGCCTTTTCCCGATCCGATATCGAGAAACACCTTGTCGTTGAAATTGAATGGAAGCGCATTCATGGCTCGCTCAAAAATGACGGAACTGGAAGGTTGGTAAAGATGGCCGCCAAGCTTGCTGTCGGCTTCTATGCTCAATTCGTCTGGCGCGTGTGCACCGAAAGTGCGGATTCCCAACTCGCGTTCTTTTTTCCATTCTCTGATGCCCATGGAGTACGTATTGGTAAAGCCTCGATGCTTTATCGAGTACAGCAAATGGCTGAGCCATGGCAACTTACCTTTTCTTTTAAAGTCCATGAGTTCCTCAAATTTAGATATAACCCTCAAGAAAGATTTAAACCTTGGTGACATCCAGGCCGGGTGTTACGACAGAATGGCGGATGAACAATTCTGGCACGCTTTTGTACGTTTAATAGGTATGTACAGAATAGAAGCAGCAATTCCGAAGGAACTCGAGTGGGCAGAAAAACTGACCCGACTGATGGATGATCAGTTCAAAGTTCCATTTGTCAATTTCCGTTTTGGATTGGATCCGATCATCAGTCTTATTCCTTGGGCGGGAGATTTAGTTTCTTTCATAATCTCGGCTTTGATATTAACCGCTTTGGTCAGAAACGGCATGCCATTTTCGCTCATTGCCAAAATGGTGGCAAACATTGTTTTCGACCTTTTGATCGGGTTGATTCCTCTTGCAGGAAGCATTACTGACTTCTTCTTCAAAGCCAACAGAAGAAACTTGAAGCTGGCAAAGGAGTATTTCGAAACTCAGGTTTAAAACTTGACCATTGGAAATGGATTCCAAGGTCTAAGAAGAAAGTGATTTCGAAATTTTGAGAATAAAATAGCGTGAAATCCTTTCTGAGGGAATCTCTCTGACAGGGTTTTGTATTCGGCTTTGGATACTCCGAAGCGAATGAGTCCACCTGAAAAATCTACCAGATCGGCTTTTCTGAATAATTCAACGGTCTGTTTGTGCTTGCCTGAATATCGGGTTAGTTTGTGATGGTGATGAATCATCAGGCGCAGTTCTTCAGCAATGTCTAGCAACGAATTCTCTTTCAAGTATTTCTCGCAAAGTCCTTCAGAGGGCTTCAGGTAATCCCATGTATTGTTAGACCAGATTCCTAAATCGTGGAATGCACAGGCAATCGCCAGTTTATTGTTGTCAATCTCATTTTTACGGTCTAAGATTTTAGCCAGATAGAATACGCGCTGAGCGTGATTATGATAAGCAGTAAATGCCACTCCGAGTTCAGCGCGGTAATCAGAAAGTATTTCGGTGATCAGATTCAACGGTTACAACGGAAAATAGTACGGCTCATCTCCGTCCCACCATCGGTAATCCATAACACGTGGCCATTTAGGATCCATCATTTCTGCTTCCCATTCAGCATGTGCATTTCGTAATAACTCAACCATTTCGGGGTTGTCATCATACAGATTACGCTGCTCTTCTTTATCCGTTCTAACGTTGTAAAGCGCGTGATTACCGCTTAGGTCATCGGTAATCAGTTTCCAATCGCCATGGCGTATGGCTCGATTGTAACCAGACCGCCAGCAAAGCTTTTCATGAATTGGAGTTTTTACCGAATCGGTTAAAATGGGAAGTACAGAAACGCCATCCAGTTTGCGGTCAGCGTTGTAAGTGGTTTGGCTTAATTCTAAAGCCGTTGCAAAAATGTCCATGGAGATAACTGGCTGGGAGTAGCTTGTTCCTTGAGCAACATGGCCATCCCATCGAACCATGAAAGGCACATTCAATCCACCTTCAAAGTTGGTGAACTTGCCGCCTTTCAATGGTGCGTTATCGGTTGCTTCGGTATAAGTTGCACCGCCATTATCACTCAGGAAGAAAACAATTGTGTTTTCCATCAACCCTTTCTGTTCCAAATGACCAATGATGGAACCGACTGCATCATCCAATTGCCAGATCATGGCGTTGTAAACGCGCTTGTTTCGGTCTTTGATGTGGTCGAGCTTATCGTAGTAGGCCTTGGTAGCTTGAAACGGTGTATGTGGAGCCAGAAACGGAACGTAAAGGAAGAACGGTTCATCCGCGTTGCGGTCAATAAAGTCATTGGCCTCTTCCGCCATTCTATCGGTTAGGTAGAATTCCTCCTCAATCACATCATGATTCTTGCGGATAGCGCAATTTCCACTTCTTCCTTTGCCCCAAATAAACGGGTCGGAGAAATCCTTGTGGCGTTGATTTACAATTTCAGGATTGCTCGTGTCTGCCATGTAAAGCGAGTAAGCCTCGTAAAAACCGTACTGGTAATCGAACCCGCGATTGATCGGAATGGCGTGGTCTCCACCACCCAAATGCCATTTACCGACAATTCCAGTTCTGTAACCCGCTTTTTGAAGAATTTCGGATAGCATGATCTCAGATGGCGGCATGCCGTTTTTCACCATGTCTTCAAATCGAGGAAACTCAACCTGATCCGCCACAAGCCAATCTCCAGTTGCAATGAAGTTCTTGTAAACGAACATTTCAATGCGATTCTTCGGATAGCGGTCGTGCGGCTGGTACTCAAACCCGAACCGTTGTTGATACCGACCAGTTAACATTCCTGCTCTCGATGGTGCACAGATCGGAGAGGTGATATAACCTTCGGTAAAGGTCATGCCCTTCAATCCAATGGAATCGATATTCGGAGTTCGAATTGGAGGGTTTCCGTAAAGCGAAATGTCGGTTTTGCCAAGGTCATCGGCAACGATGATGACGATGTTTGGTTTGGATGAGTCTGAAGCTTCGATTGCGTTCAGATATTCCTGCTTCTCCGCAATTTTCTCTTTGTCGAATTCAATTTCGAACGTGCGAGAACTCATTGGCCAAAAGCCAAAGACCAAAAGGGTGGTGATTACAGCAAGAATCGAAAAGAGTAGGGGTTTGCGCTTCATCTCGCAAACATAATCTTAGTGTGAATTACTTGAGTTGATTCAGATCGCGAATCAGAATACTGTTCCGATCGAAGTTGATCAGGTTTTCGCGCTTCAACTCATTCAGAACAATGGTTACCAATTGGCGCGATGTTCCAGTAATGTTTGCCATATCCTGATGCGTAAACCCATGACGGATCAACGTCTCATCCGCAAACTTTTTACCGTTTTTCTCCGCCTGCTCATGAAGAAAATCGATAATTCTCGTTCGAGCATCATCGAAAACTAAACGTTCTAACCGCTTCTCAGAACGTGTAATTCGTTCCCCAAGCTTCTCAATCATTCTCAAACCAACATCTGGGTTTTTGTTGATCAGTTCTTTAAGAATGTTGACGGGTAATCGAAGAACCTCGACTTCATTTTTCAATGTAGAAGCAAAATCTGGACGTTCATTCATACCTGATAAACCCAACTCTCCGAACATTTCCCCAGGATAGAGAATGTTCTTGATTACTTCTTTGCCTTCTTCATTGATGGTCCCCGTCTTGATAACGCCATCAATTACGAAGTATACCCAATCTGCAGGTTCTCCTGGGTGGTATAAGAATGTACTTTTATTGTACGTCTTAAACTGAGAATATCGGTTCAAGAATTCCTGTTGGTCACTCGGTAATCCCCGCAAAACCGCCACCTCCTCAAATATGTCATTCTCCTCTGGCTTTGTCATAGATTTTACATTATTCCAAATTTGGAAGTTCAATCTGTCAATACCCCCAACAGTTGTCTCGTCAATTTTAAATCATGTCTCTAAACGTCATGTTTCAACGGATGTTTTCCTACTAAACCAGATTACTTCCTTCATTGTTTTATACTTCAGCGGTTTTGTTTCTTTGCGTTACAGGTAAAGTTGATTGTACTTTGGGTAAATTGAAGTTAGCTTTTAGTGTATTTGGACTGGCCTTTGTGGTTTATTTGGCGGTTGCATTTGTGTCGCCCAAAAGGGCTGATGTGAAATATTCATTCAAAATTTATGCAAATCCTAGTGCCGTTTTTGCACGGGTGGTTTGCATGAATGAGTGGAAGCAGTGGCAATCAATGCAAAAACTCGATCCAGATTTGAATTATGAGTTTTCTGATAGACCCTGTGGTTTGCAGGCATGGGGGGAATTGACCTCCAAAAATTTGGGTCATGCACGGTTTGAAATTAGAGAGGTACGACCCGATAGATACGTCAGTCTAACTGCAGATATTGAGAGTGTAGATTCTGATGGGCTAGTGGAGTGGTGGTTTGAGGAAGACGGTTATGATACCAAGGTTGAGTATGTGTTCACTGGATCTGAGACCTCATTTTTTTTCAGACCGTTTAACTGGTTCTCTAGTAATGTGTTGGAAGAGCTAATGCTAAAGGACTTGAAAGCCTTGAAAATTTTAGCAGAAGAGACTCCGAACTTCGTTCTTAGAACGTATGAATACCTGTATGAGGTAGAGGAAGTTGTTTTGCCAGACAGTTTTTACCTACTTGACTTTGCTAATGTTACCTTGAAAGAGGCTGATAGTATTCATATTCATGGATCGGCCACGATTGAAAAAATCACAGAGATCAATGGGGCCAATTTGCTGGGGCCGAGAGAGTTCCATTTTTATGAAGGCGATTCAATCAGAACTGTTGCAAGTGCGATTCCTGTCGCTCCAGGAGGAGTTCAGTTTGAAAATCTTGCTTTCCAGAAAATCAAGGGAGGTAAGGCATTTCAAATCAGGTCAAATCATGCTTACATTGATGAGGAAGTCAATTCTGCCATTCAAGATTACATGGAAGATAGGGGGCTAAATTGGAAAATGCCAGTTCGTACCATCTTTGACAAAGAAGGTCATCCGTCCGATACTTCAGGTTGGTCGGTTCGAGTGGTGTACCCCCTTTCTGATTAGCACCCTGTCGAAACGGTTAATTGAAATCTGGCGTTTTCTACTGTACATTTGAAGGTTCATCTTTTTTAGATTGAGGCTATATTTTCTAATTTCTGTACTTCTGGTCGTAAACCTGAATCACAGCTCTGCTCAAGAGCTGACGCAGATGATTCATGGAACAGTTCTGGATGAGGATACCAAAGTTCCCTTAATAGGAGCAACAGTTTTTGTAATAGGCTCAAACCCTGTGCTTGGAGGCTCCACAGATATTGATGGTAGGTTTGAAATACAGAACGTCCCGCTAGGTCGTCAGGATATTCAGGTGCAATACTTGGGTTATGAAACCAAAACCATCCGGCAGATAGATGTGGGCAGTGGTAAAGAAGTTATCCTGAATGTCGAGATGCTTGAATCCACCACAAGCCTCGAAGAGGTGGTGGTTAAAGCTGAAAAAGATCCCACACGCCCGAACAATGAGATGGCAGTTGTAAGTACCCGATCGTTTTCACTTGAGCAGTCTGAGCGATTTGCTGCCAGTATGAATGATCCTGGTCGAATGGCACTATCTTTTGCTGGGGTGAATTTAACAGACGACATTACCAACGAAATTTCCATTCGTGGCAATTCACCTAAAGGTCTTCTTTGGAGATTGGAAGGAGTGGAGATTCCGGTGCCGAATCACTTCAATATTGAAGGACTTTACGCTGGAAACGTGTCTATCCTTTCTAACAACCTATTGGGTAATAGCGATTTTTCAACGGGTGCGTTTGCTGCAGAGTATGGGAATGCGCTTTCTGGTGTCTACGATCTAAGTCTGAGAACAGGTAATGATAGGAAAAGAGAGTATACGGTACAGGTGGGCTTCCTTGGCATCGAAGCTTCGGCAGAAGGGCCTTTTTTGAAAGGAAAACGCGCCACCTATCTAATCAATTACAGGTACTCAACCTTGGGGCTTTTCAAGGCTGTTGGGGCCGATCTTGGGGGAGACCTTATTACATCATTTCAAGATGTGAATATGAAGCTCAATTTTCCGACAAGAAAATTCGGGACATTTTCTGTGTTTGCTGTCGGTGGATTGAGTAATGCAGGTTATGATGCCGAGAGAGACACCGCAAAATGGGATAATAAAGCATGGGATGATGATCGTGTTCAGGAAGATTATCAAAATCATTTTCTGGCTACAGGGTTAGGTCATCGGTATATCATCAACGAGAAAAATTATGTTCATACAACATTGGCCTACACCAGATCTGGCAACAACCTCTTGCATAGTTATCTTACTGATAGTCTGACGCTTGTTGATTATTGGAAATACCGAGTAGATAATAGCGCTGTACGTTTAGCAATTCAATTCAATACCAAATTCAATCCGAAGCATCATTTACGTTACGGTGTCAACTACAACCGTTTAATATTTGGATTGTCTGATCATTGGCCGGAAGTTGCGGGATGGAAAGATAGTTCCAAGGAAGATTACCGCGCGGTTGGTCAAGGAAACTTCTATCAGCTTTATGCCCAACATAAGTTCAGAATCTCTTCCGACCTTACGTTTATTGGAGGAGTTCATACCAGCTACTTTGATGTAAATGGAAAGTTCGCTGTTGAACCAAGGCTCGCCTTTGATTGGAAGTTTGTGCCCAATCACAAGCTTTCTTTAGGGGCTGGAATGCACAGCAGACAAGAAAGCCTGGCATTCTACTTTATCGAAAGTGAGGACGAGCCCGGCTACATTAACCGCAACTTGGATAACAGTCGGGCTGCTCATGTGGTTTTGGGTTATGATTTCAGGTTCTTAGGAGATTTCAGTATTCATAGTGAGGTGTATTATCAATATCTCTACGGAGTTCCTGTCAGACGGAGAGCCAACAGTTTTTCATTGATAAATGACAACGATGCGTATGACAAGAAAAAACTCGTAAACAACGGAATAGGAATGAACTATGGTCTTGAACTGACCGTTGAAAAGAGTTTCTCTAAGAATTACTATTTCCTGATTACCGGATCTTTTTATAACTCACGTTATCAAGGTTCGGACGAGGTTTGGCGAAATACCCGATACAATGGCAATTACATAACTAGTATAACGGCTGGAAAGGATTTTCGAGTAGGCAAAAATGGAAAGCACTTGATTGGCTTGAATGCGAAGTTCTTTTACGCAGGAGGAAGAAGAATCACACCTATTGATTTAGAAGCTTCTATTAGAGAAGAGAAAGAGGTGAAGGTCAGAAATCAGGAGTTTGAAGGGAGAGTGGACGATTACTACCGTCTAGATATTCGACTTCGCTTTAAGCATAATCTCAGGAAATTCGCTTGGGAGGTTTCGCTGGATGTTCAGAATGTGACCAATCGAAAGAACGAGATCAAACGCAAGTATGACCCAGCCACGCAATCCATCAAAAAAAGATACCAGCAAGGGTTGATTCCGGTCTTGCGTTTCCGAGTGGAATTCTGATACGTATCACACCGCTACCTGAACGCTCATACCTTTGTAGCATGTTCAGAGGTCTGATCCTTGCGATAGTAGTTATACTTTCCAATCAAATTGGTTTATGCAGTGTCATTCCATTCAATGGAGATCTAAGACCTGAATTACAGGATATTTATCAGGCACTTGAAGATGCCTCGTTAACAGACGAACGTGTTACTGTAGATTACGGTAGGGCGCTATTCAACAAGTCGAGTTCTTCGACTGAATCGGTTAAGGCATGGGCGCTTCTTACCTATGCTTCTATTTTACTAGAGCACGATAGTGTAAACCGAGCAGAGGAACTTCTTTTAGATTCAACAACTGTCCGTTGGAATAAGGCTGAAGGTTGGCTTCAAGATTATCATTCGCTGAGCCTCGCAACGCTTAAAAACTATCAGGGAGACTATCACGGTGCGAATGAACTACTTATTCCGCTTCGGGATGAGGAAAGAAATCTACTGAACCTAAAAGTACTTGAGCAGCTTGGTGATAATCTTCGTTATCAAGGAAAACTGAATCAAAGTCTGGTTATATGGTATGAGGCTATGAAAATTGGCGAGCTTCTCAATGACTCGTCAGAAATCATCAATTGCTACAGTGGACAAGGAATTGTTCGTTTACTTCAAAATGAATTGGATAAAGCCGAATCTGACTTCAATACTTTCGGTAAATACAACCGGAAAATTGGTAACAAGAAGAAGCAGGCTTTGGCCCAATCGCTATTAAGTCTGGTAGATTATCAAAGAGGAGATTATGAGAGGTCTATAGATAGGAGCTTGGATAGTTATAATACTCGATTGGAGATCAATGATGTTAAAGGGCAGGGAGAAAGCTTGAATAATTTGGCGTTAGGGTATATGGGTTTGAAGAATTGGGATCAAGCTCTTCGTTACTTGGAAGAAGCGGTTCAATTGAAAACCCGAGCAAATGACCTTTCTCAAATGACCGTGATCCTGAATAACACAGGCTATTGCCACAATAAGCTTGGTAATACTGATGCAGCGCTGCACTTTTTTCAATTGGCATTAGAAAAAGGAAAGCAGAACGGTCAAATGGGAGATGTTCTCACTTCCTACAGAAATTTGGTCAGCCTTTCTGAAGCACAGGAAAAGTTTGGTCAGGCGTTCAGGTTTCAAGCTGAATTGGTGGAGTTGAAGGACAGCCTTGCTGAAGTCGAAAAGCTTGAAACCATCCGAGAATTGGAGGTTAAGTATGAGAGTGATAAGAAGGATCAGGAGATTACCATGCTTCAACAACAACAGGTAATTATTACCAATAGATGGCTGACCTTGGCACTGGGGCTTTTTCTGGCAATCATTATCGGTGCACTTGTGTTCGATAACCAAAAGCGAAACCACCGACAGCAACAGGAATTGATCTCAGCAGAAGATGAACTGCAAAAGGCTGAGCTAAAAATCATGTCTGACCTTTTGGAGCATAACCAACAGAAATTATCTCTATACACCGAGAATTTGATTCGCAAAAATGAGCTGGTGAGTCAGTTGGAGGATAAGTTGAATACTGTAGTTGATGATGATAGTCCTACCAAGGAGGAGGCAAAGGTTAACTTTTCCCGTGTTAGGATTTTAACGGAGCAAGATTGGGAAGAGTTCAAGCAACTTTTCGATAATGTCCATCATGGATTACGTGAAAGACTGGCGATAGAATGCGGAAGTCTTACTCTGTCGGAACAGCGCCTTTTTTTGTTAATGAAACTGAGTATGTCCACCAAGGAAATCGCCAATATACTTGGGGTTTCTCCAGACTCGGTTAAGAAGTCTAGGTATCGATTGAAGAAGAAATTGAAGCTTATTGGAGATGTTTCACTTCAAGAATTCATAGATGAGTTTTAGGTGTCTGTCCACTGTTTTGAAAGTACTTGTCCACCTTTTTGTCCACGGGTTAATGTTGGGTTAATAAAAGATTGTTTGCATATTTGTACGTGAATCACGTAGAGATTTAACGTAATGGACGTACAAGCAAACTATATTCATTTAGAGCAGTTCACATTATTCGATGACATTCCTCGCTCTGTTTTAGAGGAGGTTTCGAATTTTACTACCCTTAGAACTCGCCCAAAGAATTCATATATATACCATCCCGGTGATGCGAGTGAGGTGATGTTCATTCTCAAAGAAGGTAGAGTGAAGGTTGGGAATTACTCTGATGATGGGCGTGAGGTTATCAAATCTATTGTTAGACCCGGAGAGATCTTTGGAGAAATGGGTTTGGCAGGCGAAGACAAGCGTCATGAGTTTGCCATTACAATGAAAGAAGAGTGCTCCTTCTATATGATCTACATCGAAGATCTGCGCAAAGTAATGCAGGCTAATCCGGAATTGAGTCTTAGAATGATCACCAGAATAGGCTCTCGTATCCGAAGAACAGAAAGTCGATTGGAATCCATCATTTTCAAGGATTCAAGAACTCGGGTTGTTGAATTCATAAAGGAAATGGCAGATAATGTTGGGCGTGCATTTGGAGATGAAGTGTTGTTGGAGCATTTCCTAACTCATCAGGATATTGCCAATCTAACAGGAACATCGCGTCAGTTTGTAACCAGCGTATTGAATGACCTGAAAAGAGATAGAATCATCAAGTTTGATCGAAACACAATATTGGTGTCAGACACTAAGGGGTTAGCAGCTCTGACATCTACAGGCCTGGCTTAACGAATGTAATAGGGGTTGGATTCGTTTTAGAGACACTTCTCAGCCAGAGCCAAAACCGCGGACGCAATACTTGCTCCGCGGTTTTTTTATTGCCAATATCCTACATTGCCGATCAGAAAGATGAAGTCTGCCTCATTAGCCGAAATACGAAAAGAACTTAAGTCGCTTTCGCGAGAAGAGGTGGTTGCCCTTTGCGAAAACCTGGCCAAATACAAGAAAGACAATAAGGAATATCTGAACTATCTGTTGTTCGATTCAATTGATGAAGACGCTTACGCGCAACGCATTAAGCATGACGTTGCCGAAGCTTTTAACGCCACTAATACCTCAGGTTTTTACTTGGCTAAAAAGAGCATTCGAAGAGCGCTTCGTATTGCCAACAAATACATCAAGTATTCAAAGAAAAAGGAAACGGAGTTGGATGTTCTTATTTTCTTCTGCGAGGAAATGAATTCGTTGGATCTGAACTGGAAACGAAGTAGAGTTCTCGTAAATCTCTACGGTCGGCAGGTGCAGAAATGCAAGAAGTTGTACTCTGAATTACACGAAGACCTCCAATTTGATTTTCGGGAAAGACTGGAAGGTATCTGAATGATTTCTAAAATTGAAGGTATATTTTCTTTAGGTGAATAAAACTGGTTTTCGATATCCGAACGAAACAGGGAAGTTTCTCGTGAGGCCAATTGTGCCAGAAGATAGAACGGTGCTTGACGCGGCATTCAAGGAGCTGTCGGCAAAATCAAAGTATCTAAGGTTTTTTCAATCCGCTACTCGATTGAGCGATTATCAGCTTGATTACCTTACAAATCCTGATGGCGTTAACCATGTGGCTTGGGGAATTTTGGACACTTCATTTGAACCGCATAAAGGCGTTTGTGCCATGCGGTTTATTCGGTTAAAGGAAAATCCTGAAGTTGCTGAGGTGGCCATCACCGTTATTGACAGTTATCAAGGTCAAGGACTTTCCAAAGTTGCTTTTTCGGTTATGAACATATTGGCAAGTAGGCTGGGAGTGAAGCGGTTTCGGCATCATGTTTTGCATCAGAACTCTGTTGCTAATGCCAGTTTGGAGAAACTAGGAATACTCGATAACCACGTAGAAAGCGGTGTTTATATCAAGGAAACTCAGGTGTTTTCTTCCGCTAAGGAAATGTCGGATCACCCACAGCTTGCAGGACTTCGTAAAACAATGATGTTTGTGCAGCAGAAGTTGCAGTAATTAACCGTGCTTGTTAATAGAGTGATGGTCGTTATTGTCCTGTTCTATCTGGTCTTTCACAGCTTCAATCTTCTTGGCTATCAGTGCCAGCTCATTGTGTCCATTTGATTTCAACCACAGAAAAGCGTCTTCATCTCCATCGCCAACCAACGCCACT
Source organism: uncultured Chryseobacterium sp. (assembly GCA_964457245.1). GTDB lineage: Bacteria > Bacteroidota > Bacteroidia > UBA10329 > UBA10329 > UBA10329. The sequence continues at coordinate 11,557 of CAYWET010000037.1, read as the reverse complement.
TTGGCCAATGGGGTAAAATTGTTTTTCATTAACCAAGCTACCGCTTTGCCATCACCCTCGGCCCCTCGTATAGTTGCCATCAACGCCTGATGTCCATTATCGATTAGCCATTTACGCGAATCTTCGTTGTGATAGAGCGCGAAGACAAACAGGCCTAATTCCTTGTATTCACTTGCCAGCAGCCAATCACGAATCTTCTTGTTGCCGCCAATGGCCTCTGCCCAGGCTACCAAAATTTTTGCTGGATATTTCATTGATTGAATTGATTAAAGCAAATTGCGTACTCGCTCAACTTGAGTTTGAATATCGTTTTTCAATTCACATTCCCAAATAACGAGAACCTGCCAGTTTACATTCTCTAAGGCGTCAACTTTCTCTTTATCGCGTTCAATATTTCGGGCAAATTTCTTTTCCCAAAACTCTCGGTTATTCTTCGGGAGTCCAAGTTGACATTTGGGGCAACGATGCCAAAAACAGCCATTTATGAAAATGGCAATTTTCTTACTAGGGAAGGCAATGTCAGGTTTTCCTGGTGCTTTCTTCCAGTGGAGTCGGTAACCTCGGATTCCAGCTTGCCAAAGGCTTTTCCTGAATAAGATTTCCGGCTTTGTATTCTTGCTCTTGTTAGAGCGCATGTACTTGCTCACCGTTTCGTTAAGAGGTTTAGGTGAGCGATTATCGCGGATGTAAGGCTTCGAATTTTTGCCCATGTTGCAAAGGTCGGACAATAGTCAGACCTTACACAGTATCAGGCCACGTGTTTCATATTGCTTTGCTCATTTTTCTTCGCCTTGGAAATTTGCTGACGAATCCAGAACTCAGCTCGAATCGGAGATTCAAAGTACTTGACCGGGAACTTATTTGGACTACCAAGTGTAATGAACAAGTTCCCGACCATTTTACCTAGAAAAGAATTGGATAATAGTGCTACTCCAACAACGGTACCTTCTATCTCGTTTCCTTCAGCTAGATATTCCCGTGCATCAGGGTGGATGTAGGCAATTTTCGAAAGGTCGTACACACCACCTCTGAAATTGGAGGTTTTGTCAAGCATCTGATTGGTAGCATGTATTAGCCTTTTGGCTGCTTCCAAGGTTACCTCCATACCCGGTTTAACGGTTACATGAAACACATTGCCGGGATACTTTTCAATGTACGCTGTATCTATCTCACTGGTTTTCATCTTCAAAGCGGTTTAAAATCCTTGACCATTTTTCGAACAAGTACTCCTACTGTAAACTGTAGAAGTCGGTTACGTGAATCACGCAATTTATCGATAAATGACGCTTGAATTGAACCTAGGAAGCAGCTCTGGTAGTGCCTTTCAAATACTCTGTGTACGCCCAATGTTGGGCAATCAATGGATCGGTAAAGATTTTCACGGGATAAGACGGCTTATTGATTGTGAGAAAAAAATTACCAATAACCCGTGCTGTGAATGTGCTGGTTACAAGAGCAACTGCAATGGTTTTTCCCCACTGAGAGCTTTTATTTTGCAGAAACTCACGAGCCTCTGGTGAAATCGCAGAAACTCCAGAAAGGTCGATAACCGTAGAGTGAGCCGTATCCTTTGTTAAGTACTGAACCAGTGCATGATAGGTTTTTGCCTTTTCGAGATTGATTTCTATACCATAGAGAACCTTGGCATGAACAACGCCTTCTTGACGAATGGAGACCTCTCCGAAATCTGACCTGACCGTTCGCTTTAACATGCAGCTTTAATTGATGCTAATTAAGGTACTTTACTCACTATGTGAAAAACGTAATGTAGCTGACACGAGTTGGCTTCGGATACAACGATGAAAGGAAAAAATTTAAAATTCAGAAGCGGGCCGAGTCTTAGTCGTATTTCATGCTGGCATCGGTGATTTCCTCTGGACGGTACTTCAAATTTTTACCAAACGTACCTGCCAGCCGTTTCCAAAAGCCTTCGCGGTCGGGTAGAGAAACAAAGTTTTCAACTTCAGCCCAAGTGGGATCAATACTTACTTGTACATCATCGTAATATGCATGAATCGTGTCGAAAATAGCGGGAACATACGCCACGTCCAATTTCTTCTTCTTGGCGAAAGACTTAACCATTTTGGTTTGGAACGGGTCGGTTGCCACTGCTATATTTTGGAAGCCGAGGTCTTTGGCCATGTAGTACGAGTAGAACACATTTTCGGTGCTGTGTTCTGCGCGTTCTTCTGTAAAGATGTTGTTCTCTGGAATTCCCAATTTCTTGGCATACTCAGCCATTATTCGAGACTCAACATAAGGCGAATAAACTGCGCTGCCGGTGTAGATGATATTTTTGGCATAGCCACGGTTGTACAGGTGATAGCTCCACAGAACTCTGGCGCGCATAATGTCGCTCCAAGCCGTATCGAATGGTACTCCCGGAACAATAATGGCATCGAATGGCATTTGAGATTCAACGTTTTCAAATGCCGTACGTGTACTCCCGCAAGAGGCAATTCCAACAATCAGAATGATAACCAAGTGGTAAACCAGAAGTTTCGCAAGTCGTTGCATGGCAGTTTTCTTTGATGGTTGAATTTACGGTCTGGAAAGTTCCGATGCGAATGACAATTCCACGCATTCTGATGGTTTCCAGAGATGACCATGCGTGCCGAGTTTCCGCGTGTCCTTGTCTTTACGCTCAACCAATGGAATGAAATCATTCCTGAATGCAAGTTCATGGTTGATGTCAAATTCGAATGACTTCCAGTAGCGATTTACAATCGAAAACTTCGCTGGAAGGAAGTCAACTTTTGAAAGATCGTGTCCGTGAAACTTTCCAATGATCTGAATCATTCCAGCTTGCCACATATCTGTAGCTACAGCCACTTTTTCATAACCATACTGCTCAGCTATTTCCATCGAATAGAACACGTTTTCCATACTATGTTCCGCGTTCCGCTCAAGTATCAGTACATCAGCCGGAACGCCCATTTCCATTAAGTAAAGGGCGAAAATTTCAGCTTCTACATAAGGCGTGTGAACCGCACCTCCTGAAAGAATAATGTGCTCGGTGCGACCTTCCAGATAAAGCTCATACGCCCAGGCCAAACGCATGCGGTAAATAGCGTTCATTTTTTTACCAGGTTGGTACGGGAATCCAGGGATAATTACTGCGTCATAAACTTCTACAGGTTCTTTGGCCAGAGAGTGAAATGACGTGTTTAGTCCAAAGAAGAACATGATTGAAAATGCTAGTATTCGTTTCATCGTTTCAGTTATTGGTTAAGAGAGAAACGGTTCAAATTACTTATTGTTCAATTATTAGGTAAAAAGATTAAACAAATTAAGGTTCTTAAAAAGACCAGAGCCGAGGATTTTTCAGATTGCTCGTAGCTACCTGTTCCTCGGCCCCCTGGTCAATGTTTATTTCTTTCGAATCAGATTCACATTCCAGCCTAAGCCGAAAGACAATCTGAATTCATTCAGCGCATAATTCTGACCCCACTCGGTTGGGTGGTTGGCGTGTACATAGGTCAGTTTGCCTAAAAAGTGCAAGTACTTCCATATGTACAGGTTGAAACCAGTTACTACCGAAACAGCTGGCGACACTTTCATTACCGATTCTGAAATGGCCACATCTATTTCAGGGGTTCCGGTATCTGGGTTGCGCATTTGTATAACACTTGCTCCAGGATGCAATCCGATGTATGGGTCGAAACGCTTGTATGGGAAATGATAGTTTGCTCCGAAAAACAAGCTATGGTTATGCATTAGATTGCTGCCATTCTGGGTAGCCAAGAAGTAATGGATGTCGCCTTTTATCGAGACTTTGCGTGTTACATAGTATTCCAGATCTGCCTGAAGAAATATGTTGGTGTGTTTTTGACCGATGGCCCAGCCGGGAGAAATGGTCATTTGAGCTGCAACCAATCCTTTTCGGATAATGTCATCACCTTCTGGCTCTGGTTTGTTCCAGTTTTTCTGCCCGAATGAGTAATTGGACCATACTAGTAGGAGTACCGTCATTGCGAGCATGCCTAAGCTTGCGAAGCAATCTCTTGACCGAAGGAGATTACTTCGGTCGTTTCTCCCTCGTAATGACGTGGCTTTATTTTGAATGCTGGTTACCATAGGTCTGCGATTTTATAGTTGATACCGACTGTGAATAGGAGGTGACCTTCTAAACTGAGACCACCATGTTCGTGGATGGCAAAAACGCCTTCTTCTTCATGCGCTTCAATGTGTTTACCTAAATGGAACATGTACTGCGCTATAAACGTGAGGTCGAGATGTTCCGTTAGATTGAAATGATTACCAACGCCACATTGTATTGCTGAGCTCCAACGCTCTAGAGAGTTATTCGGATTGATGTTTTCAGCAACGTTGGTGTAGTCAAAGCAATGCCCCATTATGAGGTATGGCTTCATCAGCTTTTTGAACGTTTTATCCTTTAGCGGATAATACATCACCGACCATCCAACGTGGGCATCTTTTCGATTGCCAGATGAACCGATTTTCGATGTGAGATAATCCGCGAAGAACTCAAGGTTGATGCGGTCATGAACCTGTATGCGAAACTGGCCACCAACACCGGTTCCTACATCTTGCCAACTACCGTGGTTAAAGGTGCTTATGGTGGTTCTCATTCCGAGGGAGAAGAGCCCGCCATGATGATTCTTGATCTTTAATTCTTGCTGTGCGCTGGCCAAAAATGGTATGCTAAGCAAGAGAACAATGGGGAGTTTCCGTAGCATGGTTCTGGGGTTTTGGTTTGGTGCTTAAACCCCAGTCTTAACTTGGAAATTGCGTCTGTTAACGAATGTTAAAGCTTTTGCAACACGTACTCCGAATCATGGACTTGTTACCCACGACAGACAATTCAGCAAATGCTGCATGATAACGCGGAGAAAGTAATTTTCCGAAGATCAGTGATGCGATGAGACCGGTTACTTCCTGAACACCACCTTCCGTACCAAACGCCCACCGAATTGGTCGGTTATAACCAAATGGTACAAGCCTGGTTTTAGCCCTAGTTGACCCGTGTTAAAACTCCATGTCTGAACACCAGCAGGAAGTGAACGGGGTCCAATTGTAGCAACTTGTCTTCCTTGAATGTCAAATAATGAGGCATCAAGTTTTGCACCTTCCAGCAGGTTCATTTTTACCGTTAAGAATTCATTGAACGGATTTGGATGTACCGAAAGGTCGTTTTCATTCAACGCATCCAAAATGCCTGATGTACCAGTGGTGTCGGTTGGATTCCCTGTGGTGTCTTCTGGCTCGTAAGGTGTTCCAATGGTAACACCCCTTATAGAATCCAAATACTCCACCGTATTCACAATCTTTTCTCCGAATATGATCTGGCCTTTAACCACAACCAAAGGAGCTCCGATGTTTTTTGCCAACCACTTGATCTCGAATGCTGTTGGTTGTGCTTGATCAAATCCGAAGCCCTGAATGCTCAATGTGTCTGTTATATTCAGAATGGTTGTAACACGCAGCGCATCAAACGTCCCGTAACGTGTGTTCAATTCGCCCCAAGCGTCAACGGTATTGGTTCTCCAGATCTTTTGACCATAATAACCAAACTGTGGAACTTCTACACCAAAGCGACCATAAGAGTCGTCTTCATCACCATATTCAAGAGGAAATTCATAAATAATATCCCGAGGCTCCATAACGGAAGTAAGCGGAAAACCATTGATTGTAAGGCCGAGACCAACATTTGCAAAAATGCCACTGGTCTCACGGTAGAAGTCATAGACCTCTTCAATGGAAACGAAGTTTTGGGGAAACTGCCCCAAGTTGTTCTCTGCAGCAAGTGTGGCAAAGTGGTTCATGTCGAAAAAGTTGCTGAACGTAACGTTGTAAACCAAAGGAGTGCCAAGTACGGGGTCAACAAACTCATCCACACGTTGGCTTAACGAACCAAGCGTTTCAAAGTGCCATTCCTTATCAGGACCAGTATCTCCTAAACTGATAATACCAAGGAGGTCGTCTGTTATGCTATACCGAAACGTATCATTGATATTCGGCATGTCAGAACTGGTAATAGTAATGGCCTGTTGTGCCTGGGCGGTAAGGCTGATAATGATGGTGATTACCGCTGTGTAGATTATTCTCATGCTCACTGAATCCTCAATTCGAACTACGAAAGTAAAAAGGACTTACTCTGTAGATGATGAGTTATGTCACTTAAGCGTTTACTGTTGTGAAAATCTGGTTGTGATACGCATCACATACCTCGGGCCGTGGCTGCGGTACCTTTGTGTTGCTAAATCATCAAACAATATGTCATGGCTAGTATTAAACTAACAGCAGATAAATTCAAGAGCGATATTTTCGATTATACCACCGAGAAAGAGTGGAAGTACAAAGGAGAGCGTCCGGCTATTGTCGACTTCTATGCCGACTGGTGTGGGCCATGCAAAATGGTAGCCCCTATTATGGAAGAGTTGAGTGAGGAGTACGCAGGTAAAGTGGACATCTACAAGGTAGACACCGAAGTAGAGCAGGAGCTATCAGCGGTATTCGGAATTCGCAGTATTCCAAGCATCTTGTTCATTCCGGCAGAAGGACAACCAATGATGCAACCGGGAGCCCTACCAAAACCGGCTTTTAAGGAGGTTATTGAAAAGGAGTTGCTTCAGACCGCATAACGCGAGTAACGCAAAGCATTTGATGCCCGACCGAGATTCAATCTGGTCGGGCATTTTTTATTCCCAGATCTTCTTGAAAGGCTTGGCCGCTTCCAGCTGGTATGCTATATCAAGTAGCACGGCTTCTTGACCTAAGTTAGCAGAGAGCATCATGCCCATCGGTACATCTACATCTTCGTAATGCTGTACAGGGACAGAGATTGATGGACCACCCGTAGCATTATGGTATGGCGTAAAGCACGCCCAGTTCTGAATCCGGTCAAACAGGTCTTCGTAAGGCAGCGTCATGCTTAAGTAACCAATTGCTGGCGGAACATGTGCGGTTGTAGGTGTTAGGATCAGGTCCAATCCAGAACGGTTGAACATTCGTCTGTATTGACGGAAAGAATTTCTCAAACGCACGATTGAAGCTACGGTTTTAGCCTTGTTCTGTCTGAAATGCTCCGATAGCCCCTTGGTTAGCCCAGAAAGCTCTTCAGGTTCATAATGCTCTCCAAAAACCTTCTTTCCGTAACGCTCAAAATAGAATCCGCCAACGCTCCATAGATTGGCAAAGTCGTCTATGAATCGGTCTTTCAAAGGAAGTTCAAACGGCACAATCTCGTGTCCTAACGATGCCAACAACTTGGCCGTTTCATTCACGCCTTTAGCTGTTTCTGCATCGGCACCCATGCCTTTAATTGAATCGGCCGTAAATCCAATGCGATATTTGCGTTTGGAAGGGCCTTCCACCAAACCGATGTCTGGCAATCTTTTGTTCTTGTAATACTTCTCTGCCTCGGCATAGAAATGCGCTGTGTCGCGTACAGAACGGCTAACAATTCCGTCAATAGCAATCTCCACAGGTTGTCTTTTGAATTTGGCCGCTTTTAACAAACGTCCTCGACTGGCCTTAAGACCGACCAATCCACAAGCTCCGGCCGGTATGCGGATGGAACCGCCACCATCTGCTGCATGTGCTATTGGAACCACTCCAGCTGCCACCAATGCAGAAGAACCTCCAGAAGAACCACCAGCAGAGTGGTCCGTGTTCCAAGGATTTCGGGTGGCATCTCCTTCCGGGAATTCGGTAGAGGCCGTAAACCCGAACTCTGGCATGGTACTCATGCCCAAACTCACAAATCCTTGCGCGAAAATCTGCTGTACAATCGGGTCAGTAGTAGTGGCGGCTTTGGGTGTTTCCTTGTATGCCCGGGTTCCATGATGAACCGGAACACCTTCCACATTCAGCATATCCTTCAGAAACATGGGAACCCCTGTAAATGGTCCTGCTGCTGCACTTTCTGACTCCTTTAAAGCCCGGTCATATAATTCGGTAACAATGGCGTTGATGCTCGGATTGGCATCTTTGGCCCGTTCAACGGCTGCGGCCACTGCTTCTTTCGGAGATATTTCCTTGTTCCTGATTCTTTCCGCGATGCCTACTGCATCCAACTCACCAAGTACATCGTCTTTAAAGACATGTACCTTCTTACTCTTTTCGCTCATTTATCTGTTTGGGGTTAAGGCCCATAAAATTAGCACGAACGCAAGGTTCATGTAGATAGGATATGTTACCTATTGTTTAAACCCGAATCGAATCCGGCTATTTACCGCGCCATTCTTTACTTTCAGCCGCATGTTTGAACATCAGACAAAAGTTAGAACACGCTATTCTGAAGTTGACCGAATGGGCTACGTTTATTACGGAAACTACGCCACGTATTTTGAAGTGGGCAGGGTAGAGGCCATGCGTGTTCTGGGTATCAGCTATGCAGAATTGGAAACGCAGGGAATTATGATGCCTGTTATCCGATATGAGATCGATTACAAGAAACCTGCGTTTTATGATGAGGAGTTGACCATTACCACGCGTGTTCGGAAAGTGCCACGGTCGCGGATCCAGTTTGAGTATGAAACCCACAACTCGAAAGGAGATTTGCTGAATACCGCCATGACCGAACTGGTTTTTGTCGATAGCAAAACCATGAGGCCACAGCGAGCTCCGAAGGTGATTGTGGATGCTGCGAATAAGTACTTAAAAGGTTAGACAACCTTTTTCCTCACTATAAGTTTTCTTCCTTTAACCAAGTACAGAATTGGTCCGATAATACCGATGCCGCAAATAGCCACCCATACTAGTTTGGAGCCTTTAAACTCATTGGTCAGAATTTGAAAAATTCCAACGAAGCTTGTTATTATCGACCAAAAACAAACAGCAATGAATAAGAGTGTTAAAATTGGTTCCATATTAAAGTTTGGACATCAAGACTTTATATAACTTAACCATCGCATCAATGTCCTTTTTGTGGACAATCTCATCTGGAGAATGCACATGGTCTTCTGGTGCGCCTACAAAGACCCATTCCCAAGGGAATGGTGATGATTGTAGTTCGAGGCCATCGCTGCCGCCAGCGCCTTCCACTTCTAACTGAAACGGAATATCTGTTTGCTTAGCGATGTCTATGATCCGTTCCAGATAGGCTCGTCTAGGCAGTCCGCGGTCGCGCATGGAAATGGCAACACCTTTACCGGGCTTTACGCCTTCGGTAACCCAAGTAATGTCAGAAATCAATGCCTGGCGAACGCCATATTTCTCTTGAATGAATTTGCCGAGGTACGAAACGGCACCACCACCGTGCTCCTCGCGCGTGCTGAAAACAATAATGCCTTCTTCCAACGTTTCGGCAACTTTCAAGGCATTCCAAACGCCTAGACGGTTATCCATGTAGCAGCACTGAACCGTTTTATCTGTCTCTCGCCAATCTGGTTTGAATGTGAGGTTGGTGCCACGGTCAATTTCCCGTTTGAATTTGTAGCCAATCTCACGTTTCTCCTTGTCTACCTTCAGTTTGCACTCAATTTCTCCGTGCGAATCGGAACCGACCAGATGAATGCCTTTTTCCAGAACAGGTCCACCAATTTTTACGAGTTGCTTGCCATATCGAACAGTAAAACCAATGCTATCTAAATGGGCAAAAATGGCAGTACGTGGCTTTTCTCCGAATACAAGAATGATGTTCTCATGAAACTCATCTCCAGAATAAATAGTCGGTTTTACCCTCCAGTTTTTTTCGGTTTCGCCAATGTAATTGAGCACGAAGTTGGTCATGGCGCGTTCATCGCCACTTACTGCACGAATGGCGCAGAGTTGTTTCAGTAAATCCACTTGAAGCAATTAAAAATGAAGAATGAAAAATTATGAATGCGGAGCGAAGGTGGGGCTTATTCCTCAACCGCGAAAACGAAAATCTCTTCGTTTTCCTTTTTCATGAGGTAGCGCTCGCGTGCAAACTTCTCGAGTAGCTCCTTATCGTTCTGCAACAATTTCAGGTCTTCGGCACTCTCCGTTATCTCCTCCACGTAGTGTTCTTTCTCGTCTTGCAGTTCAGCCAATTTCAATCGGTTCTCAACCAACGAAATGAAATTATTCTCATCGAAAAACGTCATCCAGACCAAGAAAACGACCACCGTCATAATGTACTTGTTACGTACATAGGGGTTTAAGGCCTGTGCTATTTCCTTGAGTTTGTCCATTGATTCAAAGTTACTTCAAGCCAATGTAATTGAAGAAGCCATTGAACGGGTTTTCTAACAGATGATTGTTTATTGGTATGCGTTGGCGTCTGAGTAAAAGCCCGGCCTGTTCCCTTTTTCACTTCGACAGCACTTCGACAGCACTTCGACAGCACTTCGACAGGCTCAGTGTGACAGCTCAGTGTGACAGCTCAGTGTGACAGTTCAGTGTGACGGTACTTAGGGCACGGCCGGGCTTTTCTTGGTCTAAGGGGTGGGGGTCATGCCTATATTCTGGTCGGTATAGTCATTACCTGGTTCAATCTCTATGGCAATGCTGGCATCAGCATATGCGGTCAACTTGGCCAATAAGGTTCCCTGATAATTACTTGGTACATCAGGAAAACTGAAACTGTAATTGCCTTGCGCATCGGTAAAGGTCGTGGGGTCTTCGGCACCTGGGCCAGTAGCTGTTTCAAATAGGCTTACTTCTACATTCTCTAACGGAAACGTGGTGGCCGTATCGGTAACCGTACCACTTATGTTCACATCCGTGGTTGGTGTATCATCATCACCACTACTACCGCTGCTAGGGTAAAGCTGGTACTGGCTTTGACGCTCGGCATCGGCTGCCCATACCACTTTGGCGCAGGTATTTATGGTTTGCATGTGGCCCCACACCACATTCAGCAGTGCAATACGGTCATGCTTGGTTACATGGCGGCCAACCTTCAGGGCTTCTTGCAGGCCGTTCTTGGTCTGAAGGTCGGTTGCAAGAGTGTCCAGTTGGTCAATATCCACCTGCATGTAGCCCTTGGCCTGTAGATCGGAATTGTAAGGTGCGCTATTGGCTTTGGCGTGGGCCAGCTCTAAGGCTTCTTGCAGCTTTAATGTGCTATTGTAAGCCTTGCTCCAATACTGTTGCCCAAACACCCTCTGTCGGGCTGCATCTGTAGGGTAGGCCAGTTTTGCGTAGCCTCCTAGCGCTTGTAAAGCTGCAATTCCCTGTTGCATACTGGCTGTTACATCACCTGTAAGTACCTTGATGTCTAGCGTTACGCTTTCATCTTTCGGAAAGGCATCGGCTGCGGTAATATCGGCCTGAAAGGCAGTAAGCCATGCGGCATCCAACCATGGGAAACGGGCCGTAAAATCGGCCAGTTCGCCATTCAGTTGGTCGTGGAATACCTGCGCACGTTCAAGCATTTCATCATCCGTCAGTTTAAAGGTTCTCAATATTTCTGTTGCCATGGTGTAAATGTTTAAGGATTAGTATGGTTCGAAAGTGTTTAGGAATGACCTACAGGTCAATACCAACAGACGAAAGATTGGGAGGAATAGAAATGCTTTGGGCTTCTATAGGAGCGGAATAGACTTCTACGGATGGCTTATAGATAGATTACGACCGTTACAGACAGCTAGGCGACCGTTATAGATAGCTAGGCGACCGTTACAGA